>NZ_CP159358.1:2400000-3000000 GCF_040500475.1 Bacillus sp. Bos-x628 | reverse complement strand
ACTCGACCAGTGAGCTATTACGCACTCTTTAAATGGTGGCTGCTTCTAAGCCAACATCCTGGTTGTCTAAGCAACTCCACATCCTTTTCCACTTAACGTATACTTTGGGACCTTAGCTGGCGGTCTGGGCTGTTTCCCTTTCGACTACGGATCTTATCACTCGCAGTCTGACTCCCAAGGATAAGTCATCGGCATTCGGAGTTTGACTGAATTCGGTAACCCGGTAGGGGCCCCTAGTCCAATCAGTGCTCTACCTCCGAGACTCTTACCTTGAGGCTAGCCCTAAAGCTATTTCGGAGAGAACCAGCTATCTCCAGGTTCGATTGGCATTTCACCCCTACCCACACCTCATCCCCGCACTTTTCAACGTGCGTGGGTTCGGGCCTCCATTCAGTGTTACCTGAACTTCACCCTGGACATGGGTAGATCACCTGGTTTCGGGTCTACGACCACGTACTCTTGCGCCCTATTCAGACTCGCTTTCGCTGCGGCTCCGCATCTTCTGCTTAACCTTGCACGGGATCGTAACTCGCCGGTTCATTCTACAAAAGGCACGCCATCACCCGTTAACGGGCTCTGACTACTTGTAGGCACACGGTTTCAGGATCTATTTCACTCCCCTTCCGGGGTGCTTTTCACCTTTCCCTCACGGTACTGGTTCACTATCGGTCACTAGGGAGTATTTAGCCTTGGGAGATGGTCCTCCCGGATTCCGACGGAATTTCACGTGTTCCGCCGTACTCAGGATCCACTCTGGAGAGAATGACATTTCAGTTACAGGGCTGTTACCTTCTCTGGCGGGCCTTTCCAGACCTCTTCGCTTATATCATTCCTTTGTAACTCCGTATAGAGTGTCCTACAACCCCAAGAGGCAAGCCTCTTGGTTTGGGCTGTTCCCGTTTCGCTCGCCGCTACTTAGGGAATCGCATTTGCTTTCTCTTCCTCCGGGTACTTAGATGTTTCAGTTCCCCGGGTATGCCTTCTCATACTCTATGTATTCAAGTATGGATACTACTCCATTACGAGCAGTGGGTTTCCCCATTCGGAAATCTCCGGATCAATGCTTGCTTACAGCTCCCCGAAGCATATCGGTGTTCGTCCCGTCCTTCATCGGCTCCTAGTGCCAAGGCATCCACCGTGCGCCCTTTCTAACTTAACCATTTCTTACTTTAGAAAGAATCACTTTGTGTGATACACTTTGCATTCAATGTGAATGTATTACTTATTGTTATCTAGTTTTCAAAGAACAATTCTGTCTCGCTAGAGACATGCTTTGAAGGAATAATCCTTCAAAACTAAACAAGACCAAAACGCATACTGCTCCATATATCCTTAGAAAGGAGGTGATCCAGCCGCACCTTCCGATACGGCTACCTTGTTACGACTTCACCCCAATCATCTGCCCCACCTTCGGCGGCTGGCTCCATAAAGGTTACCTCACCGACTTCGGGTGTTGCAAACTCTCGTGGTGTGACGGGCGGTGTGTACAAGGCCCGGGAACGTATTCACCGCGGCATGCTGATCCGCGATTACTAGCGATTCCAGCTTCACGCAGTCGAGTTGCAGACTGCGATCCGAACTGAGAACAGATTTGTGGGATTCGCTCAACCTTGCGGTCTCGCAGCCCTTTGTTCTGTCCATTGTAGCACGTGTGTAGCCCAGGTCATAAGGGGCATGATGATTTGACGTCATCCCCACCTTCCTCCGGTTTGTCACCGGCAGTCACCTTAGAGTGCCCAACTGAATGCTGGCAACTAAGATCAAGGGTTGCGCTCGTTGCGGGACTTAACCCAACATCTCACGACACGAGCTGACGACAACCATGCACCACCTGTCTCTCTGTCCCCGAAGGGAAAGCCCTATCTCTAGGGTTGTCAGAGGATGTCAAGACCTGGTAAGGTTCTTCGCGTTGCTTCGAATTAAACCACATGCTCCACCGCTTGTGCGGGCCCCCGTCAATTCCTTTGAGTTTCAGTCTTGCGACCGTACTCCCCAGGCGGAGTGCTTAATGCGTTAGCTGCAGCACTAAGGGGCGGAAACCCCCTAACACTTAGCACTCATCGTTTACGGCGTGGACTACCAGGGTATCTAATCCTGTTCGCTCCCCACGCTTTCGCTCCTCAGCGTCAGTTACAGACCAGAGAGTCGCCTTCGCCACTGGTGTTCCTCCACATCTCTACGCATTTCACCGCTACACGTGGAATTCCACTCTCCTCTTCTGCACTCAAGTTCCCCAGTTTCCAATGACCTTCCCCGGTTGAGCCGGGGGCTTTCACATCAGACTTAAGAAACCGCCTGCGAGCCCTTTACGCCCAATAATTCCGGACAACGCTTGCCACCTACGTATTACCGCGGCTGCTGGCACGTAGTTAGCCGTGGCTTTCTGGTTAGGTACCGTCATGGTACGAGCAGTGACTCTCGTACTTGTTCTTCCCTAACAACAGAGCTTTACGATCCGAAAACCTTCTTCACTCACGCGGCGTTGCTCCGTCAGACTTTCGTCCATTGCGGAAGATTCCCTACTGCTGCCTCCCGTAGGAGTCTGGGCCGTGTCTCAGTCCCAGTGTGGCCGATCACCCTCTCAGGTCGGCTACGCATCGTCGCCTTGGTGAGCCATTACCTCACCAACTAGCTAATGCGCCGCGGGTCCATCTGTAAGTGACAGCCGAAACCGTCTTTCATCCTTGAACCATGCGGTTCAAGGAATTATCCGGTATTAGCTCCGGTTTCCCGGAGTTATCCCAGTCTTACAGGCAGGTTACCCACGTGTTACTCACCCGTCCGCCGCTAACTTCCAGGAGCAAGCTCCCTTCTGTCCGCTCGACTTGCATGTATTAGGCACGCCGCCAGCGTTCGTCCTGAGCCAGGATCAAACTCTCCGAAGTATGCAGGATGCATATCACACATGCGTTGCTACACAATGTAACTTAGCATGTGATCATTCTCCTGCCTCGTCAGTTTGACTGACTACCTATGATGTATCATAGGATTTTTTATCAAATCTCGAATGAACAGGTACGTTTTGTCTTGTTTAGTTTTCAAAGATCATTTCATTATCGCTCATAGGCGACTCTATTAATATAACATTCTATCAAGAATAAGTCAACAACTTTTTTCTTAACATTTTTTATCAACCGCTCTATTTCAGCGGCGAATACAAATATAACACCTTTCGAAAGAAGAGACAAGTATTTTTTCTAAATAATTTATTTTTTCTTATTTCTTCCTATTTAATAGGATAAGCGATTGTCAAGGGAATTTTCTATTGTTGATTATGAAGGTTTCTAGTATATTTATAATATATGATTGATGAACTAAATAACCGCAGGGGGAGCTTTGTGCTGAGAGTGAACGATTCGTTGTTCTGACCCTTTGAACCTGTCAGTTAATACTGAAGTAGGAATGTGGAGTCATTTGAATACATGTTATCTATCCATTATGTTCAACCCGATCTATTCTTCTATGACCAACATACTCATCCTTACATGGTCTCTCCTTGCTCAATTTATGAAAAAGGAGATTCTTTTGTATGAAACAATCAAACCAATTAGTACGTCTTATGGAAATAGCAATTATGACTTCACTTGCACTTGTATTAGATTACTTGTCCGGTCTCTTTTTAAGAATGCCGAATGGAGGGTCAATTGCTCTCATTATGATTCCGGTTATTCTGATGTCTATCAGGTGGGGAGTGTCTACTGGATTTATCATTGGTGTATTAATTGCTGGACTGCAGCTTATGAATAACCCCATTATTGCAACGCCCGTACAGGGATTTTTAGATTATTTCGTAGCATCTGTTGTCATTTGTCTGAGCGGCATATTTTCAGGTTCGATCAAAAAAGCGATTCAGGAGAAGAGTCGAAAAAAACAATTCTTCTATATTACACTATCTGTTTTTGTTGCTAGTTTTTTCAGACTGCTGACGTTCTTTATTTCTGGGATCGTTTTCTTTTCGCAAAATGCACCAAAAGGAATGGCAGGTTGGGTTTATTCTTTAATCTATAACGGTACATATATGATTCCTTCCTTTATCATTTGTAGTATCATCCTTTGTTTACTCATCCCTAGTGCATCTCGATTGGTTTTTCCTCTTCAAAAATAATCAGCTGATTTCAGCTGTTTTTTATGCATAATTTTCTGCTCTATGGAATCTATTAGTAGTAGAAGATTTTATGTTGGAGGTACGACAATGAACCCTTACTCCATTATGCTTTGTTGCTATATTCTCAGTCTTGCCTATTTTTTGGCAGGTTTCTATGAAGCATTAAAAATATCAGGCTTAAAAGGAAAAGTAGAAGCTTTTCCTTTCATTTCTTATATTCTGCTTGCTACTCTTTTTACATTTTTCTCTCATTATTATTGGAAACTGACGATTTAATTCTTTGTAAATGTTCGTTTCATACAGACAGCTTCCATGCAAAGCCGATCTCATCATCATTATCAGCCAGTTCAAACTGCCTGGTAACGGCAAAAGCGGGTTGAATTTTTCATAAAATGGCTTCGCTGAATTCCGTTCAAACACCTAAAATAGCATCATACTCATGTACCCCTTTTACTCCTTTCGCTAAGAAAGCTATACCCGCTCCAAAATCTCTACTTTTGCTCTAGTAAATAAATAGCATAAAGTTCACCATCATATTCTGAATAACGCTTGTCACATTGTTCTCCAAAGGAGACAAAGCCAAATACCCCATCTTCAACTACAAATCCCCTCAAGTGATTCGTTTGTTTTACTCATTATGATAAAGTTGTATTACGTAAAATTCCTAGTGCTCATGATATTTTCAGCGGCGCCCTTGTGAGTCTCTCTTCATATGTCAAGAGAGATCGATCAATAGACATCTTCTTCTGATAGGTCCTATTGATCTTTATTTTTCTATTTTACTTTCGATTGTTGCTTTGTTTCACATTGCCTTTTCTAGAGATTCTCAATGATTTCTAACATATCAATACCGGAAGATGCTTTTAAGCTTTCTTGATGGCTAGACATGAAATTTGTTGCATAGCCTGTCACTTTATTGGCTCTGCTTCCTTCCACATTACCGCCTGTATGAACAACTGTCATTTTATCAATATTAGAAAGTCTTTGTTCCATTTAAGCCATACTCACCACTTTTGTAAAGGGTTCACTTTTCATCATGTTTCTTCAAAGGATTTCTTAGATAGATAAAGAATGATTGTCATGTACCAGTATGATAAAATTTAAAGTTGAGGTGATTGAAAATGAGTTTATTACATGAAGCAAGACAACAATTATGGCAAGAACTGCAAGGTTTGAATGAAGAAGCATTAAATCAAAAAATATCTGAAGATACTTGGAGTATTCAAGAGGTTGCAGATCATTTAAAGAAAATGGATCTTGTTGCGGCAAAGCATCTGGCAGCAGAAGGAAAGAAAGCGCCGATCAAAGAATATAAACCAAAGCCGGTAGAAATGGCTGAGGACCGATCAAAAAAAGCAACTGCCCCTAGTATTGTTGACCCTGAGCGTAAACATGTCACACCTGCTCAGTTAAAGGATGAGCTCGATACAGCACGCGAGCAATTGAATCAAATTTTATCGACTTTTACTGAAGAAGATTTCAAACGAGTGATCGCACATCCAGTGTTTGAAGAGTTATCACTTAAGCAATACATTGATTTTATTGGTGCTCACGAGAAACGCCATATTCATCAGATTAAAGAGATTAAACAACAATTATAAGACAAATAAAAAAGACTCCCTCACTCGTTGGGAGTCTTGAATTCGTTATACTGTTTTAGGCGTCAGGTTAAAGCAGCGTGCATAAATCCAGTTATACGCTTTTTCGTTTAGATCTCTTGGATTTCCAACTGTTTGCGGATCTTTCATCGCTTCTTTTGATAAACGGTCAATCATATCTTTAGATACACCTTGTTCTTCTAATGAAGGAATTTCTAAATCCTCTACTAGATCATACATCCAGTTAACTGCCGCTTTTGCCGCTTCTTCTGTTGACATGCTACTCGTATTAATCCCAAACGCTTGTGCAATTCGGGCGAATTTTTCCGGGTATCCTTTCCAGTTATATTCCATCACTGGTCCCATCATCGCTGCTACACACTGACCATGCGCTACAGGAATAATGCCTCCGAGTGTTTGACTCATCGCATGGGCTGCACCAGCTGATTCACTACCATAAGAAAGTCCTGCAAGCATCGCTGCTTGAGCCATTCCATATCTTGCTTCTAAATCCTCACCATCCGCAAAGGCACGACGAATATAATGAGCAGCATATTCAATTGCCATGAGCGCCACCGCATCCGTAATGGGCTGAGCAAACTTCATTGTATAGCATTCGATTGCGTGCGCAAGTGCATCAATTCCAGTCATTGCCGTCACATGAGGCGGCATCGATACGTGAAGCTCCGGATCAATTACAGTTAAGTGGGCAGCAATCAGCGGTCCGCCTGTATTAAATTTGAATTCTCTTTCTTCATCTGTGATCACGGCCCACTGCGTGACCTCTGAACCAGTACCAGCAGTTGTCGGAATCGTTGTTAGAGGAGGGATTCTATTTTCTAGCGGTTTTTTCCCCTCCGCTGCTTCGTAATCAAGCACTGAGCCTTCATGTGTCACTTCAACGCCGATGGCTTTCGCTGTGTCCATGGAGCTTCCACCGCCTACTGCAACTAAGCCATTACAGCTTTCTTTTTCATATAAAGCTGAGCCTTCATTCACAAGTCTTACTGGCGGGTTTGGTTCTACTTTGTCAAAAAGCACGACATTAATTTTCGCTTCTTTTAAAGATTTAATGACTGGATCTACAACACCAGCCTGATGAATGCCAGGGTCTGTTACAAGTAATACCTTTGAGACGCCGTATGCTTTCACTTCTTCTCCAACATGTTTCACCGCACCAATGCCATGCTTGATGACAGTCGGGATTTCAAATGTATGGAACTTTTGCATGCTTTCAATTTTCATATTTAATGTCATATTGAATCTCCTCCAAATGAGTGATATTTATTTAAACCAATGAACTGCTTCAGGTTTTGTATTTCTATATAAATGCTTCAATTCTGTATACTCTTCAAGTCCCGTTCGTCCTAACTCGCGCCCAAGGCCAGATTGTTTGTAACCTCCCCAAGGTGCTTGAGCAAAATATGGATGGAAGTCATTGATCCATACAGTTCCTAATCTTAATTGGCGAGCCACTCTTTCTGCTTTCCCAATATCTGCAGACCAAACAGCCCCTGCTAAACCATATATCGTATCATTTGCCAGTTGGACAGCTTCTTCTTCTGAACGGAAGGATTCCACAGTTAGCACTGGTCCAAAGATCTCTTCTTGTACAATCCGCATATCTGACATGCAGCCAGAGAAAATGGTTGGCAAGTAGAAGAAACCATTTTGAAGCTCCTCTGCTTCAGGACGTTTTCCGCCTGTTTCTAATGTTGCGCCTTCTTCTAGACCGATGCTGACGTATTTTTCTACTTTTTCTCGATGCTCAGCTGAGATAAGCGGCCCGCTCTGCGTTCCTTCATCAAAGCCGTTGCCTAGCTTGATGTTTTTCGTCCGCTTCACCAGTTCTTCTAAAAATTCATCATGAATGGACTCTTCCACTAATAATCGTGAACCCGCTGAACAAATCTGCCCCGCATGGAAAAACACAGCATTCATTGCCTGGTCAACCGCTACGTCTAAATCAGCATCTCGAAACACAATATTCGGATTTTTCCCGCCGAGCTCAAGGGCAATTTTTTTCACATTCCCGCTTGCTCCTTGCATGATTTTCTTACCTGTTTCAATACCACCTGTAAAGGAGATCAAGTCCACTTGATCGTTTACAGCAAGCTCATCTCCAACAGTTGCACCAGGTCCAAGTACAAGGTTTGCTACACCCCTTGGGACACCCGCCTCTTCCATTAATTTAAATATTTTGATAGTCGTTAATGGTGTAAGTTCACTCGGCTTTAAGACAATCGTATTTCCCGCCGCAAGTGCAGGAGCGATTTTCCAGCTTGCCTGTAGTAATGGATAATTCCAAGGTGTAATTTGACCGCATACCCCAACAGGCTCTCTGACTAGTTCACTTTTTGAGTTCGGAATTGGCGATGCAATGATTTCCCCGCCATCTTTGTCAGCAAGTCCTGCGTAATATTGGAACACGTTCGCAATATCGACCATATCCGCTTTGCTTTCTTCTAATGTTTTGCCTGTATCAAGTGATTCTAATTTTGCTAATTCAGCAAGGTCACGTCTAATGAATTCGGCTATTTTGAATACGATGTTTCCTCTTTCGAGCCCCGGCAAATTTGCCCAATCACCTTGATCAAAGGCTTTTCTCGCTGCTTTAATGGCAAGCTGCGCATCACTTCTTGATCCTTCGCTGACTGTGGCAATCACTTCTTGATTAAAAGGATTGATGATATCCCGTGTTTCGCCACTTTTAGCGGCAACCCATTGTCCATCTATAAAAAGTGTTTGACTCATAGAAGGAACCTCCTCTGAATTTATCTTGAGTAAGTTTGTTAAATAAAAATTTAATGTTTTGAACATAATTAACTTAACATGTTCAAATTTTTCTGTCAAAGGGAGATATGTTTCATTTTTTTTTTGACATTTTGCATTCTTTCGTTAACATATAGTTCATAATGATTTTTTTGAACGTATTGAATTCTCTTAATAGAAAGCAGGGACAAGATGAAAAATCAGGAAAAGCAACAAGCAGAGGAAAGTATTTTAGCTGCTAAAGATCTAGTCATTGATTCCATCGCTGAAACCATGGATCTCTACGGCATTACAAGAAGTGCGGGCATATTATATGGGACCATGTATTTAAATGAGGAAATGACGCTTGATGAAATGCGCGAAGAGTTACAAATGAGTAAGCCAAGTATGAGTACAGGCGTTAAAAAGCTGCAAGATATGAATATCGTCAAAAAGACCTTCCATCGAGGAAGAAGAAAACATAGCTTTGTCGCTGAAAAGGATTTTTTTAAGTTTTTCATGAACTTCTTCCCTCAAAAATGGGAACGCGAAGTAGTGGTCAATCTAGCGGCAATAGAAGAGGCACAAAAACGCCTTCAAGATGTGGTGAATCATCAACAGGTTGATGAATCGATCAAAGAAGAGGCGCAACGGCTATTGGAACAGCTTGAAAACTCAAAAGCATATTATGACTGGCTCAGACGATTAGCTCAATCTGTTCATTCTGGAGAAATTTTTCAATATATCCCGATTAATCAGCAAGAAAAATAGACTTCAGCTTTACATTTTACAGCTTGAATTTCACAAGAGGATTGATTATAATTAAATATGTCGTAAGACCTCGGGGCATTAGCTCAGCTGGGAGAGCGCTACACTGGCAGTGTAGAGGTCAGCGGTTCGAGCCCGCTATGCTCCATACACCGGTTTAACGGCGGTATATCAACGTTTGCTTAACGGTGACTTAAGCGTTGACTTAACGTAGTGTACCGCTCCTATATCGCGCAGTGTAGCGCACCGGTAAATCGATCGTCTTCTATACGAATAGGAGGCGATTTTTTAATGCATTCAGAACGACGGAAAGGTAAGCGCGTTAAGGCGGAGAGGGCGATAACTAAAACAACGCGCGGAAAAACGTATTCAATCTCGGTTATCTGCGAAAAAATATGCGAGGCCAAGCGCGCGGAAAATAGAGCACCGGAAACTATCGACCGGTATCGCAGAGCTTGTCGTTACTTATTAGAATACGCACGGATGATCGGACTGGACGATGACGTTCGAGATATTGACGTTGACTTTGCACGCGGCTTTGTTGCGTATTTGCTACACGAACGGGTTAAATTCGACGGCCATAAGTTCAAAAAAGACGAACACAAAACGCCCGGCATGTCGCCGAAGTCCGTAAACGATTATATAAAAACACTACGGACACTCTTTCGGTTTGCTCAACGCGAAGGGTCGGTACTGTTAAATCCGTTTGACGACACGAAATTAGTCAATGATCCGGAAGAAATGGTAAATATACTATCGCCGGAAGAACTACGGAAACTTTTAAGCGCTCCTGATCAACGAACATTCGTCGGATTCCGCGACTATGTGATAATGACGTTCCTCATCGATTCAATGGCTCGAATCGGAGAAATTTTATCGTTAACGAAAGAAAACGTAGATTATGCGTCAGACACCGTTTATTTCAGCGCTTGGGACGTTAAGACCCGCCAAGGTAGATTCGTCCCTCTCGCAAGAAAAACGATGAATTTAATAAAAGAACTTATAGTAGAAAACGAAGATTTCAATAGTTCATTCGTATTTCTAAGTAACTACGGAGAACAATTACAGCCGAATCATTTTCGGAAACAGTTAAATAGATACGCAGAACAAGTCGGTATTGCTAAGCATGTACATCCGCATTTATTCCGACATACTGGCGCGACGATGTATTTAGAAAACGGCGGCGATATACGTCATTTACAGGCGATGCTTGGTCATCGAGACATGCGTATGGTTAAACGGTATACTCACTTATCTAAAAGCTCTCTTAAAGAACAACATTCGAAGCATTCTCCGCTTGTTCAAATCACGGAAAAGTTAAATAAGGAACGTAAGACATTTCGGAAACGATAGGACGGCTTAACGGCCGTCTTTTTTAAGTCGTTTACCGAAATTTTCGGCAATTAAGTACGACCGCCTACTCCGCTTCAATAAACGCCTCAAACGACGCCATTTTAGCACGCATTTTACGACGTTTTACCTCGCTAGCCGCACGCTGGAATAAGATATACACGTAGTCATCAAAACGTCTAATTCGCTGTAATTTCGCCGCTAAAATCGTCTTATACCACGCATCAACGAATGGCTCCGGATCATGCTCGATCATTAGCGCAGGATCTACGGAAGCCTTAGCACGCAATAACAATCCGTAGTATTTATAAATATCGACTGCGTCAAAGTAGCGACTCATTGCGTTGTAGATTTCCGTTGGCAACGAGTTTTTTAGCACTTCAGCCGGAACAGCCACCGTATCTTTAACGTGCTTTTGATTAAGATTAATAGAATCCGATGGTTCATTTTCGATTTTTGGCGTCTGAACCGTTGGTACATCGGCATTTTCCGACTCCGCTCGACTGGACACTGTCGACTGGTCATCGGCGGTCAACGGTAAAATGACGATAATATTGGCGCCCTTGCCCCCGTTGATTTTCCGTGTTGTTGCGATCTTTTTGACGATGCCCAGTGCCACAAGTTTATTAAGTATTCGCCGAACCGTCTTGACCGACTTGCCGATTAGGTCCGCTAACGTTTCCGCCTTTAGATGCGCCGCACCTGCGAACTTAACCGCATAACGTGCGATTTGTTTAAGGGCGGCGCGAGCCGTATCGTTTAAATCGTATGAGTTGCGTTTGATGTGTTCGTAGACGGCCGTATTTAGGGCTTGCGTCGACGAGAACGTTTGGTGTTCCGCTAAGTAATGCATGTCGATACCTCCTTCCATCTAATTATCAATATAGTGATAATTAAATAATATTGATTAATTATCGATATGTCAATAAGTTGTTTACAAATTATCGATAAATCGATAGAATACAGATATCAAATGGTTAGGGGTGATTAAATGCGCCTGTACATCAAACTTGAGGAAATATTGAACAAGCGAGGAATAAAGAAGACAAAGTTTGCCGAAGAAATTGGCGTGCGGCATAATGTAATATCGGAACTCTGTGCCAATCAACGAAGTACTTTTAATCGGGAGCATATCGCAAAGGTTGCGGAGGGTTTGGGGATTACTGATATGAATGAATTACTCGAGGTCCGTGAGGAGCAGTAATTTGAATGGAAAGAGATAAAAAAAGCCCCATCCGGTTAAGGAAGGGGCTTAGTGCTAATTTGCTGCTCTAAAATCAGTTATCAGTTCCTGAAGTCTCTTTTCTGATTGATCGGCAGAGTCTCTGCGGTTAATAAGTACCTTTAGTATCGTCGCAATACCGAATAACACTCCCCCAATAACAATACCTCCGCCTATAGTTAATATAACGAGCATCCTCATAATATCAGCTCTTGCTTTGTCGGTTTCGTACATTGTTTCTGCGAAATCACTATCTAAGTTATCATAGTAAACTTTTTTGCTTGCTGACGCTTGGTCGACAACATCTTGGTCATATGTAGTTATTCCAAAAATAACTCCAGCAACTGCTACTAATATTCCTAAACACATTAAAACTTTATAGGTTGTAGATTCCATAGTAAGTTCCTCCCTTCCCTTTATATTACATTATACTTTGTTATTTATATCGACAGCAATACAATTATGTAAAACGGCTACCTACGCTTTTATACGTAAGTAACCGCCAAAAGTTCCACTTACTTCTTACCGACATCATCAAGCGCCTTTCTTTCGCGCGCCTTCTTCGTTATGTCGTTATTTTTCCAGTACGCCCATAGCGAAGTTGCCCCGAGGAACAGCAACGCAATAAAGTCGGACACCGCCGCTTCGTCTACCGGAATTGTCTGTACGCCAAACATCGTCAGCCCGCTATTGACGAGTGCCAACGCAAGTAAAATAAATCGAGTTACCGTTCCTGCAGTTATATTCGTTCTCATACGCTATACCCCGCTTTCTTTAATGCCGCCACTAATTTGGCGCGTGTTGCTGGTCCGTAAATACCATCGCTTGAAATACCGGACTGCGTCGACTGGAACCGCTTGACTGCGTTAGTCGTTTTCGGTCCGTAGATGCCGTCGATACCGTTATTCTTGGCGCTTTTGTCCGGATAAAAATAAACGGCAGCCAGTGCGTTTTGTAATTGAGTGACCGCCTTACCACTCGCTCCTTGACGGAGGACGCCAGTAGGCACCGTTATTTTTTTAGCCGGTGCTTTTGGTTTAGACGTCTTTACCGGCTTAGTCGCTGTGCCCGTTTTGACCGCGCCTTTTCCGAACGTATCTGTTCCGTATCCTTTATAGTTAAACTGTAGATGCGGTTTATCTACGAAAGTCTTCCAGTCACCGCCCCACTCAAACCCGAGTGCTTTCGCTTTGGCAACCGCCTTTTTAATATCCGGCGCACCGTAACCGTTCCATAACGTATCTTTACCTTTTACCGGCACGAAATCCAGCGCCTGCCCGACGAGGTGATAAGAACGCATCGTCTGCGAAGCCCCTTTCGCAACGTTCTGTCTTTGCTGCGCTTCAGTCCGAATAGTTTCGTAAATAAGAACGTCAATGTTCTCCGCGACAAGGTAGTCGTACCATTTAAGGGCTGCCGCTTTTGTGTTATCCGCCAACTTTGCGAGGTTTTCTCGGTTTCTCTTATCATAAGTTAGTGCCATATAACCGTCTCCTTTTCGTTTGTAATTAGAAATAATAACGGAACAGGACCGGCACTATCGCCAGCATTACCGGAACCGCAATCCCGATGAGCCAACGACGATCACCTTTAACCTGTTCGCGATAGTCACGTAGATCATCACGGGCAGAAGTAGCGATACGAAGTGCTTCTGTTGCCTTGTCGTCTGCCGTGTCCGCTTTCGTTAGAGCCGTTACCGCCAACTCCCGAAACTCCTCGAAGATGCGTGTTTGATGTTGTTGGGTTGCGATGATAGTGGCGATGTCGACCTGTATCTTCGCAATCTTTTCATTAAGTTCGTGCGTAGTCGGTTGAGTCACCGCAAGAACCTCCTTCCGCCCAAAATAAAAAGCCTACGATTCTTCGTAAGGCTCACCTGTGATTTCCTCATATTGTTCCGGTGTGATTTTCTTCATGACGACAGCCGTCGCAACTTGCTCCTTCGTCCAATCTCCGTCTGCATAAAACTTCTTGATGATTGCGTACCAGTTCATTAAACCGCCCCTTTCACCATTAACGTAAAAACCAATTCTGCGTGTTGCTGACGTAATAAATCGAGTTCGGTCGGCTGATAGTCCGCCTGCAGACCGTCTATATATTCTTGTGTTGCCGACTCATACCACTTCTCTTTCTCCGCATCGAACTTAGCAATATAAAGACCGTTCTGCGGCTGAACTGACGTATAACCTTTCGGAATTTCTTCCCCGTTTTCTACATCAACGAGAATTTCCTCGCCGGGCTGCCACACGAACTCTTCGTCATATTTATAAACCCATATCATATATAGCACCTCCTATGCTGACCTGAACCGGAATCCAAACGTAATAAATTCCGTAGGATTTGACGTATTAGAAGACGATTGAATGCAGACACGTCCGTCCGTACCGATATATGTTCGATGAAACTGCGGAACCCCTGGTGTACCTATGCTCGATGCAACACCGATACGATGAGTAGATTGAAGGGGGCGGTAACCAGCCGGTAAAGTAAACGCTGGGACGTCATTTCCAAGCGTGCCTCCGTAAATTGAGCCGATAATCTCAACGACACCAAATGCGTCTTTACTGTATCGCAACGTATGAGGAAACCCGTCAGGTGAAACGTACTGCTTCCACCCGTTTGATAAAGACGGAGTGATCCATGTGACATTTGCATCTGCATCAGTAAGCATTTGTTTCCAGCCTCGAAAGCCCTGTGCATGGAACGTGCCAATCCAAGTTAAATTGTCAAATGAGCGTGTGACAATGATTCTTTTGTAATTTACACCATCTTGACTATATGCGGTTTCTAAAACTTCGACGTAATAAAAACTTCCATCGTTTGATATTGGAGTATTTACAAGGTTCGCCCCCATATAAAACCCCGTAGATAGCGAGAAAATATCAGTACCGTTTGGCAACCTTGCGACTTTTCCATCGTTAGGCGTGAGTTTATAAAGCTGTGCGTTGTTCCAGTTGCTTTTCTCTGATTCTGTTACGTGAATCTTTTTGTTCTCAATGTGAGTATCTACGTACTCTTTAGATGCTTCAAGTGCTGCCGCTGCTTTATTTTCTGCGCCTGCTGGTGTTTCCTTTGCGTTCCATGCCGCTCGTTCTTCATTAGTTACGTGTTTTGCCGCATCGTTTGCATGCGTATTAACTTTCGCTTGTGCACCCGAAGGCGTCTCTTTGGCGTCCCACTCCGCTTTCTTTTGCGCCGTCACATGCACATCCGCATTATTTGCGTGAGCGTCTACCTTCGCTTGTGCGCCGGTCTTTGTCTCAACGTTGTCAAGATCCTCGAACTTAGCTTCGATCTCCGCAACGGTCGCCACCACATCGTCATACAGATCGTTAATTTGCTCCCGTAAAGTTTCAAAATCGTCGATGTAGTATTCCGCAACCGGTGCGATCTTTTGATCGATGAGCGATTGGTCGATAGTGAAGCCGAACTTGTGAATCGAAAGCGCTTGGCCGTTTGTATAATATAGAAGCAACTCGGCTTTTACAGCGCCATAGTGCCTAATCTCATCTGCGGTCAATACGTATTCCGCCAAACCCTCCGGCTTATTGACCAACGTAATGGACCGCACAAAGCGACTTCCATCCGCCATTGCGAGCACTAACTTACCGACAACAGCAGACAGCGGCAAAGGCACGCCATCTTTCGTGAGCTTAAAGGACAGGCGTGCTGTATTTATATCTTGCGTACTGAACTGTATGGCGGCATTGATAGGCCGCTTTGGTTGCGCATTGACGTCTAAAGACAAAGCGCCATCTTTTGATAACATCCGTTTTCCTCCCTTTAAGTAACGTTCGCGGTAGTAGTGATCGGGTCGACGCTGTTATCGTTATAGCTGTCGTCAAAACCCGCCCCCTTTACGTAGTTGCCGTAAGATGATATTTGCGAGCATGCATTCGTCAGATAAATCCCGTGTCTCATCGCTGTGCCGGTGATGTCGTTAAATGCGCACATAGATCGCGTTACACCCGACATAAAAAGGATTCCGTCATAGCCGTCGCTTTCGGTTGCTCGCGTGCCAACGTCAACTAACGTATTAAAAAAGACGCGCACTCTTCTCGATTCCCCTGATACGGAGATACCTGAAAAGCCCACGTCTTCCAAAATATTATTTGCGACCGTAACGTTATTGCATCCGCCCTCCTCAACTCTAATTCCGTTTCCTTTAACACTATGCAATACATTTGCAGTGACGGCTCCATAAGTGCTCCGAGTAATTAAAATACCGTGATGACCAATGCCGTCAAGGACGTTATTTGTGATTGAATAGTTGTAGACATCGGATACTTGGATGCCATGACGAGAAACTACGTTGTCGATGGTGTTATTTGCGATAGTCACGTCATCAATCGTTTGATAGCCTTTACGACCATATACCTGTATAGCGTGTTTCTTAGAGATGTTCGTGATTATATTAGCAGTAATCACGTGATGCTTCGTTTTATTTACTCGACCGGTCGGATTCCCACTGACGTCCTGCGTATACTGCGATTTGACATCCGGCAAAAGAATCCGTATTCCGGAAGCGCAGTTGTTTATTTTATTGCCGCTGATTAGTGTGTCATACCATTTATTGCCGCTGATTGCGTATTCTGTCGTGTCCTCAATGACGTTGTGTAGGATGCGAATGACCGAATACCAAGCCCCGTCTACGCTCGTATGAGAATCGACTGCGCGTGCCCAACCGCCAAGCTTACTTGACCGTCCGAAGTAATTACCGCGAATAATGATATTTCTAGTGACGGTTTGATCGTAAGCCCCGAAGGCTCCGAAATTACTTGAATCACGCATCAAGTCTATTTGAACCGCAGCCGAGAACCAGCGATCGCCTACGTAATCAGCATAGCCCTTGAATTTTACGTTTTCGACTAAGACGTTTTGATTTCCCGCACAGTCAAATGCGTGCCCGCCGCATACGTCAAGGATAGTGATATCCCGAATAATAATTCCGTCAGCATGCGCAAACCCGAAGACCGAGCATTGCTGTTTAATCACTGCACCGTTACTGTCGAATGTTCCTCCGCCCTCGATTATGAGATTTCCATGGCCGTTATAGCCACTGAAATTGTCCGTTTCTAGTCCGTTAACTAGCATTGTGCCGACAAAGTTACGTTTGATAACTGCGCCAGCTTGAACAATAAGGCGTGTGTTTCGGAAGATTCGAAGCGTTCGCGTTTGTGTGTAATTACCTGGCGGAACCACAAGCGTAATTGGCGTAGACTTTGAAAGGTCCAGCGCCGCTTGCATTGCATCGTCAAAATTTCCGTATTTCTCTAAGAATGGGCGCAACGAAACAAAAACGGCCATGTCTTCGATCTTTTTCGTTAATTTGGCGAAATCGTAATCGAAGCGATCTTTAGCCGTCGGATGCGTTGATGCGTCAAGTGCCACCCGAAGATCAACGACTTCCTTGACGTCCTCGCCATCGTGGTTGACTACGAGATTTGCAAAGCGCGCACTCAAGTTGTTTAGCCGATTACCAACGTCAAATAGTCCGTGCTGTATTTGCTCGGACTTGTGTGCGGGCGATGCGTTTTTATGGGCGTTTAGCTCGGCGGTCGCTTTTGTAAATCCTTGCTCGATGTTATCGAAGTTATCGTTTAGGTTATTTCGCGCAATACGATCCCACGCCGATGCTATCCGCTTTAAAAATACGTTAGCCATTTAGTGCCTCCTTTATTTTGATTCTAACGCCGACACTCTCGCAGCAAGCGCCGATAAATCCGTAACTAACTTATTTAGATCAACGTTTGCGCCGGAAGAACTGACGCTGATTTTAGAGAGTTTGATAAAGTTCGCTGCCGACATTAAGCCGGCTTTTGATGCGCTCGCCATGTCTACTTGCGGCTTACCGTCCGGACCAACGACAATACTTTGCAGTTTCTGAAAATCGCTAGACGTCATCAGACCGTCAGAAACAGCCGTCGCCGGTCCATAACGAGGAATTGTAGTAGGGTCGTAGCCGTCGTCGAAGTTTGCGTCACTGCCAATACGGATACCGGAACCGATACTGCTGCCCTTAAGCTTACCGGACGCATCAAACAGTTTAGATACGCGCTTTTCCGTCTTTCTAAAACCTTTAACGATTGACTTGACGTCTCGCTTTAACTTACCGAAAGTATAAACCGGCGATTTATTCGGGTCTGAATAGCGCTCCACGCCGACAACCTTGATTCGCTTGTTGATACCGAACGGCTCGATCATGCACCACACGTAGTCACCTTTGCGTATGTCTTGCACTCCGAAATGTCTTAGTTCCGTATAAGTTAACGTCAAAGACAACTCGATCGTATCCGTAAGCTCCTCTTGTAAGCGGATTTCTAATTCATCGGCGTTTTTTTCGGTATAAGAATCATCACGAATAGGTGCCGCATGTTTGATTCCGTAGATTTCCGCTAGTGGGCTCGTGTATTCAAGTTCAACTGCATACGACTTCGTCTTTTCATTTTGCTTTCCGAAACCGCGGATATAGGTCTTCAGCGTGCTCGTATCTATTTCCGCCTGTTCATCACGCGAGTTAAATTTATGCCGAATTTGATAATCGGTATCCCGCGCCAATTCCTTCGCGATAACGACCTTCTTACCCTCGAAAGCGTATTCCGCCTTGTATTTATCGAGGATGTCTCGTAATAAGTCGTTAGAAAAACCGTCACCGAAGTCTTCGAGCTCGAATGTAGCGTCCAAGCCCTCGGGCGAAATATCGTACGAATATCCGGACCCTTCTAGCGCAATCGCAACCATGTCATCAATAGTCATTTTCTTTTTCTTGCCCGATTTACTGTAGACGTAGTTATCGGCAAGATCAATCAACGGTTTGTATATCGCAGAGGCAGTGACTTTGATTGTGTCATTCGCAGTTACCGGATTAATCTTTTTTATGACGTACTCTTCTCCGTCACATATGATAATGTTTTCGTTATCAACTAAATCAAATGAGTGATCGTTTCTAGACGTTTTTGTTACGGTCACGTCTAACGATTTCTCATTCTCGGCTGTTTCTCTTACCGTGCAATCGTAGTCGGTAAGCGCTTCGACTTCGCCTCTTACCGTTTTTATAAGTAGCTCCACCGCGCCACCTCCTAGAAATAATAGAAACGGAAATCGAATTTTATTTCGAAAGGTCCGCTCGTTCCCGACAGTACAAACTCATTCCAGCCCGGCTCCAACCGAATCGTTTGCCGGTTTGTATCTCCGAAGATGCTCACGCCGTCTTTTCTCGCCTTGACCCCGTCCAGTACAATCGTCTCTTTTGCGGTTGTATCTCCGGTGTACTGCCACGTATCTCCAGTCGTTTTGTTCGTAATCTTTAATTTCGACGAAGCGCCCTTGTACGAGATAACAAACGGAAGCTCTAACGGGTCAATACGAATAGCCCCCGCATTGTAAATACGGAAGCTCTTAGTCGTGTGTTTATATGTCGGTATTGTATCCGTTAGGTTTTCGCCAAACTGCCAAAGACTGGCGTCAAAAGTAAACGGGTCTTGCGTTGTTCCAACCGACTCACAATAAGGTGACGCGCTCTCGAACGTCAATGTGAAATCGGCCATGCTTCCGGTTCTTTCCGGATCAAAACTGTCGCTTAACTCTACACGCCAACGTTTTTTCGGATTTCCTTCCGCGACTAGATAAAACTCGGAGTCCGTATAAAGGGCGTTGTATATTTCATCTCGCAATAAATAGAAGTCGGCTGCGTCTTCGGCGTACATGGTGCATTCGGCTGTGATACGGCGATTTCCGAAATCCTTGCCTGTTCGATAAGAACCGTTTTTCCCCGGTATGTTTTCGTATGAGATATTCGGAGACGGCGCGGATATGACTAGGCTACGTACTAATACCGATAAGTCTCTCGCCATATCAATGATCGTTCCATTGCGATATTGAATACGGAAGTTTGCGTCCGAGCGCGGGATCGCTGAAGATCGCCCGAAAACAATATCCGGCGAAAAGACGTCTTCATTGAAGTTTTCGTCTATATCAACAACGGATGGTTCCGGCTTAGGTTGCGCTGGTTTGTCAACGTCGGTGCTAGTATCGGTCGTTTTCTTCGTATCGTATTTCGTCAGGTTATGAGTCGCAATGATGTTATTCAGTTTCGTCGCATACGCTGGGTCCGTTGCATATCCGGCGTTAACGAGGGCTTTCGTTGCTTTTCGATAGTTCTTCTCGCCTACGACCGCTCTGTAGTGCTTTGGATCCCAACTCGTACCGTTGATGTATAGCTTCGCCAAATCCTGCATCGATTCGTACCACGACGGGTACTTCCGAAAATCCGCGTACACCTTAACGCTTCGACCGTTGACGACTTCCCACGTCAACATACGTATTGATGCACCTTTGTAAGACCCTTTAACGCCGAATAAGTTCTTACCCCGCGTCGCCAAACCTGATGTACCATAACCGGACTCTAGACACCCTTGCGCAATAATAAGTGACGCAAGTATGTTGTAATTTCGGTATATTTTCTGTGCGTCCGGCGCTATTGCCTTGATAAAACTAGCGTTACTCAACCGCTCACCTCCTCCCTAGTAACTGCTGCGGTCTATATCGTCCAACTGTCGCCTACTTACGTGCGGCTCAACAAGTCGACCGATAACCTCCGATTCCATGACGATAGTTGCACCTTTACTCGACTCAATTGCGCTCCTTATCGCTAAAAGATCGGCTTGCATTTGTGGACTGTAGCCGCCTGCCGAAGCTAAACGTGCCGTATGACCCGCATCTAACATCCGGAATAGATTCGCCTGCTGCGCTTCCGTCAAGACCATCTCGTTTCTTAGCGCGCGAATATCAACTTCGTGACTCATCGGACGGTCGATTAACTTCGACGCCATGCCGCCCGTGTGAAGTTTTCCCGCCGGTTTGCCGACGATTCCGCCTACGTGATAAGTACCTTCATTTCCTCGACCACGGCTTACGGCTCGCTCGGTTTTACGCGTTACGTCCGTTGTAATAACTGTGATACGCTTGCTAAGATCCTTACTTAGCTCTGCGTTCATAGCGCTGGCCTGACCGGTAATTTCGATTACCTTGTTTTTCGTCCGTTCTAATTGTGAGATTTCCTTATTGATTGCCGCTAACGAGTTACGGTACTCCTGCGTCTTTTTATCCGCCTCGGTCGTGTTATTGATTAGGTTAGCCCGTGCGTCTTTAAGTTTGATGATCTCTTGGTTTAGCACGTTAACACCTTGACCCCGTTTCGCAGTAAGACCGACTTGTCGAAGATGTAAGTTTATTAATTTTTGGTTTACTTCATTAAGTTTGCCGATTTCCTTCTGTGTTTCTGCGAGACTAGCACGTTTTTTCTGAAGTATCTCCGTACTTTTTATTAGTTCATTACGTTTGTTTTCAAGAGATTGTTTCTCTTGGGTGAGAGTGACTTGATGCATCTGTACTGCTGCCTGATTTCCGTTCTTTTTAGCTGCTGCAATCTTCTTCTCTATACTCTCCACCCTAGCGAGTTGATTATTAACAGCCTGTTCTTTTTCTGCCCGTTGAGCTGTTATGTCTTTGATCTCTTGCGTCAATTGCTTTTCTTTCTGTAGTTGCCCGTCCATATTCCGCTCTGCAATCGTTTTTTGTTTTTCGTACTCAATACTTAACTCTTCCGCCTTTTCATCGCTTAACCGTTTCAGCGCATTTGTATTCTTCGCAATGGCATTACCCTGCGCCGAAAACGCCGCTTCTGTTTCCGGAGACTTCTTGATGATCAGATCGTTAAGTTCTAGGAACCGGTCGAACTCCTTATTCGTAAGACCCGAGTTTTTACGTAACCCGTCTTGTTCTGCGTTCAGCTTCTTGATCGCTGCCGAATCCTTTTCGTTTGCAAGTGCGTCTTTATTGTCTAGGTATCGCAAGAGTTCGTCGTTCGTTAGTTTCATTTTCGCCCGCAAGCCGTCGTATTCTTTGATCGTCTTGTTAATGCCGTCGATTTCTTTCTGCTTTGCGTTTGCCGCTTCTAAGTTAACGGTATTCATCGCCTTGTAGCCCGCCGAAACTCCGACCAATAAGCCGCCAAGTATTGATAACCCCGTTATAACCCAACCCGCCGGACCCATCGCCGCAAATAAGCCACGTAATGCAAAGCCGAGTTTTATCGCAGACGAAGCCGTAAGGGCGATCGCCGCTGACGTACCCGCCATAGCAAAACCAGTCGCTACTACGCTAGGATTAAGTGAACTGAACGCCCGTACTAAGTCGGCTCCTATATCGACTATTTTTCGTAAATGCGGCAAGAACTCGTTTCCAAGCTTAATGCCGAGCGTTTCGAGCGCACCTTTGAATTCTTCGACGGAACCGAGGAAGTTATCGAGTTTTATCTTCGCCGTATCTGCCGCAGTTACTTTCGACATGGCCGCCGCCATTTCTTCGACTCCCTTAGCGCCCTCTTTATATAAAACCGTACCAGCACGAACCGCATCGGACCCGAATAGCGTCTGTAGCGAAGATTGACGTTGCTGATCGGTTAGTCCTTTAAATGCGTTTTGAAGAATGCCCGCAATAGAAGACAAGTCTTTAAGAGAGCCGGCTTGGTCAAAGAATTTATTAGTACCGTCGGACGTTATAAGACCGAGCTCCATCATTTCTTCCCTTTGCGCCTTCGTCTGTGGTTCTAATCGCGATAACATCGTTTTAAGTGACGTACCAGCGTCCGACCCTTTTACACCGTTTTGCGCAAATACCGCCAGTGCCGTCGCCGTATCTTTAAACGACATCCCTATTCCGGAAGCGACCGCTGATACTTGTGACAATCCGTATTTTAATTCACCTACGTCTGTCGCCGAAGCATTTGCCGCACCTGCGAGTATGTCAGCCGCTTTTGATACCGATAGACTGTCGGCTTTGAACGCGTTTAGCGCCGTGCTGGCGATCTCGGCTGCATCTGCGAGGTTTAGATTGCCCGCCGCCGCTAGATCAAGTGCGCCCGCTAGACCGCCGTTTATGATGTCCTTAGTCGAAACGCCCGCTTTTACTAGCTCCTCGGTCGCCTGCGCCGTTTCGGTCGCACTAAAAGACGTCGATTCGCCCAGCTTAATTGCGAGGTCGGTCAACGTTTTCATCTCGCCTGCCGTGGCGCCAGATACCGCCTTTACAGCGCTCATTTGTTGCTCAAACGTTGCGGCCGCCTTTGCTGATACGCCAATGCCAGCGACGACTGCGCCTCCAACGGCCAACGACGCTTTTTGGATAAGGCCCATTTGCGAACTTAACGACTTAGCCGAGTTGCCCATCTGTTGCATCTGTGCTTGAGCTTGCGCTACGCTGGCGCTGAATTGGCTTGATTGTAGCGTTAGTGTCGCTGTAATTTCGCCTACTGATACACCCGCCAATAGATTTCCTCCTTTCCTACGTTATTTAAAGAAGTTCCGCAATTGCTCGAACTTTTCGCGGTCAAACTCCTCGCGGTCAACGTAGCCGGCTTGTTTACGTAGATCTTTTACAAGACGTTGATACTCGCGGTCTTCCATTGCGCGCCCTTCAGTTCCGACAAGCACCGAAATCATGGATAGTTGTTCAATTGCGTTAGATTTTGTCTTTGCTCGCAAGAATTTCGGAATGTCGACCATGTAATAATCGTTTTCTATCTGCCGCTGTGTGACGCCAAGTAGGGTCGCCGCATCTATTAAGTAGTCGTCGATTGTGTACTCGCCTTCCTCCGCTTGCCTTACTGCGTCGGTTCTTTCGGAAGAAGGCTCCGCAGGTTTTTTGCTACGGATTGCAGGCGATTCTTCTCAACGACCGCGATCAAAAAGTCGACAATCTCGTCAGTACCTACGTTTTCTAGTACGTAATCTTCGTCCAAACCAGAAAGCACAGCGACAATCTTAGCGACTTCATCCATCGCCAACTTAACCGCCGCAACTAGCGTTGATGCAAAGTCTTCCTGCCCGCTCGTACTTAAAACCGTAAAAAATAAATGCGGCAAGCGATCGACCACCTCGAATAATTCCTTCCATTTGACCGGCGTTAACTTCGGTACTTGGACCGTTCTATCGCCGAGTGTAAGTTCGCTTGATACCTTTTTTGCGCCGATACCAAATAAGCTCATTGCGTAACCTCCTTTCAAAATAAAAAGACACCGCCGTCAAGCGATGCCTTCCGTTTTATTCCACCGTTTCGTCGCCCATGATGTAAAGAAGCCCATCGTTATCTGTGTCCGGATATGCTTTAAACGTCAGATTAGCGATACGCTCATCGTCCGAGTTGTACGTAAATTCCGGGTCTGACATAGCGCCCGCAAGTGGAATCGTGATGTAGTCGTTTGGCGTTGTGCCGGGTGCCGTCGGTTTAATGACAAGTGGCTTTGCCGCCGCCAACATATCAAATCCGGCTTGCCCAGATACTTCAAGCTTCATTTTTGCTGGGTCAGCACTGTCTTTAATGAGTTTGCTGTTCGGCATTGCCGCGGCTAACCTTTCTAGGTCGTGTAGCGCAAAAGGTACAGTAACTTCCGCATTGCGCCCCTTCATCGTTGACTTGACCGGCGTGTCGCCGTACTGATCGACCGTTGTGTCTTGGATAGACGTCTCCGCCTTAAAGACGATACCGCCTTTAGTGATATCAAACCTAACTAGATCGGAACCCTCGCCATATTCCACGATCGCTGGGCCGATAGGAACGTCAATTCCTCGTTTTCCTGCTGCCATCTATTTTCCTCCTTTATTTTGCGCAAAATAAAAAGCGCCCCTAAGGACGCTCTACGCAATCAAAATTTAATGAATATATTGGACGATCTGATTCGTCATCGCCTATATACAAGGGCGTCGAGTTAGTACAGCGCATCTGAACGATTGAACTGTCGCCCACTTGTACTTCAGTCAGGTTCGTAAGTGCATCGTAAAGCTCAAACGCTTTTTCTTCCGCCCCAGCACCGTCTCTTGGTTCGCCGCGGACGAGCAACTGAAAAGACGGACGTTTTAAGCCGGTGTATTTAGACGTTGGAAATCCCCCTGTTAATTTAACCGAGATGACGGTGCCTTTACTATCTACTGGGAACTTATTTGCGTAATAAGTACCGTCGACCCGCGCCTTTATAAAACCGATAAGCTCGCCCACACGCATTAAGTCAGCCCCCTCCTAGTACCTTCCGCAATCCAACGCAAATACTTATCGGCGTTACCCCTTAGCGGGCGCTCTAGGTACTTGTTACCGACTTCATATCCATCAATGCCACCAGCGCTAGAAGATGTCGGGCCTAGCTTATATTCCATCTCATGCGTCCAAATGGCGTAATTAAATCCGTCCTCAACCGCCCTAAACGAGACGTCAACGGACGCTTTTCTCGGCATTAATTTGAATTTCTTTTTGACGCTAGCACGTAACGTTCCCTTATCAATTGGCGCTATGTTCTGCGCTACCCTAGCGAGGTCATCTCCCGCGTCTCCTAACGCCTGCACCGCTCCTTCGATTGCCCCATGACTGGCGTTGTTAATGCCCGCTATAAAACTACTCGCATCAATCGTAAAACTCATAGATACACCTCCGTCAGTAAGGCTTTACCGTCGATATGTCTCTTAACGTTGATTTCCTTCGGTCTTTTCTCGATAGTTTCGCCGAGTTCATTCGTAAAAGAGACGACGTCGGTATAACGTACGTCGGCTAGGCGGTCTAGTATTATACGAGCTGATGCGACAGCTTCTTCAGATCTAATGACGCCATTATTGCGTGATTTAACTGCGGTAGACCCCTCGTCAATCCGACATTTAAGCGTAATTTCTTCGACTCCAGCCGGATTTCCCCAAACGTCAAGCTCATCGGATGGGCGTTTAACCGTAATTGTTTGACGCATAGGTATAATCGCCATTTACAGCACCGTCCTTCGGATTCGCCTGCCACCGATATTAACTCCGTTTTCTTCTTCGATAGCTGTGATTGACGCTTTAGGTATGAGGTCCTCGTCCTCACTGCGTAGCGTATCCTTATAATTAAAGGCAGCAACTCCGGTAATGGAGTACGAAGAAATACCGTGCTTATTGAGACGGTTAGTATCGTTGTACGCGATAGCTAAGACGTTAACAAACTCGTAAACTGCCTTGTCAGGTATGACGTACTTAGGGTAAACGCGTTTCAGGGTTCCGAAAGCTCGATTCAATAACCGCTCCTTCTTCGCCTCATCCGCGGCTAGCCAATCCTCGGTATCTACTAACATCGTATTGATGTAGTCGTTTGCGCCTTCGACCGTAATTGCCAATAGCCCCACCTCCTGTTATTTTACGGAGGACTTACGGGCGGGCTTTTTAGCTGACGCCTGTTTCGGTTTATCCTCCGATTTTGGCTCGTCTTCAGCCGTGCACACGACGTCAACGAGTGTGGTTAGTACTTCGATCTCGTCCGAATCAGTTGTCGTGTAGACACCGTCTGAAAACTTTCGTGGCAATCCTCCGACATAAAACGTTAACTCTTTAAATCGTGACTCATACGTTGCCAAGTCCGCATTACCTCCGTTCTATCAAAAAAGTAAAGCCCGCGGGTGCGGGCCGTGATTACTTAGCGCCTTTGATACGTGCGTGAGCCGGTTCTTGAAGGAATTCAAGCGTGTACTCACCGACAAGCATGCCTTGGAAGTAGTCGCCTTTTTTGCCGAGGTACTCATGGCTCATATCGCGATTCTGTAAAGGACGAATTGCGATACGGTTTTTATCAACGATAAGCACTT
Source organism: Bacillus sp. Bos-x628 (assembly GCF_040500475.1). Classification (GTDB taxonomy): domain Bacteria; phylum Bacillota; class Bacilli; order Bacillales; family Bacillaceae; genus Bacillus; species Bacillus maqinnsis. Next base: position 2,973,553 of record NZ_CP159358.1, on the reverse strand, counting down.
CGTCAGCAGCCAAGTTGTCGTTGATAGATACTGGGAACTCGCCAAAATCCGTCGTCAAGAAGTTAACGACAGTTCCTCGTTTTACCTCACCTTGATTCAGACGAACAAGCGTCTCATCGAACTTAGAAATAATGCGTTTTTGCTTAGCTGGCACGATGATTTCGTACTGACCACCGGATTTGAAACCACCCTTAGTATAGATAGACTGAACTGCGTCATTGATCGCCTCCAATGAGAGCTCTTGGCCCGCAAGATCAGTAACGTTAGTTTTAATGAAGCTGCGGATGCCGTCCATCTGACGCACCAAGCCGTTCTCATAACGAATACCTCCGATGAACGCCTTTTCCATTTGAAGAGCTAGTTCGAGTTGTTTTTTCTGTTTTTCGTATTCGTATAAATCTGTGATGCCGTGATTTGCAACAGCCGCAGCAGTACCGGAAATTTCAACAGTTTCGTCAAAGATTTGCGCAATGTTAGACACGCGCTTACGTGGTTTGTAGCGACCCTGTCTCGCATCAGCGCCCTCGGACCCTTCTACGAATTGCACATCGACTTTATCGTTAGCGTTAATTGCCGCCGCAGTCGTATTGGCGTAGCCTCGCACTACCGTCAATTCTTTTGCGGATTTACTTACCGCCGTAACTAATGCTAGTTCTTCGCCCAGTTTAATTACATGGCCGGCACGAAATGGTTCTACTGATGACACCTTAAGCTTAGTCGCCGTTGCTTCTGCTGCTTCGGTAATACTCCCTTCGTACGCAAACATTTCATCCTCAAACCATTGGTGCTCGGTTTGCGTAACTGGATTAGAAAATCCAAGCATTGCGATTAAAGGTGTTTGATGCGGATTTAAAAGTAGTAATTCATCTTGGACTGACTCCGTTTTACCGATTAAATCTTTAGAAAAAATTTGTGACATAAAATATGTCCTCCTCATTTGTTTTTATAAAAAAGACACCTTATAAAGGCGCCTTATTTTCTTAACTGTCTTTTTAAAATTGCTACCGCAGCACGATCTTCCATACGACCACTTGTACGTGCTTTTTCTTCTGCCGCCGCAATAATCTGTTCTGGTGTTTTTTCCGATGTATCTGTCGCTCTGTTTGTACTTTGACCGATAGGCTTTGGCTTTTGTGCAATAAGGAACGGTTTCTCTTCGGCCAACGATTTAACTACGTCATCAACTCCGACAACTTTTCCATCTTCAATAGATACGCCGCTAAGATCAGCCAAGCGAAGTGCATCATCAATATAGGCGATATTTGCCGACGTAGCTTTCTTAATAAATTCGTTTGTGATTTTTTCTTGGTCGCTCGCCTTTTTAAGCTCCTCGATCTGTTTCGCCAGCGACTGTTCCGTCTCCGATTTAGCTTCGAGTTCCTTTTTGAGTCGATCAAGTTCCGTTAGTTCTGCATCTGCCTTTTCTTGCTCCGCTTTCTCAAACGCTTCTACCCGCTCTTTTAACTTTCCGTAATCTGCGTATTTAGATTCAACGCGACTGATGCGTTTTGTAATCAGCGCATCCAGCTCATCTTGCGTAAGCTCGATCTTTTTCGGCTGATCATCTTTGGGTTGTTCCGGCGTTTGTTGCTCGTCTTGCCCGCCTCCTGCTTGATCATCTGCGTCAAATAACGGCATAAATTGTTTTAAAAACATAACGTCCTCCATCCGTTTTAAGGCCGTCGCCTATTAGATAAAACAACCGTTTAGTTTAACGTCTTAACGTTCGGACAATAAACCGACATCTCTAATCGGAGAATAAACGTGTCTGCACCGTGGATGAAATATTTCGCCCGTCGCTTGTAGCTCCTCGTATGTCTTAAAATCCCCCGGCGCTTCCGGCGTCAATTTTATGATTTCGCCTTCGTGCCCTCGACAAGCGTCTTTTGCTCCGTGCGATGATATTTGCGCATACAAAACGCCGCGACTAACGGCTTCATTGCTCGTTGCTTCGCGGTATGTCTGCATCATTTTTGTACGTGTCACCATATCGGCGTATACTTCCGGTTTCCACCGACGCCCTTTTGCGTCCACGATACCGGTTACTACTGACTCTCTTAGACGTTTCTTTATATCGTCTCTGATCGTCCTGCGACCGTTTGAACCAGCCGCCATATTGTACTTAATTGATTCGGAGACTGCCCGCCTAACCGCAGTCTTAGTTTTCCGGTTAACGTTTTGCGTGACGGCTAATAGATCGGCTTGTGTGTCCGCTATTGCCGCCGCAACCATTGCTTCGTTGAGTTCGTTAAACTTTGCGATTAGTGTCGCTTGTGCAACTGTGTCTGCGACTTTGAGTGCGACAAGTGTATTGATGACGCCCTCTCTAGCCGCCAACGGTACATTTTCGTTTACCCATTTCGCTGACTTTTCGTCGAGATCTGACAGGATGCGGCTGATCGACTGCAACGTAGTGAGCGCATTGGCTCTGCGAAAATCAGAAATATCAACGCGGTCAAGTACTGCGAGTATGTCTTTAATGGCGGTGCGATAATAGCCGGCAAGTTGATTCGTTTGATAATCGTAGTTAGGCGCCGGTACTTTCGCCATTACTCATCGTCCTCGGATTCCGGCATTTGCGTTTTCTGCTCATTAAAAAGGGAAGAATCTACGAAGCCGCTTGCTGATTTTTCGTCCTCTTCGATGCGGCGAATGATCTCGTCCGCTTTTTCGTCATCGACGTCATCCATCGCCTTAATTGCGCCCTTAACGTCAAGGGTCGGCTTGCCTGCCGTTCTAATCTGCATGATTTCCGCAAGTTCTTTTTCGTTACGAGGTATGCCGTCATTCCAAACAGCTCTCGGATAAACAGCTTCTTTTATGTCGATTCTTCTGACCGCTTTTTCGAGGAGCATACACGTCCATAAGGCGTCTCGGATTGCTTTATCATAATGCGCTCTAATACGCTTCACTTTCGAGAGAATCGGCATGAATCGTGCTTTGATTGCCGCTCCGTCCGTATGTGATGTTCCGGTTCCACCGGAGTTATCACCGGACATCGTCGTTCCGAACAACCACTGCGGCGTCTCCGACATCATAAATACGTGGCTTAACAGAATATCAAGTTCTTTAAATGCAGCGTCTAATTGCGCTTGCCATACCATATAGCCCGGCGTATGGTCTTCCTTAGTTACCGGAATATAAGCACCGCCGAATTTAACCGTATCGCCTTCGCCCTGTATCTCCGGTCCATACGCTGTAGGGTCGCTGTGTTTCCACAGAATATAATCAATCTGCACTAGGCGGTCATTAATCGCGGCAAAAGTCGTTTCTAACTTTTCCAATCCGCCAATTCCGAAGAACTCGTCGTCAATCGACTTGTACGGAACATGGAAAACTGGGATATGCGGTAAGTGTGTTTCTTCGATATCCTCTTCGCGTCCTGTTGGTACTCGTTTCCCGATCTTAAATACTGGGATTGGCGTTCCTGTTGACGTATCCAAGCCGTTTTCGTACAAACGGTAGCGCGAATAAAGGATATAGCCAGGTACATGACGCTCAACGTTTAAAAACGGGATCTCCGTCTTCTCCGTCTCAACCCATTCAACCTGCGCAATATTGACCGCTTTTAATTTCTTTACATTCCCGACACTGAACTCCGGAAATACTGCTCCGGCGCTAACGTGTTCAATGATCGCTTCCATTTCGGTATCTACCGGAACTGGTAATCCGAGTTTTTCGACTTCGGTGAAATCTTGACGGTAGCCATATCGAACCTTGAACCACGAATCCCCGCGGAAACCGTTAGCCGTCGCACTTTCGTGCAGAAGCTGGTTAATATCGTTATCCTCAACGTACCTATTCAGCGCCTTTTGCTCTTCACTATCGTCAGGTAGGCCGCTCTCAAACTGCACCGGCTCACCGACGAGTAAATCAGCCGGCTTCGTGACGAGAATGTCAGCAAGATTGACCGCAATATATAACTTCTTTAATTGCTCCGCTTGGGGCGATTCTTTTAATAACTCGGTTGCCCGTTCGTAGACGTCTCGCGGGCGTCCTTCAAATAGCTTTTTCATGCGCCGATATTTTGCTAATCGTTCGATAGAATCTGACGGAGGAAACTGCGCGCCGGGTCTGATAATGCCGTATGTCTTCGTATGTGTTCCGTCGTCGGGTTCGTGGTTGTGGTGTTTAAATAAGTCCGTAAAACCCATCGCTTAATCATCCTCCAAAATGCTATCTAGCAATTCTGCTTCTTTTAAGATATCCGCGCTTGATTGACTTTCGGTCGTGTTGTCGGTGATAACTTGTTTCTCGGTTAATAAACCAAAACGTTTCATAAATAAGTCAATCGCTTTAACCGATGGTTGAGAGCCTTTGATTAATTTTAGTAGTTGGCCGTAAACCTCCGATCTATGACTCGACAACATGTCGTCAGCAAGTAAGTTCATATATTCAATGAACACCGGATCTTGTGTGCGCCAACGATACAACCCCATCCGCGACATCCCTAACTCCTCTGCTAACTGGGTCTGTGTTTTCTTCTCTCCGCCTTCCGGCATAATCTCATTTAATGCGCAAAGCTGGGCGGCCTTCCGCTTCTCGAACGAAAGTTGCGCCTCTAATTGTTTTAATCTCGACATCTAACGTCCTCCTTTCGTTACATATACTTTGGCTTCGCTTGAAGCACCGTTTTAGCTCGTTTACTGACACTCACTGCCATTTCTAAGGCATCCGGTAAATCGTCGTGCCAATTAGAGCCGTAGCGCTCAAACTGTTCGAGTAAAAGCGTCTGTGATCGGTGAAATTCGATCTCTCCTTTTTCGATTTGGGGCATGAGCGCCTCGATACGCAATTCTTTCCGCGATCGCTGATTGATCTTAGTCACACGCGTTGCGGCCGGATATCCTTGTATAACTAACTCGCGTTTCAACGTATCAATGAAGAACTCTTGTGCCATTTGCGACTCTGCCGCGATGCGATCGGGTAGGTACTGAACAACCTTTTCGACGATTTTACGTAAAAATTTGTCAGGATGAATACGTTCTCCAAACGCATCTATGACGTATATCTTTTCGGTCTTTTTATGCTTGGCGATCGTTACTATCGCCGAGTAGTCTCCGCGCTCTTTACCCATTGCAAAGTCAATGCCCATATAAATCGCATAATCTTTGTGATTCGGTTTGAAATCCGTCCAATAAGAAAAGGACTCCGGCTTAAATATCTGCGAGTCCTCGTCGATTGGGTTATTCATATATTCCGTGTTAAATGCTTTATTTGTAATGTTGGCCTTTTCTATGATTAGCGCAGGCAACGGAAATCTCCCCGGCCATAAGACTTCAGCACCTTCGTCCATTTCCTCTTTGTGTTCTTCGTAGAAACGGAGTGCCGCCTGTGCATTAGGTGTGGCCATCTTGTTTTCTGATTCAGCTTCCATCATTTCTTTTATTTCTTCGTCACTAGGCTCGTAGTCTTTATAAATACGTTCAAATTCCGCCCAAAGGTCGGTTCGTTTTGGCGGCTTAATGATCGCCGGAAAACTGTTCTTGATAAAATCGCGACGCTCTCTCAATACGTAGTTCAGCAAACTGTCGAAGTGTACAAGCGTACCCATAAAAATGAACGCTGTTTTCGTAGGGTCGCCCGCTGGCATAAGGTCTTGGTTAAGCCAATCCTTCGCCTTTTGTCGTAATTCAGGCGTGTTGTTCGAGTCAAGTGACTCCAAGTCGTCTAGCAATATTAAATCCGGTCTCTGTGAACCGTTACGGAAACCACGAATTTGCGTTCCGAGCGACGTCGCTTCCATTTTGATTCCGGTCGTTGTGATAAAAGCCGTTTCGGAATCCTTCTCGTTACGCGTCTTCTGCTCGTACAAGACTTCGCCAAAATCCTCTCGCAATTTTTGATTATACTTAAGCTGACCCGCGACCCATTTAATAAACTTGATCGAGCCGGCGTTTGTCTCCGAAATAATCAAGATCATGCGCCGCTTTTTATATACGATCTCATGCACCGGAAATGCGTTCGACAAATACGCTGACTTGGCGTGCCCCCTCGAAGCCGCCCACGCAATACGAGCCGTCTTATTCCGATTAGATACCGAGTCAAGGATGGACGATAGTTTGCGGTGAAAGTCCGGCGCAGCCTCCATATCCACGTCGGTCGTCGGTACGAGGTTATCGGGGTTCCCGGGATTTCGCGCTTCCGAAAAATATTCGTAGAAGAAATACAACATATCGGTTTCGGCGCGATGTACCCGCTTTAACTTGATCAATTCGTCGCGATCTTTGCGCATCAAATCGACATGATATTCGGTATGCTTACCTGCTTGGATAATATCACGTAGTTTCTTTAGCCGTTCAGTGACCGCCTCAATGCGCGCTTGTCTTTCTTCACGTTCTAAAAATTCGCCGTTTATATACGCCAAATTATCGCCCTCCTTTCGTTCTTTTGACGTTGACTTGCCGCATTCGTTATCGTATAATGAATGTAACTTAAAAATATTTAGAGTACATTGGGAGTGAAGACGTATGGCTAACGAAGTATACCCGATCAAAAGTAAACGCGATTTCAATAAATTAAAAAACGCCCTTAAACCGGGGCGCGACCGTCTGTTATTACAGCTAGGAACGGCCTTTGGACTTCGTATTTCCGATTTACTTTCGCTTAAGGTCGGCGATCTTCGAGGTCAAACGTCTCTTAAAATAACCGAAGCAAAGCGCAACAAGACACGTGTCATTACGTTCTCGACCGCCGTCAAAAAGCTCGTCAATGAACTCGAAGGTGCTGACGACGACTACGTATTTGCAAGCCGCAAGGGCGCCAAGCCGATCAGCCGCGTTCAAGCCTACCGTATTCTAAACGAAGCCGCCGAGCGTGCTGAAATCGCCCATAAGATCGGTAATATCGGCACTCATACGTTGCGTAAGACGTTTGGATATCGTCTTTACGAGATGGGTATCGCAGTCGACCGTATCATGGAAATTCTTGGGCATTCTTCCGAGAAAGATACGCTAAAATATATCGGTATCACAGCCGACGAGATTTCGATTGCATACGAGAGCATCGCGATTTAGGTCGTGGTGCTTTTTATTTATCTGACTATATACGCAGTCGTACTTGATACATCGTTAATTACCCGCGTTATTCCTCCGGAGTCATCTGCCGACTCTAGCTCGATCAGTCTTAAAGGCGATGCGAAATTCGGCAGTTTAATGCCGGGATCTTTAAAGACGATCTTTCCATTTAAGTCTTTGGAAAAATGCATTTCGCCATTGTACTCCATATACACAACGTCATCGAACGTTTCGACTAACGCCCGTAGCGAAGTAGTCACTCCGGCGCCTCTCCTGAACAGTAACGGACCTGCATACTTAGTTTCGTATGCGCGATAAATAATATCGTTGGTCATCGCTCTCTCGCCCGCTCTGTAGCCGACTACGTCTTCTATCCGTTTGATATACTCGTTATACTTGCCGATAGTAGGCGTTTTTTCTTCACCTTTACCACGCAGTACCGCTAATGACCTCACCGTCTCTTTTACCTCGCGCTGTACCGCCTTGAGCCCTTTAATAGCTTCCGCAACATCTACGTTCACCTTTACGTTTAAATTTCCGACTGATTCGCGTTTGTTATCCGCCATTCACGTCATCTCCTTTTCGTTTTTAAAGCGTGCTACACGAAACAACACGCTTTTTACAGGGGCGACAGGAATCGAACCTGCCCACGCGGTTTTGGAGACCGTATCGCCACCTTGGAACATGCGCCCCTATGTTGTCACAACGGCTGTGGTCCGCTTCTTCGAGAGGCGTGCCGGTGAATGCACTTACATCAACCGAATGCCTTTACGGCTCTAATGCTAGACGCAAGCACAAAAAGACCTCCGGTGGAATTACAGGAAGCCTCGTTCTGATTGCGTAAGTATATGCGGACGAGGATTTGCACCTCGTATGTCAGCCGAGCTTTCTGACTCACGAGTTTTTAGCGGGTTCACTCCCGAATCTCCTATGCTTTCGCACATGATAAGCGTCTACCTATTCCGCCACCGCATCCGTTTATTTTCGGAAAATATATTTTAATATTTTTAAAGACGTTCGTACTTTCCGCCAAAAAGTTGCGTTTGACCCTACGCAATAAATCACGTGATTAGTGATATGAAACGCAGTTTTAGCCGATTTATCCGTTTTCAAGTCAAACGCTACGCTGTCCTTCGTTAAAATTAAGTCGCCGTTTCCTGCGATTTTAACTACGCCGGATTCTCTCGTATCAATAAGCATCCTATCGACCTCCTTCGAAATCACACGAAATCAGCGCTTTTCACCGTCCACCCTTACGAACACCCTAGTCGGCTACCAAAACGTCTAATTTCGTGAATTTTACGTGTTAAAATCGTTATGCTAGCCCGTACCGTTCCCGCAATACTTTCATATCGGCGTCGATTTCCGTTTTAAGCGCGTCTATTGTAGCCGGAATTGAATCGTCCTCTAGCCGCAACTTCTTAAGCGATTCAATTTTCGCCCTCAACGCGCTGTTCGTGATCGCGGCCGTATAATGAGCGCCACACACGATACAGTCAAAGTACGTCTCAACGACGCCTTTTCGGACGGCGCGTTCTTTTAATACGACGGCGGTCCGTTGGTTGCATCCGTCGCAAGTGACGAAATTAGGTAGCGTGGTCATGTACGTACACCTCTCCGCGTTATTAAACGCATACTCCATATAAACAAAGCATCCGAAGCCGTTCGACAAGTTGCGTTACCAACGATATATTTCATTCGGTCAAAATCGAATCGATACGGTAGTTTAAAACTCACGTCTGATGGAACGATTTTATAGCGCTTCATAAGAACGCCTCCTCTCCGTTTAATTAGCGTATTAATCCTCTAGCCCTTCCGATCATTTTCGGATGATTAACGTTTAACTACGTAGGGCCAGACGATTAACACCCCGAGTTTAAAAAATTGTGCGCAAGTTTTATTCGTCAGATCGGGCGGTTTTTCTTGGGGCGCTTGGGGGCGTGCGGCTTCGTGTATTTTTCGCGATTATTATTGAATAACGTATTCATAACGTTGCATAACGAAAGTAACAAAAAGACGTTCTGTTACATTCGCATTCATAATAAACGTTGATGTATTAAGGTTCATCACCGTTCAGTTAACGCAACTAAACGAATGTACTTTATGCACTGCGTCAGCCCTGCCATGACGCTATTCGTGCAGGCTACCTATGCCGGTCACTATGTATAGAATCGTGCATAAACGGAATGGCTTCGGCTTCGACCCCTTGAGTTTCGGAAGACCTCGTACGCCAGCGGCGTCTGCTTGGTAATCGACATTGTTAACCGGTATACTATCGTCACCCTACCGTCCACCTTCGTACTATATTATATACACCGCTTGTGCCTACCGTTACATAGCGCCTAATGGACGTACCCTACTCGGCTGTTCAAACGCTACCTACCGTTAGTATGTTACGTTCATTTACGTCCTCATTATATAGGATACATATCCGTAGTAACTACACTAATAAACTTATATGTCCGTTGTAATATCGCCTATCCTTCCGAATGTACTTAAGAGATAGCGGACGAGGCGAAGCCTCGTCCGCAAATATTCATTCATTATACATGTTGCGTATATGTGAGACGGAGCGTAGCGGAGTATCACTAGGTTTTAGATTTAGAAGATAAGAAGTAATTTCCGACCTCAAAACGCTGTATCCCACGTGGCTCTAAGCGCCAACCCCGTTTTTGCATGTACGAATAAAGTCGTACTTTTGGCGTTTTTGTACGAATGAAGTCGTATTGATTATCATTTAACACGTTCTAATTGAGAATGAATGAAGGTATCCACGAACTGACTTCGCCTCCACACCGAATCAATATTCATATAAACATATTTTTATACGATATAATGTGTTCTGTTTTCGCCACACTGAAAGCACGAAAAAGAGACGCTCACCATGAACGCCCCTATTTTCAGTCGCTTTCGTCTTCTATATCGATCAGTTCCCGTATGTCTTTTACGTTTAGTGCCGCCGCTATCTTCGCCAAATGGTCGAGCTGGACTCGGTCTCTTCTATTACGGCATAGGTCGCTTATTGCGCTCGGTCTTATGCCGGTCAGTTCAGCAAGGGTTGCTTGCGTCATATTTCTCCGTTCGATTAGGTCGCCGACTTTAAGTTTGACGTTCATTTACCGACACCTCCTACGAAAATTATAACGCAAATACGATATTTTTGTAAATAACGCATTGACGTTATAACGCTTATACGTTATAATTAAGGTATAGAAAGGAGGTGAAAACGATTGATTGAACTAGTTACGAAAATATCCGTCATACTTGCGTCGTGGTTGGCGATCATCAAAACCGCAATGGAAATCAAGACGATACGACGGACAACAAAGAAAAAGCGACGGTCTCCCTCCAAGAAGAAACGTCGCAAGTAAACGGACGGGGCGCTAAGCCCCGGTTCAATCAATTATACCACATATGCGTAAAATTAACACGGTTGATCTACTGCTCATTATCGTTTTGGTCGTTTGGATTGCGTTTATGGACTACGGTTCTATGCAGACGATTGACTACGTAGCCATCGGTACCCTTATCGTTTTCGGCGGCGTGGTCGCTCTAAAATCGCTAATAAAATGAGTCGTCAGGCAGCCGTTCCTACCTAGAATAATGCGACGCAACTAAGGCGGCTCTGACGTACTAAAATCGTGGAGGAATCGTTGAATATGATCGAATATAATTGTTCGGATTGTTCAGACGTAGAAATCGAAACGGCCGCTAAATGTCTGAACTGCGTCGACCTTCGGAGATCGGCTGATGGACGTAAAATTAACGGCTTTAAACGGTTCAAGTTCGCCGGCTGATTCGCTACAACGTGCAGCCGAACTATTTAAAAGAGAACGCGAGCATGCGCCTGACGGCTTTGACTTCGGCTTTAGGCTCGCTCTAATCGCGTTCGGATACGATATAACACTAGAAGGGGATGACGTATAATGAAACGTTTTATTACGATAACAATCGCTGTGATCTTAGGTGTTTTCGGCTTGACTCCGCCTGCCAATGCGGCCTCACCCACCATTACGGTAAAGGTTGACGCACCCTACTACACGCCTAAAGCGACGTCAGTGGACGTTGTGGCATCGAAAAGCAACGGCAGTCGCGTTTACTACACAATGACGCTTCAGCAACAATACACGGACGGTTGGAAGTCGAAACAATCGCAAAGCGGCGAGTTTGTTAAAAGCACGCCGACCAAACGCTTTTACACCTCGACAATGACAAACGGGCAATATCGAATCAAATTAACGGCATATAGCAACGCAACCAAGACGAAGAAAATCGGCACTTACTATTCGAAGAGCTTCGCAGTGACGAGGTGGTAAGCGCCTAAAATACGAAGGAGGACGACGATATGAAATTCCGCAGATTCTTGTACGGATGGGCTAGGTTTTTGGGAGACGTTAACGCGATGAAGAAGAACGATGTAGGTGGACGTATCATGCGACGCAGCGTCGGAAGGGCTTTCGGAAGGTTGTTTAAATAAGCGCAAAGATACGTTATAATACGAAGGTTGTGAGGAATGATGAACGTGGATAGACCGCAACCAGGCGATTATGACGTATCTGTCGTTTATAATATTCGCGAGCTACCGGACGTTAAGAGCGGTCGTTGCGATAATTGCGATACGTCGAAATTTAAGAGTTCGATCAAATGCGGAGTATTCCTCCGCAAGTGTTCCAAGTGCGGACTGACTAAGCGAATATAGCACAAAAATAAAGACGCCCTCAAAGGCGTTCAGAATGTCGAGGAAAGAATTTAAAACTCCAAATAGGGATTATTTACTAATTTTACGTATAAGTATTGCATCTTAAGGCTATTTAATCGAAAATGGAAATTGCTGTACATAATAGTCAAGGAGGATACGTAATATGAAGAAAGTCGTTTTGGGGTTTATCGCTCTGTTGCTGATGTCGTCTGTGTTTGGGAACAATGTCAATGCTGTAGATAACATCAAGAAGGATGATGCTGTACAGGTAAAAACGATTCAGGATTACCGGGATTACCTATCTGACATTATCTCAAAAGAAGGAAAAGATAGCGATGCTGTCGAAGTGCTAAACAAGTTTGATGCTCTCTCGAAAGACAAACAACAAAAATTCGTAGATACCATGAATGATGAGAGAGCTCTAAAGGAAATAATCGAAATGGATGAACCATCTCTGTCTGCTAACACAAAATCCGAAACTACTGCTTTAAATGGCGATTATAAGATTATTTCAGAAGAGGTAAAAAATGAAAATCCACCATTCTCTATCAATACCGCAACTGAAAGAAGAGCAGCATGGGCACACACACATACCTTATTTGCTGTGCCACTTGTTAAAACAACTATAGAACTTTATTATAAGGCTGATGGGAAAACACTTATTGGTTCTCCTAGGAAAGTATCTTCGTTCATAAATTATATCTATTTCCCTCCTGTGAAACTAACTAAGAACGGAACTAGAAAAGGAGGCATGGAAGTATTTTACGGTATGCAAAGATGGGCTTGGCACTTGATCTCTTCAAAGTGGGGAACTCAATACGGAACTAGAGAGCAGTATGTCTATGTTGAAGGCGGTACGCTCAAAGTTTGGGGCAAGAACAAATATATTAACTAAGCTGAAAGGATGTTATATCTATGGATAATCCAGACAAAAAAAAGAACGAGAAAGAGATTACAAAAACTAAATTGGCAACAAAAGTCCTTTTATTGATCGGGTTATTCTGTCTAGCACTCCTAGCTATATCAATCCATCTCATGATTAAATAAAAAGATTGTATAGAAACTCATGCCTTTCTACAATCTGGACGCCCTCAAAGGCGTCCTTTTTCGTTTATTTAGACGGCGAACCGCCCGGCTTTAGTTCGCCTGTTTTAGTGATCGCTTTAACCACCCGTCTCACCTCCCGCAGTAAAATCATACCATATTATCGCGCCTTCTCAACGTTAAATAACGCAATCAACGTCTTATCCGGCGCTTTAGATTGGCGATAGAAAACGTTAGGATTAAACGTGTATCGTTCCGGCTCACTTCCGACTTTAACGCGAGCAATAACATATTCGCTTCCGAATTTCATCGCTTTCAGACGGCGACCGAGCGTATCAGGTACCACACCTATCGCGGCAGCTAGACCGGCTCGACTGAACCATCGAATGGCTCGCGGATTAGATTCGTTTGGATTTTCGCAAAGAGCGTTAGTATCGAAATGGATATACGGAAGCATTCGATAAATAAGCCCGATGTCGGTCGCTTTGACTTCGCTGTAAACCCGTTTAATTTTGGCGCTGTAGATTTTAACAACGTGAGGACTGCGGAAGTTGCCTTTAAAGTGATAGCGTTCATTTACCGAGTAACCAGCGTCATTCTTCCGTATAATATCGTGCTGAACAGCCGCCGCAATGAAATCGTAGAAAGTCTGGCGCTTTTTCGTAAGCTGAAGTACGTCCATCATGTCCGAGGTATCCATCGGAGTTTTATCGTGGCTGGACTTAATTAAAAGACCGCCATAATCAACGTAGCACTGTAGGAGCATCAAATAACCGCATTGGGCCGTCGTAAGTACGTCATATACCTCGTTAATGTTCGGCATTTCTGCGTTAGTAAATTCGCGCCGATCCTCCGTTTTATTTAATTGCTGACGAAATGCAGCGTCTTGATTACGATGCCTTAGAGAATAGATACCGGATAGGTCTTCGCCTGTGTTAACGTCAATGACGCGCGGTTTATTCTGATTCATACATACGCCCCTTTTCGTATTTATCGCAAAACAAAAGACGCCTATTGAGCGTCTAGCCTTACCGTTTTAATGCCGGTTGCTATATTTACGGTGAAGTGTCCTTCAGTACGCCCTTTTATGAAGGCGTTATATCGCTTGCGCAATTCCTTATTGCGGGATTTAACGTCCTTGTTCCCCCACACCCTCCGAACAGGTCGTCTATAATTACGCCCCCCAATATCGACCGAAGTTGCTTCACTAAGCGGAACTTCTCGTCCTGCACCTTCTGGTCTCTTCCTTACATGGCGATCATCTTTACGTCTGTTCTCCTGATTTTCTGACATGATCGGATATTCTGCGGTTGACATTTTATTTCGTCGCATGTCCGAGAGTTCTTCGTAAAGAATTAAGTCAGATAAACGTTCCAATGCGTTATCGGGAGGGGTACCGTCGTATGCCGTAATCAAAGCGTCAATTTCTGCGATGCGTTCCCCGCGCTCCAAGACGCCCGCTTTCGTTCTTTCGTATAGTGCCGTGATGGCTTCGTGCAATTCATCCTTCGACAATTAGGCGTCCTCCTTCGTATATGCGTTCAATAAAAGCGATAACACACGTGGTGAAATTCTCGGATGGTTCATGGTGTCGTAGCACCAACGTTCATACCGACGTAATTCCTCGATTTCTTCCTTCGTTAATTTGTCCGTCATCAAACCGCCCCTTTCGTCGTTCCATAACCTTCGCCATGTGACGCCCAATAATAGTAGATGTCTGCGATTTTATTAAAGGCGTAATCTAAGTAGTTATTAACGTTCTGTTGTGCGATACCCATAACTTCGCCCGCCTGTGTTTGCGACATATCCTCGAAGTACACCAACCGAAGCGCCTCGTATTGCTTGCCGGTCAGTTCCGCTAGTTTAATGGCGTGATCGAGGTCGATTAGAATATCGCAAGCGGCCATGTCGCCAAGGAAACGTCGTTGTCTTAGCGTTGTGTAATCGGCTAGTAACGCTTTGATGCCGTCAGGGTCGTCGAGTTTATATTGCGTTTCGTACCGTAAATGCTGGTCGGGCTTTTTCGTTGATGCGCCCATTACGACACCTCCCCATCAATTCCGCACAATAAATAAAGGAATTTAGTTTCAGCGCTAACTGCGCCGAACTCCGTTGGGTTTATTACATGGGCGGGGATCTCTTCCGATTCGATGAGATCGTCATAGGGGATTAAGTCATCATCCCAAGAAACGTCTAATTCTTTCGCGGTGAAGTCGGTATATGGAAGTACGTTTAGTGATGAGAAGTGCATAAAGTCGTCATGTTCGTTTTGAATAAAAAACGCACCTTTACTTTTCCTAGTCAGGACGTCGCAATGCACCACCACAGCATTCATTCCTCGAAATAAGAGATTGAATAGCAGAAATGGTATTGCGCGGTCACTCATCTCTTCACAGTGATAGAAATACCACGATGGCTTGTAATCAAATGGTGAGTGTTTAATACGATCAGACTGCCATTTAGCGATTGTAAGTCCTCCCGTACCTGCGCATCCGTCGTAGCTAGTAGTCGACTCAAGTCCGCCGTCAGTAACTCTCGCTAACAGGTCCGCCACACTACGCGGAGTAAAATCTTGTTTCTTGTTTTTCCTATCCGCGTGCTCATCCTGAAAGTATTCGTGAAATACGTCCTTCTCGGTAGAGTTAAGCGCCGGATCAGACACGAATTGCCGGAATACTTCCTCGCGACGCTCCCGATCGAACAAAATCTCCATAAGTTTTGACGGCGCTTTATATGAATCGTCTATTCCAAAGATACGATTAATTTTTTCCGTTACTAATTCGCCCAATCATATCGCCTCCTTCGTTTGATTTCCGTCTATAAATCGTTTATAATCGTCTTATAAAATAAGCGAGGTGTGCCCACATGGCCTTAGAATGGATTTCCGCAGTAAATAGTACCGCATATATTTCGTTAGATAAGCAGAGCCGTATTTACGTTAACTCGGCCGCTAGGTCTTTGATTGGCCTGCCGACTAATGCACCGTTTCAACTAACAATCGGTTACGACGCAGCCGAATCGTGCCTAGTTGTTGCGAAGCCGGAAAAGGTAAAGACGGATGTACAGCCGTTTAAATTTGATAAGCGCGCATACAGTAAAGCAGCTCGACGCGTCTTAGAAGGCGCAGGTCTTGAAGGACGTGAATTGCCGATACGGTTCTACTTGATCGGCGACGGCGAGGCGTCTAAACAGCCGCATCTAGCATATCCGTCCGGAACTTACGCGTTCGCCTTAAGTTGATCGGCAAGAGCGAGCCCGATATACCATGCAACCCGAGAAGCGATTCCGTTTCCGACAATTCTGTACTGAGCCGATAATGATATGTCGTTAGGCAATACATAGGTGTCCGGAACGGATTGAATTCGGAGGCATTCGCGGACAGTGAAACGTCGTGGTTCGTTATTTGGGTGAGTATAACTGCACCTATGATGTGCTGTCACAGTTGCTCCGGGCCTATCGAAGCTCTCTAATCTATTTGCCATTTCGTATTTTGTCGCATAATTATTAGAAAGATGACCGCCATTAGACTGCTGACTTGGTTCCGGTATATCCCCGATAACATCTCGCAATACTTGCGTCTGATAATCGCCCTCCAAGGGCTTCGGAAATTCGAATGTGAACCCGAGGTCTTTTCTTATCCCCACAATAAACACGCGCTCACGCTTCTGGGCTACTCCGTAATCCCACGCGCTCATAACGCGCCAACTAATCTCGTAACCTATTTCGTTAAATTTCTCGATAAGCAAGTCGAAGGTTGGGCGATGGCGCTTCGATATCAACCCTTTTACGTTTTCAAATACGAAGGCTTTCGGTTGTTTTCGTTCTATGATTTCGAGATAACGCCACACTAATTTACCGCGCTCACCGTCTGCCCCAGCGCCTTTACCTGCAACGGAGAAATCTTGGCACGGAGGACCACCGAAAATAACATCTGTGTTCGGCAATGTGTCGATATCTACAGCGTTAATGTCAGCTTGCTCAACGTGGTCACCGAAATTATGTCGATAGGCTTTTACTGCGTTTTTATCGAAGTCGAGCGCCTTTACAATATCGAAGCCGGCCGCTTTGAATCCGACTGCGCCGAGACCTCCTCCGCAGAATAATTCAAGTACGGTAAGCCCATTCGCTGGTTGTTGCGGTGTTAAGTTAAATTCGCCCATGAATTCGCTCCTTTCGTTTAATGGCCCGGGATGCAGTGATACGTCTCTAGGACTTGTTAAAACAGTGTAAGCCGCCTCATCCCATAAAACCGTTCGCTTCCTAGATAAATAACGAGAAGAATAACGTCCATCTTGCGGATTAGGTTCGTGATTCGGAACATCCGTCATCTAACGCCCTCCCTCGCCATTATCTCGTCCAATTTCGTGTATAAATCGTCAAGCGTACCGTCATTTGCGACTTCGTAGTCGACTTCGAAATTGTCGAGAGCCGTTTCTGTCGGATGGTTCATATCGGCCGCTTTAAATACGTCGCCACGTCTTTTAGCGCGTTCAATGCGGATTTCAGTAGGTGCCGATATGCGAATGATAGTGAACCCCTCCGCAATTGCTCGCTCGTACTCCGCCGGCTTCCTCATGTCCGCGATCAGCACGTTGCTATCGCGGCAGCAGTGCAATTTTTCATGCTCTTTGATGCGTCGGAACAAATAATCGACCCATACGTTTTCGGCGCCGGGCACGTCTAGCTCCGTAATACCGTTGATAAAATCACGCATTGGCTGACGTTGCTTTGAGTCGCCACGGAGGTGCGGAAACAGCTCGTGAAATATCGCCTTGCCTTTTGCGGAAAATGTGAACGGGAAGAAATCGTACATAGTCACGAGATACTTAACGGCTTCGTCTTTGCCGGCGCCCAACCGACCCGTAATTGCGAGCTTCATAGGCCGGCCTTCTTTAGACCGATGATTATGTCAGCGATAAAGTTTCCGGTTAGCTCCATTTTTGTGCCCCCACCAGACGCTACCTTTGCGAGCTGTTCGCGGAGGGCGTTGAATTCCGCTTGATGGTGCGCTACGGTACGTTTTAATTCCGCCACCTCTGCGCCTAGATTGGCAAGGACGGTGATGACGTCGGATTCTTTCGGCTCGGTAGCGTCTTGAACCGGAGTGAGGACGTAGTAGTATCCGTGGCAAATCGAACACACAGCCTCACCGGTATCGTCTTTATACTCACGCACATACACAATATCAACGCCTGCCGACGTAACTATGGTGTCAATTCCGTCTGATTTCCCGTTTTCTTTATTTACGTAAAATACACGCTCGCCCACTTCCGCCTTACGATCTTCTAAACGATAGCGCTCGCCGTCAATGTGGACGATGTCGGTCGGTTCGAGTACGTGGTAGTAATTACCCGCCTCTCCGACTCTCTGTATTCCGTCATCTAGAACGAAGTGATTATCAAAACCTTTGAAATCTGCAATAAGTGCGTTCTTCACGCTATCGTCCTCGATAATCAATCCATAATGGCCTGCATTAGCTACGTCCCCTGATGTATTCTCCGGCTCTACAATTACGATCATCTCGCCAACATTTGCGGCTCTATCCACCGCAACATATTCGCGATCAACGCCGAGCTTTTCGTCCTTCAATACGTGTATGGTACGTTTTTCTTCCGTCATCATTCCGCCTCCCTATTTCGTTATAATTTCCGCCTTTAGCCGCTGGCGCCCGAATGCTCTCGCCTCGGAAACGCCCGCAACATATAAGTCAATGTGTCCTTCCATGATTGCGCCACCTCGATCTTCGCAAGTTCTGACGCCAATGCCCTCGATATTCAGACGAGTACCGAACGCCATTGACGGCGGGCAAGCAATCGTATGACCCGTTTTGGTTCGTGCGCCGCTTGCCGTGATTCCGTAGTCGGCGTGGTTAGGCGACTTGCCCGTAGACTCGGCGCCGTTTGTGTACGCAGTCACTTCGTAGGTGCTAGTCGGTCGTGGCTGTCGTTTAGGCGGTTTTAGTTGCGCCGATTTGGTCGCCTTCTTAAGCGCCTTAATTTCGTCCTCTAACGTTTCAATGCGTTCATTGGCTCGTTGTAAAGCCGCTTGTTCAACCGTTAATATTGGCAAGGGCTTTTCCGCAGGTTGTTGCGTACATAACAAACCGCACGCAATCGTCATGGTCGTCATTATACCGATGCAGACACCCCCTCGAAGAATTGCGCAGTCCACGGCTCTACTTCGACTACCTCTCGGCGCAAGGATTCGGCAAGGTCGGCGATTTCCGCTTGGGCACCGTTGCCACGCCGTCTCTTAGCGTAGAAGTCTAGTAGAGCGCGTAGGTTGACGGTCAATACGAGATTAGTAGCCGCGGCTTGCGGTAGGACGGCTCTCGCATCTTCTGCCGGTACGCCTGCTTTACGGAGATCGTCGTATGCTTCCTGTGCTTTTTGCATCGCATCTTCGAATATATAATCCGCAGTAAGTTCGTAGTCGTCAAAATCAGCCGATTTCTTTGACGTCTGAACTTTTTCCGGAACCACGTAATCGAAACCGCTTGACCTATCACCGCTACCCATCCGCACATAACGTTGTGATTGGACGCTGAAGCTAAAGCCGGCGCGGTGACGTGTTAACTGCGCTAATAAGGCGCGGCTGACGCCTTCGACCGCAAAGGTGAACGTTAGGTACTCAAGGGTCGATGTGTGTTTTGATGCGACAATCTGCCGGAATAGTCGGTCGGCATCCGTATCCTCGCCGCCATCTGACGCCTTAGAGCCGAAATACTTGGCGCCTTCTTTGGCTACGATTTCAGACGGTTTGTTTGCGCTGTAACACGTTCTGATTGCGGATAGTGCGACCGCTTGGCCGTCTGTACATCCGTAATCGTCTAAGTGATTCCCGTCGCATCTCTCGATAAAAACGTCATAATTACCGTGGTCAAGAGATCGATAGAATTTATTGCTTAATTGCGTATGTGCGAGTAGCTGTACGTTCATTTTAGTTTCCGCCATTTATTCTACTCCTCCTCCGTATCCGCTGTGGCAACTACTTCCGAATATTCCGATTGAAACAATTAAAGTTGTTATAATCGCCGAATCTATAAGGGGAATAAAAAATACTGTCAAGCCGGCATAGTTATCCGACTCAAACGCAATAAGCTGTGTGATCAAATATGCGAAAAAGAAAACACATGCTCCGTATATAATCCAAAACCGCATCTATTCGTCCTCCTTAATTATCGTAAATAGGTCCTCAATAAACTCGTAAGCATTCTCGATTACGCAATCGGATTGGTAGATAGTTTCGGCGCAAGTCACTCCGTTTTCTTTCATGAAACGCTCAACTCGCTCATACAACGCATCTTTCACGACTACACCTCCTTATCCTCTTCGCAATCCTTCACTATTTCGCGCATTTTCTCAACCGTCGTTACTCGGAAAGTAACGTCATCTTTTCCGTACATTTCGCAGTCGACGACATAGTCACGAAAAAGATCGTTCATATAGCCGAGGTCGCCCGTTCCGTAAAGTTTTCCGTTCAAGAAGCAGGCGTAGATTTGCGGCATTACAACAGCTCCTTGCCCATCGGCTCGCTGAAATACTCCGGATGCGCCTTTCCGACTCCGCTACTCCCGAAGCCCCCCGCACCTCGTTCCGTATCTTCCAGCGCATCCACAACCGTAAAGGTCGCTTGCTCTACCGGTTTGATGACCGCTTGGGCAATTCGGTCTCCTTTGCGGATTTTATACGTCCATTTCGGATGATGACCGATCATCCGATCGATTTCTCTACTTACCGTAAGGGGTCCGTAATCATTCGGAACCGCTTCGTCCTTCTTCGCGATATTATCCACGATAACGCCAACTTCGCCCGCGTACCCGCTATCTACCGTTCCTAGTTGAACACGTAGGTTCGTTTTTAGCGTAATGCCCGATCGCGGTCGAATCTGCATTTCGTAGCCTGTCGGAATCTCGAACGCCAAGCCCGTTGGCACCAGCGCCGTCTCGCCCGGCTCGATAATGACGTCTTCCGCCGCGTATAGATCGAAGCAGGCGTCCGTCGAATGTGCGTATGTTGGCGTTGTTGCGTCAGCTGATAGTCGTTTAATATTTACGTTCATCATTTTTCCTCCTCCAATAGTTCGAAATCGACTGATTCCGAGTAGTAGCCGTTAGATGACCCAAACCAACGAATAGTCACATCGCCTTTGATAGTCGCGAACTTATAAAAAGTCCACGTGTATGAATAATCGGAATCTCCTTCTGGCGGTTCCTCTTCGCTGGTTACTTCCTCAGCCATCAGTAACGGATGACCGATTAAATCGGAAAGGTCTCCGCAAATATCGTTTATGTGAACGTCTTCGCAACAGTTCTGATAGTGGTACATACGATACTCTTTCCCGCATTCTGTAGCGAAAAATAATACGTCGTCTCCGTGCTGCGTGACCTCAACGAGCGTCTTGCCAAGTAAGTCGGATACTTCTGCGTCAATAGCGCCCATCTACTCGCTCTCCTTCGCCTTCTTACCGTCCTCAAACGGCAGCGTCATTACGTATAGTAAGAACGGCGCTCCCGCCGCCACGAACCACCAAAAGCCCGCCGCATGTGCGTACCAAAATGCCGGCACGATTGACGCCGCTATTAGAGCGCCTCGGTTAATCGTCTGTCGCATACGTTCATCTCCTCCGCATTGTATCTACTTAATAATACGAACCGTATTTGCAAACCGCGCAATATCAGCCGAATTAATTTCGCTTTCATAAGTACAGTCGCATGTGGGCGAAGGAAATCGGGACATTAATCTGCGGAAAAATAAAAAATAACCGAATATCAGGCGCTTTTACTTCGTCTCCAATTAGACTCGCGGATGAGTTCGAAAGTCCACCCGTTATAATCATCGCGATCACCGCGGAGACACTTCTTAATGGTCGGTCGGTGTAGGCCATGCTTGGATGCGAAGGGCCGTAGGCCGGAAACCGTAAATGATTCTCCGGAAGGCGACGTCGCTTTGAATAGTAGTTTTGTTACCGACACATCTCGATATTTTCTATTAATCTCTCTTGTCACAAAGCAACACGTATCCGCCGAATACACTCGTTTAGATTTACATAAATCGAACTGTCCTTATCTAACTCAAGTGCTCCTTTATCGAAAAGTTCCCTATCAAATCCTTCAATGCCCGTAATATCCTTCAAAAACAATTCGAAGGAGTGCCAACGTTCACAGACGGAAACGCCGGCCCCTCCGTAGTTAGGATAACCGCTGCTAGATTTGTCATAGCAACGTTCTAATATACCCGACCACACGCTATACTCGCGTTTATATCCAACCATCTTCGTATCTCCCAAATAACCAACTCCGAAGACTGAACGCTGGAAACGGTCTTTTATTTTACCGCGCTTTATCTCGACTTTTTCTACGTCTCTTTCGTAGCCAGTTTCAATAAAGCGAATACGAAATAATGAAGTTCCGTTCTTTTTTCTCCCGACGAAACGCACAACTTGATACGATTGATCAGCGTTGTTTTTGAAGAACCTACCGACTAACTCATCGCTAATCATCGAAAAAGAAATCCTCATCGCGGATTGCCTCGGCCGTAGCTTTCTTGTATCCGTTACCCTTTAAACTAAACATATCAAAGGATTTCGTCTTCGTACTTAGTCCGTTTATCACAATCGGATTGACCGGTTCATCCGGAAAATGCGCATCAAATCCGAGGTTCATGAGCGCCTTATTTGCGTTGTATCTAACGAAAGCCTTAACGTCATGTTGTAAGCCTACCGCGCCATAAACATCGTCTGTGTATGCGACCTCGTTTTCGTATAGATCCGTTAGAAGCCCGACTGCCCAATCGTGTAAATCCGCCTTAGTTCCGTCCATTTGACGATTGTATATTTCTTGCGCCAATAAGCCGACATATACGCCGTGAATCGCTTCATCACGAATAATTAAGTTGACTATCTCGCCGCTCTGCATCATCCGCCCCTGTCCGTAAAAATACAACGGATAATAGAAGCCGCTATAGAATAAGAAACTTTCGAGAAACACCGAAGCCGCCATCGCTTTATATAACGAAATGTCGTCGCCTGCCTTGATATCGCGATAAATGTCGGTGATCAGTTTCGCTTTACGCTGTAAGTATCGGTTGTTGCGTACCCACTCGAAAACGGCCGTAATTTCTTCCGAAGGCGCAAGCGTCATAAAAATATTCGAGTAGGACTTCGCATGGACTGCGTTCTCCATCATCGCCATGAAATTAAGAACGGCTTTTCGCTGATGACCGTCAACGTGCGCCATGATGGCGGGCATGCCGGTGTTTCCCTGCTCCGTATCTAATAACGTCAGACCGGCGAGCACTTTCATATACGTACCACGTTCGTCAGATGTCAGTGCCTTCCATGCGAGTAAATCGCCGTTTAGCGAAATCTCCTCCGGCAGCCAAAACTGCTTGACGTTCTGATCGTAGAACATAGCCGTGAAATTATCGTCTTGTTGCGACCAGTTGGCCGCTGTGAATGTCGTCAATTATTCGTCCTCCCCTGATCTCCAAGCGTCTTTGTATTATGGGATAGTCTAAACGATTTCTCTCCGCTCTCATAAGCCTTTGTGTTATGCGAAAGTCTAACCGCTTTATCTTCGTTTGAATACTCCGTCGTATTTCTAGCTAAACTGCGCATGATAAGCATCCCTCCTGCCCCGTATCCTTAGTGCGCGCATAATAAAGCGTCTTGATGCCTTTGTGGTGCGCGTACAGGTCAATCCGATTCAGATCACGCGTCGTCATCGTATCTTTTAAGAACAGCGTAAATGAGATGCCTTGGTCGACGTGCTGTTGAATCGTCGCGATCATATCGACGACCTTAAACATATCCATGTCGTACGCTTCCTTATAAAAGAACCAGTTTTGCGGCGACAGCCCCGGCATCGGGTAGTACGTCTTTGAGTTTCCGTAAGTCCGTTCCTCAATGCGCTCCATAATCGGCATGACCGAAGCCGTCGCCGACTGTACATACGAAATTGAGCCGTTAGGTGCAATCGCAAGTCTATAGGCGTGGTATAGGCCGTGCTCTCGGACATTATCCGCTAACATTTCCCAATCGGCTACAGACGGCAACCAAACGCCTTCAAACAACGTTTTAACCTTCGCTGATATCGGATGATAGTAGTAGCAAGTGTCAGTGTACTTCTCGAAATACTCTCCGCTCGCATACGTCGACCCCTCGTATCCTTCAAATGTCGTTCCCGTTTCCTGCGCCAATTCATTCGAGCGCACTAATGACCAGTAATTAACCGTCGCGAAAAATACGTTAGCAAAGTCACGCGCTTCTACCGACTCATAGGCGATTTGATTTTGCGCTAGGTAGCCGTGTAAGTTCATCGCGCCGAGTCCGATAGACCGCATCTCTCGGTTAGCCTTTGCGACGGCTGGCGCATTTTTGATACTCGTAGACTCCGAAACTACCGTAAGCGCATCGACGGCTAGTTTGACGGCGTTTTCGATCGAGCCGCCCGCCATTACATTTGCGATATTAAGAGAGCCGAGATTGCACGAAATATCTAAGCCGATATTATCCGGTTCGCCGTAATCGGTGTACTCCGAAACTTTAGACGCTTGAAGCACCTCCGAACATAAATTAGAAAACTTGACGCGACTGATATGATTTAGCGCATGGGCGGCGTTCACGTTGTCCTCGAACATGATATACGGATATCCCGACTCGGAACGCAATACGGCCATCTTTTCGAGTAGCTGGCGTGGGTTTATCTGCTCCTTACGTACCGCCGGATTATTTACGAGTTCATCGTACATCGCGCCGATGTCCATTTCGTCTAAATGCGTGCCGTACGCCTTATAGACCGTGTGCGGATAAAACACGTAAGCCGGTCGATCTTCTCGCGCTAGTTCAATGAATTTATCCGGCACAACGACGCCAATTGATAGCGTCTTGACTCGTACGTCTTCGTCTGCCGAGATTTTTTTGGTGTCTAGGAAATCGTTTATGTCCGCGTGGAATACGTTTAGGTACGCCGCACCTGCGCCTTGTCTTTGCAGACTATTCGGACGCGCTCGCTACACACGCCCCGCCTTTCGGCTGCTCCGTGTTACCACGAAGATTAGACTATATCTTCGCCCACGTGGGGCGCCTCCTGTTTCGACTGCCAATCGCTTGCAGCCTACGGCTTTCGCCTAGTCGTTGCACGTTCAAGAGACCTTATTAGATTTCTGAGCAATTAAGCCAGTTCGGACCGCGTGGTCATAATTTTCTTTAGGAGTTACCCACTCGAGATTTTCTATAGAGAAATTGTCTTTATTCCCATCGATATGATTAACAAATTGCTTGTCTTCGGGATTTGGTATGAAGTATAAAGCAACGAGTCTATGGACATACCTCTCGAATCTCACACCATTCTTAAAAAGCACAACTATCGGATAATGTCCTCTCCTAGGTTTTGGCTTTATAAGAGTACTATCCGAAAGACGCACTACGCGACTCTTATTCGTCACACCGTAGTTAGGGAATTCCTCAATCACTTTAACCTCTTCTTTTTCGAGTGGTGTAAATGGGATCGATGTCTTCCTTAAACCGAGTTTTATAGCTCTATGATTTACCGTTTCTCTTGAAACTCCTAAATAGTCCGCGATCTGTCTCTGAGTCATATTCGTATAGTTGTCGATAATAAATTGCTCATCAATATTCGTTTTATTGTGTGGTCGTCTTGCTTCGCTCATGATTGTCCTCCTTTAGTAGTGTGGCCCTACCGCTTTGAGGAGTTCCCATGAATTAAAGAGGTTTTCGATCGCCATTGCTGACGAAAGGGGCCAATTCAACCCATCTGATCCGCATATCGGAACGCATTATCGAGTAGCTTCATTACGCCAACCACGCCTTTAGTCGCCCCATCAACGTCCTTGATTGACTCACCTTTTGCGCGAATCTTCGAGAGGTTAAGCGATACACCTCCGCCCAATTTCGATAACTGCATCGAAATGTCAATCGCACGTGAAATATCGTTCAGCGAATCGTTAACTTCGAGCAGGAAACACGACACCATCTCGCCTCTACGTTTGCGTCCGGCGTTTAAGAACGTAGGCGTCGCCGGTTGATATTCTTGACGGATCATTAGTTTCGCAAATTCGATCGCTTTGGTGCCGTCACCTTTCCCGAAGTACAACGCACAGCAAGCGATACGGTCTTCGTAGCGTTCGAGGATTTTCTTACGGTCGTTCGTCTTCAGCGCGTAGTCGTTATAGAATTTGAATGCGCTCATGAACGAAGGGAATCGGAACTTGGCGGCGTATGCCGTTTTATAGACCGCCTTGATCTCCTCGAAAGTATAAGCGTCTAGGAATTCGGTCTCGTAGTAATCGTTTTCGCGCAGATAGTCGAGCTTTTCTTTTAAATCGTGGAAAAATACGGTGTTTTGATTTACGTAGTCTATAAAATAAGCACGGACGGCTTCTTCGTCTTTATCGAATTGAAACCGACCGTCTTTTTGAATCATAATTTCGTTATTTAACTCGATGTATCGCTTCAAAGCGCCTTCACCCTTTCCGTGAATAATTGAACGTCCTCATCCGTTCCTGCCAGCTCGAACTTTGCGATCACCGGCACGTCATAAGCGTCCGCAATCACGTCGGCTGCCACCCCGAAGTTATCGCCCCATGCACGATTGCCCGACGCCGCCACACCGACCAATAGATCGCCATTATCCTTAAGCCACTCGCTCACCGTTGCGGGCGGCTGTCCGAAGTCGTAAGTCGGCGTTACCAGCACGAACGGTTCCTCGACGACTTCTCCCGCCTTTATTTCGTGTGATTGCGCCCCTAAACCGCTTTTAGCGATAAAGCGACGCACATTGCCGGTCAGCGAGTAAAAGTAAACGTTCATATATTCGCTCCTGTTGCATGCGCTAGTAAGACCGCGATAGGTACGACTAGAAGGACGATAATCGTAATCTTCGTTGCGATCTCGTCGAATGTGTGCGCTTTTGTCGCCCCCGCCAAAATTGCGAGAATTGCGAGGCAGAATAACGCAATGTACGTACTCATCCACGCTCACCTCTCCGTTCAATTTCCGCTTCTAATTCCGCAATTCTAGCCACCGTCCGATTGCGTTCGATTTCCGTCTCGGCTCGCTTTAATTCGAGACGACTAAGGCAGTATTCGTGGTCAGCCAAGTCCGCCTCAAGCCGCCGTTTCATGTCGAGTAAATTAGCCAGTGGCGCAACGAAAATATCACCGTATTCCATCGTCACTTACCTCCGATCGTGTCGAGGATTTCTTTGATTGCGTAGTATTCCGGATTCAAAACCGCTTTTATTCCGCTCGCCATTAAGAAATACGAAATTACCACAGGCAGCACAACCAACAGAGCGATCGATACGATTACAGCGGCCCATTCTACGTCCAAATAGTCTAAATCACTATTTTTTATAGTGCGGGATATAATAACCGAAACTACTACCGCGACTGCGATAAGCATCAGTCCTCCGCCAATCTTAGAAACTCCGTTAGCCACCGCCTGATTAACGAGAACCCCGTAAACATGTTCCGCCGCAACTCCGAGTTTTGCGGCTAATTTGTCGATGTAAGCCATCGCTTTATCCATTTGCGCCCGCCTCCTTTGTACGTTTATAGGAGAATTTACCTTCCGGAATATCAAACGGAATGCCGTACGGGTCTTTAAACACCGCGTCTCTTAGGTTATTATCGTATAAATAGACCTTGTTATACCGCGCCTTAATTTCTCCGCCGGTAATGTCGTGACCGATCAAAACCGTTAGGTTCCGTTTTCTCAACCACCAAATCGCTAGTTTCGTAATCATTCGGCACCCTCCTTCGTTGCGATCTCAAGCACCCGTCGAACAGCCAATCCGTTAAGCACATGCGTAAAGTCAATCGCATTCTTTTGCTCGCCTGTATATTGATTAAACATCATCCCAAGAGCCGCGCTAGCCGCCGTAAAGAATGACGTCAAATCAACGTCCTTTAATTCCGAAATGAAATGCTCTGAATCCTTTTTAAAAACTTCTTCTAATGCGCCTATGATTTTAATTACGTATTGTTCGTGTCTATCCATCCGAATCACTCCATATCGATTTTATAGTCGGTCGTAATCGTGTTTTCCGGCAAGTAAAATTCGTACGTGTTCTTACCCGTGCTCTTACCGTAGAAAAATCGTGTAATAGCCGATTTATATTGGACGTCATAAGTAAGAACGTAAGGATTTTCGTAGGCACCCTCTCGAATCTTCGACGATAGGATTTCCGCTTTATTGATAGTCGTGAAACCGTCCTTCTCGACCGCGTAATAAAAATACGGTTCGGCGGAGGCTGTTCCCGACCCTAAAACGAATCTTCCCGAGGATTCGGATGTGTCTTTTAGCGAGGAGACTTCGGTTTTGACGGGATCTGCCGAATGAGTAGGCAAGAAAAACCCCGGAATAAGCACGATGCATACTGCGAGTAAACCTGCTAACATTCCGAAGCAACCCGCGGCTAAGTAGTCTAGAAAATCCACGTAAGCATACCCGATCGAGCCAAGTAGGCAAACAGCAAATCCTATAGAAACTACAACAAAAGTAATAATTAAGCCTGCGCCCATCTATTCCGCCTCCTATATTTTAATTAACGATCAGACCGCTTTGCCTGCCGCTATGATCTTTTCGCGAACAAGATACGAAAGCCCGATCGCCAGTGCATCTGATTCATCGTCTGTCCTGAACGTAAAGTCTTCCGGTAGCGAAAGCATTCGTCTTACGCCCGCCTCTACTTCGTCTTTTGATGCGCTACCTTTTCCGGTCACGTCCTTTTTAACCGTTGTCGGCTGTATTTCTACGTCCACCTTGTAGCCGTACTTGCCTAGCGCTAAATCAATCGCCGCCCATGCTCCGAACACTGTTTGTGTCGAGCGCTTATTTCGTCCGCCGGTAAAATGCTCACGGACAATAACGTCAACCGGTCCGAATTCGTGGAGAATCATCGTGGTTGCCGCTTCGATATATGCGTAACGGTGGCTATCCGCTGATTTACTCGTTGTGCTGACCGAAGATAGATGGGCGATACTGACGTGCGGCTTGGATTTACGGTATTTTAAGTCGAGCACCGCGAACCCGGGATTCGTCGATATATCTAGCGCGAGAATGCGGATAGGATTGGTGGCGGTCACGAATACCACCTATAGAATTCGATTTCCTTCGTCTTTAACGCCTCTGCCGCAAGTTTTTCCGGGTTATCTGCGCCATTTGCAATTGCTTCCAAAACGTCAATGTACAAGTCGTCCTCCATGCTGTGCGCCCCCTCGTCGTTGTCAGCTTCATGGCGGATATCATCAACGCGTTCCCGAACGTCATCTACTGTCATCAAACTGCCCCCTCCGAGAACACGTATACTGTATTTTGGGTTTGCACGATTAAACTACTACTTGTCCTCCAGTCAGAGTTGTATGCGACTATTTCGGTAGTGACAAGGTGTGTGTCTACGTCTGGAAAATCGACTACTAGGCGTCCCCCCAAACGAACGTTTCCGATACGGCATAATTCACCCGTAAGGCTTTTCTTCCACTCCGGCACCTCTTTGTTTTTTATACTTTGAACTCTGATAAGTTTAAACGACATCAAACCGCCTCCTCTTCTCGTACTTTCTCGATAAACGCTAGCGCATCCGCAATTCTCTGCTTTTTCCAATCAGGAAGTCTCGAACGCATCATTTGTTTTTTAAGATTGTAGAGTTTCGATAACTCATCGTTAGTTAACGTCTTAGCCGTTGCCCTTTTATATTCATAGAACGACCACTCAAACAAGTCTAACGGAGGTGGCTCACTTAATCGAACAGCTTTTGAAATGCGTGAAAATTTATCAAATACCCGATTTCGGTCATCATCTTGCACTTCAATTCCAAATGTTTTATTGCGATTAAGCTCCTTATCCCACTTAACACCGTGTGTAAGATGGTATATGATGATGTAGAAATCAAGATCATACATATCCGAATAGCAAATTACTTGCTCGACGTGCGCTTTTTTAGGTTCTACTAACTTTTTAAACTCGACATAACTTTTCTGATAGGACTTAACCTCCAACCCAACGCGATACTCCTTCCCATCATCTGCTGTGTAGATTAAAATTCCATCAGGCAACCCATTGATTGCGAATTTTTCGCCGTTATGAGAGACTTCGTGCATTACTTTTTTGAAATGCTCAAACGCAGGCTCGTTCCGCTCCGTCCTTTCAAATCTAAATTTCGGCTTGTTTCCCGTGAGTCTCTCAAAATGACGCTCAATAAGAAGGATTTCACGTTGAATATAGTCGCCTACTTGCGAGCCAAGACCGTTCCAATCTCGCTGATTAGGTGTAGGGTTTTGGGGGTCACGGACTGACTTACGCGCCTTTTCGTATAACTCTCGATCGCTCTTACTTGCGTTACTTGGCGAAAATACTGGTCTCGGTGTTCCGTCAGGTGCGGTCTTCCAATTAAAATAACCGTACTTTGACTGCTCCCGCAGTACACGCGCATATTGTTCATGAAGCTCTGCGTCCATTAACTCGTCATATGGCTGCGGGTACTTGTGAAACTCGTATAGCATATCGTTAAAATCGTCCGCAATCGTTTGTGCGAATGATGATTCCGCCATTCCTTCGTTACTAAGTAATTGAGCCGCTAATTTTCGTTTGTCTGCCGTCAATTAATCACGTCCTTTTTAGGTTTGCAATTCTCAAAATCCCAATCATCCGGACTGTATTCGTCCATCCAGCACGGCTCAATTACCGTGTCGCAACCTAACGGAAGTACGAGCGTAAACGTGTTCGTCATGATGTCGTCAAATAGCTCGACTGCTTCTTCCGTTAGTTGCTCGTTTGGAATAGCCGTCTTCAATTCGTCGTGAAGCGTCAACGGGAACTCCCAGCCGCGCTCTAAAACACACTCGTAATAAACGCGTATCATACACATTTGTAAGATATTCGCGCCTGATCCTTGAATCGTATGGTTAAATGCAGCGCGTTCGCAGCCGCCAGTAAATCGCATTAAGTCCCAAAACTCCGACCGATCTTCCCAACGTAATTTATTCGTTTTCTTGCCGAGGTCAGGATCGTTTTTATCCGTGATACCGCATCTACGCATTAGCTGGCAAAGCCGTTTGTATTTTTCGACATAGCCTGGGAATCGTCGTTTCTGCTTAAAAATCGTTGCCGTCCAGCCGTGCTTGCGTAAATGCTCGAACGTAGACTCGACCATTCCTTTAAAGCCCGGAAGAATCTCGTCAAACTTTTCGTAAGCGACTAACGCCTGATCTCTGCCGATTCCGAATGGAATGACGCCTTTATAAAACATGTCGAACGCCTGACCGTATCCGATCGCGAGAAACATCTGCTTCATAGCTTTACGGTAGGCCGGTACGGCATCGTCGGTTTCTTTTACGGATTTATAGTGGTCCTCTGTGCAGATTTCACGCGGGACATCGAATAAGATAGAAGCGAATTCAACGTAAGGGTCTAACCCACGTCGGTACATATCCGCAAATATCTCATCGTTAAATTCGGTCGCCATTCTATGCGCTTGTATTCTTGGTTCAATTGACGATAAATCCGAGCCAATGAACGTATGGCCTTTCGGTGGCTTAAACGCCATCCTTACTCGCTGACCTCTTTCAGTACGCGACGGAATGTTTTGGATATTCCGACCCTTTTCCGTCTTCTTTGGCGCATCTACTAATAGACGCATGTATTCGAGAAAATTCTTATCGTTGATATCGTTTCTGTAAATCTCGTTATCTTTTCCGGTGTATTTTTTCGAACTGTAGCGCCCCGTCGATACAGTTTGTAATTGCGTATGAAGACGCCCATCTACGTCCTTAACGTTAGGAATTCGATTGATGAATGTTCCTAATAACGTAGATAATTCCGAAAATGTCGCAAGTGGTTTTAGTCGCGCGTCTTCTTTAAAATACAGCGCGAGAACGTCCTTACTTACGGCGCGCGTTTTCTTCTTGTCGATAATTTTCGTCTTATCTTCAATTCCGAGAACATCGTAGATTAAATACTGTAGGTGTTGGTCGGAGTCTAAGTTAAATTCGTGTATGAAATCGGGTGCATTCTCCGGAATGGCAGGCGCGAGTGGCTCCGTCTTATACTTCCGGATACGCTCTTTAAGCTGTGTGTATTTCTTAGTTGCCGGGTTC
The DNA here is from genome assembly GCF_040500475.1 of Bacillus sp. Bos-x628. GTDB lineage: Bacteria > Bacillota > Bacilli > Bacillales > Bacillaceae > Bacillus > Bacillus maqinnsis. Next base: position 2,941,676 of record NZ_CP159358.1, on the reverse strand, counting down.
GCTTTCTGTAGTTCCACCTCACATTTCGCAAGCATTTCCTTCTGCTTCGCAATTTGCTTTTCGCGGTTTGCTTGCCATGCTCGGATTTTATCTCCTTTTATGTGCATCGACATTGAACGTAAGAACTCGGCATCGATTCCGTACGCTTCGTTGAGGTCATCTATCGCTTTCTGTAGTTGCGGTTCATATTCCGATTTAAGGCGCAACAATTCATCGTCGTCAATCACGAAACCTGTTCGCTCGATCGTCGTGTTTACTTCATATAAATACTGGCGGATCTCAAAGTACGGATAATATAAATCGTCTATTTTAAGCATCATGTCGATTTGCCAACGCGTTAGGTACCAACCCTTCTCAACGTCCTTTATCGCGTATATGCCCACGATTTCAGGCGAATAGATCATCGGAGATCCTTTTCCGAATAGGTCCTCGAAAGTGTATCCGTCTAGGTGCGTAGTTCCCGTATGTTCTTTGTATTTCGTATCTAATTCCTTAAGACCAAACGATGGCTCGTGCTCGTTCATCAATCGCGCAGCATCAAGCGAGTCGTATCGGAACCCTTTCGGCTTTAGTCCGTCATTCAAGAACATCGCGTAGTCAAAGGGCGTATTGTGGAACGCTTTTATGTGTCGTGCGTCTTCGATAAATACTCGGCAGATATCAAGCGCAGCCGATCGTGTACACTGTTCATCCCCCGTTAAATGTCCATACGCGACGTAGTAGCCTTCATTTAAACACGGGAGCCAAAACGAATAGCCGCCCGACATATCCATAAACGTATCTGTACCGGATGTCTCCGTATCCCATTCCGTAAATGAAACGGCCAAAGGAATTTCGATGCCGCGCTCAGCTAATTTGCCGCGAATATGCGTATTGTTGAATAGATCGAATACTTTTCGGAACCACGGATCTAGTTGCTGCGCCTGAACTTCGGCTTGTAATCGTTCGATCATAGGCGCCAGGTCGGCGTCTCTTGTAATAACGTAATAGTTATCGGGCTTCGTCCGTATCGTCTCCTGCATACGTTCATGACGCAAAGATTCGTTTTCTTTTTCTAGATGACGGCGACCAATTACGCATGCTTCCTTTTTAGTCAGCTTCGTATTTTTAGTACGGACTAGCTCGCCGTCTTTATGCGCTCGCCATGCTGCTTCAAATTCGCGACGTTCTTTATCGGAGAACTTACATGTTCTCTTCAAACGATCGAATGCTTCCTCCAACGTTTCGTCCGACTTTGCCGCCTTCTTCCGTTTGGCGACGTCAGCCGCCGGCTCTGTCATACGCGCATTTACGGTTAGTTTTAACGGCTTTATTTCCACGTCGCGTCCTCCTTTCTTCTTTAAAAGTCGATATTAGTCGTAGTAATAATTTAAGAAAGCGAACAAAACGAGGTTGATTCCGTTATGAATCGCAAGTCCGTAATCTCCTTGTGTCAACGCGTATGCGACGCCAACTACACTTAGCGTTATACACGTGTAAATAGCCGTCCTCATAAATCGACCTCCTCCGTCCACTTCCGTTTATGAACCGTCTCGTTTTCCGCATAGAACTCCGACCAGCAAGCGTCATCACAACAATAGACTTCGTATAAGTCGTCGTAAATAGCCCGCTGACCTTCGTTAATGGACGCTTGACAGGCGGCGCAGTTAGCTGCGATCAAAACGTGCCTCGACCGGAGTGATTAGCGTGAGTTTTTCCGGCGATAGGAACCGCTCAACACTGTCTCCAACGGAATTTATTGCTCTAATTTCCGGACTACTGTCGTCGGTTGAATTTACGACAACTTCCCCAAGACCGCTATTCCTAAACCACGTCCGATCATCATACGCAACAATATCGCCAACTTTATACTCGTCAACTTTGCGACCGATCTTCGCCCATTTCGTTTCCGCTTCCTTGGAGGCTGTGACTTCGGTTTGAGTTGCGAGGACTAGCTTGGACTCATGCATCCATATTGATTTTTTCGCAAGTTCTCCGCTCAGAACATCGCAGTAGAACGGAATATCTGACTCGTCGTCTTCCGTGATTCTAACAAAATCGCCCTCTGCAAGACCGCGATGATCTGACGCATCGACCACCTTCGCATAATCACCGACTTTTAGGCGTACGTGCTTCTTGCGGAATAGTTGACAACATGCACGATCAACTGCAATTTCTACTCCATCATTGGCTTCAATCACCGCATCACCTTCACAGTCACCGCCAATGACTTCGTAAAATGAGCCATCAGCTCCTATAATTTTACCGAGGTTAATTAAGCCTAAATCGCCCGCCTTTGCGTCTCCCTCAACACGCTCATACTCCGCACCTTCATAAGCTACTTTCGTAATCTCACCGTTTTTCATATCGAGCGTCTTTACGCCTTTTAATGCCGCCATTTATACCGCCTCCGTATCATCATATTCCTCGACCGAACACCACACGTTAATAGAACTTCTCTCGCGCAATTTACGTGCCGCCATCGCAGCATCGTCACGAAAATCAAAAACCCACGGCTCTTGTTCCGGCTGCCCCGCCAATATCGGTCTAGTTAAAATTTCAGTTTTATGATTATTACCCACATGCACTTTAACAACGTATCCCATTTATACCGCCTCCGCTTCGTTTTCTAATGCCGCCAAGAATGCGCGGTCTAAGTTCAGTGGCATTTCGACCCATTCCCGTTTGCCTTCGTTCTTGCGTGGCATCCAATATTCGGTCAAGCCGCGGTTTTCAAACATATACGCCTTCGTTACGCCCGCCTCGATTAGCACTCCGATAAAGTAATCGGCATCTGCGACCGTGTACGGCAGACCCGTATTTTTGCGCCCGTTGACCGTTAGATAGCCGCGCTCTTTGGTACGGTCACGAATCGTCTTTACTTGGAACCGCTTGATTTCGCCACTGGTCGGGTCGGTCGCGAGGATGTCATACGGTTCCTCGGTCTCCGGTTTGCTGACGCCTGACCAGCCGGCCGCCATTAAGGCAGCTCGGGCGATCATTTCGGCGAATTTTCCGATCGTTTCTTCTTTGTGCGCCAACTATTTCGCCCCCTTTAAGCCGTGTTCGACTAAAATATCGTCCACATCATTCATTAATTCGTACGTCATCGGGAGGTTTCCTAAAATTTGATCAGAGAACTGCGGGTACGGATCAAAGGTAGTAATGATACTATTTACTTCGTCCATTCCTACGTCCAATAACGACGCAGATAACACGATCAATTCCGCCAACGAAACTTCTACGATGACCTTTTTCGATAAATCTAACGTCTGCGCTTCCGTTTTAATTTCCCGCATCTATGCGCCCTCCTTAAAATTCGAAGTTTTCTTCGGTCGGTAGTTCGTCGTCTGCTGCGCTGCCGTCAAGCGATTCGCCGATTAGCGACAGATCAAAGCCAGCCGCGACGAGGTTTTCGAGCATTTCCTTTTCGTCAGCTTCGTAGATTAAGCCCTCGAATAGAGACATATCAAACTCTTTTCCGTCTTGTGCGACGAAATGCTTACGTTCTTTCTCCGTCAAGTCTTCGTCCAAATCGATAAGAGGCGTCAGCGAAACGACTGTGTTCGTACCTGAACCGGACTTCTCCAATTCAAACGCGATACGGCCGAGTTTCTTCTCCTGCTTCTTAATGACTGCGTGCACCGCCGTCGCTTGAGGCTTAGAAAGATCAACGATGATTGGCTCGCCAGTTTCGAGATTGATAAAGCCAAGTGCATAACGTTCCTTGACGCGATACTTAGCCGCTTCTTGTTTTGCCGCTTCTTCCGCCTTGGTATCTCCTCGCTCTAATGCCGCTTTCTTTTGGTCTTGATAGTATTTCCATGCACGATCCCATGGCGTTAGGTTCGACTCGGGAAAGCCGTTCTTATTTAGCGTGCTTGGATTGGCCGCCGAGAACGAATTTACCTTCTTATAGATTCCGTATGAGAAGAAGCGAATTAGATCGAAAGCACTCATGACACGCACCTTATAAACTGTTCCAGTCTTAAAGCTCGCAAACTCGGCGCTATTTCCTCCGCTCCCTCCATCATTCGTAGCGTTTAATGCATTTAGAGCGTCAGCTCCGACAGTATACTTAGCCATCCGATTACCTCCGTTATATTATTTTATTTTAGGGTTTGACCCTCGCAAAACACCGGTATCTGCGCCCGAGACGCCGCCAGCGCACGGCATAGCGACGCGACAGTTTTACTTAACGACCGCCCCGGTATTCTCCGAGCGTCGGCGGTCATTCGCCGCCCTTATTTCGTCTTTCTTCGTCCAAAATCGACCAATACATGCCGCCTATAATCAGCGCAGATATAATAGAAACAAACGTTGCCGATACGATTAAGTCGTCATACATAAGCCGCCACTCCTTTCGCATAGCGCGTCACTTGGCGCTTTATTTCGAGGGCTTCCGTTGGCAATTCGTCTACGCGCATCTGCACAGCATTAATACGGGCCTGTAGCGCCAATCTTTTAGCTCTCGATCGCGTTCGTTTTATTTCTTCGTTTAACCAACGCAATTCTTCGACTAATTCAGCCGAAAATGTATCGTAGTGACTTATCACTCTTTCGGCGTCCTTTTTTACGACTTCATACGCATCAATAAGCAGGCGCCTGTTGGCCGTTTCGCTGACGCCTTTTTCTTTATAAACGGTGAGCACACTGTTGGTATCCGTTGCAAAGTGGATGACGACGCCTTTACTCGCATACATGCGGGCTTCTTTTCCGTCTTTATCGACCGTTATACCGAGGTAGCGGGCGTGCTCCATCTTCTGCGAAATCCAATTGCAGGCGACATGGTGGTTATTTATGCCAAAACGCACTCTTAGTCGCTGTTTAGCGTGGTGGGTAATGGTTATTTCGGAAGGTTTCATCCGAAGCGCACCGCCTTTATTGTTGTTGGACGATAGTAGTCTGCCGGATCATCTTCGCGATAAAGTTCACCTTCGTATTGTAAAAACGTTAATTTTTGGATATTGACTGCGGGTGGAAATTCGTTTGTAGGGCGTTGCATAGTACGTTAGCCTCCTTAATTTTTAGGTTAACGCAACTAGACGGAGGAGCGTTCGCATAGCGTTCGCTTGAAATTATTGTGATAAGCGAATATGATAAAGATACATAGCGATGCCCCTGTGGCTAGTTACGTGTTTATGCTGTTAGTTCGCGCTGGCAGTGTAAACGGAAACGACGGATGAACTTACGATGTGCTTCGAAATTTCCTCCTAAACGTTGCGTCAACAACGTGGAGATTTCGACCATATTCGTACATCCTTCGCTCCAACACTTTAGTATTATTTCTTTGCGGAGATCGCCTTGCGTCAACAGGGCGGTCTTTTCTTTTAATAAAACTTCGGCTTCGACGTCCGTCAAAACGTCTTCTGGCTCCCACGAGACATTACCGTCATCTCGCATTCCTTCTATAGATAAAGCCGCTTCTTTCCGCGATGCCTTCAGATACTTATTTCGTTCCCTTACGATAATGCGCTGGATCAACGCTTTCTTATCTCGGCCATTTCCTTCGTAGCGCTGAAGCCAATAACCGATCGCTAGCAAGGTCCGCTGCTCGAACGATGTTTGGTCTGGTACTAAGTGTGCGATTCGTTGCGATTCTCTTTGAACATACGGAATCGCTCCATAATCTGCGGCCATCTGAAGTCTATTAAATTTTTCTTTATTCAAGTTTTTCTCCTCCCGCCCCTTACACTTATACAGTCGCATATGGTCTGTTAGAATCGGGACATTTGATTTAAAGTTTTTTATAATTTTTCTTCCATGTCCATATATTAGCACCCAAATAGGATAAAGTTGCGGTTTTTGGATAATCTTAGTTTTTTAAACTTTTCCGAAAAAAAGACAAAAGAAAAAGGCCAATTGGCCCGATCTTTTATCCACCTACTTTAATTTCACTAACTTGCACCTCGTGGTTACTGTTTGATAATTCTTTGCTATTCTGAAAACCGTTATCAAGAAGCGACACCACTAGTGCCCCTAAAACAAAACCCATCAATAAAATCTTTTTCATACACAACATCTCCCTTTGTTTTTAATTTTATAGATTTCAAAGCTTCTACTTGATTAGAGTCAACCCCACACAGACGTAATGTTTCCGCGACGATTGATGCGAAAAACAAATTCATCTCTCCTAGAAAATGATTAAGAGCTTTATAAATCTTACCTATCTCTCTATCACGAACGTAGTTAAAGTATACTACAAAATCAGCATCACCTCCTAAAAGAAATTTGTCTCTATCTTCGGCAAGCAAAGGCGGGTTTTCTCCCCCGAAAAAATTAAAAAGAGCTTTTACCATGTTTAAATTGTTCATAGCCTCTCTTATTAAAAGAGGTTCATCCGTCTTTTTCGCAAAATATAAGCTCTTCTCTAGATAGTTTACACATTTTTCTTTATTGTGGTGCAAATGACACATTCCAAGATAATAATATCCGTCAGATATATGCTTATTGTTAAGTTCTGTGTACACTAAAACCTTTGCATGTACAGAACATAGATCAGGCTCATTAAGATGTAGATAAGCAGGGGCGAGTATTTCGGATAATCTATAAGAAAAAGCCTCTTTGAAAAAGATTCTTCTTTTCCCTATAGTTTTAATTTCTTCATAAAGCTCACTCGCTCTTTTTGTCATACCTAGAAAATCATCCTCATAGTACATAACTACACATCTATAAATAGATTTTAGTATCTTCAAATCTTTTGAACTAGAAACCTTTAAAGTGTCCATTTTTACGGCTAGAGTTTCGAATGTGATATTATCCACCATAAAATCAAAAATGAGTGTGTACATATCCACGAATTGCCTTAAACTCGCCTCATTTTCATTCTTTTTTAGTAGGTTATATAGTAAGTTTGCATCCCTTTTTATTGCTGCGTACTCAAAAGCTTGCTTTATCCACTCTATAGAATCAATCATAAGGCACCAATCCTGCATTATAGTGTGATAATTTTCTTTATAGAAAAACTGTGCGATTGTAACTAGATGTTTGAACCCAATACTCCCGCTGTCTGTGAACTCATACAAAACATCTTGGTTGATACCTGTTTTTTCGGAAATACATGCTATACTTAAATCATGTTTCTCTCTTAGGTTAATAAAATCATCTTTGATTGACCGCATAATATACACCCCTTATAGACTTGCGCCTTCTCTCTATAATATTATAACACTAATGCACACAAAAGTGTGCGTAATTTTTTGGAAAAAGGTGATTTTTTTATGATTAGTTATGAGCCACTAAGAAATTACTTAAATGAAAGAGGGTTAACAACGGGAATTCTAAGAGATCGTGTTATTCACAGAAACCTTGTCACTAAAATTAACGAAGATAAGCCCGTTAGTTTGTCGACAATAGAAGCGATTTGCCTCGAATTGGACGTGCCTATCGAGAAAGTCGTCCGTATCCTTCCAAATCCACCGGAATAATGGACGGATGTGTGATATAATTCCCTTCGTAAAGCACGCGCCTTTTTGCGTGGATTGAAATGCTTTGCGGAGGTGTTTATCTCGCAGTATTCGGTCGTCTCATGCCGGATAAAGGAGCTGTGCTATAAACGCGGGTATACGCTTACCCAACTCGCAGATATGGTCGGTATATCAAAGACACAACTTTCCGATTATATTGCGATCAGAAACGTTCCTAACGTGGAAATGGCGTATTCTATTGCGCGCTGTCTTGATTGCCCCGTCGAAGCCTTATATAATTGGCGTCCTTTATCCGGAAGTAACACGGAGGGTTAAGATAACCTCCGCCGACCGAAAGTTCGTATATTCCCGAACCCTACTTTAAAACCCACAACCTCCGCACGATCAACAACTCGCTTCAAAGCGTCCTCTCCCTCCGCCATCAATAAATCATTCGCGTCTTTGTACCCCTCCGTTATATAACCGTGCGCAAGCCTGACTTTGCCGCGCATCTTTAGCTCGACCTCCTTCCGCAATTTCTCACCGGCAGAATCATTATCCGTTATTACTATTAAGTGTTCGATTGGTGACTGCGATAGTATATCCGCCTTCTCTGACGAAAATTTACTGCCGCCGGTCGCTATGCCGCAAAAACCCGCCGTTCGCCACGAAAGTGCGTCGATTTCAGCCTCGGAAAGAACGGCTATTTTGGCGCGATCTTCATAAACGGTTTCTATACCGTATACCAACTCACGTATGGGTAAGCCGCCTTTAGCGTACCAAAACGCTTTGTTGTGCGTTGATCTGTATTTTACGTTTGCTAGACGATTGTTATGTAGGCGCCATGGTATGACGACCGTTAGACCGTCTATACCTACTCCAGCTTTGCGTTGTACTTCTTCGCTTATTCCGCGGTTGGTCAAATAATCGTTCGGTCCGATCATCACGTCAGTCAATAAATCTTCGGCTAGTGGTCGTTTAGGCTCAACGATTTTCAAACGGGGAATACGGAGTTTTAGGCCCGTATCTCCTTCGCCAGTACCATATGTCTCGGCTAGGTAAAACGCCGTCTCTTCTTCGGTTTCTTCACGCAGAAACGCAAGTAGTTTAATAAAACCGCCCCGTTCGCCCGTGCCGCTGTCACCGAAATAGCCGGCCTTGGCAGTCGCTGTGTCCTCGTAGTAAACGTAAAAACTAGGAGTACGGTCTTCGCGGAAAGGGCTTGCCGCCGTTAAACGGTCAGCGTGCCAAGTAGGACGATCCCATTCGTATCTTTCTAATTCTTCTCGTATATCGACGTCTATTTGGACGCCGTTGATAGTAAGAATCGCCATTTATATACGTCTCCTTTCGTTATATTACACTATTCTGATGAGAGTTTCCGTCGTAATTTGTCGAAAATATTCCGAATTTTTCATTATTCATTAAAATCCGAAATCGTTTAGCGCAGTCGCACCGCTGGCTACTTGCTTGATAATGCCGATTTGCGGCAGATAAACGATCTCGACAACCTCATCCTCTCCTCCATCACGCCCTTTATTAACGCCAATTAGACCGCGTCCTTCTTTTGCGTTCGTATCAACGGGTATCAAAACCGCCGCATCTTGAAGTAAGGCGGACGTTTTCATAACATCCTTACGTTTCGGCAACTTAATTTCGCGGTTTCCGTCTTCGTCTACAGCGCCGTCATCTTCTCCGGCTTGTGTGATTGCGAAAATTACTACCCCCATCGTGCCAGCTAAACGGCGCATCTTTTTAGACGTATCAGCCGCCGCTCCGCCTGTCGTTTTATTGGAATTAGATTCGTAGTCGAGGTAATAAAACGGATCTATCATAACGACATCCGCGTTCGTCTGTTGTATGTCCGCCTTAAGATCACGTAACGTTCGGGAATCAAAGTCTTGGTCATCTACCGCGCGTACCGTAATAGAACCCGCAATAATCGTATTCAATTTCTTAATAAAGTCCATGAATGCCGCTTCAAACTCCTCCGACAATTTTCCTTGACGGACGGCTCTCGAATCAAAGCCTGCTTCCATCTGCTGACCGTCAATTTCCGTTATTGCCACGCCTTGATCGCCTGAAAGTGAAACGTAAATACGCACGAGAACCTCGAACCAACCCATTTCCATCGACCATATCAGCACGTTTGCGCCCTGAACCGCACAATTAATAACCTCCTCTAACGTAATAGCCGACTTTCCGCGTCCTGACTTTCCGTAAACAACGTACATGTTTGACGACACATAGCCGCCTATTGCCTTATCTAGTGCCGGAAATTTGCTTGACCATATGCGGAAAGACTTGCCTGTCTTACGGTTTTCATACTCGGTTTTAAATTTATCAACGTCTCTCACGACGTTTGTTCCCACTGATTTACGAACACTTGTTCTCATTTTACTCCGTTCAGCGACATCGGTCAACCACTCAAAAAATTCTGCAGGGTCGCCACCCTCTTGAACACGATTGAATCGCTGAATAAATTCAGAATCAGCCGTCTTTACACCGTTGCGACCATATTTATCGTTAAATAACGACACAAAATCAGTCAGTGCTGCTCGTTCCTTCGTCTTATGCGCGAGATATTCAAACGTTGCATCAATACCAAAGTCCGGCTGGAATGTCGGCACTTCAGTCGCAACCATTTCGGCGGTTGGCGCTTGGTTTCCGTGCTTTTCCGCATATGCGCTGATGTATTCGAAGGCTGCCCGTTCGCCGTCGGTTTGAAAATCGTTGCGCGTTAGTCCGTATCGTAGTAAGGCGGACGGGTCGTTATCTTCGATTACTTTTGATAATAAACTAGCTCCGAAACTCATAATCGTTCAGCTCCCTCGCCATTCAACTCCGCTATAATAGCGTCCATTTTTGACTTAAACGATTCATCGCCCGTCTTTTCAAAGCGTTCCTTATACCAATTGTAGATATCGAGTAGGTTGTCGGTTTGTTCCGTTGCTTCCTTACGTTCGTCCACGCTATGTTGCCTCGACACCACATCAACCGCCTCCGTTTCGTAGTTAATTAGATAAACCATACTTCGTGCCGGCGGATAGTCGTCAAGGTTAAAATCAGCTAGGAAATCCTCCGCCACCGACGCATTTGCCACCAGTCGCACGTCTGCCTCAAACGCCTCCAACCACTCGCCATTTACTGCGTCATAAAGATCGTACTCTATAAAGTTAAAGACGGTCTCTTTCGCCGTCTCTTCGATGTATCTTGCGCAATCAATGTAAAATAGGCGCCCCTCGTATCCTTCAACTGCGACTAGATCGCCCGTTTTATAGACCGGCGTATGGTCCGCAAATTCAAGCGCATCGAGTTTAGCTAAAATCGCCAACTTAGCCGCACTCTCGTCGTTATCTAACGAATCCGCAACGATAAGATCACGCAGATACTGTATTTCTGTTAGATCTAAGCCGCTCATCTACAGACGCCTCCTTTTTGATTCGCCCGCGAAGACGATTTCTTTGCATTGGTCGGCAATCCGATCCGCCAGTCTCGCTTCTCCGAATATGGCCGGTAAGTCTTTCAGTTCAATATTCGACGTATAAACGGTCGGCATTCGGTTTGTCACGCGGTAGTTGATTATCGTATGCAAATCGCCGCGAAATCCCTCCGTTACGTCTCGCACGCCTATATCGTCTAGGACTGCGAAAGACGCCCGTTTTGCCGCTTCTAGCGCTTCGTAATAACGCTTTGCCGCCGGCTCTGAAATTGATTCCGGAACTCGCGGTCTATTAAATTCGTTATAATCGTTTTGCCACGCATTAACATCGAGGAAATAAGCCGGCCTTTGATCTGGTTGCAAGCCACGTTTTAATGAGCCGATATAGTGGACGATTAAATATTCGTTTAAAAGCGCCGCGGCTGTTGTCGTCTTTCCTGTTCCTGAATTCGCGCTATAAAAATACAGCGATTTAATGCGGTCAGCTTCGGCATCAAATTGGCGGTCAAAGGTAGTCGCATAAGCATCCGCTGCCTTATAAGCTCCGGGCTGATCAGCGCGAGAAGGCGAGTTCTTGAGCGTCACTAGGCGATAATCCTCCGCCAGCCCAGCCGCCCCTGACCGTCCGCCTCCGCCGTCTAATCCGTGCAAGCCGAGGTATAGCTCGCAGTGTTTCGTACAATTAACGCCGCCGGCTTGGGCGCATTTGCTTGCGAGTAGGCATCGTGATTCATTCGTCATCCATAGCCGCCTCCTTTCGGTCGATTCGTTTTCGTAAAGTTCGTTCGTTCTTTGAGCGCATCTTTTTATCTTTGCCTTTAACGCGAGGCTTCGGGTACATTCCGTCATAGGTGTAATCGTATCCGCTATAATTCTTGAAAGTCTGCGTTTTAAGCCAACGATGAAGCGTCAATTAAGCGACTCCTTCCGTCCTCGAATCGTCAATTGTTTTTGGATTCGTAGCGAGACCGCCATGCCTGTCACTTGCGTCTAAGTAGACGTAATTCCCCCTGTACCCTTATACGCTCTACCGTTCTCAACACGTTCTACTGTGAACTTTCGTTTTCTGCCTAGGTAAGTCGTGTATTCAACAACGTCACCCACACCTCCTTCCGTCGGCTGTGGCACGTTTAGATACGCCGCTGGTACTTCTAGACCTAACGCACGTCTTAGCGCAATAGCCTTGCCGATGTGTTCGTTGAAGCAATCGTTAGGTGCGCATTTGGCGATTCCGTAAGACGCTATGCGACTATTCGGTACTTTCGCTGTGGCTTCAACCGATCCGTTTTCCGCATTCACTCTGATTCCGATATTAAACGCTTTAGATAATCGATTACGCATTTTCAGCGTTTCGACGTCTTCCTTCGCCTTTGCAACGATTTCATCCCGTTTCTGTTGATCGGATTTTTCATACGTACCATGTAACGCCTCAATCTCCGCATCAAAACGTCCTTGATCGTATCCATTCTTATATGAAAGTGTTCTTAGCGTCTTCATTACGTCTTTACCCAACGCAATTAATTCGTCATAGCTCATTTCGTATAGGCTCGGTGCTGGCGTGTGTTCTCCAACAATGACTTCGTATTCGTGGTGCCAAATTATCGGCTCTGTATCTACCTTTACACCGTTAATGTCGACGCTATTTACGATAAATACATCACCGTTTTTATATGATTCCATCGCGTATTCAGCATCCGTAATTAAAATGCGCTCGCCTACACGCGCCTTACGTTTCTCCGTCTTATATTTCGTCATACTAAAACAACTCCCCGTAGTTTATTTGCGACTGCGCTGCCGCCCTTTGATCGTCTTCTTCCGCCTGCTCAACCTTCTTCTGCTTTACGAGTAGGGGCGGCAGGTACCGGTTTCGCATATACGTAAACATGAAGCCGAAGTTTACGCCCGGATATTGTGACGTTGGGCTATACGCCGCAAAGCAAGCGTCAATGAAGTCGCGCACGATAGCCGCCCCATATTCGTCTATCATCGTCTTTAGGTTCCGAGCTTCCATGCCGCGATTATTGGCGACGTATTTAATGCCGTAGACTTCGAGGTGGCGCTCGTGCAGATAGACGATAAAGTCGCGTGCCGTCCACTTTTCGATAGGCTTATCGCCCATTACGCATTCACTCCTTCGATCTCAATTCCGAGAATGTTTAACGTTTCCTCAATGCCATCCGCAACACCTGCGGTATGAACATCAATCTCGGCAATCATATCACTGTAATATTCACGCACCTTTTCTACCTGCTCTTTCGTGATTTCCGGCTTCATTTTAACGCCTCCTTCATTCGGTCTAATATGAATCTAACGTAATCCTTAACGTGCTCCGGCGCACTGATCGCGAGTAAATGTTCGGTCGCATCCCGGTCATCAAATTCCTCCGGCATCATGTCTCGTATACGAGCGAGGTGATCTACGTATTTTTCATTCTCCGCAATAAGCGCCGCCATTGCCTGTCGTAAGTCTGCGATTTCTTGATCCTTCGTTTTATTCATTTGACGTCCTCCTCCGTATCCGCTGTGGCAACTACTTCCGAATATTCCGATTGAAACAATTAAAGTTGTTATAATCGCCGAATCTATAAGGGGAATAAAAAATACTGTCAAGCCGGCATAGTTATCCGACTCAAACGCAATAAGCTGTGTGATCAAATATGCGAAAAAGGAGAATCTTTTTTATACTTAATGCTCTGTATAAATTCAAAGTTGTCTGTTGCTAACCTTCCACGTGTTGCTTCGAGGATCTCTAATTCTGTAGCAGTAGATTCTAAACCATAACGATCTAATATTTGCGGATAATCTTTTCTTTTAGGCTTAGGCAAACGATTTTTAATACTAACGAACAATTTCCCCACTGATTTATAAATTTCATCTATATTTGGAAAGTTAGGGTAATCTTTAAATCCGTTCTTCTTCGCTTCATAAACTTCAGGTTTTTTATATTTAAAAATATAAGTATCGAATACAGAGTTATATTTCAATTCCCCAACAACAAAACGACTTCTAGATTCTTCATCTTTCCATATCATCAATAAATTATCGATTTCTTGATCCTTCGTTTTAGACACGATTTAACCGCCTCCTAGCCGTTTTATTTGTCGGTAATACTAGCGCCCTCGACCGACAGTGCCGCCGCTAATTCCGTGCGAAATTCCTGTACCATTTGCGCAATCTCGGTTAAGGTCGTTGCATCCGAGGTTTTGATTTGCCGGTCTAGTACGTCCATTACGGCGCGATCAACCGAGGCATGGTACGAAATTTCCCGCCAGCGTGCTTTAGGCTTCGGGTCGGCGTCAGGATTCTCCGCCAGTTTCTTCGCCCAGCCGGGCGCTTTAGTCGGGTCGGTGAAATAGCGTTCGTTTACGATGATATTCCGTTCGTCTGACGTGAGCTTATAGTCGGGGGATAGCGTAATGTTAATCGTCACGCAACGACACTCCCTTCGTCTGTACTTAGGTTGGCGAGTTCTATTAAGCGAAGTATTTTCCGCGATTTATCTACGGTGAAATTACGAGTGATCCAATAACCAACGTTTAGTTCGGAGCTTCTTACGGTTAATGCACGGTGTATCAGCGTATGGCAATTAGGGCATAACGGAGTTAAGTTGCTTTCTTTATTATCGCCTCCGGAGCTTACTGGTACGATGTGGTGCCAATTTACGATAGGTGAGCAGTCGATTTCGCAGGTACTACAATGGATCGGCTTTTGATATCTTTAGTTAATTTATCGATAACCGCCTTCGATTCTGAACGTGATGCTTTAGTCTCTACCGTTTTTATTAAATCTTTGAAGGCTTTTAAGGTACGAACTTCCCCCTTTAGTACCGCGTTTTTCGCTTTAAGCCGTAACTCTGACATCTCCACGGAAGGCTTCGTAATTTCATAAAGAAGTGAAACAGGAAGGGATTCTAAATAATCTGCAATAGTCGGGTTTTTGTTAATAAATTCATATCTGTGTATTAATCCATAAGCTTTATTTACACCTATTCCGAGACAAGTCCTCACCCACTCTTGAAAGCAGCCATAACCATTTTTTGCGAGGGTCTGCTGTGCTTCTTTAAGCTCTTTTCCAATTAATGTATAGGCGTCATGAACAACGTTTTTTATTCTTTTTTCTTTCTTTAGAAGAAATTCTTTTGTTACTTCATCTACACACTCAAGTCTTTCCATATAGACACCTCCACTTTTATATAAACCGTAGCAATTCGTTCGCTTGCGCTCACTCTTTGCAGATATCCTTTATCGCGATGATATATCTTTTAAATAACTATCTGCGCGAAAGGTTTTAATTGAGCGCTATTATTAGTCTAGTTAAATAAGTATAGTTAAATGAGTTTAGTTCGTCTTCAAACTATGAAGTACCTTACTTCAAATCTTGCAGGGGGATATTATCGTTTTTTGAAGTGCCGGTCTCAACGAACCAGTCAGGCGGCTCCCAAAGCGTATATTCATTCGATGTCTGCCTGTTTGCATTTTTTCGTTCTTTGACGTCAATGAGGTCGAGTTCCTTCAGCCTACGTAATGCTGCCCGCACCGTATTCGTTGAGCATCGACATTTATCTGCGATAGTCTGAACGCTTGGGTGCGACTTCTTACTCGTATTGTCTGCGTAGAAACAAAGAACGGCGTATACGAGTTTCTGAACCGGCTTATCTAAATACGTTTCGTCTGCGATAACCGACTTCGTTACTCGAACGAACCTGTGGTCGTGGAAGTCAATCGGTCGCTTTTCCTTTGTCATTCGATAACCTCCTTCACAATATAATACCCGCGACTTTTTAATTCCGCACAGTAATTATGAATTTTATTGCGTTCATTATTAGTTGCGTATAAAACTTTCGGATTGGACAGCGTTTTAAAAAAAATTTCGCTTTCACTTATACAGTCGCATATGACATAACGGAATCGGGACATTTAAAATAAAAAAAAATAACCCCGCCTATTAAGACGAGGGTTCAGAGTAGCGCTATATTTAGTTGCGGTGTAGCGTTCCTATACGATATAATGCGCTTAGAGACGATTGACTTATCGGTGACTTAACGTTGATATAGTTGACTTTATGGGCGACTTAACGGAGACAAATAACGTTGATTTAACGACGTGGAAGCTGGCAGTGTAGAGGTCAGCGGTTCGAGCCCGCTATGCTCCATACACAAAACCCTTACTGCTGTAAGGGTTTTTCTTATTTTCAACATTTTTATTTTTCGTCTTTTTTTCGTGTTGGGGCCATTTTGGAGCCATTTAATTAAAAACTCTCAAATAAAACAAAAAACTGTCCTTAACGGACAGCAAAAGTGTGAGTAATATAAGAAGAAAATCATTGAAATATACGAATTTTTATACTCCCGTTTCCGCGGGTAAACCGTATATTTCTAATTATACACTACATTTAGAAACCGAACAAACATTCTGTTAAAATGCTTTTGAGGTGATTTAATGACTGATCTCGAAAGAAAACTTTATCGAATCATTTATAATATGAGTCGGTTCCGCAAGAATCCAACAATAGATGATTTAAAAAGAAAAACAGGTAAAGACGAACAATCTATACGGAAAGCCGTTAAGAACTTATTATCTCGTAAAGAGTTGAAATGGGATAAAGAAAAAAATGAATGGGTACTTTAAGTTTAATCATAAAGGCGGTATTTCTTGCGCCCTTCTTCTATGTCTTTTGTGAAAACACACACATTCTCAGACTGTTCCACACTCGTTAATTGAACATCTAGTCTTTATCACCTATGCAAATTGTTTCATTTTCACGGAAGTTAAGTATTTATTTCCCAACCATTCTCCGTATAATGGTAAAATCTCTTTTGATTGCAACCAAGCATTAAAGGAGAATGCCATGAAAACTTTAGATGTTCAGGCGTTGCACATTGCCATTGATCAAACGCTGGAACAATTAACACAACAATCACAAAGCATCAAATCCCTTGAAATACAAATCAATCAAATCATCTCACTAGATGGCGCACTAAAGGGCGAGGCTGGAGAAGCCATTCGAGCGTTTTACGAAGAGTGTCATATCCCCTTTTTGCAATTCTTTCAGGTCGTCATTGAAGAATACACCGGTGCGCTAAAAAAGACAAAGCAGGCTCTCTATGCATTTGAATCAAACCCGAATGGCTTTATCTCTCAATCATTCATTGAACACGAGCTTGACCAAGGGTTAAAAAAAGCAGAACGGACCATTTCTGATATCGTATCAGATGTAAATCAAGCCCTCGGCAGGGTCAGCCATATTGTGCATTTGCCACATGTAGATGAATCTGCTTTCCAAGAAAGCTACCAAAAAGCATGGCTTGAGACCTCAAAAACCATTGGACTGCTTCATGCATTTGACAGGAAACAAACGAGTGGTTTACATGAAACAGAAAGCGCCCTTCACACAATGAATCAATACATAGACACCCTAAGCACCATGTTCACTGGTCCGAAAATTGAGATCACCAGCTATCAAAAAGGCTCTATTTTCAAAGATGGAAAAGCAGAAAAAGTGAGCAGCACCATCAGTGGATTGAATGAAAAAATAGACAATCCTGACGAAACCCCAATGATGATTATGCTGAGGAAGCTGAGAGAGAAAGAACGGGCGAATGTGGATACGGTTATGAAGGAAAAGCCACCTACTAAAATCAATCAAAACGTAGTGATCATCAATGGGAAAGTGTATGATACAAGTGAGTACAAACATATCGACTTCGCAAATGCCAAAACAGTTGAAGTCATGCGAGACGGAATGCTGTATCGCTTACGAATATCGGAGCAAAACAAAGTAACGATTGAGAGCGTTAAACCGATTTCTGATGTAAAAACAGGCGATCAACCCCAAAACGTATTAAATACAGCGGTTGAATTCACAGGAATAAACGACGCAATTCGAGTCATTACAGGGAGAGATCCTGTAACAGGTAATAAAGTCACTGACACAGACCGCCTCGTATCAAGCTTGTACATGATACCAGGAGCTCAAATCGTTAAAGCTGGAAAATACGTGTTTAAAATAATGAAAGGGGAGAAAGTAGCCAAGAAAGTTCCAAAAATTGGTGAAGGCTCTAAGAGTAGAGTTAAACCTTTAGGCAGATATGGTGCTCTTAATAGAGCGAAAAAGGATGCGGGCATTTCTAGATCTCAACACCCTGAATCAATTCGTCGTGTAGAGATGCGAACCGCTCTCCATGAAGGTGGTCGTGTAATAAAAGACGAAAATGGTAAAATTATTTGGACCAGAGAGTATCTCTATACAAATAACAAAGGTCAAAAAATCATAATACAAGATCATAGCGCAGGTCATGAAAAAGGTGGACAAGGGCCTCATTTTAATGTAAGGCCATTTGATAATCCTCGAACAGGAAAAGTCCCAGGGACAAAAGAGCATTATCCATTCAAAAAATAATTTGAGGTGATATTATGTGGTACGAAAATTTAGAGGAAAGTTATTTTCTAAAAAGTCTATATAATGAGGTTCCTAAATTAGAAAATATACGTATAAACAGCATTTGTATCAAAGAGGAAGGTAGAAAAGTAACTTTGCATTTTGATATGCCTTTTTATGCGGAAAATCCACCAAAAAAATGGGCTAACTTAGGATACAATTCAATTGCTCTTGAAGTAGACATTTTTGATATCCATTCTTTAGAAATGCAAACATTGTCAGATACATATAGAGGAAACATTGAAATAATTAAGAATGACCAAGATTTAATCGAAATCAATATAACAGGAGAGGTTACTGCAAAAATAAAAGCAGATGCAGGACTCATTCAATCAATTAATGGTTATATTAATGGAGCTTTAGAAAAAAAATAAGCAAAAAAGTATGTGGCCTTGTACACAAGAAAGGGCCTTTTTGATTACTTCAATAGAGCTTCAATTTTTGCTTTTGTCTTCGGTCCATAAATGCCATCAGCCATAAGACCATGCATCAATTGGAATCACTTGACCGCATTAGCTGTCTTTGGTCCATAGTAACCTTCTAACCCATTGTTTTTGGCTCCCTTTTCAGGATAGAAATATACAGAAGCCAGTGCTTGGTGTACGTCTTCTACTGCTAATCCCCTACGTTTAGAAAAGAACACAGTTAAAATAAAAGAGCCTCTCAAATATGAAAGAGGCTCTTTTCAAAATATTTTAATTACAGCAATAATTAGACCACCTAAAGCTATAGTTGTTCCAATCATCCACTTAATAATGCTAGTATGTGTTTGTGCAACTTTTGAATCTACATGATCTCTCGTTGCAATATTTGAATTATTAATGGAATCCGTGAACAAAGTTTTAATTTCTGCTTTTGTCGGCAAATCATCAAGTTTTTTGGTCCTTTCCGTGAGGACAGCGACGTCCCTCTCAAGATTGGATATTCTTTCTGTTAACTTTTCCATATTGTCATCACTCTCCTCACCGGAAGTTTGGGATAGCACAGAATTGATCAAATCTTTAATTCTCATAATCTCAGATTGCATTTCTTTAATAGAAAGTGCCTTTGTTTTTGAATGGGCCGATAAACGAGGGTTTGTCGGAAAAGCAATCACATTTTTATCACCAATAAATCCATCACTGCTTTTAGGATTTGCATTACTCATCTTTAATACTATCCTTTATTAATTGAATATTTTTCTCAACTTCATTTAGATTATCTAGAATTTCTTTCTTTTCTTCATCATAACTCATTTTTTCATTTAACATAAGACCAGAAAAATATTCAGTTATATCTCTTAATAACGTTTTGCCCCAGTTGGTTGTCTCTTAGCCTCTTTTTATAACTTATTATCATTGCATTGCTGGGATCCCATCCCAGCTTTTTTATGACTTCTTTCCACTAAAATAAATGCAACTTGGTCGCCGAATTGATAAGGATTTATGAGATTTTTTTCTTATTCACACGAAACATATTAGAATAATATATGACAATTTTCACCAAAATACTTTTAAATCGACATATAATTCTATTAATGTTAATATATGTATATACCAAAGAAGGAGTGTTACCTATGAAAAAATTAATGAAAGCCTGTACTTTGTCTGTAGCTGCCTTAGGAGCTCTTACATTCTTCCAAACAGAAGGCGCTCATGCATCTGTTCAATCTAAAGAACCCGTTCTAGCAAATGCACCTATTATGAATAAAGTGATTACTGTGAACCGTACGCTTTCTGTCGGTTCTTCGATTGCTGTTTCTCTTCCAGCAAGTCAAATATCTGTGACGGGCGCAACTTATGCCATTCAATTAGATCAAACTGCTCCGAACTTCACTTGGATTCGTGCCGTACAGCGCGGTTCTGTCACTGTATCTTACTATAATTCACAGGGTGAGCTTGTGATAAACTATATTACTGTTCGTTAATCAATCGTATGATGCTGATTATACCTAAGGCGATGACATTATGTTTCATCGCCTTTCGTATTTTACCTTTAACGACGCCTCTCTAACCCACTACTTGCCGTAGACCGCTCATTATGTTAACTTTTAATAAAATTAAGTTAACATAAAAGGGGGCTTTTTTTATGAAAAAACAAGCGTCTTTATCTTGGGGATCATTAGCAGAGCAAGCCATTCAGAATCAGCCAATCACACTGCAAGAGGGGCTTGAGATTCTTGAAGCAGATGACAGGGAATTGTTACCTATTATGCATGCAGCCTATCAAGTGAGGTATCATTTTTTTCAAAAAAAAGTGAAATTAAATATGATCTTTAACGCCAAAAGTGGATATTGCCCTGAAAACTGCGGATATTGTTCTCAATCAATCATTTCAAATGCACCGGTTGACAAATATACAATGCTCGATCAAAAAACCATTGTAGCAGGCGCACGCGAGGCGTTAAAAAGAAAAGCGGGTACTTATTGCATTGTGGCAAGTGGAAGGTCGCCTTCACACCGCGAATTAGATGAAGTGACTGCGGCAGTAAAGGAAATCACAGAGACCATGCCGCTGAAAGTATGCGCATGTCTTGGATTATTAAATGAGGAAAAAGCAAAACGGCTGAAAGAGGCAGGTGTCCATCGCTATAATCACAATATCAATACACATCATGACCATCATGCCAACATCACGACCACCCATACATATGATGATCGTGTCTCGACCGTTCAGCAAGTCAAGCAGTCTGGTATGTCACCATGTTCAGGGGTAATCATTGGAATGGGAGAAACCAACCAGCAGATTGTTGAAATGGGCTTTGCCCTAAGAGCACTTGATGCAGATTCAATTCCGGTCAACTTTCTTCATGCAATTGAAGGAACACCGCTTGAACATCAAGAGCGAACACATCCAATAAAAGCCTTAAAGGTTCTTGCATTAATGAGGTTTATCAATCCAACAAAGGAAATTCGCGTTTCTGGAGGAAGAGAATTTAATTTACGTACGCTTCAACCGTTAGCACTCTATGCCGCAAACTCTATTTTTGTAGGCGATTATTTGACGACGAAAGGACAACAAGTCCAAACCGATCATCACATCATTGAGGATTTAGGATTTGAGATAGAAGAGTGTGCTCTATAAAAAAGTCTGCCGATTTATTCGGCAGACTCAGCGTATAGACAAACCCTCGCATTCATTGTCAGATCCTGCGTGCTGGTGCTCACGAATTCATATTCGCTCCGCACAAGTATCTCGGGTCCTCATAGACTTCAAGGGGTTTCAATTCAAGCTAAAAAGAGCACAAACTGAAAGTACTTTTTCAAAAGCGTCGTTTCACTTTTGCATAAACAAAATAAATAAAATAAGCCCTAAGATGATTCGGTAAATCGCAAAAGGCACAAGTTTGATTTTATTAATCAGTTTTAGGAAGAATCGAACAACGAACAGAGCTACAACAAACGCACTCACAAAGCCAACAATAAAGAATGGAAGCATATCAGTTGTTAAGTATTCGGCGTTCTTCACAAGTGTTAAGAAACTTGCACCAGCCATAATCGGCATTGCCATGATAAACGTAAAGTCGGCCGCAGCCCGGTGATTGAGACCAAGGATAACACCACCTGCGATCGTAGAACCTGAACGCGAAAAACCAGGCCATAACGCTAAACATTGAAACAGTCCGATAAACAATGCCTGCCGGTATGTCATGTTGTCTACAGAACTTGTTTCCGTTTTACGTTTGTTAATCCAGTCAGCAACAAGCATAAGCACTGCTCCCAAAATCAAACCAATCGCTACAGTTCTGACATCGAATAAATATTTATCAATATAATCTTCAAATAAGAATCCTAAAATAACAGCTGGTACTAGTCCAACAGCGATTTGGGCAATTGTCAGCTTATGTCCGCTTTGCCTTTGTTCTTCTGTAATGTTTTTCTTTAAGCCTAACAAGTTAAGAATTCGGTCTTTAAACACGACCATTACAGCCAAGATGGAGCCTAACTGAATAACGACCTTAAATGTGTTCGCCGCCTCTGGCGTAATGATGTCCTTCGATTTTAACCAGAGATCATCAACAATGATCATGTGTCCAGTAGAAGAGACAGGTGCATACTCTGTTAAACCTTCGACAATTCCTAAAACCAGTGCCACGAATAAATCCCATAGATTCATGATTTTCTTTCCTTTCAATTCTGATCTTTTGAACGAGCCAAACATCTATGTCCACATAAAGACAAGCTTCCTTTTTCGAAAGCTCGTCTTTATGATACTATATTTTTTTCAAAAAAGATTATGACATCAAACCTTTTCTTCTTTATACAAATTGGATCGCATTTTGAACCAATCAAATAAGTGGGTTGTAATGACTTTCAGTACTGCGTAAGTAGGAATAGCGACAACCACACCAACGATACTGAACAGTTTGCCCGCTGTTAAAAGCACAAAAATAATGGTAACCGGATGGATATGAAGGTTTTTCCCCATGACCTGTGGAGAAATGAATTTCCCTTCAATCAGTTGGACAATGGTCCAAACAATGATCAATTTTAACAGCATGATTGGTGACGTGACAAGTGCAATCACAATCGCTGGAGTAATCGCAATCGTTGGCCCAAGATAAGGAACGACACTTGTACATGAGGCAATGATGGCAAGCAGCACTGCATAGTCTAAACCGATAATCATATACCCAATAAATAGCAGAATCCCGATACAGAAGCTGACAATGATCTGTCCTCTAATATAAGAGCTAAGGCGATGGTTCATTTCATGAAGGACAATATGTGTATGATCTCTTAGCTTATTCGGAATAAATTTCAAGAAGTAGTCAGGTAATTTTTTACCGTCTTTTAATAGATAAAACAGAATAAACGGTACTGTAATGATCGAGATCACTATTTCTGTCAACGCACCTAAAAATGTACCAACGCCATTGAAGGTGCTTTCCAAAATCTTAGTTGCTTGACTTGACGCTTTACTCACTAACTCTGATACATTAATGTTCGTCGTTTTCTGTGCCTGATTAATGAAATTACTGCCTGTTAATTGTCTAATCTGCTCTTCTACTGTATCGACGTATTTCGGAAGGTTATGAAAAAGACTCATGGTTTGTGCTTGTAAAATAGGAATAATCGACACAATGGTCACTGTAATGATGCCAATAATGACAATATATAAAAGCAAAATAGAATAGATCCGTTTGACTTTCAATTTCTCTAACAAGTTGACAACTGGATTTAATACATAGTACACAACCCCCGTTAAAATAATGGGTAAGGCTATGGTTTTGACGAGTACAATGAGCGGTGTGAAAATAAAAGATGTTTTCATGAAAACAAGGATATTCAATCCTATTAATAACAGGATGAGTAAAAAGAGAACAAACTTGTTATCAAGAAAGAATGTTTTAAATCGACTGCTCCACATTTGCATAGAATTCATCTTGTTCCTCCAAACACGGGCTTTTTATTAGTAAATTGTACACTACTTGGTCATGATATGGTGAACATTGTTTCACTTTTTCTATTTTGGCAATGGACATCACCCGTAAAATAAGAATTGATCCTTAAAATGCCCTGGCTCTGTGTGCTCTTGACCTGAAAATAAGATGCCTTCTCTCACTACAAATCCATTTGACGGGAAGATCAGCACACCATAGACAGCGATCCATTTTGTAGCTCGGGTCCTCACATTTGACAGCAGAAGCAAAACGACCAGCTCCACTTAGCAGTGGCATCGACCATAAGATCATGATATGGTCGCCTATTCATCGGGCAAAATTGCTCGGCTCTAACACGTGAAAAACGCTAGCTGTTATGAATAACATTGCAAATACATATGTAATTCCAACATACTGGATGCTTTCCTCCTTTCCCTTCTTTTGAGTATTACCCGAATGAAGGAGAAAACTACCCATTTTTCGTACATTTATATCCTTTATTTAAGACGCATCAGCCTAGATAAAGGTTTCATCCGCTTTTCAATAAAAAGAATGTTCTTTCATACAAACGCTTTCAATGCATGTATAATGAGAGAGAAGAAGAAGGAGGAAATGACATGATTCGATTTGCTGTAATAGGAACGAACTGGATTACAGATCGATTCTTACAGTCCGCTGAGGGAATGGACGATTTTACATGTACGGCCGTCTATTCACGATCTGCCGAAAAAGGTCAGGCTTTCGCACAAAAATACGGAATCAAAACGGTCTTTACAGACTTACATCAAATGGCAGCTAGTGATCAGTTTGACGCTGTATATATTGCTAGTCCAAATGCACTTCACCAAGAGCAAGCCATTTTGATGATGGAGCACAAAAAGCACGTTCTATGCGAAAAGCCTTTGGCCTCTCATCGAAAAGAAGCTGAACAGATGATTGCAACAGCTAAAAAGCATCAGGTTTGTTTGATGGAAGCAATGAAAACCACGTTTCTGCCAAACTTTATTCAAATCAAAAAACATCTTACCCAATTAGGTCCTGTTCGAAAAGTCGTGGCACATTACTGCAAATATTCCTCAAGATACAATGCCTATCGAAACGGTGACATCCCAAACGCCTTTAAGCCCGAACTGTCCAATGGCTCATTAATGGATATTGGAGTGTATCTCGTATATCCAATCATTTATTTATTCGGCCTGCCCAATCAAATGACAGCCGTTGGCTATAAACTTTCTTCCGGCGTAGATGGAAACGGCTCTTTACTTTTACAATATGACCAGCACCAAGCACTTCTTTTTCATTCTAAAATTTCGACATCTCATTTACCTGCTGAAATTCAAGGAGAAGATGCCACAATGGTAATTGATCAATTTCATCGCCCTTCCCGTATCAAAATCCATGATCGCCATGGGAATCAAAAGGACATCTCTCTCAAAGATGATCGGCCTGCCATGTATTATGAAATTGACCATTTTATTAAATGTATTCAACAAAAGAAGTGGCAGTCTTCCATTAATACCTTTGCCTTATCCGTCCAAACGATGTCAGTAATGGATGAGGCAAGACGACAAATGGGAATCGTTTATCCTGCTGACCGGGAAAAATAAAGCTCCTTTGTCAACAATGTGAAACACCTGACGCCGAAACGTCAGGTGCTTTCCAATCTTCCTCTTACATTTTAAATTGTTTGATGAGGTCTCGTAATTCTTCTGCCATCTGAGATAAAGTGGCGGATGAGGAACTGATCTCTTCCATTGATGCCAGTTGTTCCTCTGCGGAAGCCGCAATATCTTGGAAGCCTGCAGAATTTTCTCGTGAAAGTTCTTTAATTTGATTGACAGCATGTGAAATATCGTTCGAGCCACGAGAAAGCTCATTTGCCGATACGTTCATTTGTTTCATTTGTTCTGTCATTTCAGTTGTTTTATGGGTAATCTTCTCAAAACTCTCTTTTGTTTCATCTGTAATTTTTAATCCAGATTGAACTTCACCCGCTACACGCTTAAACATTTGCTGTGATTTTCCAATTTCTTCGACAATCTCGTTCGTCAGGCTTTCAATTTCTTTTGAAGAGCTGCCTGATTGCTCTGCCAGCTTGCGGACTTCTTCTGCAACAACAGAGAACCCTCTACCAGCTTCTCCTGCCCGTGCCGCTTCAATCGCTGCGTTTAAGGCAAGGAGGTTAGTCTGATCTGCAATCCCATTGATGACACCGAGAATATTGGTAATATCTTTTGACTTCTGCTCTAACCCTGCAATGACAAGCTCTGCCTCTTTGACTGCCTGTTCAATTGTCTGCATTTGACCTGCTGTTTTTTGCACGAGATCTCCACCTGCCTGAGCGGTACTGCTCGATTCGATAGACGATTCCGTCATATCAGATGTTGTTTGCACCATATGTGATAAGCCACGATCCATTTGATTCAATTGAGCTGAGCTTTTTTCAATCATATCATTTTGATGTTCAGTGCTGTTTGAGAACTGTTCAATAGATGATGTAATGTGCTCTGTCGCTTGGGCGGTTTGTCCCGCACTAGCTGTCAGTTCTTCAGATGAGGCGGCAACATTTTCAATTGAATTCTGCACTGCCTGAACCACTTGTCTCAGCTTGGCTGACATATCGTTAAAGCTATGAGCAAGCTTACCGATTTCATCGTGAGAACGAACCTCAATGTGCTGCGTGAGATCTCCCTGACTAATTTTCTCAGCCGATTCAGATAGCTCTATTAGTGGTTTTCGAATTGATTTGATTATAAAATAAATTGCGATTCCGCCTATCACAATGGCTGCGACAAGGATGATGATGGTCAAGTCAAGTACTGGCTTTGCTGCTTCTTTCACTTCATTGACATACATTGTTCCTCCCAGCTTCCAACCTGTGGTCTCATTGGTTGCAAAAAACATTTGCTTTGGCTGTCCATTGTATTCGTATTCAAAGCTGCCTTCTTTGGCGTTATACATTTGATTGATAAAATCACCAGTCAATTTCGTGCCGGCCTTTTCCGTTTTATGAGCAATATATCGTTTATTAGACGTGGAAATAAAGGCATAGCCCTCTTTACCAATCTTAATACTGTTCGTATCTTTCACGACTGTATTTAGACGCATATGGATACCAATGACACCAGAACCATCTGCTAACTGTTCTGATATTGTGATGAGCAGGTCATCAGATGATTTGTCCATAAAAGGATCTGAAATGATCACTTTCTGATCTCCCATCGATTGTTGAAACCATGGTTCATCCTTGGCACTCTTCGCATTGCTTTTGTTGATTTCGGAGTATTCAATTCGTTTACCATTTCGATCTGCAACAAACACTTCCACCACTTCTTTATCTGTTTTAGACAATTGCTCAAGTTTCATCTTCAGTAAATCTTTGTTCTTTGCTTTTAGTTCATCCTTTTTCACCGATTTCGATAAGTATGCAACCATATCAATCTTAGGCTTTACATCTTTATTGATGAGTTCATTTAATTGATTGACGCCATTTTCAGCACTAGACATAATTTCATCATTGAGTGAATCGGATGCCACTTTATAAGAACATGCTGCCAATACAAGAATCGGCACTAGGAGGATAGCTAAAAATGCAGTGATTAATTTCTTTGTCATCGTAAAATGCTTAAAAAAGTTGATTTTTTTCATTTTTCTGCTCCTTTAGATTTATGTTTTATGGTCTGACTTTTTTCATTCTTAGGTAATATGAATTATTTCTCAAAATAAAAATCTCAAAAAACCTCCAAAATAAGCATAAATACTTATTTACTCCAAATTATTCAAAAAGAAGCTCCCAGCTGGAGCTCTTTTCAATATGGCTTTATTCCACCTTAAATTTGCTAATTAAATCACGTAATTCTTCTGCCATGGAGGAGAGTGTTGCTGAGGATGAACTAATCTCTTCCATTGATGCTAATTGTTCTTCTGCAGAGGCTGCGATGTCTTGGATGTTCGCTGAGCTTTCACGTGACACTTCTGCAATCTCACGGACAGCTTCTGATACTTGTGAAGAGCCTTTTGAAAGCTGAACAACGGTTTGATTCATGATTTGTAGCTGATCTGAAATTTCTTTCGTCATTTCGAAAATATTGCGGAAGCTCACTCTCGTTTGTTCTGTGAAACTTAATCCTGATTGAACTTCACGATTCACTGCAGTGAACACTTCCTGTGATACATCAATGTCTTGAACGATTTCTTTGATCAAATTCTCAATTTCCTTTGCAGAACTTGCAGATTGAACAGCGAGTTTTCTCACCTCTTCTGCTACTACTGAGAAGCCTCGACCAGCTTCACCAGCTCTTGCTGCTTCTATTGCCGCATTTAGCGCAAGTAAATTCGTTTGGTCTGCAATTCCATTGATGACACCGAGAATGTGTGTAATGTCTTTCGATTTACTTTTCAGTTCACTAATGACATTCTCTGCTTTTTTCACTGATTGATCAATGACATTCATTTGAGAAGCGGTTTTTTCAACTAGCTGTCCGCCATCTCCTGCAATATCTGTTGATTTGATTGATGAAGCGGTAATGGATTGAGCAGACTCATTCATATGTTGGAGGCCTCGGTCCATTTCCTCTAACTCGACTGAGCTGGATTCAACTTTTTCATTTTGACTTTCATTTCCGCTAGAGAATTGTTCGATGGCTGATGTAATATGCTCTGTTGCTTTACTTGTTTGTCCTGCGCTGGCAGTCAATTCTTCTGATGAAGAAGCGACACTTTCTACTGAGGTTTGAACAGCACCAATGAGGGATCTTAATGAATCAATCATGGTATTAAAACCTTTTCCAACTTGTCCAATTTCGTCATTTGATTGGATCTGAAGTTTATCACGCAAATCACCATTGCTGACCTTTTGCGAGAAAATGACTAGTGTTGATAATCTTTTTGATATGGAGCGGACAATAAAGAAGATAAGGGTTCCTGCTACAATGAGTGTCACACTAAACACGATAATTGCAGTAATGAATACTGGCTTCGCTGCATCTTCTACTTCTGATACGAGCATCGTTCCACCGATTTTCCATCCTGTTAATTCATTGGTCACGTAAGCAACCTTTTTATCTATCCCTTTGAACGTGTAACTGCCGTTTCCTTGTTTGTTTTGATAAATAATATTTGCTAGACTCTCATTCACTTGACTTCCTGGTTTTTGATTTGGAGCTGCAAGAACTGTTTTGTCTTTTTCCATGATGAAGGCATAGCCTTTTTGTCCGATTTTGATTTCTTTTAGCTTTTGAAGCAGGCTGTCTATTTCCATATCCAGCCCGATAACTCCTGAACCATCTTTCATTTTTTCAGCGATGGTGATGACCATTTTACCAGTTGAAGCTGCTACATATGGCTTTGTGATGATTTGCTTGCCATTTTCGGCGTTCATTGCTTCTTGATACCAAGGTCTTTTTCTTGGGTCATAACCGTTAGGCATTTTTTGAACAGGATATTGCATAAACAGTCCCTTTTCAGAGCCTACATAGAAAGCAGCTACATCTTTTTGGTTAATTTTTCCATATTGCTCCAATTCTTTAATGATAGCGTTCCTATTTTTTTCTTGAAGGTTAGAAGCCTTAAGAGAATCCGCAAAAAGCGTGACAGCCTCCGCCTTGTTTCCGATATTCTCATTGATTAACGTATCAAACGCATTGACCTGACTCATTGCACTGCTCATAATCTGTTTATCTAGTTCTGTCTTCGATGTGAAAAACGCACTAATGGTTAAAGCGACTGTTGGCAGAATGAGGACCACCATAAAGGCAATCATTAATGTTTTTGAAATGGATGGCTTTTTGAACCATTGAATCATTTTTCCCACTTTTTCTTTCCCCCTTTTACTTCTCTAGGTTATTATCGGATGAAAGATACATTTTTAGAGACTGAAAATGATGATTAAAAATAAAAAAATACCCAGACAATTCTGGATATTTTTTCTGACTATGTTATTTCATTTTAAATTGACTTGTTCGCTCTTTTAACTCTTCTGCCATCTTTGCAAGTGTAACAGAAGATGAAGTGATTTCTTCCATTGATGCCAGTTGTTCTTCAGCAGAAGCCGCTATATCTTGTATGTTCGCTGCACTCTCTCTTGAGACTTGCCTGATCTCTTGCATCGCTTGTGAAACAAGCTTTGATCCAGTGGATAGATCAGCGGCTGTATCGTTTAATTGCGTGAGCTTTTTGGACATGCCCTCAGTTGCCTCATAAATGTTCTGGAAGCTTTTTTTGGCTTCCTCTGTCATACCCAGCCCTGCATTGACTTCTCGATTGACGGCTTTGAACATATCTTGTGATTTGGCAATTTCCATCACTATTTCCTGAATAAGCTTTTCAATCTCTTTCGCTGAGTCAGCAGATTGTACAGCTAGTTTTCTGACTTCGTCTGCAACAACTGAAAAGCCTCGGCCAGATTCACCAGCTCTTGCTGCTTCTATCGCAGCATTTAGCGCAAGCAAATTCGTTTGATCTGCAATTCCATTAATAACATTTAATATACTCGTAATATCTTTCGACTTGTATTCTAATTCTTTCACGACATTTTCAGCTTCTTGAACGGACGTATCGATATGTTTCATTTGGGTAGCAGCGCTCTCAACGATACGACTTCCTTTACCAGCAGCTTCGGTCGATTCAAGTGATACGGTTGCGATTTCTGATGAGGTTTTTGACATGCCTTGAAGACCTTCATTCATCGCCACAAGCTGATTGGTACTCGCTTCGACTTTCTCATTTTGAGCTTCGTTTCCATTTGAAAATTGTTCAATTGACATCGTAATATGCTCTGTTGCCTGACTCGTTTGACTTGCACTTGCTGTCAGTTCCTCAGAAGCTGAGGCAACATTGTCTACAGATTGTTGAACTGCACGAATTACTTCGCGGAGCGACTCACTCATCTTACTAAAGCTTCTTGTCAGATCGCCTATTTCATCCTTAGATTTTGTTGCAAGTGTTTCGGTTAAGTCACCTTCACTCACTTTGTTTGAGAAATCAACAAGCTTTCTAAGTCCAATTGTAATGGATCGAACGATGAAGAAGATTGCGACGCCACCAAGTATAAATGAAGTAATTAAAAGAATAATGGCAGAATTCCAAACTGGCTGTGCTGCTTCTTCCGTTTCAGATACATACATCGTTCCAGCAATTTTCCAACCTGTTAAATCATTCGTGACAAAAACGAGACGCTTTTGCTTTCCCTTATTCTCATAAGTAGCTGTGCCTTCTTTACTGCTATAAAGGATTGATGCAATATTTTTGGTAACTTGTGAGCCCGATTTCTCCTCTGGATGAGCCACAAATTGTTTATTTTTATTCGCAATAACCGGATATCCTTCTCGTCCTATCTTCATTTCCTTTATTTTATCGACAATGTCCTGAACGTCTATATCGATACCGATAGCACCTGAGCCATCCTTTAATCGTTGAGCGATGGTTACGACCATGCCCTTGGTTGTGGCAGAAATGTATGGATTGGTGACGATAGGCTTGCCTGTTTCATTCTGCATGGCTTGCTTATACCAATCTCGTGTGGTGGGGTCATAGCCTTTTGGCATTTTCACTTCAGGATACTGTACGAAATCGCCTTTATTACTTCCTATATAGAACCCGGCAACATCATCTTCATTGATTTTGCTATATATCTCAAAATGCTCATAAAGTTCATGTTTATTTTTCTTCTTTATAAGGTCTTTAGCAGATGACGTTTCGGTAAAAAGTTTCACTGCCTTTTCTTTGTTCAAAAGCTTTTGTTGAATCATGTCATTCAGGTCATTTACTCTTGCTTTCGCTCCAAACATCATTTCGTGATCTAATTCTTGTTTTGCAATCTGATATGAAATCGTACTAAGTGTGATGATTGGTAAGGCAAGAACAAGTGTAAATGAAATAATCAGCCTCTTTGAAATCGATGGTTTTTTCAACCATTTTATTACACTTTTCATGTTTTTCCTCCTTTTAGACGTTACGTTTTATATCGGACAGTTTCATATTATTTTCATATTTTCAAATAAAAAGGATGTCTTTTTGTTTATTTCCACAAATTGATTCCTTGCCCAAGCATCACGCATACGCTAATAAAAAAGGAGGCGCTTTTGATATGATTATCCTTTCAGGACAGCCAGTGACAAATGATCAACTCGCATCGTTTCAGCTAGAGGGACAGAAGCGGATCATTTTAATGCAATTGCAAGCCTCGAATGATACTTTTCGTTACAGGCAAGCATCTGATTTATTATTTGAAGTGACATTAAGATCGAACATTATGAATGCTGCAAGAGATTTGCATAAAAGTGGTGCCTCATTTGCCGTCTTTCAGCGATCTCGCGCAAATGAGACATTTTGGCGTGTCTCAGAGGCGGGAGCACTAGAATTACGCTATCAAGTCGAGCCATCCAGAGGCATAAAAGATATTTTTGAAAATGGGTCAAAATATGCCTTTGAATGCGCAACGGCCATTGTGATCATTTTTTATATGGGGGTACTGCAAACTATAGGAGATGAGAAGTTTAACCTGAGGTTGCGTACTTTAACGCTGTATGATTGGCATTATGATACATTGTCCATTTATACAGAACGAGGAAATGATTTTATTTATGGGGACTGTTTATATTTCGAAAATCCAGAGTTTAGCTATCAGCAGTCTCAATGGCGCGGGGAAAATGTCATCTACTTAGGAGAAGATCAATATTACGGGCATGGGCTTGGTATTTTAACCGCCGCAGAAATAATAGACAAATTAAACAGCAAAAGGCGCCCAGGTGCTGTTCAATCCGCTTATTTACTGCCGCAGACTACCCGAATGGATGTGATTTACTTAAGGCAAATGTTCGGAAGCTAAAAAAGGCCTCTTGTCTAATTGTGATGACAAGGGGCCTTTGTATGCCTTGCGTTTGTGATAAGCTTGGGAGTGTGCCAAGCATCGTGTTCGCTAGAATCTCCATTTTTTCTAGATCGTTTCTTGTGACCGGAGGGCCGTGCTGGCTCCGTTTCACGAATTAGTAGTGACGAATGGGGGAAAGGACGGCAGGAGAGTGCGGAAAATCATCAAATACAAATTCGATTTTGTCCTTTTTTCAATATGATTGTTTTAAGATGTCCATCATTTAAAATTGATGTCGGAGCAAGCTGATTCATCATGTCTTTTACGGTTAAGTTGGAGTAAATACGGTCAACGCCCTGTTCTTCAAACAACAGTGCTTCTTCTTTTGTTGCCACAGTTCCTATGAAGATAACCCAAATGTATAATGGGCACCTGCTCCTCCTGCCATTGGGGCTTGAATCATTTTATAATGAATTCTTAGTAAGGATTTCAGTTCCCCCATCTCTTACTCGTTTGGTGACACTTGTACATAAAAGTGGCGATGTCTCGGTCCGTCAAATTCACAGAAGTAAATTCCCTGCCATGTTCCAAGCACAAGATCACAGTTATTGATGAGAACATGCTGAGATGCGCCCATATAACTAGCCTTCATGTGAGAAGCTGTATTTCCCTCCATATGACGGTCCTTTGGGTGTTCCCATGGAAATACTTCATCAAGCCTACGTAGCATATCTCGTTTTACATCTGGATCAGCATTTTCATTGATGGTAATGCCTGCTGTTGTATGAGGACAGTAGACAATGACTGTACCATCCTTTACCCCCGTTTCTCGCACATATTGACGTACCTCGCGAGTAACGTCTATCATGTCATCGCGTCTGTCTGTTTGTAAATCAATTTTTTTCATATGAACTGCTCCTTTTTGTCGTTTCTTTCAAACCATACCTTTTTATGTGAAAAAAATCACTGACAATAGGCAGAAATGAATCCCCCATCTAAAGTTTATCAAGTAAAAAAACCTCGTCAACCGTACGAGGTTTATGAAAAATGAACTTTTTTCACTTCGATGGTACGAATATGATGGTCTTCTGCATCTACAATTTTAAACTCACAGCCCTCTTCCTCTATGACATCTCC
Source organism: Bacillus sp. Bos-x628 (assembly GCF_040500475.1). Classification (GTDB taxonomy): domain Bacteria; phylum Bacillota; class Bacilli; order Bacillales; family Bacillaceae; genus Bacillus; species Bacillus maqinnsis. The sequence goes on along the minus strand of NZ_CP159358.1, from coordinate 2,908,105 downwards.
AACGTCAAAATCAATTTTATGTGTCATCATCCAGCCGGCAATCGTATCGACATCATCATTCTCGATGGCTAAACCTAATAAATCGTTGACCTCATCTATCAATGCTTTTCCATCCATTACATAGTGGAAATCACCTTTTTTGACGATATGCGGTGTTTCATCTTGATCATATTCATCACGAATTTCGCCGACAATCTCCTCTAATATATCCTCTACTGTGACGAGTCCGGCTGTGCCACCATATTCATCCACAAGCACTGACATGTGAATCCGTTCTTTTTGCATGAGAATGAGTAATTCTTGAACAGGTGTGCTCTCAATCACCCGAATCACAGGACGCATCAAATCTTCAATTGACACTTCTTGATGCAGGAAGCTTGCTTTAAATACATCTTTGCTATTGATCACACCGACAACATGATCTTTGTCTTCTTTAATCACTGGATAGCGTGTGTACCTTTCATTCAACATATAATGGGTCACATCCTCAAGTGACTGCTCAATCTCTACAGCTGAAATTTCTGTACGAGGGATCATGATCTCTCGCGCCACTCGGTTATCGAATTCAAATATTTTATTTACATACTTGTATTCAGATTGGTTAATTTCACCCTTCTCATAGCTTTCAGACAATATCAGGCGCAATTCTTCCTCACTGATCGCCACTTCATGTTCTTTGACGGAGTGAAAACCAAATAATTTCACAATCCCACTTGCAGCACCATTCAGTGCTTTAATAAAAGGGTACATGATTTTATAGAAAAAAATCAGCGGTTTCGCTGTCATGAGACTGACGGCCTCTGCCTTTTGAATGGCAATGGTTTTAGGCGCCAGCTCACCTACTACAACATGTAAAAAGGTAATGAACACAAACGCCATGATAAAAGATAAGATGTCTGTCAATGCCGAATGAATCTCTAGCTTTTCAAAAAGGGGATGCAGGAAATGCTCAACGGTTGGCTCACCTAACCACCCTAAACCTAATGCCGTGATGGTAATGCCAAGTTGGCAGGCGGATAAGTATTCGTCGAGATTGGATATTAGCTTTTGAACATGAATGGCCCTCTTGTCACCGCTCTCAATGAGCTGGTTGATTTTTGAGCCTCTAATTTTTACAATCGCAAATTCAGTGACAACAAAGAATGCTGTCGCAGCAATGAGTAATATGACGAAAAATACATTTAAAATATACAAAAAAACCCTCACCTGTAATTGGTAAGGGCTCACCTCCTTGGCATCTATTAATCATTACGACCATTCAGGAAGATCATTACAAATCGAAGCAATTCAAACAGCGAAACAAGCGCCGCCGCTACATAAGTAAGTGCTGCAGCATTCAATACCTTATTTACGCCTCTTTCTTCACTACTTCTAATGATTCCTTCTGAAACAATCATATCTTTTGCACGAGAACTTGCGTTAAACTCAACAGGCAATGTCACAAGCTGAAAAAATACAGCTGCTGAGAACAAAATAATCCCAAGCCCGATTAAGTTAAGGCTGCCAAGCAATAATCCACCAAGGAAAAGAAGCGGGGCGACACCAGATGCAAAGTTCACTACAGGGAAGATTTTATGCCTCAAAACTAGCGCACCATAGGATTCCTGATGCTGCAAGGCATGTCCAACTTCGTGTGATGCCACTGAAATGGCCGAAATAGAGTGACCATAATACACAGGTTCAGATAAACGAACCACACGTTGCGTCGGATCGTAATGATCAGTCAAAGTTCCTCTTACCGGTTCAACAGGTACATCGTATAACCCGTTGCGATCTAAAATATATCGAGCGGTTTCAGCACCTGTTTTCATACTGGATGCTTCGACCTTTGAATACTTTTCAAAATTATTCTTCACTTTAAATTGTGCCCAAAACGACAATCCCAATGCGGCAAATGTTAGAAAATAAAAAAACAGCATGCTCATCAGCTTCCTTTTATTTTATATATTTATTTACAATTTTAATGACTTTTATGTTACGTGTACAGCAAAAAGCACTAGGTCTTTTTAAGTGGAATGACCACTCCAATGAAAAAGAAGAAAATCCCTAAACATGCCGTATAAAAAGTCATTGTGCCATACAACTCTTGAAAAAAGTTTACCCACGAGAATTCACTTGCGAAGTAATTCACAGCATTTAAATCAAACACGAATAAGATGACGGCGGATGACAACAAGTGTGCGCCGATAAAAAGAAGTATGGTCTTTTGAACGAATGACATTCGAACTCCCTCCTTCTCCCCTCTTATTTTAAGATATGGTGTCAGTTTCCATACATGACGAAGATGAAAAAACTTTTCATTAATCGGGCATACTGACATTAGTTGTCTTTGAAAGGAAGAGTTCAATGAAATCAAATCGTCTATTTATCGCTTGGCTGAGATGGCCTCTTTATCTTCGTATTGCCATCATCATTTGTTTCTTACTTCTCTTCTTTGGTCATTTGATTGTCTTACTTGAACCAAAGCAGTATCATACGATCTTTGACGGAATCTGGTGGGCATTAATTACTGTTTCTACTGTTGGGTACGGTGATTTTGTGCCGCAAACCATGGCTGGACGAGTTGCTGGGATGGCCCTTATTTTAATTGGAGCAAGCTTTGTCACAGCGTACTTCGCCACGCTTGCCGCAGCTGTATTTAGCAAGCAGCACCATTACGTAGAGGGGAAGGTGACCTTTAAGGGGAAAGGACACCTCATTATCATCGGCTGGAATGAGAAAACCAATAAACTGCTCCAATCCTTTCAAACCATTGATCCAGCGATGCCTATTGTCCTTATTGATGACTCTTTGAAAGAAGGACCACTTCTAGATAATGTCCATTTTATTAAAGGACATGGGACAGAAGATGCAACGCTTCGCAAGGCCAATATTATGGATGCAGATACATTGATGATTACCGCAGATCAACATGAAAATGAACTAACGGCAGATATGCAAAGTGTCTTAACCTTACTTGCAGCAAAAGGACTGAATCCTTCGTTATATTGTTTGATTGAAATATTAACAGACCGTTACGTAAAAAATGCTGAACGTGCTGGTGCAAATCAAGTCATTCACACTTCTGATGCGGTGAATCATTTAATGGTTGAGAATTTTCTTTTAAAGGAACAGCTTATGTCCTTAACGAAAAAGCGAAAAATGACGCTACATAAAAACGTCACCATCTTTCCTGTCCCATCTGCGTTAGCCGGTGAAACTTTTTTAACAGTGCTCCATCACTTCTTAGAACATCATGTGATCATTGTTGGCATACAAAAAAAAGAAGGACCCATGATGAATCCTCCTTTTGGATATGAGCTTCATCCAGAGGATGAGCTGATTTCCCTTTAAAGAAGTGCGTCTTCCAATTCCTTTACTAATGAAAAACCTATCTCCGCATAGACCTTTGAAACATCTCCATCTTTCTCTTTAGGTTCTTGGAATTGGTTAAATGATGCTCCTACATTGCCAACCATTGCATGGTCATCTAATTGATCCTGATACACATGCTTTAAGAGGAACGGATGCCCTATTTTGACAACAACGCCTGGTTGATCAAGCTGACCTTTCTCAGCTGTAAATGGAACCCTGAGAAACGTGTATCCTTCACGGTTATCAATTTTATAATCAAAATACCCGTGATCATAATCCCAATTCCCATTAATGACATAGCCGAGCGGCTTCATTATTTCTTCCAAATGGTAGAGTGAAAAGCTTTCGCCTGTCAGCTTGGATGGTACATGAATCATATGGAACCCTCCTTTTTTTATAGGGTTCGTTAAACCAAGGATTTCATACATCTGCCCCGTTTGATTTGGACATTGTTTCTAAAAGCAGCATCAATTAAGCTCTGTCCAGATAATTGACTGAATTCATACGCACTATCTGCACCTGCTGTATCTTTCACGACACTCTTTGGACAAATCCGGCCGACATTCCCAAAGTTGACGATGGCCTGCCCAGAAATTTCTTGAATATAGATGTGATTTGTTGTCATAAACCTTTCACCCTCCTCTATCTATTCTATGTACAATACGAGTGAAGGCTTAGACAGAACCATTAGAAAACAAAAAGGGCACACCCTTTTTCAAATAAAGGGTTGCCCTTTTGTTCTTATGATTGTTTTAGACGGCTTTCAAGCTCTGCCTTTTTCTCTTCAAAACCTGGTTTTCCTAATAAAGCAAACATGTTAACCTTATAAGCCTCTACGCCAGGCTGATCAAATGGATTCACACCCAATAGATAACCAGACATCGCACATGCTTTCTCGAAGAAATATACGAGATATCCGAATGTATAGGCATCCATTTCAGGAATCGTCACAATGAGATTCGGTACTTTTCCATCTGTATGGGCAAGCATTGTCCCTTCAAATGCCTTCTTATTCACGAAATCTACCGTTTTTCCTGCTAGATAGTTTAACCCATCTAGGTCTTGTTCTTCTGCTTCAATGACAAGTTCATGTCGAGGCTTGTCAACATTTACAATCGTTTCAAACAAGTCTCTTCTTCCCTCTTGGACATATTGCCCAAGTGAATGGAGGTCCGTTGAGAAGTTAGCAGATGAAGGGTAGATGCCTTTTTCGTCTTTTCCTTCACTTTCGCCGAATAATTGTTTCCACCATTCTGCGAAATACTGTAATCCTGGCTCATAATTAATCAGCATTTCAATGGTTCTGCCTTTATTATAAAGGACATTACGGACTACAGCATATTGGTAAGCAGCATTCTCTGACAGCTCAGAAGAAGAGAAGTCTTCGCTTGCTTTGGCAGCACCTTCCATCATTTGATCAATGTCTGCACCGCTCACAGCGATTGGCAATAGACCGACTGCCGTTAAGACTGAATAGCGTCCACCCACATCATCAGGGATGATAAATGATTCGTATCCTTCTTCGTTTGCTAATGTTTTCAGTGCACCACGCGCTTTGTCGGTCGTCGCATAAATACGTTTTTTCGCTTCTTCAGCACCATATTTCTCAATGAGGAGCTTTTTAAAGATGCGGAACGCAATGGCTGGCTCTGTTGTTGTTCCAGATTTTGAAATCACGTTGATCGAGAAATCTGCATCTTCCAGCAGATCCATCACATCTGTTAAATAAGAAGAGCTAATGTTGTTTCCAATGAAAATGATTTGCGGTGTCTTGCGTTTGCCTTTTGGTAAAGTGTTATAGAAAGAATGGTTCAAAAATTCAATCGCCGCACGTGCGCCGAGATAAGAGCCGCCGATTCCGACAACGAGCAGGACATCAGAGTCAGCCTTAATCTTTTCTGCACTTTTTTTAATGCGGGCAAATTCTTCGCGATCATATTGCTTCGGTAAGTCGATCCAGCCTAAATAATCACTGCCTGCACCCGTTTGCTCATGAAGATTATGATGGGCGACCTTCACAAAATCTTTTAAATATGTAAGTTCATGTTCTTGAAAGAAAGGTAACGCTTTCGAGTAGTCAAATTGAATATGTGTCATCGCTTGTAAGCCCTCCATTACGTTAGTTCTGTCCCTTTCACTTTAGCGGAACTGGCTATTGAAATCAAGTGATCGTCACTGCTACATCAAAAGCCGCTTCTCTTGATGAGAAGCGGCAAATGGCGTTATAAAGAAGCGTTCAAAATCGCAAGGACATCCTCTTTGTTTAGCTTTTTAAACTGACCAAATTCACCACGTGCCATTGCACGATCAGCGATTAAATCAATTTTTTCATCATTGATGTCATAATCAGCTAAACGGCTTGGTGCACCTAAGCTTTTCCAAAATGCTGACAGTTTATCAATACCTTCTAATCCTACTTCTTCATCTGATTTGCCTGCAGGATCCACATCAAATACACGCACAGCTAGTTGCTTAAAGCGAGCTGGGTTTTCTTGAATAACATGCTTCATCCAGTTCGGGAACAAGATCGCAAGTCCGCCTGCATGAGGGATATCATATACAGCAGATACAGCATGCTCAATATTATGAGATGCCCAGTCACCACGTGCACCCATTGAAAGCATTCCATTTAAAGCGATTGTACCAGTGAATAATATCGTTTCACGGAGCTCATAGTTCTCAAGATCGTTGATCAACTTCGGTGCAGTTTCAATCACTGTACGAAGGAGTCCTTCACACATACGATCTTGATACGGCGTGTTTTCCGTGTGGTGAAAATATTGTTCAAATACGTGTGACATCATATCCACCATTCCATAGATGGTATGGTTTTTTGGCACAGTGAATGTATTGACTGGATCAAGAATTGAGAATTTAGGGAATACTGCTGGACTTCCCCAGCCATACTTCTCATTTGTTTCCCAGTTTGTAATCACAGAGCCTGAGTTCATTTCAGAGCCTGTTGCTGCAAGGGTTAAGACCGTACCAAATGGAATGGCTTCCATTGGGATATGTTTTCTAGTCACAATATCCCAAGCATCTCCATCATACTTCGCACCAGCTGCGATGGCTTTTGTAGCATCAATCACACTTCCGCCACCTACTGCCAAAATAAAGTCGATGTTATTCTTTTTACACAGTTCAACACCTTTTCTTACAGTTGTTAAGCGCGGGTTAGGTTCAACTCCTGCAAGCTCAATGACAGTAGCACCTGATTCATTCAAGAGACGGGTCACTTGATCGTAAAGACCGTTTCGTTTTATGCTACCTCCACCATATACAAGCAATACGTTTTTTCCATAATGTTTGAGTTCATCTGAAAGGGCTGCAACTTCTCCCTTTCCAAAAATTAATTTTGTTGGGTTCCAATAAGTAAATCGATCCATTCGATCTCCTCCTCGGGCTACATTATGCGCCTCATTTATTCCAAAAGTAAAGTAATTTGCTTTATTCAATTTTTCTTATGCATAGTTTGGCTAAAAACCTGCAAAATATAAATGTATTGATGCTGTAGCGAAAGGAGGAATCACGATGAGCGCTATTCAGCGTATTGCCCTCGTGCTCACGATTATCGGTGCTATTAACTGGGGACTAATCGGCTTTTTTCAATTTGACTTAGTAGCAGCGATCTTTGGCGGTCAAGATTCTGCATTGTCGCGTATTATTTATGGTCTTGTTGGAATCGCAGGTCTTGTCAACCTTGGTCTATTGTTTAAGCCAAGTGAAGAAGTTGTTCGTGACGAGCCGAAACCAGAGGTTCGTTAATTGAAAAAGGCATAAAAAAAGCTGCCTCATCATGGCAGCCTAGGCACCGGTTTTATACGGTGCTTTTTTATTTCTTAATTAAGTCTTTACGGTTCGATTGCTCAATCCACTCTTCAAGTTTGTCTTTAAGTGTATTGAACCCTTGTGGTGCAGTAGTATCTTCTTTCACTTGCTGTGGTCTTTGTTTCTTTGGTTTGCTTTCCTTTCTTTCAGGTGCTTCTTGTGTTGCACGGATAGAAAGACTGATTTTACCAGCTTTTTCATCAACAGAAAGGACTTTCACTTGTACTTCATCACCAATTGAAAGGTGCTCGTTGATGTCTTTTACAAAGCCGTGTGTTACTTCTGAAATGTGCACAAGTCCTTGGGTTTCTTCATCTAATGCAACAAACGCACCATACGCTTGTAATCCTGTTACTTTACCAGTGTAAACACTGCCTACTTCAAACTTTGTCGCCATGATAACAACTCCTAAATAAATGTTTTAATAATCGTTTATACGCAATTAAAAACTATATCATAGAACGGACAGTTAAGCAAAATATTTTTTAAAGGAGTTTATTGTGCATTAAAAGGGGGAATACCTGAAAACAAGAATGCTTTCTAGTATTCCCCCCTAATTTGAAAGGCATGAATCCAGATGGATTGATGCCTTTTTTTATTTTAAAATGGCAGGTGTTTCTTGCTTTAGTTGTCGATTCTGTAGGAAACGCTGGATCCTTGAAAGTGACTCCTGAAGATGATCAAGTGACGAAGCGTACGAACAGCGAATATGCCCTTCACCACTTGGACCGAACACATTCCCTGGCACAACTGCTACTTTTTCGCTCAGCAGCAGTTCCTCAGCAAATTGTTCTGAGGACATGCCTGTGCTTTTTATGGACGGAAAGGCATAAAACGCTCCGTTTGGCTGATGACATGTCAGGCCCAGTTCATTGAGGGAGCCGACAAATAAATTACGGCGTCTTCTGTAGCTTTTTTTCATTTTCTCTACATCTTCAAGTCCATTTTTCAATGCTTCTTCTGCAGCGTATTGTGCCATGGCCGGGGCACACATCATTGAATATTGATGTATTTTCAGCATGGCATCGCGCAAGTCAGGTGGTGCTGCGACATACCCTAAGCGCCAGCCCGTCATCGCAAACCCTTTTGAGAAGCCTGAAATCAAGATGGTTCTTTCTTTCATGTCCTGAATAGCTGCAACGCTTGTAAAAGATTCATCATACGTCAGTTCTGCATAAATCTCATCTGTAATTATTAAGAGATCATGCTCTTTTGCAAATCGGGCAATGTCTTCAAGCTCTTCCTTCGTGTAGACAGAACCTGTTGGATTTGACGGAGAGCATAGTAAAATGGCTTTTGTCTTGGATGAAAGCTTTTTTTGAAAATCAGCAGAATCCGCTTTAAAATCCTTCTCAGCCGACGTACTTAAATAGACAGGCACCCCGCCTGCAAGTGTCGTTAAAGCTCCGTATGCAACAAAGCAAGGCTCTGGAATGATCACTTCATCTCCGCTGTTTAAAATCGCCCGAAAAGCTAAATCAAGGGCTTGGCTTCCACCCACTGTAATAATGAGTTCTTCTTCTGGACTGTAATCAACATGAAACCGCTTGTATAAATAGTGGCTTAGTTCTTTTCGAAGGGATAACAAGCCTGCATTTGCCGTATAGGAAGTCAACCCTTGTTCTAATGATAGAATACTCGCTTCCCTGACATTCCAAGCTGTTACGAAATCCGGCTCACCAACACCAAGGGAAATAACCCCTTCCATCGTTGCTGCCAGATCAAAGAATTTTCGAATACCTGACGGCTGAATGCTTTGTACCGTTTCAGATAGATAAGACTTTTTCATTTAAGGAGACACCACGATTCTTTTGTCATCGTCCCCTGTTTCAAACACTTTCCCATCATGTTTATATTTTTTCAAAATGAAGTGGGTGGTTGTTGATACAACGGAATCGAGTGTTGATAGTTTTTCTGAAACAAACCGAGCAATATCAGACATGGATCTTCCACGAATCACAACAGACAGATCATAAACACCTGACATTAAATAAACAGATTCCACTTCTTGAAATCGGTAAATTCGTTCTGCAATTTCATCAAAGCCAACGCCTCTTTTAGGTGTTACTTTGACATCAATCATAGCTGTGACGCCTTCATGTCCGTCTACTTTTCGCCAATCAATCATAGTCGAATAATCTATGATGACCTTTTGATCTTCTAGCTTTTGAATAATGGCTTCGGCTTCTTCTGTGGTCACGCCCGCCATTTTAGCAATCGTATTTAAATCGGCGCGACTGTTTTCATCTAAAATCTCTAATATTTCCGTTTCTTTTTCTGTTAGTTTCATTTGATTTCACACCTCTAAATGTAAAAAGCTAGTTTTAAAAAATCTTCTGAACATTATAGCACGTTTTTCCCTTTATGCTAAGCAGGAAAAAGATTCAATTCGTAGCTTAAAATCCACTTTTTAGGGTACAATACAGTCACTTAAACAGACAGTGAGTATCAAGTATCGGAGTGATGAGTGTGGACATTGTTCAGCCAGCTTATATGAAAAGTAAATTCGGTTTAGACATCTATTATGAGCATTATCATCATGAGGGAAAAAAGACATTGATTTTAATTCACGGTCTCTTCTCTTCTACCTTCAGCTATCGTAAGCTCATCCCGCTTCTTAAAAAGGATTTCAATTTAATTGCGGTTGATCTGCCTCCATTTGGGCAATCGGAGAAGTCCAATACGTTTATTTACAGTTATCGCAACATGGGGAAAATTATCATCGAATTAGCCGCTTACTTGCAAATTCAGCATGCCATTCTCGTCGGTCATTCGATGGGAGGGCAGGTCGCTTTATATGCTGCATCTGAGCGCCCAGACCTCTTTGAGAAGGCGGTTCTTTTATGCAGCTCTGGGTATTTGAATAAATCAAAGAGATCGCTTGTTTACAGCACATATATTCCTTATTTTTATTTAATTCTCAAAAGAAAGCTTCTAAAGCAAGGCATTATGAAAAATTTAACTGCTGTTGTTCACGATCATTCCATTATTGACCAAGAGATGATTGACGGATATTTAAAGCCTTTTTCTGATGATAAAATCTTTAGAGGACTTTTGCGTTTGGTTCGTCATAGAGAAGGTGATTTGCCGTCAGATGTACTGAAGAAGTTAGAGACACCTGTCTTACTGATTTGGGGCGTAGAGGATCGGATCATTCCCCTTCAAATTGGGGAGAGACTGCACAAAGATTTGCCGTATTCAACATTTCATGTATTAAAAAAAACTGGGCACCTCATTCCAGAAGAAAACCCAGTCTTTGTTTCTGATAAAATTGGTGATTTCAGTCTATCTTAGCGTGAGCAGGAACGGCGATCTCTTATCACAAAAAGTTGATTTGCGATATCTTGACAACTCTCGATTGGAAGAGGCTGCTCAAATGAGTGGTTGTAAATGGCTTGAATCTCTTTCGCAAGAGTTACTGGGTCCTTTGCGTCATATAATGCTCCGATGACGTCTGCGGGCTCCGTTTCATAAAAGTCTTCTCCATAATGAAAAGGATCCCATGTTTTAATGATCTGAATCATCTCTTCAACAGCTTGACTATCTTTCATGGGTATCACCGCTTATAATAAATTTTGTAATATTTATTTTAGCACAAACAACATTGGTTGAAAAACGGCTAGAGGTGGGTTTCATGAATTTCGACGAACAGATTATACGTAAAGGTTCAAAATCAGTGAAATGGGATCAAGCAGAGTCTTTGTTCCTAACAACAGATGCGCTCCCTATGTGGGTGGCAGATATGGATTTTAGAGCGCCGCAAGTCGTCCTGGATGCATTAAAGGAACGATTAGATCACGGCGTGTTTGGCTATGCATTTCAGGATCAAGATACACAGCAGGCAGTGGCAGGCTGGCTAAAGAGAAGACATGGATGGACGATTCAGACAGAATCTGTTACATTCACGCCAGGTATCGTGACAGCACTTAGTTTAGCTGTCCAAGCCTTTACATCACCGAATGATGAGGTGGTCATCCAGTCGCCAGTTTATACCCCTTTTTATCAGATGATCGAGAGAAATAGACGTATTGTCTCAACTAATCCATTAAAAATAGAGAACGAACGTTACGTGATGGACTTTGAAGACTTAGAGAAAAAACTCAGCAGACCACAAGCAAAGCTAATGTTCCTTTGTCATCCACACAATCCATCTGGAAGAGCTTGGTCGAAGGAAGAGCTGAAGCGAGTAGGAGAGCTTTGTGTGCAGTATGGCGTTACGGTTGTTTCAGATGAGATTCATTCTGATCTGATGCTTTATGGCAATCAACATGTCCCTTTTGCTAGTCTGTCTGATGAAATTGCGAAAATAACTATAACTTGTATTGCACCGAGCAAAACATTTAATTTAGCTGGATTGCAGGCATCTGCCATTATTATTTTTGATGAAGAAAGAAGAACTCTTTTCACCAATGAATTGCAGCGTAACGGGCTGTCAAAACTGAATGCATTTGCCATTCCAGCGATGGAAGCCGCCTATCGGCATGGAGATGAGTGGCTCGATTCACTTGTTCTCTATCTTGAGAGCAACTTAAAAATGGCGATGGAATACGTCGATGAACATCTTCCAAATATGCGTTATATGAAACCAGATGCTTCTTATTTATTGTGGCTGGATATACGTGATTACGGATTCACTCAGGCAGAACTGAAAAGGAATTTATTAAAAAAGGGGAAGATCATATTAGAATTAGGGCATGTGTATGGACATGAAGGGGAAGGTTTTATTAGGATGAATCTCGGTTGTCCTGCTTCAACTGTAAAAGAAGGACTGAAGCGACTCCATCAAGCGTTCACCCTTTAAACTAAATAAGACCAATTCTACAGAAAGAACATTCTAGCTCATCGTTGTCTGATCTTGAGCGCTGGTGATCACGAATGTTTCATTCGCTCCGCACAAATAGCGCGGGTGTTTCTAGACTTCAAGGGTTTTCAAACCACGTTGAAAAGATGACAAAGGGGTGAAAATAAACATCATTTTAGCCTCTTTGTGAACAATATAAGAACATCCTAGCGGGTGTTCTTTTTAAAGAAAAAACCATCCTTTTATGATATCTACTTTGTACATGAAATGATATAATGAGAGGAATTACAATTATTTACGAGGAGAGCATTTAAATGGAAATGTTCAAGGATTTTTTGCTCCATGTATCTTTTATTCTATTTCCAATCTTTTTATATCATGTGCTATGGCTAAACCGGACCCCTGCTCATTTCCCGAAAACGAATAAACTGCTCATCACAATATTTGCATCTATCTCTTCAGCGCTTTGTATTATATATCCAGTAGGTTCGATTTTAGATTTGCAGACTGGGCTTCAATCAATTCCTCTTGTGCTTGCCATTTTATACGGTGGGTATACCGCTGGAATCGTGGCGATATTGATCAGCTCAATCGTAAAATTCGTGATGTACGGCTCCTTCTTATGGATCGGACTTATCGTTGTACCGATGTACTTTTTCATTCCTTTTCTGTTCTACCGGAAATGGTGGCAATATCCTAGGATGAAAAAGCTCATATATGGTGTGCTCATCGGTCTATCCAAAGGCATATTTATTTACATTGGGTTGCTTGTGGCCAGCTTAATGGAATATAGTCCAGCATTTATTATGCAGCAAAAATTCCTTGAGTTATTTTTCTCAACTCTTTACTACATTTTCGTTCTCGTACTCAGTATATATACAATTGAATTCATCAAAGAAAACGCCCAAATGAGAACACAGCTCGTCCAATCAGAGAAACTGACAATTGTGAGTGAACTCGCTGCAAGTGTCGCCCATGAAGTGCGCAACCCGCTTACGGTCGTTAGAGGATTTATTCAATTGCTTTTTTCAAGCGAAAATGCGAAAGAGCAATCGACCAATAAAGATTATAAAAACCTTGTCCTTTCAGAATTAGACCGTGCGCAAGACATTATTACGAGTTATCTTGACATTGCCAAACAAAACTATTATCAAATTGAATCTTTGAATCTGTCTCAATTGCTAGAAGAATGCGCATCCTTGATGACATCATATGCCAACTTTAAATCGGTCACCATTCATCAATCGATTGAACCGGACTTATATATCCAAGGTGATGAAACCAAGATGAAACAAGTCTTGATTAATTTAATCAAAAATGGCATTGAAGCAGCACCAGAACATGAAGGGAAAATTGAACTCTTTGCTTCTAAAGAAAATCATAAAATATGCCTTTGTTTCATAGATAACGGTGTAGGGATGACAGAAAACCAAATGAAAAAGCTTGGCGAACCTTATTACACCTTGAAAAACAAAGGAACTGGACTTGGGCTGACAGTGACTTTTTCAATTATCGAAAACCACCATGGAACGATTCGTTTCAAAAGCTCCTTACAGTCTGGTACAACAGTCACAGTAAAATTTCCTGAAGATACAAGAAGAAAATGATCAATCCATTTTTTTTGTCCATTTTTCATCCTTTTGCTCCTGCTTCTTAGAAGCACGAACGATGAGACGAAAACAAATAAATGCAGCAATAAAGAAAAGCACCGTTGTGATCGCCGCAGGGATGTACTCCCTTTTATCTTCAGGAAAATACAGTAGAAAGAGTGCGATGAACGTAATCATCCGCGATTCCCCCTTTTAATGGTTTACTTCACTATATTGGCGAAAAAAAATGAAATACCTTCCTATGAGAAGGAAATGGAGGAATTTCACATGACAGACATTCAAATCGGACAAATTGTGAAAGGATTTTACAAAACAGGTGTATACATTGGGGAAGTGACAGCAGTGAAACAATCGACCTTTCTCGTTCAAGTAAAAGCAGTCCTTACTCATCCCACCCAAGGTGACCTTCATCACCCTAAACAAGCAGAAGTGCCTTTTTTCCAAGAGAGACGAGCTTTGGCATTTAGAGAACAAACGAATATTCCTCACCATATGGTCAAGCCGTATAATGGCGAAATTCCTGACTATCAAGTGTCACTGAAAGAAGCTGTAGAAAAATTAAAAAAATCGCTCAACGCGGATGATTCTGAATGGGCTAAAAAATCGAGAGCTTGCCTTTCTTCCCTTGAGAAAGACTATTTTCCAGAAGACGCTCGCTAATCCGTCGAATCAAAAAAATGAGAGAAATCGATGAGTTCACCAATTTTGGTTGTTTGTGGATTTTCTACATAGGCTCTGTCTTTTTCAAATAGTGTAAATAGCTGATAAGTTGTCATGGCATCATCTAGTGCTTTATGGTGCTTACCAGCTCCTTCACTTCCGTATTCCTTCGCCGCTGTTCTAAGTCCTGTCAGTGTTCTGTCACCAAAAAAAGTTTTATATTCAAAGGCCAGGTCCCGTAGATTTCCCTTAAATGGAAATGCAATATGATTGAGCATACAGTTTTGCTTCAGCACTTTCATATCCATATTCCCCCAAGTGATCACATCACAGTCTTCTCCTCCATCAAGTGACATGAGCGTTTCAATAAACGCCTCAAATGTAATCCCGCTTTCCACATCTTGCTGCGTAATTCCGAGAAAAGATTTACAACGCTTCGTCAGTTTCGGAAATTTTTTCGGTTTCACATAACTTGAGAAGGTATCTACGATGTTTTCACTCGTTGCTTTCACGACACCAGCCTCAATAATTTCAGGGAAAAAATTTTGCGGATGATACTTTCCGTCAGGCATCGTAAATTCAAAATCGACCACAAGCAGCGTCTTCTGTTCCACCAGTTTCACCTCCCTTTCTCGGCTGTTTTTCATCTCTGATACTATTATATTAAGACGGACTTTGAAATCACTTCAATTTCGTGAAAATAATGCAGATTCACTATGCCCAACCTATTCATCAGATGAAAGATCGTTTACTTTCCTTTATAATTATTAAGGAACACGAAATAAATAAAGAAGGTGGTTTTATCACAAACAGAAAGAAAAACTTATACATCATGTGGTTTGTGAACTTTTTCGTATCTGCCAGCATCACAATGATCGTTCCTTTTTTATCACTATACATAGCGTCTCTTGATAGTAGCTATTCTAATGAATTTGTCCAAAGATGGAGCGGCTACGTCTTTGGGGTCACGTTTTTAACCGCCTTTCTTATTTCTCCTATTTGGGGGCGGATTGGAGACCGGCATGGCTACAAAAAGATTTTATTAATCAACGGAATTGGGATTGCGACAAGTATTCTATTCATGGGACTTGTTCAAACCGTTTACCAGCTATTTGCGCTTCGGCTATTCATGGGGCTTGTGACAGGCTTCATTTCCACTTCTATGGCGCTTATCTCTGCTCAAACCGAAAAGGCAACTGCTGGGAAAACACTTGGGACAATGCAGATGAGCAATGTCGCCGGAGGGCTGTTCGGTCCATTAATGGGCGGCTTGATGGCAGACAGCGTCGGATTCATTTATACGTTTTTTTTAACAGCTACTGTGATTTATTTATCAGCCTTCGTGATTATCATCGGTGTCAAAGAACAACCGATCCAATCTAAAGAAGCAAAGCGCATCGCTTACTCACGTAAGGACGTACTCGCTCATATTTTGAAACAGCCTTTGCTTGTTGTCACTATGCTATTGACATTTATTACACAAGTGGGGAACTTTAGCATTCAACCGCTTTTAGCCCTGTACATTCATGATTTACACGGTTCAGAAAATCTCGCTTTTTTTGCGGGTCTGGCGTTTTCCGCTACAGGGCTTGGAAATTTGCTTTTTACACGAAAGTGGGGAAATCTTGGAGATCGAATAGGACATGATAAAGTGCTGCTTGCACTCCTCATCCTCTCTTCGATCTTATTTATCCCCCAAGCGCTAGCTGATTCCTATGGCATGCTGGTTATATTCCGTTTTCTATACGGGATGACACTAGGCGGAATTATTCCATGTACAACGGCGTACATACGAATTAAAGCACCTGCATCTATGCAAGGTGAAGTACTCGGATATAACGTAAGCTTCCGTTTTCTTGGGAATGTGGTTGGTCCAGTCATTGGCGGGATTGTAGCAAGTCATTACGGAATTCCAGCAGTCTTTTATGTAACCGCCGTTATTTTTCTTTTTGGTGCGCTATTTTTGTGGGCAGTCCGCTATCATTCAAAAACAAAAGAAAGGAGTGTCTGATGATCAATCAGATGCTCTTTTTTCATGCTTGTCCTGCCTATTCTCTAGGCTTCACGCCCATTCTTTTCTAAAAATAACCTTCTCGTATCCGCAAAAGAATGGTACGATATGGCTAGAAATCTGAAGAAAGTGAGTGACCTCATGTTTCGTGCAATCATTGGTTGGTTATTACTTGCTGCCCTCATCCCATTATTTGTTCTTACTTTTTATTTATCGAAGGAAGAAGCTGCAAGTGTAAAACCTGTTAACAAAGTGCTTGATCAAAAAATCAAGCTAGAAAAGATAAATTTTGCCCAAAACAGTTACATGTATGACCGGGATGGTTCTCTTATATCAGAAATCGTATCTAACGATGAGAACCGCATTTTCGTCACATATGATCAAATTCCTGATCCTGTAAAGGAACTTTTCCTTCGCTCAGAGGACCGCAACTTTTATGATCATAAAGGCATTGACTTTATGGGAGTTGTTCGTGCCCTTGTAGCAAATGTCAAAAACCATGGTATCAGCCAAGGAGCAAGTACCATCACACAGCAGTTGGCCCGTAACCTATATTTAAGCCATGAGCGTTCCTTTAGTCGTAAGTTGACAGAGTTGCTCTATTCTTATGAACTAGAGCGGAAATTCACAAAAAATGAAATTCTCGAAAGCTATTTAAATACGATTTATTTCAGCAACGGTGTTTACGGTGTCGGGTCTGCCGCCGATTATTATTTTGATCAACCGCTTAGTTCCTTGTCGCTTGCACAGATGGCGTTTATATGTGCCATTCCAAACAATCCGACTCTTTATGATCCACTGAAACAATTCAACCATACAAAGAAACGCCAAGAACGGCTGCTCGGTATTTTGAAAAAAGATGGTGTCATCACTAATAAACAATACAAAAAGGCCATCAAAGAAAAAATCAACTTGACTTTAAGTCAAAAGAAAAATCTCTACCCTGACTATGTGACATATGCAAATGAAGAATTCACAGATCTTGTGTCAGATCAAGAAGGCTTTACAAAACGATTAAATAAAGCCAAAACAACCGAAGAGAAAAAAGCCATTCAAAAGGAGTTATCTGAAAAGGTCGGTACCCTGCTTCAAGATGGCGTGAAGATTTATACAGCGCTTCTTCCTTCCTTGCAGCAAAGAGCTGTCTATCAGTTGAATGCTCAATTACCATATCAAGGTGTTGAAGGAGGAGCAGCCGTCATCAATCATCAGACCCATCAAATTGTGGCACTTGCTGGGGGGAAAAACTATCAAAAATTTGATTTCAACTATGCCTTTCAAGCGCAAAGACAGCCTGGGTCTGCGATTAAGCCGCTTTTAGATTATGGACCTTATATCGACCAAACCGGCGCCACAGCCTCAAGCACAATCAGTGCTGGGAAATTTTGCAACAGCGGATACTGCCCGCAAAACTATAATCACAAAACCTATGGAACGGTCACACTTGAAACAGCCTTTAAGAATTCTTATAATACACCTGCTATCCGCATGCTGGATACTGTCGGTGTAAAAAAAGGATTCAGCTATTTAGAACAATTTTCGTTCAAGCATATTGTGGCGGATGATTACCGGCTCCCTTCAGCACTTGGAGGATTTACGAAAGGATTCTCACCGCTTGAAATAACCGATGCGTATACGGTCTTTGGCAATCAAGGTTCCTATACGCAAAGCCATTCCATTACAAAGGTCACAGACTTAAATGGAAAAACACTTTACAAGTGGAAGGAATCACCGAAACAAGTGTATTCTCCGCGTACAAATGAAACGATGCGCAAGCTGCTTGCATCTGTTGTGAAAAGCGGTACAGGTAAAAAAGCCAATTTCCATTCTCCTTATATTGGCGGAAAGACTGGTACATCGAATGACTACAAAGACATTTGGTTTGTTGGACTAACGGATCAATACACGATGGGTGTATGGGTCGGAAGAGATAGAGGAAGCGTTGAATCCATTTATCATTCAAGTCCTCACTTACGCATTTGGAAAAATACGATGCAATACGCCAGATAAAGATAGGGGGTTTGATTGCCATGAATGCCACTCGTCCAACCCATTTAATTTTATTTGATGGTGTCTGTCATGTATGTAGCGGTGCTGTTCAGTTTGTGATCAAACACGATCCGAATGAACGCATGATGTTTGCTTCCCTTCAATCTGATATCGGACAACTCATCTTGAAAGAACATGGTTTGCCAATCAATCAGTTCGATTCATTCATTTATATCGAAGAAGGAGCCCTTTATAAAAAATCAACGGGCGTCTTAAAAGCGGCACGACATTTAAAGGGTATTTATCAGTGGAGCTATTTGCTCCTCGTTATTCCTCGACCGATTCGTGATTGGGTTTATCAGCTAATCGCCAAAAATCGCTACAAATGGTTTGGTCAAAGAACATCTTGTATGGTACCTACACCAAATATAAAAAAACGGTTTCTCACATAAAAAAGAGCATCCTCCATTTTGGAGGATGCTTTCGTCTGTTTAAGAAGGAAGACTTGCCATCACACTGTTATAAAGCTTCATAAATAAGTACAAGATTCCGATCAAAAATGTGGCCCAAAACAAAATAATAAACATCATAAAACCAATTAAATTCCACATGGACAGCGATTGATAAATTCGGACCACAACCCAAATGAAATAGACAAGACTTGCTACAACAAAGAGCCCTACAAGTAGGATAAGCTGCTGCGTGAAAATAAAAGCAAGTAAACTGGCAAACAAATAAACGAGGGATGAAATCCGGATTTTCTTTAAGTTCTCCCCTTCAGGATCTCTCGCAAAAAAGAGTAAAGACAACTCTAAGATCGTATCAGCAATGAGTTTTAAAGCAGATAATATCATAAAATAAACGAGTGCGAATGCGGCAAATAAAGCGAGACGAATGCCCTGTTCTGAAAAGAATTCCAGCATTCCTTTTAAAATACCCGCTTGTGTCAACAAATCCGTGGTGATACCTACAGTAAAAATTGAAAATGCAGAGCTGAATAGTAAAATTGATATCAGTGGAAAATATCCAGTTAAGTATGTATTTTTCATAAATAAATCCTTTCTCATAAGCTCACATTTATTATGGCTCACTTAAAACCGATTGACAAGATGCTTTCCAAGTAAACTGGAATGGAAAGCAAATTTTCGATTTTGTACGCGCATTCCTTCACAAACTTACACTTTCCCGTTAAAGTAATACTATTGACTACAAAATCGAGCGTTAGGGGTATACTCGTGAAAAAAAATTTAAGACTGCAAACAAGGCTGACCCTCTTTGTCTGTATCGTTGTTTTGATCTCCTTGTGTATTACATTCTTTACGATATGGTCTGAAACAGCCAAGAACATTCATCAGCAGGAGCGTAACATTGCCCTCTCCACGGCCAAAATGGTCGCAGAGGCACCTATCACTTCCGAATCATTAGAAAAACATTCATATACAGCGCTACGTAAATATACAACGAGTGTCCAGCACATTACCAAAACCGAATTCGTTGTCGTCATGGATATGAAAGGCATCCGCAAAACACATCCGAATCCGCAAAAAATCGGAAAACGTTTTGCTGGCGGCGATGAGAAAGCAGCATTACAAGGAAAAGAACACATTAGCACCGCATCTGGAACACTTGGAAAATCAATGCGTGCTTTTGTACCTGTTTATAATCAAGATGGGAAACAGCTTGGTGCGGTAGCAGTAGGGATTACGTTAAAAGAAATTGACTTGATTATTCATCAGAGCTTACTTCCGCTCTATTTCGTCACATCCATTAGTCTTCTATTTGGAATTGTGGGGGCACTCATTGTGGCACGAAAAGTAAAAAAGATTATGTTTGGACTGGAGCCAGATGAAATTGCGACATTACTAAAAGAACGAAGCGCCATGCTAGAATCCACCAAGGAAGGAATCCTTGCAGTCGATCAGGACGGCAAAATTAAGTTGGCAAATGCAGAAGCAAAGCGTCTTTTTCATCATATGGGGATTATGGTTGACCCTAGGGAACAAGACGTTCAATCCCTCCTTCCGTCAAGCGGATTAAAGCAAGTGATTCAGACACGAAAGCCGCTTTTGGATCGTGATGTTAGAATGAACGGGCTGGAACTTGTTTTTAACGAGGTTCCGATTACCGTAAAAGGCGAAATTGTCGGTGCCATTGCGACATTCCGTGACAAAACAGAAGTCAAACACCTTGCCGAGCAGCTAAGCGGTGTCAAAATGTATGCAAATGCCCTTCGTGCACAATCGCACGAATTTATGAACAAGCTTCATGTCATCTTAGGACTGGTCCAGCTCAAAAACTATGATGATCTTGGCACCTATATTAAGGATATTGCAATTTATCAACAAACGGAAACAAACGAAATCATCAATCATGTCAAAAATTCTGTCTTAGCAGGCTTTTTACTAGGAAAACAAAGCTACATTCGAGAGCAAGGGGCCTCCTTAGAAGTCATCTGTAGCACCCAAGTTCCAGAAGCTTGGGACCCAGCGGTGACACATGATCTCATTACAGTCATTGGCAACTTGTTAAACAACGCACTCGATGCCGTTTCTCATACAGACAAAAAAACCATTTCGATTTCATTCCGATTCGTACAAGGACAGCTTCATATCGAAATTACTGACACAGGCGTCGGTCTTACAATAGAAGAACAGCAACTGATGTTTGATCAAGGCTTTTCAACAAAAGGAAAAGACAGAGGATTCGGTCTCTATTTCGTTGATCAGAGCATCAAAAAACTGAATGGACATATGATTGTCACGAGTGAAAAAGGAGAAGGGACGACCTTTAGTCTCCGCATTCCGTATCAACAAAAGGAGGATTCAAATGATTAATGTATTAATAGTAGAAGATGATCCGATGGTTGGGGAGCTGAACAAACGCTACCTTAGCCAAATAGATGGCTTTGAGTTAAAGGGAATTGCGACATCCTTTCAGCAGGCACTCGAATTATTAAAGACAGAAGTCATTCATCTTGTACTTCTCGATATTTATATGCCTGGGCAAAACGGATTGGCACTATTATCAGAAATTCGCCAGCAACATCATCGTGTAGATGTGATTGTGATATCCGCTGCCAATGAAGTGGAGGTCGTTCAACAAACGATGCGAAACGGAGCGGTTGATTATTTAATCAAGCCGTTTGAGTTTGAACGCTTCCAATCCGCTCTAGCTGACTATAAAAGAAAACATGACCTGTATCAAACCATGAACAGCATCTCACAACATGATTTAGATGCGAAGCTCTTTCATAAAAAAACAGAAGCGGAAAAAGTCCTTCTGCCAAAAGGACTAACCAAAAGTACACTCAAACTCATTTGGACAAGCATTCAATCGTTTGGTCAACAGGCTTTTACAACAGAAGACCTATCCAATCACACAGAAATATCACAAGTGTCAATTAGAAAATATTTGAAATTCCTTGAGGATATCGAAGTAGTTGATGTAGAAATGGCTTACGGGACAATTGGACGCCCTGTTTTCCAATATAAACTCAATACAAGTAATATGAATCTAATACAGCAATATTTATAATCTACACATCTGACTTTTTTCTTAAAGGTCAGATGTTTTTTATGGCATAGGAGCTTGATATCAATGGTTCCACTGTAGTAAAGCACATCACAAAAGCCGCATTATATCATATCTCATGACATAAAAAGACAAAGAATGATGCCTTTTCACATTTTTTTAAATAAAACAAATTTCTATTTATGAGCTGCACTTGTATTTGGTCATGGCATCCAATCGGTGCTATAGGAGCAGCACGATTCTTTAATTTTGCTCATTATCGGCTCTCTTTACCGCTATCTCAAGATATACCGAACGTGTAGATGCTCATCGCACCATATGTGCTCAATCCTTGCACTTACTGGATTTATCGGACGCGCTGATGCACCGAAAGCCCTCGGTACACCTTATTTAAAAGGGAAACGATAAATACGTTGTATGATCAATTCTCTGGGGGATGAACGACCTACAGGGGATTTTTGTATGATAAAAACGAAGGATTCCTTTGTTTATTTTACTTTTATTAAACTTAATTTAGTTTAATAAATAGAAGAGCCCCTTTTAATCTTCTACAATTGAGACAAATAGCATTTGGGGGTGTTTATGTGGCTAATGCACAAAAATTGAAATCGATTACAAATGATTTTGATAATAATAAAAGCGTTTTCCAAAAGATCATCTCTTGGAAAATTGGTGTTATTGATCTTCCTGTGTATTTAGTACTGGCAGCAATTATTTTAACTGCCGCTCATTTTAATAAAATTCCAGCAAATATGCTTGGTGGTTTCGCTATTATTATGATTTTGGGGATTTTCCTCGGAGATGTGGGACAACGTATTCCCATTTTAAAAGATATTGGTGGACCAGCGATTCTTTCTTTATTCGTACCATCGTTCCTGGTCTTTTTTCATGTACTAAACCCGAACTCATTGGAAGCGGTTACGTCTCTGATGAAAACGTCTAACTTTCTTTATTTCTATATTTCTGCCCTTGTAGTAGGTAGTATTCTTGGGATGCAGCGAACTGTTTTAGTACAAGGACTTATTCGTATGTTTGTCCCACTTGTAGCAGGTACAATTGCCGCTGTTTCTGCCGGAATAGTTGTTGGTCTTTTAGTTGGTTATACACCACATCATTCTTTCTTCTTTATTATTGTACCAATTATTGCAGGAGGCATTGGCGAAGGTATCTTGCCATTATCTATTGCTTACTCTCAAATTCTTTCTGTATCAGCAGAGTCATTAATATCTCAATTAATTCCTGCAGCCGTTATTGGGAACGTCATTGCCATCATCTGTGCCGGCGCATTGAAGAAGCTTGGGGAAAAGCGTCCTGAACTGAACGGGAATGGTCGTCTTGTTAAATCGAAAGAAACAAACGAAATCTTCGAGCAACCTAATATGGAGGCAAAAGTGGATTTCAGTCTGATGGGTGCAGGTGTACTGGTTGCTTGTACAACTTTCATCTTTGGTAGCTTGTTAGAAAGCTTTGTTCATATTCCAGGACCAATCCTGATGATTGTTCTTGCAGCTTTAATCAAATACTTAAATGTCATGCCACAACATTTACAAAACGGGTCACAACAGTTCTACAAATTCGTATCAAGAAGCTTTACATGGCCGCTAATGGTTGGTCTAGGAATTCTATATATTCCGCTTGATGATGTAGCAACGATTATCTCTATTCCTTTTGTATGCGTATGTGTCGCTGTTGTTCTAGCAATGGTAGGTTCTGGTTACTTCGTTGGTAAATTAATGAACATGTACCCAGTAGAATCTGCAATCGTGACTGGTTGTCACAGCGGTCTAGGCGGTACTGGTGACGTTGCGATTCTCTCAGCTTCTGGAAGAATGGGCCTTATGCCCTTTGCCCAAGTATCTACACGACTTGGCGGAGCTGCGACGGTCATTTGTGCAACGATCTTACTCAGAATGTTTACTTCATAAAAATAGGCAATAAAAAGAATGTGATCTCAATGAGGGCACATTCTTTTTCATATTTTTTCTCCTATAAGACCTCATTCATCAGCTAGCACAATACGTATATATTCTCGAGGCTGAAAAGGATACTGTTTCGCTTCATGATAAGTCATGTAGAGGAGATGCTCTGAAAATAGCGGCCATTCACTTTCTGCCTGCCACCTTTTTTGTTCATTTCGTTCAATGAAGAATGCTCCTCCTAAAAACGTGCAGAATATGCTTAAGCTGATGCCGACCTTCAGTTTCATGTAATCAGCTCCTTTTAAGAAAAGCATGTACGAAATACAAAACAATATACAACAAGGTTCATTTTTGATAAAATTATTTTTGTGGTCAGAGGAACTTAAAATGAATACAGTTGCTTGAAATCGGTTCAAACCAATGCACCATGTCTGTATTTACGCTATAATTTTAATTACCAGTTCTTTAGAACGTGAATTTATATTGATCAGAGGAGGTTCATTTTCTTGCAGCTTATTCACTTCGCCATTCTATCACCTTTTTTGCTTGCCTTTGTTGTACCTTTCCTTTTCAAATATGTTAGACGTATACATACGGGATGGTTTGTTCTCATCTTGCCTATTCTTTTATTTAGCTATTTCATCCAAATGCTCACTATGACGTCAAATGGACGAACATTGTTTTCACAGGCTGAATGGATTCCTTCTCTAGGGATGAATTTCACTGTGTATGTAGATGGTCTGAGCCTGTTATTTGCTTTATTAATTACAGGTATCGGCGCACTCGTGGTGTTGTACAGTATTTTCTACTTATCAAAGGAAAAGGAACAGCTTGGCTCTTTCTATACGTATTTACTCATGTTTATGACCGCAATGCTAGGTGTCGTTCTCTCTGACAACATGGTGGTTCTTTACTTGTTTTGGGAGCTAACGAGTATCTCTTCCTTCCTCTTAATTGGGTATTGGTATAAGCGTGAACGCTCTCGATATGGAGCAACAAAATCACTGCTGATTACCGTTTTCGGTGGATTATCTATGCTTGGTGGCTTCATCCTCATCTACCTCATTACGGATTCATTCAGTATTCGTGAAGCAGTCAATCAGCTCCAGCTTATTAAGGCATCACCGTATTTTATTCCTACCATGCTCCTGATCTTACTAGGTGCGTTTACAAAATCAGCGCAATTTCCTTTTTATATTTGGTTGCCTGATGCAATGGAAGCGCCAACTCCTGTCAGTAGTTATCTGCACTCTGCCACAATGGTCAAGGCTGGCATTTATTTAGTCGCCCGCTTTAGCCCTATCTTTGCGATTTCAGAGGTTTGGTTTTGGACCATTTCCATTGTTGGGCTTGTCACATTGTTCTGGGGATCATTCCATGCTGTCCGGCAAAACGATTTGAAAGCCATCTTGGCCTTTTCTACCGTTAGTCAGCTTGGCATGATTATGCTGATGCTTGGCGTAGGCGCAGCTGCGATTCATGAAAATCATACCGCCTTCTTTGGCGCAGCCATTCTTGCGGCCATTTTTCATTTAATCAACCATGCCACATTTAAAGGCAGTCTCTTTATGGCAGCCGGCATCATTGATCACGAAACGGGTACTCGTGACATTCGAAAGCTGGGCGGATTAATGACCATCATGCCCATTACATTTACGATCACTTTAATCGGTGCATTCTCAATGGCTGGACTTCCACCATTTAATGGCTTCTTAAGTAAAGAGCTATTTTTCACAAGTATGATACGAATCTCTGACATCAGCTTTACTGACGTTTCAACATGGGGTGCTATTTTCCCAGCAGCCGCTTGGCTCGCTAGTGTGTTTACGTTCATTTACAGTATCATGCTCGTCTTTAGAACATTTAGAGGCAACCTCCGTTTGGATCAATTAGAGAAAAAACCGCATGAAGCACCGATTGGTATGCTCATTCCACCAATCATTCTGGCTACACTTGTGGTCACCTTTTTCTTTTTCCCAAATATTCTTGCCTATTCTGTGATTGAACCTGCTATTTCAGCGATTATTCCTGATGCAATTGAACCAGGAAGTCGTTTTGTCGTCAAAATTGAGGCGTGGCATGGATTTCAGCCAGAGCTTTATATGACAATCGGTGTGGTTGTGCTCGGCACAATCGGCTATTTGACATTGTCAAAATGGCGGCCAATGTACAACGTATTTAAAGCAAAATGGTCATTTAATTCTATATATGATCGTTCGCTGACAGGCTTAGAAAAAGGCTCATATCGCCTGACAAACAGCTATATGACAGGTTTTCTTCGTGACTACCTTGTCTATGTGTTTGGTTTCATGATCATCGTGCTTGGCAGCGTCATGGCGTATCAGCAAGCCTTCTCATTTAACACTGGGCAAGCTGCACCAATTGGCACTTACGAAGCCATTCTTTCACTCGTTATGGTGGCAGCGACCATCACAACTGTGTTCGCCCGTTCTCGGTTAACAGCCATTATCGCACTTGGTGTCATGGGATACACGCTGTCATTATTCTTCGTAATTTTCAGAGCACCTGACCTTGCGCTGACGCAACTAATTATTGAGACGATTTCTGTTGCGCTGTTTCTACTTTGCTTCTATCATTTGCCAAAGCTGAGCTTGAAGCAAAAAACGAGAAGGTTCAAAGTGACCAATTTGATCATTTCATTAGGCGTTGGAGTTGTTGTCACCTGTCTCGCTTTCGCTTCCACAAGTCAGCAGTCACTTGACACAATCTCAACTTATTTTATTGAGAACAGCTACAAGCTCGCAGGCGGAAACAATATTGTCAATGTCATTCTTGTAGATTTCAGGGGCTTTGATACACTCTTTGAAATTACCGTGCTCGCCATTGCGGCACTCGGTATTTATGGGTTATTAAAAGCTCAAGGAAAACGAAAGAGAGGAGTGCGGCGATGAGAAAAATTGATACGAATGATATGCTCTTACAGGTCACAACAAAAATCACAGCATTCATCATCTTGCTTTTCTCGCTCCACCTGTTTCTTGCAGGGCATAACAATCCTGGCGGAGGTTTTATCGGCGGACTGATGAGTGCTGGCGCTGTCGTTCTGCTGCTCTTAGCCTATGACCTGAAAACAGTAAGACGCATCCTTCCGTTTAACTTTATTTATGTAGCAGGCACAGGACTGCTCGTTGCGATCTTAACTGGAATGGGATCTTTCCTATTCGGTGCACCTTTTCTATCCCATACATTTGATTATTTTCAATTGCCGCTTTTAGGGAAAACAGAACTGGCTACAGCCGTACTGTTTGATATCGGTGTATATCTGGTTGTTGTCGGTGTCACCATGACCATTATTCAAACGATTGGGGAGAAGGAATAATGGAATTTCTAATGTCTATTATCGTCGGAATTATCTTTATGGCGGCGACCTATTTAATGCTCTCAAAAAGCCTTCTACGGGTCATCGTCGGTACGGCCGTTTTGAGTCACGGCGTCCATTTGCTCTTATTAACCATGGGCGGTTTAAAGAAAGGAGCACCGCCTATTTTAAAAGAGGGGCTCACATCCTATGTAGATCCATTACCACAAGCATTAATCTTAACTGCAATTGTCATTGCTTTTGGTGTGACATCTTTTTTACTCGTGTTGGCCTTCCGTGCCTTCCAAGAACTGCGAACAGATGACATGGATCAAATGAGAGGAAATGATCAGCATGAATAATCTCGTGATCTTACCTATTTTGATTCCGTTACTATCGGCTACACTATTAATCTTTATGAATCAAAATATCATGCTGTCGAGAGGTTTTAGTGTTATTGCATCTCTTTCAGCGATGATTTGTAATCTATACTTGGTTCAGACAATTTTCACAAATGGAATACAAACACTTTTTTTAGGCGGGTGGAAAGCACCCTTTGGCATCGCCCTTGTGGCCGACCAGTTTGCTGCGCTACTCGTTTTGACCGCTTCTGTTATTGGATTTGTGACCGTTCTCTTTTCTTTCCAAACGATTGGGAAAGAAAGAGAGCGACTGTTCTATTATTCAGGCGTTCAATTCTTATTGGCTGGCGTCAGCGGTGCCTTTTTAACAGGAGATATTTTCAACCTGTTTGTTTTCTTCGAATTACTGCTGATGGCATCTTACATGCTCATTGTATTAGGCAGCTCAAAGCCCCAGCTTCGAGAGTCACTGAAATATATCGTGTTTAACATCATTTCATCTGCGTTATTTATTGTCGGTGTTGCTTGTTTGTATGCAGTCACTGGAACACTAAATATGGCCGATTTAAGTATGAAAATAACAGAGTCAGGGCAAACAGGTCTGATCACGGTCATTTCAGTTCTGTTCCTCATTGTTTTCGGCTTAAAAGCTGGTATTTTCCCGCTTTATTTCTGGTTGCCTGGTTCATATCATGCGCCGCCAGCAGCTATTTCGGCTTTATTTGGCGCGCTGCTGACAAAGGTGGGCTTATACGCCATTGCAAGAGTATTTACCTTGATCTTTATTCATGATACCGAATTCACACATGCACTGATGGCTTGGCTGGCCGCACTTACTGTCATTTTCGGTGTGATTGGTTCGGTTGCCTACTCTGATGTACAAAAAATTGTGATCTATAACATTGTCACAGCCGTTGGAGTCATTCTATTTGGTATTGCTGCCAATACACCAGCATCGATTCAAGGGACGATTTATTATCTCATTCACGATATGGTAATGAAAGGTGCTTTATTTATGCTGGCAGGTGCATTGTTTGTGTATGCTGGTACAAACAATCTAAAGAAAATGGGCGGGCTGATGCAAACAAAACCTCTCCTTGGATGGATGTTCTTTCTTTCAGCCTTATCATTAGCAGGTATCCCGCCACTTAGTGGGTTTGTTGGCAAACTAAAAATTGTCGAAGGCGGATTTACAGCCGGACACATGACCTTTGCCATTCTGGTCTTACTTTCCAGTCTTCTTGTCCTTTATTCTGTGATGAGAATTTTCATGCTCGCTTTTTGGGGTGAGGAACAGGAGCTGCCTGTCAGAAGAAAGCCATCTATAAAAGGAATGGTGTATCCCGGAGTGCTTCTTGTTGCCTTATCACTTGCGATTGGATTAGGCACGGAATTCATTGCACCTTATATCAATCAAGCTGCTGAAATGCTTTTAACACCAGAAAAATATATTCAAGCTGTGCTGAAGGAGTAGATGACATGGCCTTTCAAATTTTACTCAATGCTCTCCTTGCCTTTACATGGATGTTAATGAATGATACCTACACAGCCGCAGGATTTGTTTCAGGCTTTATACTAGGGATGGTCGCCATTTTTATGTTGCGGCGATTCTTCCCCCAACGTTTTTATGGCTATGCACTTTATGCCATTTTCAAGCTCGTTGTGATTTTTATTCGAGAGCTACTACTTGCCAATTTAAGTGTACTAAAAACAATATTATCTCCGAAGCTTCAAATCAAGCCAGGCATTTTCGCCTTTCGTACGGACTTGAAAAATGATTGGGAAATCACTGTGCTCGCCAATTTAATTACACTGACACCAGGTACACTGGTCATTGATATATCTGATGATCGATCCATTTTATACATTCATGCGATGGATATTGAAGATGCTGAAAAGGCCATTCATGATATCCGTGTATCATTCGAGAAAGCCATCAAGGAGGTGAGCGGTAAATAATGGGGATTTTTTTGCAAATTTCACTTGGCATCTTAGCGTTGTCTACCTTGCTTTTTGTCATACGGGTGATCAAAGGACCTTCTATCCCTGACCGCGTGAGTGCACTTGATGCGATAGGAATCAATTTAATCGGGATGACAGCCATTGTTTCTGTATTGCTCAGAACAACAACGTTCTTTGAAATTATTTTACTGCTCGGTATCCTCGCATTTATTGGCACTGTCGCTTTTTCTAAATTCCTTGAGAAAGGGGAAGTGATTGAAAATGATCGTCATCGCTAAAGCGATTGTCATCTTCTTGATCCTGCTCGGTGCAATACTTTGTCTGATCTCAGCCATTGGTGTGCTTCGATTACCAGATGTCTATACACGGATGCATGCGGCATCCAAAGCATCAACACTTGGCGTTGTGCTGATTTTAATTGGTGTGTTTTTTCACGAATGGTTTCTTGCAGGTATCATCTCTGCAAAAATCTTATTAGGGATTGCCTTTATCTTTCTGACAGCCCCAGTCGGTGCTCACTTAATCGGAAGAGCCGCTTACAATACAGGGGTTAAACTGGATAAACGAAGTGTCCAAGATGACTATGACGGTTTTCGTAACTTCGTGATTAAGCGAAAAGAAGATTCTTATTTATAAAAAAAGCTTCCGCTGCACCGGGAGCTTTTTTATATACGATCAATGACAGCAAGTGTGCATCTTGATGTACAAATGTGCCGATCTCGATCATCTTTTATATCGATTTGAAATACCATAGTACGCTGCCCTACATGAACAGGAACAGCTGTCGCTGTCACCACTCCATCACGTACAGACTTTAAATGATTGGCATTGATTTCAATGCCAGAGCAGACCTTTTGAGTTAAATCTAAATGAGCAGCAGCTCCCATGCTCGCAACCGTTTCTGCCAGAGCAGCAGATGCGCCTCCGTGCAGTAATCCAAATGGCTGTTTTGTTCGGTGATCGACTGGCATTGTCGCAATGCAACGTGATTGATTGCATTCAACAATCTCAATGCCAAGCGCCTCAAGCAGTGTATTCGACACACTCACATCCATGATTGCCCTCTCCCTTCACACGTTTACAGCACATTTTCAGATTTTGCAATTAACACAGCTTCTGTTCGTGATCCAACATTCAGCTTATTAAAGATGGATGTCAAACTGTATTCAATCGAGCGTTTGCTCAAATGAAGCACATCGGCAATTTCTTGGTTGGTGTAGCCTTTTTCCACTTCACGAAGAATCAAACATTCCCGCTCTGTTAACAGATCATGATCTGTCTGCTGCGCCTGTTCTGGTTTTTCTTGTTGCTGTGAGATTAATTTTCTTAAATAGGATAGCTGAATGACAACTTCTCCTTGCAATGTACGATGTATGTATTCAATAATCTTGTCTTTTGTCTCTGTTTTACTAATTGCACCGTGCAATCCAGCTCGAATGGCCTCTTCAAAATAATCATCCACTTCATAGCCTGTATAAATGATAATTTTCACTTGCTCATTTGTTTCGAGAATTTGTTTCGCAATGTCCATTCCATTGATATCACCGAGGTTTAAATCCATCAAAATCACATCATAGATGGAAAAATCATGCGTTTTTAAAAAGGCGGCTTCTGCATCAGGACTTAAACAATCGACTGATAGGTGCTGATCTGATTCTAATATGCTTTTTGTCCCTTCCATGACAGCCGGATGATCATCAATGACCAATATCTTCTTCATGTCTTCCTCCCTTTTAATCACTCACTCCCATTTTATATAAAAGACTTGGCAGATGCCAAGTCTTAATCCTTAATAAATCGTTACAATTCCATTTCAATTTTCACCTTGAGACCTTTATCTGGAGCTGTCTGAATGTGAAGCTTCCCATTTAACGCCTTCACTCTCTCCCTTATTCCAGAGAGCCCCATGCTCATTGTATGCTGATCAAGCTGACTTGAATCAAAACCAACTCCGTCATCCTCATAATGAAGGACGACCTGATCTTTAATACAAATGAGCATAATTAAAACTTGATTGGCTTTAGAATGCTTCAACGCATTGGATAATAGCTCCTGAACGATCCGATAAATATTCAGTTGTGAATCAATATCAATGTCCATTTCATTATCAAAGCGTGTTGTATTCAGCCTAATATGAAACGGTGCTTCCTCTTGAATTTGCGAAGTCAGCTTCGATATCGCCTTCACTAAACCTAAATCATAAAGCAATTGCGGCCGAAGTTCATGACACGTTTCTCTTGTCGTTTGGATCACCTTAGACATTTGTTCATTCCATGAGATCAGCGAGTCTTCTATAGATATTGGGCATTGATCGTTTTGAAAATTTGTTAAAAACATTTCTGACTGTCTTTTCAAAGAAATTAAATCCTGAAGAACCGAATCATGAAGATCCCTGGCTAAATCTGAACGCTGCTTTTCTTCCATCGCAAACATGATCTTTTTTAGCCAAGCAGGGTTTGCTTCACGCTGTTTCAAGTCTTCAAGATGCTCCATCAGTTCCTCGATCTTCACAACGTTTTCTAAACTGACACTTGTGTAAAATGCCAATGTTTTCAGCCAAGAAATTTCATCACGTGTCAGCTTCGGTGTCTTTAAATTTGATAAACAGCAAATCACAAACGAGTGACCGCCCCGTTCTCCAATTTTCATCATAAAACCTTTGTCAAGCTCAATGATTTTCCCTACCTCATCTAACGTGTCTTGAAATTGATCGACGTAATCTTTCCATAACATACTGTCATCTGTTGACTCATCAATCTCTTCAATCTGTCCATTTGCCTTGATCTCAAGCACAAATGCCTTACTGACAATCAGCACTTCTAAAATCGTGTTTTTTAAGTGATGCAATACCTGATTGAGCGCAGAAGCCTCTCGAATGAGCTGAGTAAACTTAAACACACTATCCTGATAATTGTGCTTTTCTGAAAAGCGCTTCAGACGAAAGCGAAAATCTAGGATTTCTTTGAAGTAGAAAACGGCTAGCATGAGAGCATAAATGATCAATGCAAGCTTTAGTGTGTACTTGAGATCTTCAGGCTTCTGTAAAATATAAAAAGTCACGACAACAAAAATGGTAGGTGTAATCGCTAAAAAGCCGTAGTATCTCAATCTACTGATCAGAAAGTCCATATTATAAAGTTTATTCGTCATAAATTGATAAACGAGTGAAAAGGGTATAAGCAAAACAACAGAAGTCAAGATAAATGGATCTATCACATACTTATGAAAAAATACATAAGGGAAGACAAAAAAGAAAATAAACGGGCAAAACGACAGAATATTAATTATGGCAAAAAACTTCAAAATAGAACCATGATCTGTTTCTTTATACTTTTTCAGACCTCTGAAGATTAAATAAAGTGCTGTTAATACTGTTCCGAAAAAAAACATGAGACTTACACTCGGAACAAATCTTCTCAAATCTGATGTCACTGGAACCCCGCTATGTATCAATAAGTTAAAGACGGGGATCATATATAAACACCGTATCACTTTTCGATTTGTAATATGCACATCAAATTCTTTGAAATATTGATAGATAAAGTGAATATATAAGATGGGCACGCCTGATAAGCAAAATAATAGCACATAACGACTAAATTTATCCCCAATTCCTGAAGTACCTGCACTAAGGTACCCAATACAAATCGATAATAAGAATAAGACTAGAAGAAATGCAGATTTCCGTTGTGTTTCTTTGTTAATCCTAATAATAAAGAAAATACAAAATAAGCAGATTGAATACAAAACAAGAGGAATCAAATAGATAAATAAACTTTCTCGACCAATCAATGTCTTATTTTTTAATGAAATGATTTGATTGCCTCTTTTAATATCGATTCTTTGTACATTTTTTAGCTTGCCGTTGATCATGTGATCTTTAGTAAGATTAGATTCACCGTTTATCTTGAGAATAATATCTCCTTTTTTTAAGCCTGATGTATAGGCCAAAGAGAGGTACTCAACATTCACAACTTCCGCTTGACCATTCTCATTCTTTGCTACGCGCGCTCCATTAAAAATATCAAATACATAGATATATGAAATATAGATCACAAATAAAAAAGACAGAAAAACAAACAAAGCAGACAATTTCGTATAAGTAAGCTTCATGTTCAAAACATCCTTGAGTGAAGATCATTAAATGCTAAAACAGTTTTCACCTTATATTTAATACTCCCAAATGTACTTTGCATTCATATGCCCTTTTTCAACACCTTGTATAATGGCTGTTGTTGTTTGTACGTCGACATGAATCAAACTTGCATTTCCTAATTTTAATTCATTGATAACATTTGGGTTTTTCATTAAATACGCAATAATATTTTGAACATTCAATCTCTTCACTCCTTTGTCATAAAGGCGTATAATTGTTCTTTCTTTGTTTTAGGTAAATCAAGTTGTTCAATCTCTTGCCTCATTTTTAATAGCATAATTTCTCTCATTGAAACCATGTACTGGGTTAATCCTGCTTCAAGCAATTTCGGTTTCAGTTGAAATGATTGTTTACAAGAATCATTTGTCTTATCTGAAAAAAAGTCGAGAAGTTCATGACTAGCAGCGTTAAAATGTCTATTCAGATAACTAAATGCCAATGTCTGTGTTTTTTTAAAATCTCCGTTTTTCTCAGAGAAGAGCGCAAAAAAATCGTTACTGATCTGTGCAGCAACACCGAAATACTTTGAATAAGATTCAACAGTTGAATTGATTTCTCCTGTCGCTAAATAAACACCTAGTACACTAGACAAGGCTGTTAATGATCCGGATTTTTTATGCAGAACTTCTAGACATTCTTCTTCCGTTCTATTCTCATAACGTAAATCCTCATGCTGTCCTTCCATTGACATCATGATCAGGTTGAACAATCTCTCATTTAATTGAGAATTATTTTCACATATTGATATGATGAATTGGATACTCTTCGTATACAAATAGGCGGAAGCATTGATGGCAATCCCTTGATCAATGTTCATCCAAGGATATGAATCATTGTCCTGATCTTCAATATCATCTAATATATCGGCTGATAAAATGAGAAGTTCAATTCCTGCTGCAAGTTTTGTAATCGCTTGCTTATCTTGTCCGCCAAATGCCTCATAATGTTGATAAGCCAATTGAGCAAAAGGAAATTCATTCTTTATATCAGTAAATTCTAGAAGCAGCTTTTGTAAATCATGATGCCTGACTGCATGTTGAATAAAATCAGACATATTCTGCTTGATTTTTGTGTTCTCTAGATAGTTTAGCATATTCGGTCTGTTTCCTCACCCTCTCGCCTCTTATTTTACTAAAAAGATAGAAGCAAATGTCCACTGACATCACTATTTAACAATTATATAATAATATATCCTTTTTTTGTATGTATTTGGATAAAAAAAAGACTTGATGGTCATCAAGTCTTTAAGAAATTTTCACATATTCATATTTGTCGTATTGATCAATGCTTTTGTTAATGTTATGAAGAGAAGCCGTTGTTTCTCTGATTTCGTTTTCAAGTTTCCATAATAGTTGTTTAAGTTCTTCGATTTCATACTTTTCCATCGATTCCACTCTCCTTTTTTGGAAGATCAATGTATTTGTGTATGGTGATTGGGTCATAAGTATTTGATCTGTTACTAACAGTTTATATGCTATTGAGTATTTTTTCACCGAAAACTATGCACAAAAAGTATGCGTGATACCGCAAAATTCAATAGGTCTTTTTTCATTATTTTCTGACTTTTCCAATCATACTTTTACCTCAATTTTAAAGGAATTTTGTCAAAATCACGACACAAAAAGGCATCATTCGTCACGATTCTCTCGTAATAGAACGTACGATCCCTTTTATTTCAGAAGTTTTCCATGAAATAGGTCAGACGACAGGTATTGCTGTGGACACCGCAATTTTTTGGTGACAACCACCGAAATTGACCGCAAAAATACCTATTTTTAGGCTGAACATAGAAAGATAGAAAAATCTTTTTGATTCTTTATTCTGATTTTCTACATACATTTAAAACAGATATCCGTCCAATTTCACTTCAATGAGAGAAGAGGTGTCCAATTGCTTTACTATGTTCCTTATCCTGCTTTGCATGTTCCCGCAATAAGCGCATACCCGCGCGCACCTATGACCTTTCCTCTAGCTGATGCCCACTCCTTTCAAAGAGCTGCAAAGGAATCCACTCGGCTCGTCGAGGACGCAACATTGATTACACGCCAGATTGCGAGCTCTCTTTCGTTTGCACAGCGGATCATGCAGGCTGCTGAACAATCTGATACGACAAGTGTCATACGATTGCTGAAACAAATCGGTGTAAAAAGCAATATTGATATTCGCTTTAGTCCCGAAGGCATTCGTATATATTTATCCCTGTCTTCAAGCAGACTTTTTCTGCTACTGCGGTGGGGAACATAAAGAAAAGCCGCTCCAGAACGGCTTTTCTTATGATTCAAACATTTTATGACACCATTCAATGGCTTCTATATAACAGGCATAAGCTTCTTGCTTAGGAATATCTCCATCAAAAATGTCATTATCCCACTCATTTCGTTCAATCAGCTTGGCAACTTGCAGGACAATGGAATAGTCATTATCATAGCCTAGCAAAGCCTGTCCAACCTCATCAGAGAGTGGAAGCTCTTTGACAAGCTCCGTAATGTCTGCCCTCACTAGCGTATCAATCAGTGAGAACATGCCTGTCAGCATATAAGATGCGGGATGCTCTCTTCCCGTACGATCGGCAATTAATTCACACGTTTTAGCGCGAATGAATGACATTTTGATTATTTCTTTTTGACTTGAGTTGGCTTGTACATTGAGCTCTTTAAAGGAAAGGATAAAGATCCAGCGCCGGATCTCATTAAAACCAAGCAAAATAATCGCCTGTCTGATACTCTTAATTTGATAAAGCCTTCTCATGCCGCCTGAATTCAGCATTTTTAATAATTGATATGATAGTGAAAGATCACTTTCTATCAAATGTGTCACTGTCTGTATATTGGGCTGCTCCTTGCTCAGCTCGTTCAGAAGCTGATGATACGCATGAAAGCTAGTCGATAATGCCCGCCCCGAAATCACATGAGGCTCACTAAAGAAATACCCTTGAAACAGGTGGAAACCAGCTTCGAGTGCTTCTTCATATTCTTTTCGTGTTTCAACCTTTTCTGCGAGAAATCGAAGTCGATACTTTTTATATGTACTAAGGATTTCTCTTCGTTCTTCTAATGTTGTTTTAAGAAAATCAATTTTTAAAATATCAATACAATAGAGGAGCTCGTTAAGCAACTTGTCACAAAAATGAGTGCCATTGAGAAAGAAATCATCGAGTGCAATCGTATATCCCCATTTTTTTAATTGCTTGCATCTCTTTATAAGTGCCGAGGTAATCGGTACATTTTCTAATATCTCAATTACAAGCTGATGTGGATCAAAGTAGGTAAGCAGATCAGATGAAAGCAAGCTTTCGGTGAAATTAATGTAGCATCGTTTTCCTTCAGTCAGTGTTTCAATGCCAATGTTTAAAAAACTGTTAATAATGAGGTCCGTTGTCGCTTGATCACCATCTTCAGCGCTATATGTATTGATTTCACTATCTCTATAAAGCAGCTCATATGATACGACTTGTTCTTTTCTGTTAAAAATAGGCTGTCTTGCAACAAACACCCTCAACTGCTCCAATCCTCCTTTATACAAAGAAAAACAAGATGTGTTTTTAGTATACCAAATGATTCCGTCTATGGTTCATTTTAACCAGACTAAAACGATAAAAAGAGACCATCAGACTTGATGATCTTCTTCATTTACAAACTTAGCTTTCATACAGCTCTTTTTTTATTTTATTTTTGACATCATGGATAAATTGCATTTTATTATCCCAGCATTTCTGACTGAGATCCACTGGATATTCTTCTGGTTTGCTGATTCGTTTATACTCCTCCCAGAAGAGTCCAAGGCTTTCCTGTACATATGCCTGAATCGTTTGAATATCCGGATTATCATACACAAGTTTTCCTTGTTCGAAGATTGGGACGTGAAGATCCTTTGCCACAAAATTTGTCACAAATTTGCTGATAAAGGTATGCACAGGATGGAACATTTTCAGTTTATCTTCACTTTGAACATCTTCCTCTTCAAGGGCAATGTAGTCTCCCTCAGAGTGGTGATTCAACTGATTGATTATGCGATACACACGCTTACGTCCTGGTGTCGTCACTTTCTCCGGGTTCGACGAGATTTTTATTGTATCATTCATTATGCCGTTTTCTTCAATTGAGACAAGTTTATAGACTGCACCTAGTGCCGGTTGATCGAATGCCGTGATCAGTTTTGTGCCAACACCCCATACATCAATTTTAGCGCCTTGTGCTTTTAAATTCATAATGGTATGCTCATCAAGATCACTTGATGCAATAATCTTCGCCTCATGGAAGCCTGCTTCATCAAGCATTGACCGGGCTTTTTTAGATAAGTATGCAAGATCGCCGCTGTCCAGTCTGATACCGATGAAGTTAATCTTGTCTCCGAATTCTTTCGCTACTTTAATCGCATTCGGGATGCCTGATCTCACAGTATCATATGTATCCACTAAAAAGACACAGTCTTTATGAGTTTCAGCATACTTCTTAAACGCTATATATTCGTCTCGATACGCTTGTACAAGCGCGTGTGCATGTGTACCTGCCACTGGAATATTGAAGCGTTTTCCCGCACGAACATTACTCGTTGCTTGGAAGCCACCGATCAGTGCAGCTCTCGCTCCCCACATCGCTGCATCCATTTCATGTGCGCGTCTTGTACCGAATTCTAATGCTGTTTCATCTTCAATAATTCCCTTGATACGTGCCGCCTTTGTAGCGATCAGTGTCTGGAAATTCACGATATTGAGCAATGCCGTTTCGATTAACTGCGCTTCAACAAGTGTCGCCTCAATACGCATTATCGGTTCATTGGCAAAAACAATTTCTCCTTCTCGCATTGAATGAAGTGTACCTGTAAAGGACAATCCGCTTAAATATTCAATGAAATCGCTTTTATAACCAAGTTCATCTTGTAAATAAGCAAGATCACTTTCTGTAAAGGAGAAGTCCGATAAATACTCAATTGCTTTCTCTAAGCCAGCAAATACAGCAAAACCATTGTCAAATGGAAGCTTTCTAAAGAAGAGTTCAAAGACTGATTTCTTCTCATGAATGCCATCTCTCCAATACGTTTCTGCCATATTAATTTGATAAAGATCTGTATGTAGTGATAAACTGTCGTCGTCAAATCGATGCTCCAACTTCCAATTCTCCTTCCCTTACTCAATCACTTTCGCGCCAAGCGTATGCTTAAAGTGAGAAAGTGCCCACTCGTGCCCTGCTTCATTAAAACTGGCCACGGCATTCTGATGAATCACAAGATTAAAGCCTTTATTGTACGCATCAATAGCTGTATGAAGTACACAAATATCGGTACACACTCCGGCTAAATGAAGCTCTGTGATGCCGCGCTCGCGCAGTTTGATATCTAATTCAGTGCCGGCAAATGCAGAGTACCTTGTTTTTTCCATATAGTAGACATGTTTCAAATGTTTAGTCGTGTGAAATAGTGAACTTAGCTTGCCATAAAGCTCAATTCCTTCTGTTCCGCGAATATTATGGGGCGGAAACAACTTAGACTCTGGATGATAAGGATCCTGTTTTTCATGATGATCGACCGCAAATACGACAAAGTGTCCTTCATCAATAAAAGAAGATGTGATATCTGTAATCTTTGACTCAATGGCTTGTCCTGGCTTTCCGCATGTCAGTTTCCCGTCGTCAGCAACAAAATCAACTGTATAATCAATACAAATCAATGCTTTGCCCATTCGCATCTCTCCAATAAGTTCTTTTGAACAATTATAGCTTATTCATTTCACAAGTAAAACCTATTCAACAGATTCACGAGAAAAAGCTTTCTGAAACAGCTCATCTTCTATATAAATCTGTTCTTTGTTTATCGCATGTGGCATGTCAATGACGAGTCCAAAAGGAGAGTGCGCTTCGTGATGGTTGATCACTTTAAAGGAACATCCAGTGGCATTCGCCATTTTAACATATTGAGAATAAGTAGCATAAGACAGTTCACCATTGAAAAGAACAGTGGCTTGTCGATTGGAACGCAATAATTCCTCTACCTCTTGATAAGGCTGATTCCTTGAAACCTGCCCCTTTGTCAGAGCGAGAAGCGCTCGTTCCCTTAATGAACCGAGAAACATTCTTCGTTCATCGGGCTTTGTTTCAGCATGTCCAAAAATCCCATGCTGCAAATAAACATCTACGGATTCTTCTTTCATTGATGCTTTCACTCCTGGTTTATGAAATTTACATTTCTGTGACCCAGTGCACAATTTTTTGTGCCAGCTCACGGGCTTCGTCTGTCTCGACTCTTTCAATTAAGGATTGTTCAAGTGATCGTTCAAGCTGATGCTTTTCAGTCTCATACGCAATGGAAATACTCCATTCAATATCAGGTACTGCTACAAGCGTTTTATATTCTTTTTTATTTTCATGTAAATATACATTGTAGGTTTTCGGATGTTCGCCGATTACGTGTGCTTTTCTTATTTTCATTTGACGTTTTTTACACCTCTTTTTCTTCGCACTTCCATATCCATTGTACCATAAAAAAAGACAGCTTCTTAAAAAGGAATCCCTTTCAAAGCTGTCTATGCAAGAAAGCTCTTTTGCTGGCTGATGAGGCTTGAATCCCAAACAAATGTGACGTTCGGAGTGCTGAAAAATTGTGCAAAGTCTCCTGCATTATATGTGCCTGAACCACCGGCAGAGCGATCCACACTTTTTGGAGAGATTGCAAAAACATCACCGAATTGTGCCGATCCGTTCCCCGCTACACGATCAATATGAATAGGCCCAACAATTGCCGGCATCTTCCCCACCCCCTTTTCTACCTCATCATATGTCTAGAGCGAAGATAGGTGTATCAAAAATAAAAAAACAGCTGATATGACTTACAATCAACTGCTTTTTTATGCATTAAAAGATTGGGGCTGACTTAGCAGTGTAAAGTCCCAAAACATGGTGGCATTCGGATCACTTGTAAGGGACATACCATCGCCCGAATTAAAGGCTCCCGCTCCACCACTAGAATGGTCAACAGCTAAAGGGGCGATGGCAAGGACATCACCAAACGTAGCCGCAGCGTTCCCTCCTAAGGATTCGATATGAATCGGTCCAACAATTGCTGGCATCTTGCTTCTCCTCCCTATCTGCTTATGTAAGCCATCTTATGCTAAGGAGGAAAAGTTGTGCATCTGTCTACACATTTAAATGTTGCTCTGCCCGTGAGCGATGACGTAGCTGAATCAATCTGACAATGTTCAATGTAATAGCCTTTAACAAAGCATAAACCGGAACAGCAAATATCATGCCTAGGATTCCCCCAAAACTTCCAGCACCAATTAATAGAAGAATAATCGTCAGTGGATGCGTATTCAGACGTTTTCCAATGATTAACGGGGAAATCACGTTTCCATCAATTTGCTGTACAACGAGAATGACAATCACGGTCACGATTGCTTTTCCAGGAGAGTCAAGAAATGCGATTAAGACAGCTGGTGTCGCTCCAAGATATGGTCCGAGATATGGAATTACATTTGTAACCGCAATGATGATGCCAAGAATCAGCGCATATTTCACCCCAATTAATAAATATCCGATAAAACAAGCGACACCGACAAATAAACACACAACAATTTGTCCTTGTATATAAGCAGCAAGTGTGTCATTTAATTCTTTGAAGATTTTCAGCCCTTCCTTGCGATAAGGCATCGGCAAAAATTGAACGAGCTTGTCCGGAAACTTATGACCGTCTTTCAGCATATAAAATAAAATAAACGGAACCGTAATGACCGCAAGTGCAATATTGGCAATGACGCCAAAAACAGCAGACATACTTGATACAATGTTTTCTGGCAAGCTTTTTAATGTCGAAACGATCGTCTGTTCAAACTTTGACACAGAGACATAATCTTGGTTCATCATCCAAGTAAAGGTTTTAGAATGTGAGAAATCATTGATAAATTTCTGCACGTCAGTCACATAGCCCGGAAAACTTTTCACAAGTCCAGTCACCTGCGTGACAATCACAGGTCCGGCAGCGTTGATAATAATTGTGACGAGTCCAATGAACAGAAGATAAATGATCAAGATGGCGAGTGTCCTAGGGATTTTCCTAGATAAGAACCGAACAATCGGATTAAAAATAAAAAAGAGGATTCCTGCCAGCAAGATTGGGACAAACAGGGTTGACGCAAATAAAATAATCGGCTGAAATAAAAATGATACTTTTGTTGATACATACACAATGAGTAAAACAAGTAGTATTTGGAATGTCCAAAAATGAACTTTAGAATTTAACAAGGATGCTCCTCCTGTTACGAATTGATCTTAATAAAAACCTACTATTCAACCCACCTTCTGTCAACTGCTTCTTGTTTTAGAACCATATTTTTTGAAAAAATAAGAACAATTGGCATATCGTTCACTTTTTCCATATATAAATTCAGTAAGCATAAAAAAGCAGACACATATGCGTCTGCCCATTACACTCTTTCGCTATGATCAGGCATCACCGACACGATTTGCTGGATCCGCACATAAAAAACTGATTTAGTCCCCGTCTCAATCACAATATGGTCCGGCATCACTTCCTTCAATTTTCCACGCACCGTATCTTTCACTGTTTGCACAATTAATCTCATACCGATCACTTTCTGCAATGTTTGATAAACATATGGATCAACTAACGAAACTAGCTGTGGACTTCCTTGTTGTGCCATCCTTCATGCCCCTTTACTTGTGTATTTACCCACAGCGTATGCAAAGATCCATGTGAATGTCACTCAGCAAACTTACAACGTTAATACCGTATTTTTTCAAATTATATTTCTTTACATTTTTTAGAAGTATAATAGATTGGTGCTGCCAACAACTCAAATGATTAAAGAGGTGGTTCATTTTGAAAAAACTAATTTGTATGATCGCAGTCCTGCTCTT
This sequence comes from Bacillus sp. Bos-x628, assembly GCF_040500475.1. Lineage (GTDB taxonomy): Bacteria > Bacillota > Bacilli > Bacillales > Bacillaceae > Bacillus > Bacillus maqinnsis. The sequence continues at coordinate 2,865,736 of NZ_CP159358.1, read as the reverse complement.
TCTATCCTCTGCAAGTGATGCACATGCAGGCACAATTGGAGAAAAACCTGGTACACCAGGGAAGTGGTTTAGAGGAGAAGAACCGATTCAAAAAGATCGGTCTAAACCCCCTCTTGTTTTTGTTCATGGCATTAACAGCTCTTCCTCCACATGGTTTGATCAAAACGATATGGCAAAACAGGCTGTTCAGAATGGATATGAAAGCGCGTTCATAGATTTGTATCCAGATCAGGACATGAAAAAGAATGGAAAACTATTAGCAGAAAAATTAAAAGAAATCTATGATTTCTTTGGACGAAAACTCATTGTAATCGGCTATAGTAAAGGCGGGGTAGATACACAATCCGCACTCGTTTATTACGGTGCTCATCCATATGTCAGTAAGGTCCTCACACTTGGGTCTCCTCACTACGGAACACCGCTGGCAGATCTAGCCTATAGCAAAGGAGGAAGCTGGCTAGCGGAAATTCTTGGGCAAAAAAGCGAAGCTCTCTTTTCTCTGCAGACCGGTCCAATGGCCGCTTTTCGAAGTGAAACGGACCGTTTAGAATCTTCCCCAATGAAATATGTCACCTATTCTGGATCTGATTGGGGAGCATTTGGCGGTGTTTTATATTTAGGAGGCGTGTATTTAAAGAGCTTTGGAGAAAATGACGGTGCTGTCACGGTCAGTAGCACAAGGTTACCCTATGCAAATAATACCTTAACTGGAAAATGGGATCACTTTGCACTTAAGAACGGCTCAAACATGTTCCCAGTGTTTCAAAATCAACTAGTAGCAAATATAGCAAATATTGAAAAAGAAGATGATCACGAATCTACTGAGCCGAATACAGATGTTTACGTAAGAGGCGGTGAAAGTGAAAAAGATAAAACGGAAGAATTCGATGTAGAGGAAGGAACGAATGGCTTATCAATTCAGTGGTTAAATGAAAGAAAGGATGCACAGCTTGAAATAGTCGCCCCAAATGGAGATGTCATAAAGAATTTAACGACTACAGAAGCATCTTTCCCATATGAAGGCGCTTTTTCACATCAAGTGCAAATCAACAAACCCGTTTCTGGAAAATGGACGATTCGATCAAATTCCGGGAAAAAGATTCCTTATTTGCTGCTTGTATCCTATGATTCACCATTAAATGAAGAAATTAAAGGGATGACATCGAAGTCAGACGATGCATCGACACATTCAAGCGGTCTGATCAAGCGCTTAAATAAAACAGTCGAGACAGTTTACTTTAAGGATGCACAGAAGGGATTCCAGACACATTCCTCATCAGCTGCCCATTTGAAAAAGGAAGGCGCATATTCAATCACAGTCAATTATACCGGACTGACCGCTTCTGGAACATCGACCTTTAACCGTACCGTCATTCGCACATTGTATGTGGATCAGCATGGTAACATTCACGGAGACATTCCATACTAAACAGAACGTTTCATGGGCTGAAGGGCCTGCTGCACCTTTTGATCCAAGCCAGCAATTTTTTTCAAAGCAAGCGATTCATCTATTTGCCGGTAGTGATGATGTCCGCCAGGCTCTTCATCCATTTCATCTGCTTTCTTCACAATTTGCTGGAGTGTGTCCATATGAAGGTCGCCCTCCGGCAAATAAGAATCCGTATGAAGGAGAATCGCAAGTGCAATATCTTTGGCTGCTTTTGGTTCCTCACCGAGCCGTATGAGCAGTTTGTGTGCACGCTCTGCTCCTTTAATTGCATGTATATCATTACGTCTATATGTCTCGTAATCCCATTCTCCGCCTGCTGTGTACCATTCATAGTGTCCAATGTCATGCAAGAGTGCTGCTTTGACAGCTAGATCAGGGTTAATACCAGCTTGCACAGCTAGTTTAAAAGCATGATCAGCACACGCAATCGCATGGGCTTTACCTGAACGATTCAAATATTTTTGAGCTACTGGATGGGTGTATACATCCATTAGTGTTACTTTTCTCATGGAAACCCCTCCTTATCTATATTTTTAGCATCCTAACATATTCCGAAAAGAAACTCAAATGTTCTGTCATATTGACTCAAGACTCAAGATTAGCTTATGCCGTACAAGCAGTCTTTGCTTGTACAATATATAAAAAAAGCAGCCACTATGACTGCTTTTTACCATACTCACGCGCATCGTATACGTTCCCGCCTACAGGATTACCTGCCAAAAGTTCAAGCAAAATGCCAGCGACTTCATTTGGACTCTTCAATGTACCTGTTTCATATAAATGTTGAAAACGCTCAATTTGTTCAAAATCCTGTTTTGATGACTTCCGGATTTCTCCCTGCATCTCAGTATCCATCGTGCCTGGTGAGAAAGAAAAAGTGTTCACAGGATATGCCTCATCCTTCTGCTCCTCATGTAATGTTCTCATAAACATATCAAGGCCTGCTTTTGAGCTACAATAAGCACTCCATCCTTTATATGGGTTCTTTGCCGCTCCCGAAGAAAGGTAAATAACCGTTTTCTTTCCTTTGAATAATTGCGTCAATTCGACGAACAGATGACTTAGCAGAACTGGAGTCACAAGATTTAACGTATAGTGCTGATGAAGTGTATCCTGCCCCCCTTGACCGACTCGTTTGATGGGGGTCACCATTCCTGCGTTATTGATCAGCAAGATTTCATCAGCTTCTGCTAATGTGTGCGGGGACAGCACGCTTTGCAGCCATTCAGTAGCCGCTTCTTCATTCGTCAGATCGACCTGTGCATGTGTCAGTTTTGGATGAGAAATTGGCGCAGCACGCCTTGCCGCAGAGTAAACATGATCACCGCGAGACAGCAATTGGTTCACAAGTGCCAAGCCAAACCCTGTTGAACCTCCTGTAACGATTGAAATTCGGATAACAATCTCCTCCCTTGTTATGACTATTTTACGAACATCAAAGGGATAACATCAAATGATCTGCATAAAGAAAACCTATCCCTTTCAAGGGACAGGCTATTTCTTTTCCGTTTTTACGCTCACCTTTGGTATCAGTATGACCATCACAATCATGCCTATGACGATCAGAAAACCAAAGATTATAGAAAGCATTGCCGATGTTTGCTTCTCATGATCCTCTTCAGAAGGTGCTGACACAGCCGAGTCACTAAAAGAGATGTTCATCTCTTTCATCATACGAGCAGGTGTTTTTGGCGGGTTCTCTTTCAGATCACTGAATAGATCAGGTGCGAGACTACCGCCTGGAGCTTTAGGCGGTTCAGCAAAATGAATATCTGTTTTGACTTTCGACGTTGTTTTGCTTTGTTCGTATTCGGTTTGATCCCTCAATATACCTGTATTAATATCGATTTCCTTTTCCGTATACTCATTCGGCTTTACATTCGTATCCGTATCTTCACCAGCAGCTAAAGCAACAGGCATGAGGAGAAAAAGGGGTATGATACAAAGGACCACTCCCTTGACAAACAGCTTAAGCCTCATGTGTCACATCACGATCCTCTGTTTTGTCTTTCCATATTTTTGTCACAAACGGTATCAGCATAAACAGCACAGTTAAGATCAGTAAACCGGTGATGCCCATACCAAACTCATCACCATTTCCGTATTGGATGGACAGATACACGTCAGTGACCGGATTTGTAAAGTTAAAATTCGGCATGACCAAATCAATTAACGGTGCGACAAAGAAGAAGATGAGTGCCGCGGTTGCCATCCATCCTACAATCGAACTGAAAAGGAAGGCCGTGCGTATAAAGGCTGAACAAGCAATCAACAGCAAAATAGTGAAGATCGACCATTGAATAGCTTGATCATCTGCTAGTTTGTATATATTTAACCCAAACAAGCTAATCATCAGTCCGACTAAAAGGTTCAAAATGCCAAACAATGCACCTTTGACCAGCATTGGGGCATTCGCATAATACGAGCTAAAATAGCCAATCAATAAACTGCTCATCATTATAATGACCAAAATGACCACCGGCGGTACAGTTTGTGTCTTTTCTTCCGGCACATCTCCACTAATTTTCAGCGGGTTTGCTAAATAGTTATACACATAGTTGCTGTTCCCTTGATCGTTTAGTGTATTTCCTAAAATACCATTCAAATCATGTTGAACAAGTTTGGTTGAATTGACATTTTTACTCCAGTTTTTATTCAAAGTATCCGCTTTTTCTTGGACGGTTGTTACACTTTCTTCAATGTTATTCGTATAATCTGCCACACCTTTTTGCCGATCTGTTAAAGAGCTCATATTCTCAGATAGGCGAAGCACTTCTTGACCAATCGAATCCTGTGCATTGACAACAATTGAACTACCAGCGAGCTCTGCCGTATACACCGTATCCCCTGGATTAGCCATTTGGTCAGCTACGTTGTCCGCACTTTCAGAAATAGCGTTTAATTCCTGTTTTATGCTGGCCTGCTGAGTCGCAATGTAATTGGCATAGCCATCTGAAAATTTTTGCATACCATCAATAAAAGAAGACACATCGTCAGTTGAGGACAGCATCTGACTCTTTAAAGAATCCCAGCGCTCTGTCTCGTCTTGTTTGATAGAGAGAATTGACTGAATGCTGTCTTTTTTGGTGTCTAGCAGGGATGAAGGTTTTTTCTGTGTATAGAAACTGTTAAGTAACGCCTTATACTGCGCTAATTCATTTGAATAATTTAATAAATCAAATGCATCTGTTGATGCTGTAACAAAATTTCCAATTTCATGAATAATTCCCTCTGTAATTTGTTCTAACGGAGATTGACTCTTTTTTAGTTCTTCTAATCTGTTAGAAATTTCCGCTTCTTGTTCTCTGATTTTTTGTTTCATATTCCTTATATTTTCATTGTAATTGCTTTCTTTCTCTTTTAAAGACTTCAGTTCCTTGCTCAATTGATCGACTTTTCCTTGTAATTGATCGTTATGCGCTGCGGTTTTATCTTCAATGTTCTTTTTAACTTCTTCCAATTTTAAAGAAAGTGCTTTTAGCCTCTCTTTTGATTGGGCTGTCGTTGATTTTGATTGACCAGACTGATTAGAATTTGTTTTATCATTCCCTGAAGGTGGAGAAATGTTGTCTTTTGGCTCTGTCAACTCATCTGCCAATTGATTCATTTCTGTTGAGATTTCAGTCAATTGATTCGTTTCATCTTTAAGATTGATTTTCAAATCGTCAGAGGGGTCTTGCGGTTCTTCACCTTTATTGTTTGTATCTTTATTTGGTTCCTCTTGCTGTATCCCTGCTTTAGTCAACGTTTCTCTTGAAGCTAATAATTGCTTTTGCAGAGGAGTAATTTGAGCTTCAATATAAGCAAGATATTGTTCTTCATAATTTTTAATCAGCTCTTTTTGAAACGTTTCCATAAGCCCCATCAATCCATTAGATTGCGCTTTGATCGCCTGTTGTCTCGATTGCTGAACAGATTGAATGGCGCTGTCAGTTGTTTTTAGCTGATTTTGCACACCATTGATGTCCGTTTTTAGTCCTCCCATTTGCTCACTAAAGCTACGGGCATTTTGGTTTTGAATGTCAGAAAGCTGCTTGAGCCCCCGCTGGATTTGCTTTTTACTTGTCGATTGAGCCTTGATCAGCAGACCTTTTTGTTTGTCTTGATACTGCTGATATCGATCCACAACTTGGACAAAATCCTTTAACTGGCTCTTTGCTTCTTTCGTTGTACTCAGACCGTCTTTATACTGTTTTTGTGAATTGGCCATGGCATTTTTTAATTCTTCTATTTGTTTTTTCTGCTGCTGGAGTGCATCTGATAGCTTATTTGAGCTCGGCTTATAGAAGTTGTACATCGTATTTTGGAATTCTACCTCTTTGCCGACAATGTGCTTGAACTCTTTTCTTACATTGCCGATCTCCTGTGACACAAAACTCCAATACAAAGTCGACATCTGCTCATTCATTTTCTGTTGTGCATTCTCCAGCTCTCTCTGCACTTTTTCTTTATTGACCGCATTGAGCTGATCTTGAATGGAAAACTGAATGGATGCCTTTTCTGGATGATCTTTATCATAGCTCAGCACATTTCTAGAGAAATCAGACGGAATATACAGTACAGCATCGTACCTTCTGTTTTTCAGTCCATTTTCCGCCGCGCTGCGATTCACCACTGTCCATGTATAATCAGACCGCTCTGATAAGGCAGCGACCACATCCTGTCCGAATCGAGCGGTGTTTTCACTTTCACTGACTCCTATGTCTTCATTCACAACAGCGATATTTCGGGTAGCATTTTTTTTCTGCTTTGTCGGTTCATCCCCAATGAGGTGAAAGAACAGAATCGGCAATACGAGAATCAGTACTATGGTGGACACGATTTTTATTGAGCTTTTTTTCTGCTCTGTCATTGAACACTCTTCCTTTCTACCGCACATAAAGGAACCTGAATTTTCTTCTCTTTCCCATTTTCAACCATATAACCAAATCCTGGCTGAATCTCTGGTTCTTGTCTTACATACGGAAGCGGTATAATGTTTTGCTCTGATTTTTTCATTAATAACAGGGCATGACGAACTTGTTTCACTTCGTTTGTCAGTGCATCATAGCCCTTGCTAAATTCTGTGTGATTACCTGACGCAACAAGGCTAAAACCAAGGTGTGCATATGATTTCATGAAATCAGCTATTTGATCTTGCAAACGTGTATCAATCGTTTGCTGAAAACGTGTGATTCCGTCAACCACAAGCACAACTTGAGAAAATGCTAACTGATCTGTTTCTCCGTTACGCACGGCTTCAACGTACATTGCTTCACGTGCTTTAAATAAACGATCAATCTCCATTGCCCATTCGGTGATGTCATCTTTTGTTTCAAGGTAATCTATGTTTTCTTCTTTTGCATAATGGGAAAGTCCCCGATCAATAGAATCAAAAACCGCTAACTTCTCGGGCTTTGCCTCTAATAGGTGATCAAGCATAAGTTTTGCCACGTTTGTTTTCCCGCGTTGCGTTTGTCCGATAATCAGGCAGTGCTTATTCTTTTTCAAATCAAAGTAAACAGGAGCGACAGATTCCTCATCTAGTCCAACAGGAATTTGATAAGGTTGTTTTTGCTGATCTAAACGACTTTCCAGCTCCAATGCCGTCAGCTTATCAGGTAGCATTGGAACAGGCTTTGGTTTCTCTGCCTCAGCAAAACGATCATGAAGAAGCTGGATTTCTTGCTTCAAATGTTCAAACAATTCAAGATCGTTCTCTGCTTCAACTGGTAGAAACATTTGGGCAAAGTAAAGCTCTTCCTTATTAATAATGACTCTTCCCGGGATTGGCTCTAAACTAAATTTCGGCCTGCCAATCATTGAATATGCCTCTCCTTGGTCCATTAAATAATGCACAATTTTTGTTTTCAGGTTATTCATGAGTGATTGGCGCACTGCATTTACCCGAGTTGCTGTGATGATGAAGTAAATTCCCAGTGACTGGCCATCACGGCTCAATTGGATAAATTCAGCTTCAAGATCGTGCATTTCATCTTTGACAATATCAAAGTTGTCAATGACGATAAAAATAAATGGAAGCTTCTTCTTGTTTAATGCGTTGTACATTTTGATATGACTGATTTCTTGTTGTCTCAATAAACGCTTGCGGTATTCAACCTCTTCACGCAGTCGCTTCATTGACTTTTGAATTTTTCTCATTTGATCCATCAAGAAGTAATCCGCTGTGTGCGGCAGTTTTGCAAGCGGAAGCAAGGAACCGTTTCCGAAGTCATAAATATAGACGTGCCATTCTTCAGGTGAATACCTTTCTGCAAAGCTCATCAATAATGTCGTGGCAGCAAGGGATTTGCCGTAACCAGATGACCCGAAAATACCGATATTGCCATCTTCCATCATTTGATATGAAAGCGGGTGCTGACTTTGCTGATCAGGTTCATCCACGAGCGCAAAGTGGAAGACATGCTCTTCACTCGACACATAGCGTGTTTTAGGAATGCGCTCTTCAAGCGGTGGAAGCCATGGACTCGGAAGCTTCTCAATACCAAGTTCATGCTGCATTCGTTCAATTTCATCAACTACAGCAGAAATTTCCGTTACGGTCTCTTTTTTCACTGCCGGCTCTGTGCTCACCCCTGATAACGGAACCAAACCGGTGTCGGTCACAATGGCAATGTCATCTTCTGAGCCGTAGCCATCTTCCATATACGGTGCTCCGCTCCAAGCCGATTGGAATAATTCATAAATTTCATTGTTCCCAACCTGTAAATACCCTCGGCCAGTGACTGTAATCGACGCTGCATCACTGTTTTTCAAAATTTCCTTACTATCTGATGCATCTTGCACCTTTAGCGCCACCTTAAAGCGGGAGTTACTCCAAATTTGATCATCAATGACCCCGCCTGGCTTTTGTGTGGCCAAAATGAGATGGACACCAAGGCTTCGGCCAATACGTGCGGCACTGACAAGCTCCCTGATAAAATCCGGCTCTTCACTTTTTAATTCAGCAAACTCATCAGAGATCAAGAACAGATGCGGCATCGCCTGTTCAGCCTTTTTCTCCTTATAGAGCTTCGTATAATCATTGATGTGGTTCACATGATACTGGTCAAACAATCGCTGTCTTTTCCTTAGTTCACTCTTAATGGAGGCAAGAGCTCTTTCACTAAAGTTCTTGCTACCTTCAATGTTGGTGATTGTCCCAAGCAAATGCGGAATGTTTCGAAACGGCTGCGCCATTCCGCCTCCTTTATAATCAATCAATAGGAAAGCCACTTCATGCGGGTGAAAGTGCACAGCTAAAGATAGAATATACGTCTGTAAAAATTCACTTTTCCCTGATCCTGTTGTTCCAGCTAGAAGTCCGTGCGGGCCATGTGCTTTCTCGTGCAAATTCAGATCGACAATATCGTTTTTCCCTTTATAACCAATAGGCACTGATAGTGATTTTGCCGTTTCAGACGTCAGCCATTTTTCTCGAATGCCAATGTCTTTCACCTGCTTGGCATGAAATAAATCTAGGAAAGAGACGGTCTCAGGGATTGAATTTGTCATCCCGACTTGATGATCTAATGTTCTCAATGTTCTTGCAAACAGCTCATTGTCCGCGCGCTGGTGTGCATCAAGGGTAAATGGAATGCGCACAGCCTTCTTATGCTGAATGAGAATATCGCCTTCTTCTTCGTTAATGTAACGGACAAGTGTTGAAATATTTTCAGCTAAACTTTCCTTTGTTTCCGCTGCAAAAATAATAGAAATACCAAGATCTGTACGACTTCCCTCTAAGTATTCTAAAATGACATGCTCAGCAATTAATTCATGATTCGTTACGATAAACACAAAATGAGGAGTAAAGATTTTTTTCTCTTTCTCTTCTTCTAAGTCACGTTCACGCAAAATTTCGTAAATTGATGATAATAGCTGATCACGTGTTTGTTCATTGTAAATAAACCCTTTTCCGTATGTATGAGGCAGTTGAAAGTGCGGCAACCACTTCATCCATTCCCAATTCTTATATTCCTTTTCATTAAAGATAAATACAAATCTCAAATCATGATAGCTGTGCGAGAAAGCAAGCTGACCGACAAGCTGGTGAATTTCATTTTTCACAATGGCAGGCTTCCCAATTAAACCTGTTGGACCGTCAGCAAGACCGAATGTAATAGGTACATCCTTAATTTCACGATAAACTCTCTGCATTTGCTGCGTTTGTTCCATTAACTCATCAATATCCCGATTGGCCATATCGCCGCCGCTCATGGATAACTCGTAGCTTGCCGGAACAGCACCCGTTCCAAGGCGTAAATGTAAAAAGTCATCACTTACAAGCGTTTTCTCCCAAATCCGTCCACTAATTTCTGATGTCAGGTACTTCATTTGTTCAAATGATGGGTAATGATAGGTCAGTATATATCGCTGCCTATCATACAGTTCCTGCAATTCTTTCCTCTTATTCTCTAAATAGAGAGTGTATACCCGCTGCCTTTTTTCTTCACGTCTTTTGCGCTGTGTCTTTTCTTTAAAATATTGAACAGACGATGTAATGAGCGTCATAATAAACATCGCCATAGAAACCACAATAAAGATCCCCCGCGGCTGCACAAGTGCAACAATTCCCATGACAATTAACATAACAAGTGGCGGGAGGATAACAAGCCACAACCCCCTGCTGTTATTTTCACTCTCCTGTGAAGGTAAGCTAAATGTCACCCGTTCATCAGGTAAATCATAAATCAAACGCGGCGTCCGTCTGTATAACGGATACTTTTGTTTTGTTTCGGTGCTCGGTTGTGTTGTTTTTTCTAAGCGTGTATGAAATGGTTCATGTCCTGTCACTTGTAGTAAATCATCATCTTTGAAAGATAACGTGAGAAAATTCCAGAAAAGCTCATCCCCAACTTCGACCTTCTCTGGTCGATGGACTTGCTTTCCGTTTACATAAATGGTTTCATCTTGAGGCATGACGTACCAATTTCCTTCAATCTGTTCCAAAGAGAAATGATTGGCATCTTGAAAAATAGCATGAGCTTGTTCTTTCCATATATCCGCATCTTCTTGTTTTCCACATGAAAAGGAAACTTCTACTCTATTTCCTAGGTAATAAATATTCTGATCAGGATGTTCATCCGTTAACATCAGTGTAAGCGGCCCAATCTTGTATGCTTCATATGGAAGCAATTTTCCATCCTTCTTCTCTCCTTGGTAAACGAAAAAGCCTTCGTTCGGTTGATCAGGAGATAAACGAATCGTTCCCTCATCAAATGAAAATGAAGGGATTGTTACTGTATGCTCTATTTCAGGTCCAATCACGACCTCTCGATTGAACTGCTCTTCTAAACGGACGGTTTGATAATTATCATGATAAAAAACCCAAAACAGACTCAAACCCCCCACCTCCTCATAGGACAGTACCAACTGTCAGTTGTCTCGAAAGAATTATTTTTTCTCATCTTTTTTCGTCTGAGAAGTTTCCTTTTTTTCATTAGATTCTTTCTCTTTTTTCTCCTGATCAGCTTTCGATTGCTCTTTTTGATCAGATGTTTCGCCCGTTTGACTAGTATCTGAAGACTCATTTGTGCTTGTCTTAGTTGTTTCTTTTTCTTCATATTTCGCCATTTCTTTAATGATTGGATCTAGCTGTTTTTGTTTTTCTTCAGCCGAGAGACTGTCATCGTTTTGGATTTCATTACGATATGCGACGAGTGCTGTAAAAATGTAACGATCGTCCCCGAGTACCCTTGCAATATCAAGGGCTTCTTTGCTGTTTCCTTGACCAATGTAAATCCAAAATAGAAAATATTGCGGATCTGTTTGCAAGGTGTACGTATCGGTAATTTCCTTTTTGTGTTGATCTAATAACAGATTACCTTGATTTGTTTGCACATATGAAATGGCCAGTTCATATTGAAGAGAGACCGGCATTTGATTGGCGGGATATTTTTCTAATGTGTCAATTACTTGACTGTATTGTTTGTTGAGATAATATTTATTGGCCTCGACATATGCTTCTTGTTTCGGCATCGCAAAAAAGAGGCTGTAGATGGTATACACCAATGCAGGCACTAAAAGGACAATAAGACCTAGCCCTATGTATCGTTCGATCTTCCTTTTCTTTTTTGGAATAGATAACAGCGTTTTTTCTTTCGTTTCGATCGCTTCAATCTTGCTTTGGATAAGATGAAGCAGTTCTTCGAGTGAAGCTGTTTCACTGATTTCCTTTGCTAGCTCAGATAATTTCAACGTATCATGATAGGTTAAATATTCTTTGAACTCATATTCATGGTCAACGACTCTTAGGACAACTGCTTTAACTTCTCTGAGCAGACGATTCGAGTCGGTTTCATATGGCGGGATGCTTTCTTTTACACCGTAATGCAAAAATGCAGGGGCTAAGCCCTGATGAAAAACAATGTTTTCAGGAGAAACAATGAGATGCAGCCGTTTCACGTCGTGTTTGCAAACAGCATCGACAAGCTGGTATGAAAAAATCCATTTGCTTTTTTCATCTTTTGCATGGATGAAACGAAATTCCTGATAGGCAGAAGGCGGTTCAATGGATATGATGACCTCCCCTTCAGTCAATTGAATCTCTTTTTTAAATGAAGGATTGATATCTTTTATCGGAGCCGCTTCTAAACCGTCCAAGAGTTTAATGGTCTCTCTTTGAAAAATGAAGGTATAGGTGCCTTCCTCTTTTTTCATGACTGCTTCTAATTGTTCTTCTAAATAGGAACTCTTTTTATCTGCCATTTACAAAAGTCCTTTCATAGTATTTCCAGCCTATCCCCCGTGGTAATCCCACAGTCTGACAGCTTATATTCGCCTGAAAACACAGCTTTCTTATTGACTACACGCACCCATCCGCCTGCTCTCTTTGGAAGTGAGATTTGTTTTGCCTGCCAGGCGATATGAATGACTTGCTTAATTTGTAAATAATTTGATAGTCTCAAATCAAACACACTGCCATCATAATTTTTTAAGTCGATGGTAATATCGATATACACAAATTTCCACCTCACAAAATAGAAAGAGCGCCGGCATCAACTGACAGACTCGGCGCTTTTTTTGCTCATTACACTTAGAAAGGAAGTAACTTTGATTAGCCGCGAATTTGGCTAGCGATGTCTTGGTCAGTGCTTTCAAGTGTATTTGCAGTTTGTTCAAGCTGATTGCTGACATCTGTTAATAGATCAGACATTTTAATGAATGAAGGCTTAAGCTGTTCGTATTGATCAGCGAACGCATCACTAGAAGCACCTTCCCACATACCTTTTAAGTCAGAGATCATTCTATTTAGACGATCAACTTGGTTTAGCACTTCTTGACTTTCTACACCATATTGCTTAGCGGTCGCTCTTAGTTCTTCTGGGGTTACGCGAATAATTCCTGACATATTCCTCATTACCTCCCGTGCATAGCCGCTATATAATGGGCTAATCCACTTATTTTTTAACGTTATTATTATAAAAACAGAAATGATACACAGTCAAACAAATCTGTTTTTATTTTACAAAATGAGTCTATAGAATTACTGTTTTTTCGCTCTTTATCTATTATTTTACATATTTTTAGTTATATATTCCCAATATGATGAAGTGTCTTCCAATGAATCTTTATACCTACTATTTTTTTACTAAGCTGTTATTCACTATCCTTTAAATTAATCCGTTTTGACCAAACTGATGAACATCCAATCTTCCTGTTTTTTTAATTTTTTGGCATTTTGTTATTGATTTACGTGACTAGTTCTCTTCATAATGTAAGTACGTGAAATATTCGAAAAAGCAGGGGTTTTTATGACCAAAAAGACAGATCCATTTAAGTATAGTCTTGATCGTTTAGAAGATGTGGCAGATCAAATTAGTGATGTGCTCAATTGCCCTATTACTATAGAAGACACTCATCATAGATTATTAGCGTATAGTACACATAATGATTTTACTGATCCCGCTAGAACTTCAACTATTATCTCCCGCCGTGTACCGGAAAAAGTCATTAATCGGCTTTGGAAGGACGGCATTATTCCTACACTCCTGAAAACTGATGAACCGCTTCGTGTGCCTCAAATAGCCGAAGTCGGTCTCTCTAGTAGGGTAGCTATTTCAATTTGGAAGGACAAAGAAGTGCTCGGATTTATCTGGGCAATTGAATCAACACAGCCTTTTTCAGAAAAAGAAATGGAGCTTCTCAAAATGGCGGCAAACGCCGTTAAAAACAAATTACTTAATTTACAAATTCGAAAAACGAAAACAGAAGAACGAAACCAGGAACTTTTTTGGAAGATGCTCACAGGACATATTCATGAAAAGGATGAGATACTTGACCTATTTATGCGACTTGGCATGAGATGTCCGGACACGTATGCGATCATCATCTTTCGTCTTCTAGATGAGCTCACAGAGGAGACAGAGAAAAAGCTTTCATATCTGCTTGAAACGACGCAGCAAGTACAAGTGTTATTAACGACTGTTGATTTTCATGAAATGATTATTCTTGTCTCACCAAAAACGGAACACCCACTTCAAGATATTAAACAGTTTACAAACAGTATGCTGCAGCAATTGTCTGATCGTTATCATATCCATCACGTGCAAGCGGCTATTGGCGGAATTTATGATAATATTTCTCATATTCAACCATCCTACAAAGAGGCACTGGCTGTATTAAAAACAAAAGAACGTTTTCCCTTAGAAACAGAACGTTTAAACAGTTTTTCTGAATTAGGTATTTATCAATATTTAGATGTGCTTGCTGAAAAACGAAAAGGCTCCTCTTATTCAAGTTATTCTTTATCCAAGCTTGAGGATTATGATTTGAGACACCACTCTAATTTAGTGGAAACGCTTGAACGATTTATTGATTGTGACAGTAACGTGAATATTGCTGCAAAGCAATTGAATATCCATATTAATACATTGAATTACAGACTAAAACGGATTACAGACATTGCAGAAATTGACTTGAAAAACATGAATGAAAAAATGACCATTTACCTTGATATAAAGCTAAAAAACGTCCATTTGTGAAATTTCACAAACGGACGTTTTTTTATTTTTTATTTCAACCGAAGAATTTTTTTATCTTTCAGGATAAACTATACATACAATATCAATAGATACACATAGGAGGAATAAACATGATCATCGGCATACCAAAAGAGATTAAGAACAATGAAAACCGAGTAGCATTGACACCAGGAGCAGCTTCTCAATTGCTTTCTGCTGGACACCAGATTTTAATTGAAACAAATGCTGGTTTTGGAAGCGGATTCACCGATGACGATTATATATCTGTTGGTGCAGAGATCATCGAGCATGCGAAAGATGTTTGGGCATCATCTGATATGATCATGAAGGTGAAAGAACCATTGCCTGAGGAATATCAACATTTCAGAGAAGGCCTTATTTTATTTACGTACCTTCATCTTGCAGCAGAGCCCTCCTTGGCTGAAGCATTAAAACAAAAAGGTGTCACAGCCATTGCTTATGAAACGGTAAGAGATGGAAAGTCACTTCCACTTTTAACTCCTATGTCTGAAGTTGCCGGCAGAATGGCAGCTCAAATCGGTGCACAATTCCTTGAAAAACCAAAAGGCGGGAAAGGGATTTTGCTTGCCGGTGTTCCAGGGGTATCAAGAGGCAAGGTCACCATTATTGGCGGCGGTGTTGTTGGAACAAATGCAGCAAAAATGGCGATTGGACTTGGAGCAAATGTAACACTTATTGATTTGAACGCAGAAAGACTTCGCCAGCTTGACGATCAATTTGGTCATCAAATCAAAACATTGATCTCAAATCCAGTGAATATTGCAGATTCAGTAGCAGAAGCGGACCTTCTCATTTGTGCCGTGCTCATTCCAGGAGCTAAAGCACCAACACTTGTCACAGAAGAAATGGTCAAACAAATGAAGCCTGGATCCGTAATTGTAGATGTTGCCATTGACCAAGGCGGAGTTGTGGAAACAGTCGATCATATAACAACACACGATCAACCAACCTATGTAAAACACGGTATTTTACATTATGCAGTCGCTAACATGCCGGGCGCTGTCCCAAGAACATCCACAGTTGCTCTAACCAATGTAACCGTTCCTTATGCGCTGCAAATTGCAAACAAAGGCGTTGCGAAAGCCATCAAAGAGAACAGAGCCATTGCTGAAGGGGTAAATGTAATGAACGGACACATCACACATGAAGCCGTTGCACGTGACCTTGGCTATGCCTATGTACCTGTAAGTGAAGCTATTGATCCGTCTGCTATGACAAAAGCCTAAACACGAAAACCGCCATTTGCTGTTCTGTTGGCGGTTTTCATTTGTTAACTCAAAATAAAAACAAGTTGACAAAATATCCTCTTCCCCTTAATCTATTTGTACAGAAATAGGGTAGGGGGAAACATCATGCAAAAGAAGACAAAAACCGCTGACTTTGTGCTAGTTGGAATGTTTGCTGCACTGATGGCAATTGGTGCAAATATCACAGCGATTGTACCCTTTTTACAGGTTAGCGGTATTCCATTAACGATGCAGCCATTTTTTTGTGTGCTTGCAGGTCTATTACTTGGCAGACGGCTTGGCGCATTAGCAATGATTGTTTATGCCTTAGTTGGCATCGCTGGTGCACCTGTATTCGCACAATTTTCAGCAGGCTTTGGGGTCATTTTAGGCAAAAGCGGTGGCTTTATTTTATCGTATATTCCTGCCGCATGGCTTTCCGGATTCATTCTTGAAAAGAGAAAAAAACCTGGATTTCCAAGCTTTTTTCTTGCTGCTATTGCTGGAACCACCATTATGTATGTGATTGGGACAACTTATACGTACTTGGCGTTAAATATCTGGCTCAATGCACCTATTTCCTATCAAACAACGTGGTTTTTTATGGTCTGGTTTATGGTGAAAGATTATGCCTTTACCCTGCTACTTGCGATGCTGGCACCTAAAATTAATCGTTCTGTCTCAAAAGCCACATCCTTGCGAAAAGAACAGACCGCTTCATAAATGTACAAAAAGGTTCCTTCACTTAGGAACCTTTTTGATTTTACAGAATAAGTGCCGCAAGCCAGCCAAACAAGACAAGCGGAATATTATAATAGATAAATGTAGGCACACAGGTACCCCAGATATGGTGATGCTGTCCATCCATATTCAGCCCAGACGTCGGTCCAAGGGTACTATCACTTGCAGGTGATCCCGCATCACCTACAGCCGCAGCTGAACCAATGATCGCAATGGTGGCCATCGGACTAAATCCTAAGTGTAAACAAAGTGGAACAAAGATGGTCGTAATAATTGGAATCGTCGCAAAGGATGACCCAATGCCCATTGTCACAAGCAAGCCAACCAAAAGCATCAAGATTGCAGCTAAACTCTGATTGTTTCCTATAACATGAGAGGAAGCTTTGACAAGAGTCTCAATGCCTCCTGTCTTCGTTAATACGTTCGCAAATCCAGCCGCAACAAGCATGACAAAACCGATAAAAGCCATCATGTTCATTCCAGATGTAATCAGTTCATCAGCTTCATCTCGCTTCATCATTCCAGTGACAAACAGGATAATAAGTCCTGCCAGTGCGCCGAAGATCATACCTTCAACTCCAAGGCTTTGCGATAAATAAAGCTGGACGATGAGCGAGACAAGGATGGCAAGAACCGCACAGAAAAGACTTTTTTTCGTATAAGCTGATTTCTCTACATCCGTAATATCACGATCCTCATATACTTTTGGCTTACGATAGACAAAAAGTGAGACGATTAATCCAAGAACCATGCCTGTGACAGGAATGAGCATCGCATACGGAATATCTGCTAAATGAACAGTCAATCCAGCATCTTTCATGTTGTCACGAAGCATCCCATGGAAAATTTGTCCGAAACCAACTGGAAGCAAAATATATGGTGCAGTAAGTCCGAAGGTTATGACACATGCTAGCAATCTGCGGTCAATTTGAAGTTCATTAAACACTTTTAATAATGGTGGAATCAAGACCGGTATAAATGCAATGTGAACAGGAACAACATTTTGTGAAAAACACGATACGATCAAGATGACTAGAATAATGAGCACTTTTGATAGCGTTTTTCTTCTTGTGTCGCCTTCTTTTCCAAGGAGCTTTACTGCCCCTTCCACCATTGCATCCGGAAGACCCGTTTTCGTCAGCGCAGCTGCAAATGCACCTAAAAGCGCATAACTAATAGCTACTGTCGCATTCCCTCCAAGACCGTCTGTAAATGCTTCAATCGTCCCTCCAAGACCTAATCCGCCTGCAAGCCCACCTGCTAATGCACCAAGCGCCAGCGCAATCACCACGTTGACCCGTAGCAAACTTAATATCAACATCAAAACAACCGCTAAAACCACTGCATTCATGGTGAAACCTCCAAAATCCTTTAGTTTACTAATGTAGTAGATAATTAAAGTACCAACGTATGTTACCATAGAAGAAAAACTTCGTCAAATGACGTTTTTCCTATCATCAAAAAAGCCCCGCCAACTGGCAGAGCTCTTACTTTTATTCCTTAGCTTCAAATCTTTCTACAAATGTCGCTATTGATCTCACCATTACGCCTGTTGCGCCTGTTGGACCGAAGCATGAAGATTTTTCCGTTGTTGCTGTACCCGCAATGTCTAAGTGAATCCATGGTGTGTCCTCAGCAAATTCGCCAAGGAAAGCACCTGCCATGATCGCATGACCATCACGACCAGGTGAGTTATTGAGGTCAGCCATTTTGCTATTTCGTACGCGTTTTTTATCTTTTTCTGTAATTGGCAGTTGCCAAATCATCTCTCCGCATTCTTCTGATGCATCTTTAAATTGTGCGTAGAGTTCAGGGCTATTTGTCATGACCCCTGTTGTCTCATTTCCAAGTGCAACGATTATGCCGCCTGTTAATGTAGCCACATCAACAAGCACAGATGCGCCGTGCTGCTTCGCATACGTAATCCCATCTGCTAACACCAGCCTTCCTTCTGCATCTGTATTCAGCACTTCAATGGTTTTTCCACTAAGTGACACAATGACATCATCAGGCTTCATCGCATCTGCTGATATCATATTATCTGTCGAAGCAATGACAGCAATCACATTTTGCTCTGGACGAAGCTCACCGATCATTTCCATCGCTCCTAAAACAGAAGCGGCTCCACCCATATCTGTTTTCATTCCCACCATACTTGCTCTTGGTTTTAACGAATATCCACCTGTATCATAAGTGATCCCTTTTCCAACCAGTCCGATCACATCTGTCCATTCTTCCTTGCCTTGATATTTCAGGACGATCAATTTTGGCGGTTCTGTTGAGCCTCTATTGACGGCTAGAATCCCGCCCATACCGAGCTCTTCCATTTGTTCTTTGTCCAAAATTTCAATCTCGAATTCATATTTATAAGCAAGCTCTGCCGCATAGGAGGCAAGATCAGAGGATGTCAGCATATTGGGCGGCATATTCACAAGTGTACGAGCCGAATTGACAGATTGCCCATACACTTCGCCTACTTTCAGGCTAGCCTGAATTTCAGCAACATCGTGTTCTGTTGTTACATAGACAAATTCGATAAAACGATCAGGTTCATTTGTTTTATATTTAAAATCTTGTAATTCATATGTAGCGAGCAGACAGCTTTCAGAAAGGGCATGTGCTGCATCATTAACAGGCAAATCCTTCCCAATAAACGTATCAAGTAAGACAGAAACTGCTTGTTTCTTATCCTGATGGAGCTTTTTAAATAAGTGCGCAAAGACTTCTTTTGCCTCTTCAAACGTATAATCTGATTCTTTCCCAAGACCGACAAAATAAATGCGTTTGATGCCTGTTTCAGGTGATGGGAAGAATTTAGAAAGCTGGTTTCGTTTTGAGGAAATATCGCCTTCTTTTAATAATTCAGTAATTCTTCCTTCAAGTAACTCATCCATTTCTTTTGCTTTTCCTGATAATTGGCTCTTTTGGAAAAGTCCAATGGCCAGTGTATCTTTATGTTGCAACTCATTTGTTGAGAAAAACATACTTATCACACGCTCCTTCAATGAACCCATTTTCCGCATTGGAACTTTTATTATAGCAAAATTTGTGTGTCTGTACGATCATTGCCGGTTGTCTTTGTCTAGTGAACATTTATATTTTTGAACACAAAGGGGCATCATGTAGAAGCGATCATATACTGATAAACCGGTCCATGTTCTCCTCGTTCCACATCTACTTTTTTTAATGTTATAATGAAAATGAACTTGGCAATGGTTCTTACCGCAATCATTATTTATCTTAATCGGGTAAAACGTCAACGATTTCGCACGATATTTTTTTCTTAAAGAGAGGATGTTTCTTGTTCATGAGCGTACTAACGAATTTTCCGCTGCTTGCCAGCCTTGCAGCCATCTTTTTTGCACAATTTGTAAAAGTACCTATTCAATTTATCATTTCTAGACGACTAGATTGGTCGCTCATTACAAGCACAGGCGGAATGCCAAGTTCACACTCCGCAGCAGTGACAGCACTCTCAACAGCAGTTGCTTTAGAGCACGGGCTAGGAACATCTATTTTTGCCATTTCCGCCATATTTGCTATTATTACAATGTTTGATGCGACAGGTGTTCGCAGACAGGCAGGAGAGCAAGCCACTGTTCTCAACAAACTGGTGACAGACTTTAACCATTTTGTAGTAGAAGCAAAGAATTTTCCAAGTGCAGAAGAAAAAGAGAAACAAAAGAAATTGAAAGAGCTGCTTGGGCATAAGCCGATAGAAGTATTCTTCGGGGGCTTGACAGGCATCTTGCTTACACTCATCTTAGATTATTACTTGATGTAGAAGCGGAAAAAGCTTTGGGCGTCATAGACCCAAAGCTTTTCTATTCTTTATTTGCTTGAAATTGTTGACGAAATACTTGCATAGATTCAGCTTCATTTAACTGATTTAATTCTTTTTCCGTTAAAGTGCCGTCTCCCTTTTTGATGATATACACGTCCAGCACTTTTTTACCCCATTCTCTATACACATCATCAACGGTTTCATAATATAAATCAAGCTTATGACCTTTAATGGCCTTGCCGGTATCGGCTACCACACCGTAGCCATAGTTTGGTATAAACAGCACTGTACCAATTGGAAAGACAGCTGGATCAGCGGCCACTGTTGAATATAAATCGCGTTTTACCTTTACTCCTGAATATGTAATGCCGTATGCATGATGTTCCTTCGTCTTGCCTGTTGATTCCACGCCAGCTGTATAACCCGTAGCAACGACCTTTTGCTTCGGATATTCATTCCAGTTAAAGGCTTCTTCAAGAGAAACAGCTCGTAAATCATCACTTTTCACTGCCATTGTCTGTTTACTTTTATCATGAAAAAAAGAAGATACCTGCTTGACAGCATCCGTTTCATTCATCCACGCTGCCAGATCACTTGGCTCTACTCCTGATATGCCCGTAAAGCTTGTCATGAGCGCAAGGATGAACAAGGCTGTCATGAGCATTCGTTTTATCCATGTTTTCATCTATATTTGTCACTCCTCTACCCATCTATTTGTTTCCAAACCATTTGGAAACTATGCATAGGAGAAACAAAAAACTCACTTGCAAACAAACAAGTGAGTTAAAACATTTGATAACCTCTTTTTCGAAGGGCATTGATAACAAATCCGGATGCAATTGCTCCAATAAGGCCGCTGAATAAAATGATAATATCTGCTGCAGCGAGTGATATTATACGTTCCCATATACCTGAAAAGGCAATGCCAGGCTCTCTTACATATGTAATCATTTTTTCATTATTAATAATGAAAAGGCATACAATTGGATATAAAATTGCCATTATCCATGACATTCTAAGCAACATATTCAGCAAAAAGCCAATACCAAAGAATAGCACGAAAAATAAAATAACTGAAATAATGACCACCGGTAAACTGATCACTTCATCTCCACCCCCAAATATCCCATCATTAGTTTAACTTGGAAATAGAGATGAAGTCAATCAATGGAAAATGCTTATTTACCGATACTTCTTTCCTGTCCCTTTACATTCCTCACATGTTTCAGATCCGCCGAGCAATAGCTGAAAATACCCTTTCCCTGAACAATATTGACAGGTGGACTGCTTTTCTTTTGTTTGTGTTTTCATATTGCCCACTCCTTAATCTAAATTTTCTGATAATTCACTATACCATACTTTACTGTCCAGCACCAAGTGAGAAAATCTTCCGTTTTTTATAAGAAAAAACGTGTAGACGATTGTCAGATCCCGAGCGTCGGTGCTCACGAATGTTTCATTCCCTCCGCATAGGTCTTCCTCAACTTCAAGGGTTTTCAGATCGCTGAAAAGATGACAAAGGGCTAAAATAAAAACCATTTTAGCCCTTTGTCATTCAATCTGAAAACGTGTATCACGAGGATACACGTTTTCCATTTGTTTATTTTAGAAGAATTTGAATTTACCTTTTTTCAGAACAAGTCCGGGTCCGCCAACCATGAATAAAGATCGGTTGTCGATGATTTTCTTCATGGCAGAAGCTTTCGTACCTTGCAACTTCTTGCCGAATGCAACACCTACTGCGTTGTGTTCACCAAGAGAAGCAACTGTTCCTTTGATGTCTGGCTTAAAGCTCTCAAGCGTACCGTTTTTCACTAGCGCTGCCAAGTTTTTCGCAACCGTTTCCCCTTGTTGCATTGCAATTTGCGCTGTTGGCGGGTATGGACGATTGATTTCTTCATTAATGATTAATGAACAGTCACCAATGATGAAGACATCATCATGGTCAGGTACACGAAGGTCTGGAGATACTTTTACGCGACCACGCATATTCTCAAATCCAGCTTCTTCAACAATTGGATTACCTCGTACACCTGCAGCCCAAACAACAGTACCAGCTTTGATTTCTTCTGTATCATCATCTTTCCCAACAATAATTCCTTCTTTCGTGCACTCTTTGATTGCTGTGCCGATTTTGAACTCAACACCTTTACTTTCAAGGTAGTTCACTGCATAGTCAATCAATTCTGGATCAAACCCTGGAAGAGCTGTCGGCGCAGCTTCTACACAGATAATACGAACGTCTTTTTGATCAATGTCGTACTCTTTGCAAAGCTCAGGAACACGATTTGCAAGCTCACCTAGGAATTCAATTCCTGTAAAGCCAGCACCACCAACAACGATTGTCAAACGTTCTGGGCGTTTTTCAGCTTCATTATTGTATGTGGCAAATTGAAGCTCAATGTGCTCACGAAGCTGACGAGCAGAGTTAATGTTAGAAATAGAGAATGCATACTCTTTTAGCCCAGCAATACCAAATGTTTCAGGAACAGCACCAAGCGCTACAACAAGGTAGTCGTATGAAAGTTCGCCATTTGATGTCACAACTTTCTTAGCCTCTTTATCAATGCTTTGAACTGTTGCTTGTACAAAATTGACGCGGGAACTGTTAATGACATCTTTGATTTGATAACGACAACGATCATGATGAAGTGTACCTGCACTTGCTTCATGTAGCCAAGTTGTCTCGTAATGGTAATTATGCTTGTTTACAAGGGTAATGTCCGCATCATTTGTGCCAAGCTTTTTAGTTAGTCTTGTCACTGTCATTAATCCGCCATAACCTGCACCTAATATAACGATTTTCGGTTTATTCACTGGAATCACATCCACCTTTTTTAAATTTGCTGTAAAACGGGATAAAGAATTATATATCGTTATTCTCAACCGCTTTCCGGCATTTTATGAAATTTAGACAAAAAATAAGTATGTGAAAATCTGAACTTTCACCTACAAAAATCGAAAGCATCTGACCGTTTCCGACAAAAATTCATAAAAAATTAATATTTAGTTCCCTTAACAATCATAGCGATTTCTGCTTCGTTTTTCAAGACTTTAAAAGGAAAATCCTTGTGATAAACGGACTTTCTCATTTTTGCTTCTTTTTTAAACCTACACTTCAAAAAACGACAAGTTTTTCAAAACAGTAAAATCGAAGAGATGTGGTATGATATGATATAGTGATAACAATTTTCATTTGGGAGGATTACAGGAATGCAAGAAGATTCTAAGGTATATGATATTACCGTGATCGGGGGCGGTCCAGTTGGATTGTTTACCGCTTTTTACGGGGGTATGAGACAGGCAAGTGTGAAAATTATCGAAAGTCTGCCTCAACTCGGCGGGCAGCTATCTGCTCTTTACCCTGAAAAATACATTTATGATGTGGCAGGATTTCCAAAAATCCGCGCACAAGAATTAATTGATCACTTAAAAGAACAAATGGATAAATTTGATCAAACCATTTGCTTAGAACAAGCAGTTGAATCGGTTGAAAAACAAGCTGACGGTATCTTTCAGCTTGTGACGAACAAAGAGGTTCATTATTCTAAAACGATCATTATTACAGCTGGTAACGGTGCATTCCAACCGAGAAAGCTAGAGCTTGAAAGAGCAGAAGCGTTTGAAGGAAGTAACCTCCATTATTTTATCAACGATTTGAACCAATTTGCAGGCAGACGTGTGGCTGTTCTTGGCGGCGGAGACTCTGCGGTTGACTGGGCACTCATGCTTGAACCAATTGCAAAAGAAGTATCTATTATTCACCGCCGTGATAAATTCCGTGCGCATGAGCACAGTGTAGAAAACCTGCACAACTCTAAAGTCAATGTGCTGACACCATTTGTACCTACTGAACTCATTGGTGAAGACCGCATTGAACAGATCGTGCTCGAAGAGGTAAAAGGCGACCGCAAACAAGTCCTTGATGTAGATGACGTCATCGTCAACTTCGGTTTCGTTTCTTCCCTTGGACCAATTAAGCAATGGGGCCTTGAAATTGAAAAGAACTCAATCGTCGTCAAATCCACAATGGAAACAAATATTGAAGGCTTATTTGCAGCAGGAGACATTTGTACGTATGAAGGAAAAGTCAAACTGATCGCAAGCGGATTCGGTGAAGCTCCAACTGCGGTGAACAATGCAAAAGCATACATGGATCCGAAAGCCCGTGTACAGCCTCTTCACTCCACAAGCCTATTTGAAAACAAATAAGAGCGGATCCAAAAAGGAGTTCCACCCGCGGAACTCCTTTTTCGTTTATTGAAAAACCCCAATATAGGCGTTCGCCATTCCAAGAACCATTGCAACAAGCAGCACCACAACTATACCTGCCACCACTAAAATCACTCGATCCTTCGCACGTTCCTTCTTCGGAAGCGGCTTTTCAATCCCGCAAGACGGACACATTTTCGAACGATAAGGAATCAGTTCATGACAGTTCCTGCAATTGATTTGTTCACTCAAATCTTAGCAACCTCTTTTCTGACTACAGTTTATATTTGATTTTCATGATACTCTTTTCGAACGGAAATAGCCAGTTGTGAGGGCAAGCTGTAACAAAGTTGAGCGATTTGCGAGACAAACATGTTAAACATCATTCCACATTCAGAGAACAGCGATCATCAAGTTAAGTCATTAATCAACAACCTATTATTTTAAATGTGTGAATTTTTATTGACCCTAACGTAACGTCATATTTTATAGTGGATACTATAAGGAGATGGCTTGATATGAAAGTAAAAGAAGTTGCTGAATTGTTCGGTATTAGCATTCGTACACTTCATCATTACGACCAGATTGGTTTATTGATTCCAAAAGAAGTCTCTGATAATCGTTATCGGCTCTATTCAGAAGAAAACCTTGAAACATTACAACAGATATTATTTTTCAGAGAACTTGGATTTCCCTTGAAGGAAATCAAAAAGATGATGCATAGCCCTTCTTTTAACAAGGAAGAAGCTTTTACCTTACAAAGAAAAATGTTAATAGAGAAACGAAATAAATTCGATAAAATGATTGAAAATATTGATAAGACGCTACAGCATTTGACGGGAGAAACTAAATTCACCTATAAAGAAAGGTTCGAGATTATGAACATGAAATTTAATCAATTTGAAGAAGAAGCTCGTCGGCGTTGGGGAAATCAAACTATTGATGAAGTAAGCTCAAAACTAAAGGATTTGTCTAAAGAGGAACAAATTGACTTATCCAATAGCTGGGATAGGATATTTAATAAACTAGCCTCCCTTCGCAATCATTCTCCTCAATCCAAAGCGGTACAAGTCGCAATCAAAGAATGGTATGACTTATTAAACAAAAACTTTAATCACTACTCTTTTGATGCATTTCACGGATTAGGCCAACTCTATATTCAAGATGAACGTTTTACAAAGAATATAGATCGATATGGCGAAGGCTTGGCTTCATTTATGAGCGAAGCGATGAAAGTCTTTACTACTCTTCATAAAAGGGGGCATAGCAATGAAGATTATGATTGAAAATACAGTTGATCAATATGAAAAGTTATTTTCAATGCAACACAATAAAGAACATTTTTTTCGATACACAATGATGAAACCTTTTGAAAAGATGTGGAATATGATAAACGTTCCGTTAAAAGCTAAACAGCAAAATGGCTATGATGTCATAATGGCAACCAATATGCTCGGGTATCTTGATATATCAGATACACAAACTGGGCGACAGGCATTAAAAAGATTACAAGAAATTCAAGCTCTTCAAATCGTGGATATCACCTTGCATCATTGTATGGATTTTACAAAAAAGCACAACCTTCATATAAATGCTGATGAGTTGAGATTTTGCCTATATATAGCTGATCCGAAGAAGCTTGAACTGCAAAAAAAATATTGTGGTTTTGGAGGAATTCCTGGCTTTATTCAAGTAGTATTATATCCAACTCCTTATAATATCCAACGAATTCCTGCTCTCATTGCACATGAATTCCATCATAATATCCGCTTTTCATATTTTGAATGGGATTACGGAAACGTGACAGTTGGAGATTACTTAATTATAGAGGGTTTAGCTGAATCATTTGCAAAAGAACTTTATGGTGAACACCTTTTAGGACCTTGGGTCACTTCTTTTGATAAACAGGACTTAGAATATTCAAATGAAGTGATAAAAGACGCTTTACATACGAAAGGGTTTGCTGAGGTCAGTAGTTATATGTTTGGTGATACCATTGCCAAAGAACAAGGCTATCAACCTGTCAGATTATCAGCCTTTGCAGGTTATGCAGTAGGCTATCAAGCTGTACATTCTTTCATGAAAACCAATAACGTAGGGATTGAAGAAGCTACCTTACTTGGTACAGAAGAAATACTAAGAAATTGCGAGCTTTTTTCTACTTAAATACCTTTACAAAGGAGGACATTGTTGATTGATTTAAGTCATGTCCTCTTTTTGTATCTTTAAAAACAACACAAAAAACCTCCTCGAATGAATAATCAATTTGAGGAGGTTTTAAATATTCAAAATGGATTTACAGAATTAATCGATACTAACCCTTAACACTCTTCCGGCGTACCGGTATTCGTGGCTGTTCTAAAAGAAGAACCGCAGCCGCATGACGCAATGGCGTTCGGGTTATCGATGGTGAAGCCGCCGCCCATTAATGATTGTTTGAAATCAATGATGGTTCCTTTCATGATATCAAGACTTTCGGAGTCGACGAGGACTTGAATGCCGTGCTGTTCAAACTGTGTATCTTTTTCGGCTTTTTCGTGGTCAAACCCCATCCCGTATGAAAGACCGCTGCAACCGCCGCCTTTTACGCCCACTCGAAGGAATGCATTTTCTTCTTCATGTTCTTTCATCATATCTTTAATCTGCAACGCAGCAGCTTCTGTAATCGTAACTGGTGTACTCATAATCATCCCTCCTTTTGACTGGATGTTTCTTAATCAATTATAAACGTGATGCGGTCTTTTCTCAAATATATGGTTTATAGATAGAAGCGACCATCACAAATGGTTTCAGCAGGTCCTGTCATGAGCACATGATCATTGTCCTGCCAGCGTATGATTAAGTCTCCACCCGATAAGTGAACGGTCACATCTGTTTCTTTTTTCGCATGTCCATTGACAATCGTCGATACAGTAGCTGCACATGCGCCAGTCCCGCAGGCTTGCGTGATACCTGAACCTCTTTCCCATACACGAAAATACAATTCAGTTTCGCTGACAATTTCCACAAATTCCACATTGACGCCTTCTGGGAACGTCTCGTGCTTTTCAATAATCGGTCCAAGTGTATCGAGCGGAGCTTTCTCAATGTCCTCTAAATAGAAAACGATATGCGGGTTTCCCATTGAAACGGCCGTTCCATTTAAAGTCGCAGTGCCAAAATCAAGCGGCTCATTGATCGTTGTACTGCCCGGCTCCCCCAGCATTGGCATCGCTTCTTTTTCAAAACGAGGTTTCCCCATATCCACTGTGACTAAATGAACGTGACCATCCTGTACATGTACAGTGGCTTCAACGAGCCCTGATAACGTTTCAATCTGAAACGTAGTGTCTTTCACAATCTCATGCTCATATACATATTTTGCGACACAACGAAGTCCGTTGCCGCAGTTTTTTCCCTCTGATCCATCATTGTTGAAAATGCGCATCTTTACAGGCGCAACGTCTGATGAACAAATGAGAATCATCCCGTCTGAACCGATCCCTGTATAAACTGAAGACACGCGGATTGCTATCTCTGATAGTTGCTCTTCTGGAAGTTGTTCTTGTATTTGATTAACGTAGATATAATTATTCCCTAGTCCGTGCATTTTCGTAAATTGAAATGATGTCATGAAAGTCCTCCAAACATGTTTGTTTCTTTATAGTATAAAAGGAGTCAATTCAGGAGACAATCTTATCATCCCCCGTTTTTCATACATAGAAGCTCTTTGCTGCCATGGCAAAGGGCTTTTATTATGCATATGCCTTTTTCGACCTTGTGGTACCGTTGACTATTTTTCACTACCTTTTTTAAACTTTAACGCTCCTTATGAGTGCACCATTTTCCGAGACATCTCAAAACAAACTGGAAACTTATTTCACTTTTTTGAACCATTGATGCTACTGTGTGCTAAGCAAAACGCTCCCTTTCTTGTGGTAGCAATTTTGAAAATAGAGTGTACCCCATGATGATGGCACACTTATACTCACTTACGGGTGTACCAAAATCTCTCCATTGTCAGGCGTGTGAAAATCAGTCAATGATAAATTTTTATTTATTCTGGATATTACTCATCATGCCATGTATCCTTTTTGAAATTGGATACACTGAAGTGATCACCACATACAAAATAAACAAAAATAAAGATACCCACAATACACCATTATTCCTTATAACAATCTCCTGAGCATTCAATGAATAAATCAAAACATAAAGATAAAACACACCAAACATGAATATAGCTTCACTAACATAATTGAAGAATCCCTTTTTTTTCATCAAAACTTGGGAGAACACTATATCTACAACACCCACCACTACTACTGTTAGCAAGAAAAACTTAAATAAAACTACAAAAGAATTAAAAGTACCACTTGTATTGATTGAAACATCTGGGAACAAGGACACTAATTTAAAAACTCCTAAAAACATCAAAAAAGGTGAAGAAATAATGAACATACACATAAGAAAAACAACGACAATAGCAAACATATGATCTCCAACAGAATCGTTTTTTCTTTTAGTTTTTTTACCCATTTATGCCCAGCCCTTCCTCTCTTGTCATGCCATGATGTCACCTGAATACAACAAATATAGGAAGATTTACAATGAAAACTAAGGAAAAAAATTTCCCCAAGGTCTTATAACATTCACACTAACAGCCCTCATAAACTCAGGATTTAGCGGTTTCGCATCATCTGTCTAGCCACCGAACAAAACCAATTCTTCATTTTAATGATATTTTATTAGCATAACATATTGGATGCGCTTTCTATCGATTCTCCTTGAAAATGGAAGCTCCAAGTTTTAAAAAAATGCACCTCCTGTTCCGATATGGTGCATTTAAAACATGTCATTTTCCTCTATAAAAGCATAGATACGCTCTACTAGCTGCTCTGCATTTTCTCCTGAAACAAATTCTCCATTCACAAGCGCAAATGGGGAGTCCATACATTTCCCGCAGTAGCTTAAACAACCGTATTCCATTACATCTAGGTTTGGGTCTTTTTCAAGCTTCTCTTTTGCTTCTTGAGACCCTTGTGCAAGATTGCTTACACAAAATTCGATCAGTGGAAACACTGTGCTTCACCTCACATTGCCTTTACATCCTACCGAATTTGACCTCATTAGTCAAAAAATGAGCTTACCTAAATCGTTACACCTAATCTGCGTAACATGTTTTACTAATTAGGACTAACTAATGAATATGTAGGTTATTTTGAAACAATTATTGTGGTTTCACAGTAAATTCGATATAATTTTATTTGGTATTTTAACTTAAAGTTTTTTAGTATAAGTGTTTTTCAATGTCTAGGGGGAAAAGGAGAATCGTCATGAAAAAATTAGTCTTGATCGGCGGAGGTTACGGGAATATGCGGGTTCTCCACCGCTTATTGCCAAATCAATTACCTGATGATGTAACCATCACATTAATTGATCGAAACCCTTACCACTGTTTAAAAACAGAATATTATGCACTTGCTGCTGGAACAATCTCTGATCATCACATTCGAGTATCCTTTCCAGAGCATCCAAAGCTGGATATTCAATATGGGGAAGTTGAAAAAATTGATCTTGAAAACAAACTGATCTTATTCAGCGATCGTGAACCGATTCCATATGACGACACTGTCATTGGACTCGGCTGTGAGGACAAGTACCATGATGTCCCTGGTGCAAAGGAACATACATACAGCATTCAAACCATTGATCAGTCAAGACTTACGTATAACAAATTAAACAACTTAAGTGCAGGTGCAACGGTTGCGATTGTCGGTGCTGGGCTAAGCGGGGTAGAGCTAGCCAGTGAACTGCGAGAAAGCAGAGCTGATTTAAACATTATTCTATTTGACCGTGGAGAACTGATTCTATCAAGCTTTCCAAAGAGATTAAGTCTATATGTACAGAAGTGGTTTGAAGAAAATGACGTGCAGATCATTAATTGCGCAAATATTACGAAGGTTGAAGAAGGACTCGTTTATAACCATGATCATGCGATTGAAGCAGATGTCATTGTGTGGACAGCAGGCATTCAGCCAAGCAAAGTGGTACGAGACATGGAAGTTGAAAAAGACGCACAAGGTCGTGTGGTATTAACACCTCATCATAATCTCCCTGGAGATGAGCATGTATATGTCGTTGGTGATTGTGCAAGCCTTCCGCATGCACCAAGTGCACAACTTGCTGAAGCACAGGCGGAACAAATCGTCCAGTCTCTACAAAAACGTTGGAAAAACGAGCCTCTACCTGAAGCGTATCCGCAGTTTAAACTGAAAGGCGTATTAGGTTCTTTAGGAAAAAAAGCAGGCTTTGGCTTAGTTGCCGATCGTCCGCTTGTGGGACGTGTACCAAGACTACTAAAATCAGGACTCCTTTGGATGTACAAGCATCACAATGGTTAATTCTATGCGAATTTTTTCTCAAAGCTCCTTAACTTGAAAAGGAGCTTTTTTCTATGAAACGGCATGTGCCGATGGTTTTGTAAAACGTATAGGAGCAAGGGCAAGAATGCAGTCTTTACGAAATGTTCTCATTGTCTTCTTCGATAAACAATACGCTTGTATCAATTGTTCAGATTGACGGTGTACAATCATTTTCCGCTTCGTGCAATCTCCGTTTTTCTTCATATAAATCATTTCAATCGGTGTTTTCTGATGAAGAGATTGTTTAAGTAAATCATTCATAATGCTCACGCTCCTTTGATTTCATTATAAACGAACATGCGTTCTTTTTCAATCCTAAAAAGAACGTGCGTTCTATTTATTTTTCTCAAAAAAAGAACAGCTTATTCGCTGCTCTCTTTGTAGCCGTACTTCTTCATTTCTTGATAAATGTCTTTTAGTCTTGGATTGCCTTCTCCGACAATTTGATCCTCTACAAGGACTAGCGGATAAAAGAACTCATCCTCTAAAATCCGCTGGGACAGCTCTTTTTGACGTTCATTTTCCGGAGGTTGCTCAATATCGACATATGTGATGCGAAAAGGTTGATTCGGATATTTTCGTTTTAACGCTGCAGCTAACCACTCATATGTATCTTTTGAAGAAGGCAGATTCACGCAGCTGGCACATCGTACATCTCTTCCATATACGTAAAGATCAACGATTTGATTCATTCTACAAGCCCCCTGTTCTTTTTTCATTTTAGCTGAAATTTCTGTTTGAAAAAAGTCAAAATGACTTTTTGTTTCAATATAAGAATGTGCTATAATGAGAAAGAAACTTTGAAACCAATCAATAGATTTTTATCGTCCAGATGAATATAATGGTGATATGTTGTGAAAGGAGCGAATATCTCTAATGACTGAAGTCGAAATGAAAGACCAAGTACAGGAAGTACTGGACAAACTTCGTCCATTTCTATTACGTGATGGTGGAGACTGCGAGCTTGTAGACATTGAAGATGGTATTGTAAAATTGCGTCTTCTTGGTGCATGCGGAAGCTGCCCAAGTTCAACCATTACACTTAAAGCCGGTATTGAGCGTGCATTATTAGAAGAAGTGCCTGGCGTTGTAGAAGTTGAACAGGTTTTCTAAATCATATATGAATACAAAAACGACCCATTGCAGGTCGTTTTTTTTATGTGGATAGCTTCTCTCGAAACCATTCATTGATAAAGGTCAGTCTTTGTATTCGTTGCGCGGGATGACCGCTTCTGGATAAATCATGAGACGCTTTCGGAAATTTGATCAGTCGTGTATCTTTCCCAAGCTCTTTCAATGCTACAAATAGTTGCTCTGCTTGGTCTACCGGACAGCGATAGTCTTCATCACTGTGTAAAATCAGAAGAGGGGTTTGCATCTGCTTCGCATATTTTAATGGAGAACGGTCCCATAACTTGTCAATAGAATCGTAAATATCTCCACCAATCTGCCACCTCGTAAAGAAATAGCCAATATCACTTATTCCATAAAAGCTAATCCAGTTTGAGATCGACCGCTGCGTGATAGCTGCTTTAAAGCGATCCGTTTGTCCGATTATCCAGTTGGTCATAAATCCGCCATAACTACCTCCAGTCACACCAAGCCTTGTTTCATCAAGAATATCATCTGTTTCTAACACATAGTCAACGGCATCCATGACATCCTCATAATCTACATCACCATAGTTTCCTCTCACGCGGTCGGTAAACATCTGACCATACCCGTGACTACCATGAGGATTCACGTAAACAATGGCATACCCTTCAGAGGCGAGCATTTGAAATTCATGAAAATACGTATGACCATACATCGCATGCGGTCCTCCATGAATCTCTAGAATGAGCGGGTACTTTTTCCCCTCTTCCACATGGGCAGGCTTCATCAGCCAGCCATACACCGTATCACCTTCCTTCGATTGAAAAGAGAACGGCTCTGGCACTGACAATGTATGTTCCTTTAGGAACGACTCATGCTCAAAGGTCAGCTGCTTTAGTGCTTGTTCCCCTAAAGTCAGCTCATACAGCTCACTTGGAGAAATGGATGACAAACGACTGACCAGCATCTTTGTTTCATCTGGATGAAGACTGAAGTTGGTGATATGTTCCGCCTCTAGTCGAACTGGATACGCTAATCCTTCAATCGAAAAATAGTAAATTCCTGTACTTCCTTGATCAGATACAAGCGCATAAAACCCTTGACTATCTTTTGTCCATTGCGGGATTTGATTAACGTCACCTATCACACTATCACCTGCTACACAATTGCCAACATACATATCGAGCATTTCAGATAGATTGAGGATATTCTCTCCCTTCAAATCATACAGCCATAATGACGGAAAGGTTGCATTTTGGAATTCTCGTTCATGTCCAATAAACACAAGTTTTTCTCCGTTTGGGGAAAAGGATACGCTAGAGTAGGCCCCCTTTGATTGTGTTACTTTTTTGGTTGTACCATCCTCTAATGAAAAGAGAAACACATCACTTATGTAAGGCGTGCGAAGGGTTGTTTGAATATATGCTAGCCATTTTCCGCAAGGAGATATCGTATGATTCACATGGTTTGCCTGCTGTTTGGTGATTTGCTCAATTTTCCCTGAAAGAGTATCCACTTTGACGATTTGTGTAAAGCGACCTTCTAAAAAACCTCTTCCATCCGCTTTATACGTCAAATCATCATATATCGCTGGAGCAAAATCGTCTCGTTCTTGCTTTTCCTCGTCTTCTACAGATTCTGTTTGTTTTAAAGGAACGCCCGCATAAATGAAAGAACCATCCGATGAAAAGACTGGATTTGATATCCCGTATGGAATCTTCGTTAAGATGCGGATACCGCCTCCCTGACTTTGAATTAATGCAAGTTGTGGGATTCCCTTCGGCTTTTGTAAAATAAATGCAAGCTGCTCTCCATCGTTAGACCAAGCTGGCTGATGGTGCTTTCCATCTTCGAATGTCCACTGAGATATTTTCGCTTCCGCTTCATTTCTCATCCACAAATGAATATTGTAATCATCTCTTTGCTCATTCACGGTTACTTTTGTAAAGACAGCCTTTTTCCCGTCTGGCGAATAGATTGGGTTAGAAACGGAAACGATTTTCGTCAAATCTTCTGCGACAACCGACTTTTTCAAAAATGAATCTCCCCCTTTTATCCCATAAAAAATAGTTCGATCCTCTAAATAACAATCCCTGCTTTCTCCTTTAAAAAAATTCAATAAGAAAACAAAATGAGAACGTGTGCTCAATCCACACGTCCTACACTTGATTGACAGTATGATGTTCAACGACAACACCTTCTACCGGTACCGTCAGTAAATCTACTTCACAATGCGGGAAATTCTGTGAGAGTTGTTGTTTAAGTGCTTCTCCCTTCCCTTTTTCAACTAATGTGAGGATGGTTGGTCCAGCACCGCTTAATGCCGTTCCATACGCTCCTTTTAATGAAGCAACGTGTTCAACCTTAGACAACTCTGGCACGAGCATGGTGCGATAAGGCTGGTGAAATAAATCCTTATTCATCATTTCTCCGACAAGCGACCAGTTTTGCGTCATTAAGGCAGCGACAAGGACGTTACTCACAGCACTCGCTGTTACTGCATCTTTATATGAAAAATCCTTTGGCAACACATCTCGGGCATCTTTTGTCAGTACTTCATAAAAGGGAATGACCACCACAACATCTATATCCACATGCTGTACTTTGACAGCATGCGTTCTGTCTTCTTCATGAAGACCGATTAATAAACCGCCAAATAAAGAGGCACCTGCATTGTCAGGATGACCTTCTACTTCACTTGCAAAAAATAACTTCTTATCATCTGATATATTCAGTCCAAGTAGTTGGTTCGCAAGTTCAACGGCTGCCACAATTGCGGCGGCGCTGCTGCCTAACCCCCTTGCCAATGGAATATCACTCCACACTTTCACATGAACAGGCGGGAGTGTTTTTCCAAAGTCATCTGCGACCTTTTTGGCTGTTTGATATATTAGATTATCAGTGCCCGCTGGAATATCAGACACGACATCTGTTTCTGCTTCAAACAGCCAGTTGTCATGGGCGTAGACCGATAGCTTTAAATAGCGGCTAAGCGCCATTCCCACTGAATCAAAACCTGGTCCTAAATTGGCAGTGCTAGCTGGTACTGTGATTGAAAAAAGCATGGAGGCTTCACTCATACGCGTGCGGCCCTTTCTAAATGGGCAAGAATTTGATTTTCGTCTGCATCGAGGGTGACCGGTTTGATGTGTGAAATGTCAATGGCTGTGTTTGGATCTTTCAAGCCGTTTCCTGTTAAGACCGCAACCACTTTATTGCCAGGTTTGATTTCACCAGATTTCACTTGTTTCAGCACACCTGCAATGGAAGCACATGAGCCTGGCTCTGCAAAAACACCTTCTTCACGGGCGATCATTTGATAGGCATGAAGAATTTCTTCATCTGTTACTTCATCAATTTTACCATTTGATTCGTCTGCCGCTTGAACAGCTTGTTTCCAGCTCGCTGGATTTCCAATGCGGATCGCAGTCGCAACCGTTTCCGGCTGCTGAATGACTTCATTTCTGACGATTGCTGCCGCACCTTCAGCCTCAAAGCCGCGCATCACTGGCAGTCCGGTTCCCTTTCGTTCATGATATTCTTTGAACCCTTTCCAGTAAGCAGTGATATTCCCTGCATTTCCAACAGGAATAGCAACTACGTCTGGTGCAGAACCAAGCTGTTCACAAATTTCAAATGCGGCTGTCTTTTGTCCTTCAATTCGATAAGGATTGACTGAATTGACAAGTGCAATCGGTGCTTTTTCACAAATGCTACGTACAATCTTAAGTGCATCATCAAAGTTGCCGTCAATAGCAATAATTTCCGCACCATACATGACCGCTTGTGCCAGCTTACCAAAGGCAATTTTCCCATCTGGGATAATGACGATACATTTCATATCTGCACGAGCCGCATAAGCGGCAGCAGCTGCAGATGTGTTCCCTGTCGAAGCACACATGATCGTATCATTGCCTTCTTCTTTTGCCTTTGCAACGGCCATGACCATTCCTCTATCTTTAAAGGAACCGGTTGGATTGACACCTTCTGTTTTCACATGCAGCTCAATGCCAAGCTTTTCAGAAAGCTTGGCCAGATGGATCAGAGGTGTGTTTCCCTCATTGAGTGTGAGTTTTGGTGTTTTTTCGTTTACTGGTAAGAAGTCTTGAAATTCTTCAATAAGTCCATTCCACTTCATCAGCTTAAACCGTTCCCTTCTACTCGATAAGTGCTCTTCACTTGAACCACAACGTCGAGATCATTTAATTTTTGCAAAATATGAGAGAAATCTTCTTCTGACGTCTGATGTGTAATAATGACAATCTCAGCCAGTTCATCATGTCCTTGAATTGGAAGCTGAAGTATTTTTTCAAAGCTGATGCCCCGTTCAGCGAAAATAGACGTAATTCGGGAAAATGCCCCTACTTGATCTCTGACATGAATTCTTAAAAATTGCTGTGCAAATATTTCAGATGATGATTTGATTTTTTTCTCAAATTGCGGCGCGATAAATCCGCTTCCGTTCACCCCAAGACGCATGTTTTTCATCACAGCCATTAAATCTGATACAACGGCTGTTGCTGTTGGTAAACTACCTGCTCCAGGCCCATAGAACATCGTTTCTCCCACTGCACTTCCGTAGACGTACACAGCGTTGAATTCATTATTGACTGAAGATAGCGGATGATGATCAGGTAATAGGGTAGGCTGTACACTGACCTCGACTTTATCCCCATCTCTTTGCGCAATGCCGATCAGCTTCATTGTATAGCCAAACCGTTTACTGAAATTTATATCTTCATCAGAGATTGCCGTGATACCTTTGACCGTTACATCCTCTAATTCCACATTCATTGAAAAACCAAGCCTTGCAAGAATGGCCATTTTTCTCGCTGCATCCAATCCTTCAACATCTGCAGTTGGATCCGCTTCAGCAAAGCCAAGATCTTGTGCTTCCTTTAATACATCCTCATACGCACTTTTTTCGACATTCATTTTCGTTAAAATGAAATTTGTTGTGCCGTTGACGATTCCCATCATCTTTGTGATTCGATCAGAAGCTAATCCTTCTTCTAATGTTCTGAGGATTGGAATTCCACCAGCCACACTCGCTTCATAATAAAGATCGCAGCCGTTCTCTTTCGCTACATGTGATAACTCTGTTCCATAAAGTGCCATTAAATCTTTGTTAGCTGTAATGACATGTTTCTTTTCATTTAAGGCATTAATTAAGTATTGTTTTGTATGTTCAATGCCGCCCATCACTTCAATGATGACGTCGACCTTTGGATCTCTAATCACATCATATACTTCAGTTGTGAAGACCTCTCTTGCCACATCCACATCTCTTTTTTTGTCGGGATTGCTAACAAGTACTTTTTGTATTAATACAGGACAGCCGATCTGGTGCATGAATTTATCCTGATGATCTTGAATAATCTTGACGACACCGCTCCCCACTGTTCCTAATCCTAGTAATCCAACTCGAATTGCCTCCACCTGAAATTCCACCTTTCTCCGTAAATGTCCTTTCTATAAGGACATTTGTTAACCTAACACAGACATTCAATGTACACACATTATAAAGGGGTATCCTCATTTTGACAAGATGATAAAACAGAACAATATCAAAATGAAACCGCTTAACATCTATTTATATCAAGATTCTATATATTCTAAATATTTTTGTTAGAAAAGCTCCCGAACTTTAGATGCTTTTCATTTAAGGATGAATTGGCGTTTTTGCTTGTTTACCATGTAAGACAAGGGCTATGTTCTCTGCACAAAGATGCATCATTGCTTTTCTTGTCTCTACACTTGCGCTTCCGATATGAGGAAGAACCGTCACATTGTTTAACTTGGTTAACGGATGGGTGGGACTGACAGGTTCCTGACTAAACACATCTAAGCCCGCTCCTGCAATTTTACCAGTTGTGACAGCTTCATATAGCGCATCCTCATCGACGGTCTGTCCTCTTGATACGTTGATGAAATAAGCAGATCTCTTCATCTGATCAAATGCCTTTTCATTAAACATGAGCTTCGTTTCTGGCGTTAATGGCGTGAGACACACGATGAAATCAGATTCAGATAGCAAATCTTCAAAGGATGCATATGAAACACCTAATTGCTTCTCGACCTCGGGCTTTCTTGACCGGTTATGATAAAGCACCTTCATATCAAAACCCTTTGCCCGCTTTGCAAGCGCTGTTCCGATACTGCCCATCCCGACAATACCAAGGGTTTTATGATGAATATCGGCACCAGCAAGGAGAAATGGTCCCCAGCCTGTCCATTTTCCCTTCTTCATCCAATCGCTCGCCTCGACGATCCGTCTAGCCGATGCCATGAGAAGCGCAAAGGCTAAATCAGCCGTGGATTCTGTTAATACGTCAGGTGTATGACAGACAATAATTCCTTGTTCTTTTGCAGCTTGAACATCAATATTGTCATATCCAACAGCAAGGTTTGCTACAACCTTTACGTTTGGAGCATTTGATAAAAGCGCCTCATCCACTTGATCTGACAGCATTGTCAGCAGTCCATCAGCTTTTGCTGCTTGTATCTCTAACTCTTCTCTTGGACAAGGCTCATCCTCGTGCGGCCACATACCAATATGAGCGACTTCTTTTAAAGGTGTGAGTGATGTTTCGTCTAGTTTTCTTGTGATGTATACATAAGGTTTTGTCAAGAAGACCACTCCTTTATTTTTATTAATTCAAGCATAACGAAAAACGCCTCAAGAGAAAAGAGACGTTTGAGGTTATTCACTTTACAAATAAGCAACTTGATTGATCCAGCTAATAGCTGGAATCAAACTTCCTCCGCTTCGCATGGCACTCATTTCCTGAAAGACCTTAAGAAAATATTCATAGCGACTCACATCATTCAATACATATTCTAACCGCTCTTCGTAATAAGACTTTTCACTTTCACTTGACATATAGTAACCTTCCACGATTTCAAAATAATGAAGCGGAAAGAGGAGACGGCTGTATAACAATCGTTTTGAAAATGAAGAAAGTGGCATGACTTGCTCATATTGCTGTAAAAAGGAAAAGCCTTCTTCGATTAAATCTTCTTTATGCTGTACAAATGTTTCTCTTAAATATTCGGCAATATCTCTTGTTGGATGATCAAATACCCAATCTACAGGTAAACGAAGAGGCTGACCAACCGGCCATGTCATGCGCGAAAAACGCTGATGGCAGACAGTACCTGAGTCGCATTCTTTCGGTATATCGTCGAACTCAGTATCAACTAAATATTGAATTGCATTTTCCGTTAATCCTAGATAATACGGAAAGGATTCAATAAATTTTTTTTCAAATGGTTCAAGCGGCTTTTGGTGCATTTGCTGCATCCAAAACCCTTCAAGCTGATCTAATCGTTTTGCCCATAATTCCTTCCAAGCTCCCACCCGCTTTGTTTCTGACACCTCATAAGGAAACCCTCTTCCCCTAAGATGAAAAGCCGCCAACTCTGGCGCAAGCTGAAATGAACGGCTAGTGACCGGCGGTGCTGCCTTTAAGAGGGCATACAGCTCCTTTCCGTGTGTAAAGGTTGGCTTGCCTTCTTTTGTTAATTCAAACACAGCGACGTATGGGTCACCTTCATTCAGTAAATACTGACTGATATAATAAAGCTCTGTGACTTCTTCTTCTCGCAAATGAGATACCGGAACAATAATGAACAGAGCCTTCGCCGTTTGAAAGCTCTGATAGCTGCCATATGGGATAAACTGGCGAACATCAATACCAAATGTGTAATAAATTGTTTCTTTCATTTTTTCACCTGCGTTCATATGATCGATCTCTTATCATATCGTAGTCGCAGGTTGATGGAATTATGAATACTATTTAATATCCTAAGTTTTTTACACGTTGTGGACAAATTACGAGGATTGGGTGAATAATAGATGCCAAATCATCATGAGATGAACGAAGTAGAACAAAAAGCAAGACGCCGTTTGCAAGAGCGAGGCGTAACCATTCAAGATATTGCAGATCTCGTCTACTTTTTACAGGAAAAGTATCATCCTGGCCTAGACATGTCAGAATGTATCCATAATGTGGAGCGTGTCATTGCAAAACGCGAAGTGCAAAATGCAATTTTAACAGGCGTTGAACTGGATGTCCTAGCTGAACAAAAGAAACTGACAGAACCGCTCCAATCGATTCTTGAAACTGACGAAAGCCTTTATGGAGTGGATGAAATCTTATCTTTTGCTATTGTCAATATTTACGGTTCTATCGGCTTTACGAATTATGGATATATTGATAAAGAAAAGCCTGGGATTCTCGGCAGACTAAATGACAAATCCACAGGTGAGTGCCATACCTTCTTAGATGACATTGTAGGGGCAATTGCTGCGGCCGCTTCAAGCCGGCTTGCACATAGTGCGAGAAATGCTAAATAAAAAAAGAGGACACTGCGTGACGCATGTCCTCTTTTTTATTTACAGTCGCAGCATCCACTCGGATAAAGAATCAATCACATACGTTGGCTGCTTTTGATACTGCTGAAGCAACTCTTTTGTTGTCACGCCTGTATGAACGAGCAGTGTATCCATTCCTGCATTCATGCCTGCCATGATATCTGTGTCATAGTTATCGCCAATCATCAGTGTCTCAGACACATCTGTGCCAAGTACCCGCATTGCTTGTTCCATAATGATAGACTCTGGCTTCCCAATAAACGTTGGCTGGACGGTCGTTGATACTGTCAGCACAGCAGTTAAAGAGCCATTTCCTGGTAAGAGCCCTCTTTCTGTTGGGATGGCAATATCTCCATTCGTGGATACAAATTGCGCACCATTACGAATCGCAATGGCCCCCACTGCTAATTTTTCATATGTAATGCCTCGGTCAATACCAACAACGACGAAATCTGCGTTTTCATGTCCAAAGTGTAATCCTTTTTCTTCGATGGCTTGCTTGATTCCTTCTTCTCCGATGACATAGACCGATGCATCTTTCTTTTGTTCAGCAATATAGTTGGCTGTCGCCATACTTGTTGTAAATACTTGTTCTTCTGTTGCTGGAATGTCGAAAGAAACGAGCTTTTCCGCTACCTGCTTTGGGGTACGCGATGAATTGTTCGTCACAAATAAATAAGGGATTTGCCTTTCATTTAATTTTTGAACAAATTGACCCGCTTCTTCTATCTTTTCAGTTCCTTTATACATTGTACCGTCTAAATCAATTAAATAGCCTTTGTATTTCATAATGACTTCACAACTCCAATGGTTTATTTAAATGCTGATACTGGACCAAGCTCCTGCTCCAAATAAGTACGAATCCTCTTCGGAAAGACGTGAAGCGCCTTTTCTACTTCGCTGATTACTTGCAATAAGTCGCGGTGAGCGACATCTTGATATTGTTGAACAAGTGTTTTTCGGCATGAGAACAGTTTTTTCAACTGACTGCCTTCATCAACTGGAATGACCTTTTCATCTACAAGAATATCCATGATGTCATTATAGCTTCCAGGATCACGCATAATAAATCCATCAATCATGTCATTTCCTGTATCAAGAATACATTCGACGAGCAAATGGACGATACGTTCCAGCGCTTTTTTCTCTAATGGGCTTGTCCATGTTTGGTGACTGCGCATCAAGTCATATTGCTCTTCGAAAAAACGTAATGTCTCTTCTATCTTGTTTCTGTCTACGAAATACATCATGACGCTCCCCTTTGCGTTATTTTCTGATTCGTTTTAAGACAAAATATGCACAGCCAAAATTACAGTATTCATAAATATATTCATCGAGTGTGCTAATTTTCGTATCAAATGTGGCCTTTTGATTTTGGTCATCAAAGAACCCTTTTAGCCTTAGCTGATTGTAGCCCCAATCGCCAACAATATAATCATACTTATTTAAAATATCTGAGTATCTCGCTTTAAATGCTTCTTCATTAAAGCCGTCTTTGACTTCTTTCACAAGATCAAAGGTAGCATTCTGAATGACGATCATCTTCTCACCTCTTTTTAAACGATCCATCTTTAATGATAATTCATTGGAAGAACTCCATCAATTGCTAAAGCATGTTTTTTCAGTTTTAGACGAAACTAAAGAAAAAAGGAGGTCACTTTTATGATGAAACGACTTACAGCCATCATCTTCCTGTGCATGCTTTTAGGCGGGTGCGGCATTCAATCAGGAATGAACAGGCAAGTGGATGAAGATTCTTCAAGTAAAACCATCAGGCTGTCTGACCGTCATGAAGGAAACAATTCCAACATGCCAGAAGCCGACACAAACAGAGCAGGATATGTTCGTTATCAACGGCAGCAAGTAACGGATCAGAAAGAAAAAACACCTGCTTTAAACCGCGAACATCTTGCCCATGTGATTACAAGTTTAGCCGTACAGCTACCTAACATTCAAGATGTAGCGACACTTGTCACAGATGAGGATGCACTCATTGTGTATCGAACAGGAAATCGAAATAGAGATGAATCAGCCGATCAAGTAAAGAAAACAGCCGTTTCTGTTCTCCCTCGTTATTATCATGTGTACGTCTCTGATAATCCAGAGCACTTTCAATCCATTGCCAATTTTTCACGTCTTCAAACCAATTCACGCGATTTTGATCAAATTTTAACAAAAACCATTCAGCAAATGAAATACTCACCTCAAGGCGGGGATATTTCAAATAAGGAAGATCCAAATGGAATGACAAACTCTGACCGTACTATGAGGCGGAATGCGCCTTATGGTCAAAATTAGCACGAAAAAAACGCCAGAACTCTCAAATCCTCTGGCGTTTTCTGATTATGCCTGCGCCTGACGTTTTTTGGACGCTTCGTTTACTTGCTCATCTGCATGATATGAAGAACGGACAAGCGGACCAGCTTCACAGTGGCTAAATCCTTTTGACATCGCAATTTCCTTCAGCTCTGCGAACTCATCTGGATGGTAATATTTTTGTACTTTTAAATGCTTCTTTGAAGGCTGTAAATATTGACCAATTGCCATGATGTCAACGTTATTGGCAAGAAGATCATCCATGACTTCAATGATTTCTTCCTTCGTTTCACCGAGTCCAATCATAATGCTTGATTTTGTTGGAATGTCAGGCTGCATTTCCTTTGCACGACGCAAGAATTCTAATGAACGATCATATGTAGCACGTGCACGAACTCTTGGTGTTAACCTACGCACTGTTTCAATATTATGATTTAAAATATCAGGACGTGTATCCATTAATGTCTTCAAATTATCGTAATTACCACCCATGTCTGAAGGGAGAACTTCAATCGTTGTAAATGGGCTTTTTCTTCTAATTGCACGAACCGTTTCAGCAAATACGCCCGCTCCGCCATCTTTTAAGTCATCTCTTGCAACCGCTGTGATAACAGCGTGCTTTAAGTTCATTAAAGCAACAGAATCTGCTACACGTTCTGGCTCTTGCAAGTCAAGCTCAGTTGGAAGTCCAGTTTTCACCGCACAGAAACGGCATGCGCGCGTACAAACAGAACCGAGGATCATAAATGTAGCGGTTCTTCTTACTGCCCAGCATTCATGAATATTCGGACATTTCGCTTCCTCGCAAACAGTATGAAGGTTGTTTTCTCGCATCATTTTTTTCAGACCGGTATAGTTTTCATTTGTATTCAGTTTAATTTTAAGCCAGTCCGGCTTCCTTACGTGCTCTTCCTTCTTTGCCAATTCCATCATCTCCATATGAATTCATTAAGGTGCATATACAAAAATCTTCCTGCTATATACGATGGATGCAGCCTAAAGCTGCAAAAAAATGATTCTTCGGCTAAAGCCTTTTCTCTAGACACTTTAACATAGTACAGATTGAACAACAAGAGAATGAGCTGCAAAAAAACCCAAATACCTCCTAAAATGAGCAGAAGAAAAATTACTAACATTTTCTTCTTATGAAACATAGCAATCAAACCACACTAAACGATAGGACATAATATTGGAAGTAAGGAGATGGACGTTTGTGAAAGTTGTTTTAGCCATAATGATTGCTCTTTCAATGATACCTATCCCTATTCATGCACAAGAATCTCACCATAAGAAAGATGAACTGAAACAGCGAATGGCATTATATGAAAAAGTCGCTATGACAACACAGGTTCCATGGTATGTGCTTGCCGCTGTCGATCAATATGAACAAAACATTCGAAAAAGCAGAAGAGATTTGCCAAAACAAAAAGGTGTGATCGGCATTTACATTCCCCGGGAAATGTGGATCGGCCCAGAAAATCCGAATAAGCATGATTCATCTCCACTTAGTATTAAAGTATTTGACGGCATTGGACTTGATGGAAATGGGGATGGGAAGGCTGAAAGTGATAACGATGAAGATGTGTTATTTACATTCGCTCAATATTTGCTGCACTATGGCACTGGAACCGATCAATTAAAAATCGCCTTATGGGACTATTATGGACGTGATCAAACGGTTGGTATCATTTCATCTTTTATGAAGTTATTTAAGCATTATGGCCATCTTGATCTAGATCAACATGCATTTCCGCTTCCAGTCGGGGCTGATTACAGCTACCGGAGTACATGGGGAGATGCGAGAGGATTTGGCGGCAGAAGAATCCATGAGGGGACTGATTTATTTGCACACTATGGTCTTCCTGTACGTGCAACATCATACGGCGTCATTGAAATGAAAGGCTGGAACCGCTTTGGCGGATGGCGGATAGGAATTAGAGACATTCATAATCATTATCATTATTTTGCCCATTTGAACGGTTTTGCAAAAGGACTCAAGACTGGACAGATTGTTGAACCTGGACAGGTCATTGGGTCTGTCGGAAGCTCAGGGTATGGTCCGCCTGGAACAGCGGGTAAGTTTCCGCCTCATCTGCATTATGGCATGTACAAAGACAACGGACGAACTGAATGGTCATTTGACCCATATCCGCATTTAAAGGCGTGGGAGAGAGCCGAACGTAAAAGAAAATCATAAAAAACACAGCCCAATACATTGATTGGGCTGTTACTCTTCTTTATCCTTTTTCTCCGGCAGAACAATGGATGGAGAAGTCGAATTCGTCCCGCTTCCATTATAATAATCAGGTACATCTCCTTGAACCGCTTGTATTGATACAGGAACAGAATTTTTCACGACAATGGTTTCAGAGGCAAACGGGATGATGACCCTTACCTTGACTTCTATG
Organism: Bacillus sp. Bos-x628; assembly: GCF_040500475.1. Classification (GTDB taxonomy): domain Bacteria; phylum Bacillota; class Bacilli; order Bacillales; family Bacillaceae; genus Bacillus; species Bacillus maqinnsis. Next base: position 2,820,737 of record NZ_CP159358.1, on the reverse strand, counting down.
AGAACACTGATATCAATCAGTGCATTATTTATGCCATATGGTTTTACATTTTTTTCGACGTCGGTATGCGGGTCGCCAATGAGACTAAATCGCACAGGTACTTTTGGTCCTAGATTTGCAATGAGTGCATTTCCAGAAATTTGTCCTAGCGGGATATTGTATATAATACCGTCATGGCCGTCTGTTTGATTCTTTAATGCTTCTTTGGCTTTCTTTTGAAAAATCCCCTTTTCAATGTCTTCTAGATTTTTTTGAAGGTGACGTGACAATTCAGCCATTGCTTTTGATGTTGCTTGTGCATTAAAATCTATCGTCGTCACTTTTCCATTCTCACTTGTATTCATCACAACCATATCTTTCATATTTTCCTGATCTGCTGCAAAATCCTGAACAGAATATTGAATGAGATGATTCGCAATGCGTTCTGTCTCTAACTCGGCAATATGAATCAGTGTTGGTTTAATCGAACGGTTAATGAAGAAGAGGCTTATAACCGTTGACAGCACAAAAAATAAAACGGCAAGCAGCATGACATAACGAAATGGCAAAGGGCCCTTTTTGTAGGGGCGATAACGACGGTTCATTCTCATTAAAAAATCCCCCCTTCTACATAACAAGTGTATGCAGACAGGCGGGGGGATAGGAATCATCTCTACATTTTATTTCACCATTTTTAATAATGCGTCTCTTCCAATCGTCCCAGCTTGAATTCCTAACGCTTCTGCAGCGTATGTCACAGATTCCAAAGGGGCATCCAGCAGTTGTTCGATCGTTCTAACACCGACAGCTCTCCCTGCGATGATGCCTCTGTCTGCGAGCTTTTCATTTAAGAGCCCGACATCAAGTGCACCGCACATGATATAACCATGCTCATTTGTAACTGCCATGAAATTGGTCTTTGGCAGTTTGACTGTGACGGCTGTAAAGGAATGCCCATCAATTGTCATAGGCGTTAAATTCACCAAATCCCTTCACTCCCTTCATCACAATCTATGTGAAATGAAGGCGAGTGTTGTTAGGCTGAAGCGGAAATCACCTAGCTTCCTTCAATCGCCAACTAAGCAAATCACGTAAAAACTCCGGCATAAAATATTCAATGTGTTCATGATCACGTATATGAGGAAACAGCGATCCTAATGTATACATATCAACAGTTCCAACTGTATATGAATCATCATCTTTGATCAGATGTCCATTGACAAATACAGCCTGTACCCGTTTTGCTTTTTCTGCTTCTATTGTATAGGTTAATCCGCTATATAGCATTTTCCCCATCACTTCACCTCTGAAGCCGAAGCCCTTGATGCGAAGCTGCTCCATTTTCTCTTCAGCTGCCCGCTGGACTGTTTCTCGGAGCTGTTTGCCGGTAAGAGTCACACGAATCGGATTAATCGGATGGGGGCATATGCGATGAATCTCTTCTCTTGTCACAACCCCAGCCTCTAAAGAATCCAGTACCATGCCTGCATTCATCATGCCGATATCTGCCCCGCACCAATCTTTAATGGCATCTGTTAATAGCTGCGGAAGAGGGGATGTGTCGAACCATTTTGTTTCAAGCTTCGTCTGGATCGACGTCACTTCCTCCTGCATGAGTAATTTTGCCCTTTTCTCTGCTTGCTTTAAGGTGATAATGGCCTCTTCTGATTCGCTTAACAATTGATCCACTAGTTGTACAGTCGCTTTCTTCTCTAAGAGTTGTCTCTTCTTTGAGTCAAAGGTCAGCTCAACGCATCCAATATAATGACCATACTTTTCAGCACACGCTAATAGCACCCCGTTCTCTATTTCTCCGTTTTCTAAAAGGTGATGCGTGTGTGAACCTAAGATGACATCTATCTCTGGGAAATCATGTGCTATTTCGCGATCATGGGTGATGCCAAGATGCGAAAGGAGCACAATGAAGTCAGCCTGTCCTCTTACCTCATGCAACATATCTCGAATGCTCTCAAATGGATCTGTAATGTCCCAGCCAAGCTGCTTATATACAGGTGTATAAGCAATCGTGACACCTAGGACACACATTGTCAGCCCGTTTTCTAATGTCATCATATGATACGGCTTTGCCCAAGAAGGACGCTTCCCTTTCTCATATAAATTAGATAGGATCACCGGAAAATGTGCATCTTCATACAATTGATCCAGTTGATCATGGGGCAATGTAATCCCCTCATTATTTCCGATTGTGACCCCATCATAGCCAAGCTGATTTAGGAGCTGAACATTCACTTTTCCATAATCGGCTTCTGACATCAGGTTCACTCGGTCCATATGGTCGCCAATATCGAATAATAGCATTTGGTCGTGAACCTGGCGCTTTTCTTCAATATAGGCTGCAATTTTTGGCCAGTTCTCAAAATGGCTGTGCAAATCGTTTGTATGATATAACCATAGCTTCTGCAGCATGTCGATCTCTCCCTCAAGTTGTCACTGAACCATATCATTCAGGTTGAAAGCCGCAGCTCTCCTTTAACTAAACAAGTCTAACTGCTTCGGGGATAAGCTTGAATAGGTCAGATCAAGTAAATCAATCATTTGCTGACCATTCGTCGCCGCATCTCCGCCGGAGTTATTATTAAACACGACATAAACATCTTTCGATTGCTGATGCAAGATGTCGAGATTCGTTTTCCATTCCTTTAATTCAGCTTCATTATATAAATATAAATATCGGACTTCACGCCAGTTTTCGTGATCTGCCGGATGAAGCCAGCCCTCTTTATTCCTTCCGTGAAAACGGACTAACGTTTTGTCAGGATGTGTGGCTTGTATCACTGGCGGAATCGATCCCTCACCGACTTGAGGTTCATCACACACAGAATGAATCCACTCTTCTTTCTCCATAAAAGAAAGGGTTTGATGATAAAATTCGCTCGAAAACCATGTTCGATTTCGGAATTCAAGTGCACAAGGGATATCCCCCATTTTCTCCTTACACCACCTTAAATATTGAACATGTTCCTTTTTACAATTAAACCATGGTGGAAATTGAAACAGCACCATCGCAAGCTTTCCTTCACGAATCAGCGGAGTCAGCGATATTTTAAATGCATCAAACATTTCCTCTTTTGAGTCAAATGGCATCTCGCCCCTTTGATGTCCCGTCATCCCTTGGTACGCTTTCACCACGAATTGAAAGGCGTCAGGCGTATCCTTTATCCACTTTTCATGATTGCGCTCGGGCTGAACAGCATAAAAACTTGCATCCAATTCCACAATTGGAAACGTCGAAGCATAGTGAAACAGCTTTTGTGTGCTGCTTATTTTCGGTGGGTAAAGACTGTCATGATCTCCCCAACCAGTTAATCCGATATAAATCAAGTTTGTCACCTCTTACCACAAACAGGTATGTTTTATTAGACGGCTTTCTTATGCACGCATCTTTGTCCTTGGGATGCCCATTTTTCTGAAAGAAATTCTTCTGTTTACAACATATCATATTTACCCATAATTCTGAATGAAGATGACTGACGCATGTGCCATTCTGATCTCTTTTTTGTTTGTTATATTAATTGACAAGTATATAAAATGATTTTCGTTACTTTGACAGTAACCGTCTATTTTTTTATTTATCTTAACCAACAGTTTTAGCTTGAATAAAAGGAGATTGAGTGCGAATGAACATTTCCATCCCCATTTTTCAGCAAGCAAAAATGATCGCTAGACACGCCGGATGTCTCCGAAATGTCCAGCATGTCAATATGATGGATGCTCTTCGTGCTGGACATCTATCATAAAGCCATAAATTTATTCAGCTCCACCAAGCAAAGGACGTATTAGAATGACTGAAGATGATGTAATCAAATTGCATCAGTGATCTGAACAATCGCAAGAAGATCAAAGTCTTCTCCGTTTATTTAGAAACACATTGCCACATGTCAGAAACAGCCAAACATTCTGTCCACCGCAACACAGTCATTTATCGACTGGCTAAATGCGAAGAACTGCTTGGGAAAAGATTAAAAGCTCGTGATACGACGATGCGGCTTCGTATTCAGATGCTGCTAAACCTTTAATGCAATTCCTATTGAATCATTCTTTCTGACACTTCATATATTTTGATGAGGAAAAGAAAGGCGAGAGGAGTAATGACTAGTGGATAAAGAAATGAGCCGCATCCCGCATCCTATTCGAGAGGACGGCGCTGGTGCTACAGACTTAGGACCGCGTGACGTCCTTCGTGATAGGGAGAACCCCGATATGCTGATTCCTCCTAAAACTGATGCCGGAACGATCCCTAATCTAAAGTTTTCTTATTCTGATACCCATATGCACTTGAACCATGGCGGCTGGTCTAGAGAAATTACTGAACGAGAGCTTCCTGTTTCAACAACAATTGCTGGGGTTAATATGCGGCTGAAACGCGGAGGTGTTCGCGAGCTTCATTGGCACAAGCAGGCAGAATGGGCATATATGATTTTGGGCAAAGCTCGGATTACTTCTGTTGATGAGTATGGCAGAAATGTCATCGCTGATGTATCAGAAGGAGATTTGTGGTATTTCCCGCCCGGTATCCCCCACTCCATCCAAGGTCTTGGGGAGGGCTGTGAATTTCTCCTTGTATTTGATGATGGACGTTTTTCTGAATTTGATACCTTTACAATCACAGATTGGTTTGCCCATACACCTAAAGATATTCTCTCAGCCAATTTTGGAGTGCCTTCGAACATGTTCGATCGAATTCCTAAGAAGCAGCGTTATATGTTTCAAGGCTCACCCCCGCAATCATTGCAAAGTCAGGAAGTACCTAATCCGTATGGCAACATTCAGCCGCCATTTACATATCAACTTCTCAAACAAAAACCGCTTACAACCTCTGGAGGATCGGTTAGAATAGTTGATTCTAAGAACTTCCCAGTCTCTAAAACCATTGCCGCTGCTCTTGTTGAAGTATTGCCTGGCGGGATGAGAGAAATGCATTGGCATCCTAATAATGATGAGTGGCAATATTATTTAACCGGCACTGCCAAAATGACTGTCTTTGGCGCAGGCGGTACAGCCCGAACCTTTAATTACAGAGCAGGTGATGTCGGCTATGTTCCTTTTGGAATGGGGCACTACATTCAAAATACCGGAGAACAAAGTCTTTGGTTTCTGGAAATTTTTAAAAGTGATCGTTTTGCAGATATTTCTCTCAATCAATGGATGGCTTTAACACCCCATCAATTAGTAAAAGATCATTTACATGTTGATGATGAATTCATCCGCGCGCTTCATCAAGAAAAATCACCCGTCGTCAAATATGAAAGATGACCATGTTGAACTTTTTTTGACATACTGCCTTTAGATCAACACGATGTAAAGCGATGTTTGATCTCATAAGCAGTTTATTCATGTGAATATATGAAAAGGCCTCTCTCATCACGATTATCGTCATCTATCAAAATATGAAAAAAATCGATTATTCCCACCTAATTGATATCAAACTTTCACTCTCATTTTTGTCGAACAGTCTTCAAGAAGGAGCATGAATATGCTGCACCTTTTTTGCCCAAATCATGGATGCAATAAAGCTTAAACAAAGCACGAATGTACCAAACATAAAAGGAAGCTCAATATTCAAATCAAATAGAATACCAGCAAGGCTTGGTCCGACAATATTTGCAAGACTCATAAAAGATGTATTCATGCCGCCGGCTAACCCTTGGCGATCACCTGCCATTTTGGAGAGCAATGTATTGAGAGCTGGACGAACAAAAGAGGTCGCCGCTAAAAATAAAATTGAAAACGTAAAGATAAGCCAATAAGAAGGTGCATATCGGCAAGCAATGAGCATAAAAGCAGCTCCTAGCAGTGCATAACGTACGACATGCATTTCACCAAACCGTTTGACACAGGTATTCACTAGAGCACCTTGAACAAGCACACCAGCTAGGCCTGCGACAGTAATCACAAATGCAATATCCTTTGGTGTAAATCCGTGTTTTTGATCTACGTATAAACCAAAAATCGACTCAAAGTGAATGATGCCAAAATGAAGCACAAAAGCTAAGATAAATAAAAAGCCATATGATGTTTTTAAAGCCTGAATCATCTGAACAAAAGGATTGAAGTTCATTTCTTGATTCAACCGTGCTTCTTCCTGCTTTTCCTTCGTTAACGTTTCAGGTAAATAAATGACCGACAAGAAGGTGGAGAGCGCGGCAAAAGAACCAGCAATGAGAAAAGGAAAGGCAATCCCGTATTCAACCAAATACCCGCCTACTCCCGGTCCAATGACAAAACCAAGTGTCATCGCTGCACTAAATAAGCCCATTCCTTTCCCGCGATCTGTTTCACTTGTAATGTCAGCGATATATGCAAACATGGCAGGCATTAATAGTGCCCCCGCAGCTCCGCCTAAGAATCGTGACACGAATAGTAGCCAAAGCTGATCGGCAAAAGCAAAGATAAATTGAGCAATTGTAAAGCCGGCGATCCCAGCGATAATCAGTTTTCTACGTCCAAAACGATCAGTCAATACACCAGCAATTGGCGACAAAGCAAATTGTGTGAGACCAGTAGCGGCAACGAGAAAGCCAAGGGTTTTTCCAGTTGCGCCAAAGGCTTCAATATAACTCGGCATGACAGGAACAATCAAACCAAAGCCTAGCATGGCGATGAAAATATTCAGCATCAAAATGTATAACCTGCCCATTTTCTTCATATAAAAACCTCTTTCTGCAAATAGATAAAATTAAAAATGATGTCAAAAAATATAATAACTTCTACAGTATATCGATTTCGTTGTCTATAAGTCTAGTTTTTCAAAAAATGGTGTTCTTTTCAAATAAAAAATACCCGCAGTTTGCGAGTAGTCAATCTAGCGTTATTCCGTTTGTTCATAGATAGCTAGAGCCGCCTGTAGCCTGCTCTGCACTTCATTGCTGCACCGCATTTCAATAAGGATGGTTTCAAGACCTGCTAAAACAAAAATGATGTTTATTTTAGCCCTTTGTCTATTTACACCGTGACCTGAAAACCATTGAAGTCTAGTTAGGTGCACTATTGCGGGGAATGAAGGGTCAATTCGTGCACGAGCACACAAGTACAAGACTTGACAATAAATGCGAAGGTTAATCTGCATGTTGCAGTACTGCTACTTACATACAGTGCCTTTCTTCTTCTCAAGCGGACAGACGAGACAATAAGCAAGATTTTCCGCTTTTTTCTCAAGTTGATAATACATACAGCAAGTTTTTCGGTCAGATGTTTGTAACAAACTTTCATCTAAATTCAAACTGCATTTGAAAGGATTTTGCTGAGAGCCAAATACTTCACCAGCCGCTTCCTTAAGAAAGACGTAATCTTCCTTCACCCGCTTTTTCATGGCGGGATCCTCCACTTTCTTCATCATGCTTCGATATAGAGAGTTGATGCGAACAGCTACATTTTCCCATAGGATGGAGTAAGGGAGTCTTGACACGCGGTGCAACACGTCTAAAAGAGGTGTGACGTACTGTGTGAAAAGAGCGAAAATCACTTGTTCTCTCCACTCGTTGCGATCTCCTTCTAATTGGACAAATGAACACGCTGATTTATTGAGAGCCATTTTTCGATCCTCTCTAAATACGCAAGCAGATGGTGAAATTTGATAAATGCTATCATATAATGTCATCAAGTATAAAGATGAACTGACCACTAAGTACGCATAGCGCTTAGAAAATATAGATGCCGCCACTGCAAGATTTGGTGCATGCATCGCTATCTTTTCAGCTTCCAATAAACGAGCAGCAGACTCTTCAGAAAAAAGCACAGCAAGTGTGCAATCGGCCTTGATTGGACTACTTGTGATGTGTATCCCAAAATCAAGTAATTCTCTCTCAACCCACTCTGGCATCATATCAAAACCCCCGTCTTTTTACATACGTTTCATTTATCGATTTCGTTGTTGGTATAATAAGTAAATAAAGAATGGCGCTCCGATTGCTGCTGTAAATACACCTGCTGGTACATCTAAAGGAAGAAAAGCAGTTCTTGCGACGAGATCTGCCAGCATCACTAGAATACCTCCGATCAGTGCAGAGGCCGGTACAAGGGCAATAAAGGAACGACCAATGATCAACCTTGCCACATGAGGCGCCATAAGCCCGACAAATTCAATCCCGCCTGCAAACGCAACCGCAATGCCGGCTAAAATCACACTTAATAAAAGAAAGAATAACCGTTTTGCCTGTACCTTTACCCCAAGACCTGTCGCAAGGTCATCACCAAGCTCCTTCACATTCATCGTTCTTGCTAACATCATGACGATAGGTAAAATGATCATGACCCAAGGAAGCATGGCTGTCACGTCTTTCATCGTGGAGCCATATAAACTGCCCGTTAGCCATATATATGACTTTGTCGTTGTCATCGTATCACTCAAAACAAGGGTAAACGTAACGCAAGCTTTCATGATGGCTGAAATGCCAATCCCCATCAACACAAGCGTAATCGGCTTGACGCCTTTCTTCCAAGAAAGCAAATAAATCAGGCAGGATACCGCAAAAGCACCTGCAATCGCCCATAATGACTGATAAGCAATTGGCACAGTTCCCATCCAAAAAACGATAAACATAATCGCACCAAATGAAGCACCGCTTGTAATTCCAATGAGATCAGGTGATGCAAGCGGATTTCGAATTAATCCTTGTAAAATCAGCCCTGAAACCGCAAGTGAAGCCCCAACTAGAACAGCAAGCAATGTTCTTGGAATCCTCAGCGTATTTAAAACAAACGAATTTTCTCCTTCTTGACCAATCAAATGAAGCATTACATCCACCGGCTGAATAAACTGGCTTCCCATACACAGACTGAAAATAAACAAACCAAATGCAATCACCATTAATAAAAGTAAAATCAAAAAAGTCCGCTTTGAAAATTGAAACGAAATGAGCCCACCCTTTGAGCGAACTGTATATGTTTTAGCCACCCGCCTTCAACCCCTTGCGCACGAGATAAACAAATAAAGGTGCTCCCGCTACAGCAGTCATAACGCCAATCGGCACTTCCTGAGGCATAATCAGAAAACGAGCCGCAATATCAGCCACAAGTAAAAGAGACGCACCAACCACAGCACAATACGGCAGTACCCAGCGATGGTCAGGTCCGACAAGCTTTTTCACAATATGCGGCACGAGAAAACCAACAAAACCAATAGAACCAGCTACAGCAACTGAACCACCAGCTAAAAAAACGACAAGCACCCCCATCGTAATTTTCAGCAACAATGTACGCTGACCGAGTCCTTTGGCAATATCTTCTCCTGACAGTAGAACATTGATCGCACGTCCGAGAAGCAGTGCCACAATGGTAGCCCCTATGATATAAGGTAACACAGGCAGAAGCATATCGATACTTCGTCCAGAGACAGAACCAGCCATCCAAAACAAGATACTTTGAATCGACTGCTCATTCACAATTAAAAGGCCTTGTGTAAAGGACGCAAACAGGGCAGAAATGGCAGCCCCTGCTAGCACAATTTTGACCGGCGTGAGTCCATCTCTCCCGATCGAGCCTAATAGAAAAACAAGCATTCCGGCAATAGCAGATCCTAAAAAAGCTGTCCACATATAGGCTGTTAACGACTCTGTCGAGAAGAAAATAATAGAGATCACGATGAAAAATAAACCGCCGGCGTTGATCCCTAATAAATCAGGAGCAGCAAGCGGGTTTCTCGTTAATGCCTGCATAAGTGCACCTGAAATGGCTAAACTTGAACCAACGACCATTGCAATTAAAGCTCGTGATAGCCTAGAAGTCATGACAATGACACTGTTTGCATCAGATTCATCAAAATGAAGAAAAGCATGGATGGTGGCTTTGAGGGGAATAGTCGTTTGCCCAAGAGAAATACTGAGCATAAAAAAGACCAACATCAACACGATGAACCCCGCAAATAGCAGCGCCTTACTCGAATCCTTTTTTAATAAACTTCTCATCTGATTCCCGCTTTCAATCTGTTATGGAAAAAGGAGAAAATGATTTTTTCACATTTTCTCCTCTGTGATTTCTTATTTTTCAAGTCCTAGTCGATCATAAATATCATCAAGCATCATGTTTGCAGCAATGATACCGCCAGCCATGTTCCAAGTGATTTCATCTACTTTGTAAACTTGTTTCGCTTTCACCGCATCAAGCTGCTTCCATAAAGGATGACTCGTCCACTCTTTATACGCTTTTTCGACAGCCTTATCTTGATCATCCATGAAGTAATAAATCACATCTGCGTTCATTTGCGGAATGCTCTCTTTATCTGTCAGTGTAATGATATCTTGTTTTTTATCTTTGACATTTTTAGGTCCCCCAAAACCAAGCTCTGTTAAAATAGATCCCGCAAAGCCAGTTTGATAAATTCTTGCATGATCTGCACGGAAGTTTACAACCGCTACATTCATTGGCCAGTTTTTAATGTTCTTTTGGGCCTTTTCTTTAAAGTCAGCCACACGATCGTTCCACTTCGTTAACAGTTCTTTCGACTTGTCTTCCCGATTTAACGCTTCACCCATGAGTTTTACTGTATCTTTAAACGTATAGACTGTCTCTGTTGCAACAGTCGGTGCAATTTCTTTTAACTGATCAAAGATTTGCTCATGACGAACTTTAGACGCAATGATCAAATCTGGGTTTAGTTTTTTAATTTCCTCTAAGTTCGGCTGCGTTTCCTGCCCAACAATTTTAACATCCTTTAGATCATCTCTTAAATATTTATATTTAGGCGTCTCAAGCCAAGATTCCACAACACCTACTGGCTTAATGCCCATTGCTACCGCTGCATCTGTAGCTCCTTGGTATAATGTCACAACACGCTTAGGCGTCCCTTTAATTTCAGTTGAACCGATAGCGCTTTCAACAGTCCGAGCTTTCTCTTTACTGTCTGACTTTCCTTCACTGCTGTTATTCCCGCAAGCCGCAAGCAAAACAATGGAGAACACAACTAACAAAGACAAAAAAGATTTTCTGAACATGTACCTCACCTATCCAATCTATATGTAGTTATATCATTTGATAACGATTATCATTATCACACTATGATTTTATCATAGAAAAGGATGGTGTCAAAGTAAAATTTTAAGATACAGATAGAGATTCGCTAATTTTGACAGTTTCATCGCATGACATGCCACTTTGCCCATTTGAATCGTACGACCTATTTGCTCTCATGCATGTAATAGAACCGACAAATAGATTACTGATTGCTGTTTGATCTGTTCAAATGCATGATAGGAAATAGGAATCTTTCACTCTTTCCCTTCTCATCTGCTTCCATCATAGTAAATAGAAAATCCATAAGAAATAGAAAAAAGACGAACTTCAACAGTTCGCCTCAAATTGAAGAGAAAGTAAGGGTTTTCAAAGACAAGATGTCAAAGAAACCCTCATTTTCTTTATTTGCTAGCGAGATTTACTCGACAACGTGACGTATAATAAAAGAGAACACAACGCCATGAAGGCATTTGATTAATAAGTGAAATCAAAATGGTATCACCATTTTTAAAAAATTTATAGTTATATGTCTAGTAGATTGTTTTTAAGCATTCATCTTTTGAGCAAAATGCTTTCTAAAAGATGAGGATATTTCTTCTGGTAGCAAAGTTATACAAGAAGAATTCGACTTCTCATTTTTTATTTTTAAAAATATAATAGAGGTGTCTACAACAGAACGAGTTTCATTTAGTAACTACTTGAACTTAGTGGTGTTATGAGCAACATGTACTTCTTTTATACCACATGCAATTGCCACTTCATGTAAAGAAGTAACATCACTAGTACACGCTAACTGCCCTCCAGTAGTTGCATAACAGCCGTTATCTAAAATTATAATTTTTAAATTTTTCTGATTTATTTTTGCTACAGTACTTAATCCACCCAAATTCATTAATAAAGATCCATCGCCATCTATTACATATACATTTTCTGTAGTTCCTAATGCTAGACCTAGCCCAAATGAGATAGGCATCCCCATTGAACCTAACATGTAGAAATTATTATCTCTTTCATTAATTGATTTCCAAATTTCTGAAGTCTCACCTAAGGGAGATACAACTAGTTCATTACTTATAAATTTGTTAAATTCAACAAAAACATCAATTTTATTCATTTTAACATCTCTTTTCTTGGTAACAAAATGAACACTGGTTCATTGTAATAAGCCGCTAAATCCAAAGCTTCCCTAAATGTGTTTTCTAGCTGAGAAATACTGGATATTTCAAAGAATTTGCACCCAAGTGAAACTATAATATTTCTTGTAGCACTACCAATTACATTTTGAACAGGATTGGTTTCAAAAGTATCATCTCCCCTTAAAGAAACCAATATTACAAAACCTATTTTGTATGAAATGCTTAAAGAAGCCAAACTATTTAAACAGTTACCTAAACCAGAGTTTTGCATCATTATAACTGCTTTTTCATTAGCAATTGATAATCCTGAGATAATACCTATACCTTCTTCCTCTCTTGTAACTATAATATTTTCGAGTTTATCAGAATCATGAAAATCATAATAAGAAGCTAGTATAGTACAAGGTACACTAACGACGTATTTAATATTGTTACCCTCTAGAATTTGTCGAAGAGGTCTCGTTTTGAGATCTATCAAAATATTTACACCTCCAAAGAAGCGCACTCTATATTTTCCGAATATTCAATACTTTCCGCGCCAATAAACTTAGCAAACCGTTTTAAAATCGCCCCTATCTCTTTTAAGTGAAATTCTTTTTCCATAGGATAAAATAAAGATAATTTGTTCACTTGTAGTTTTTTCTCATTTCTAAACAATTTCAGATCTATCACTCCAACTAATCTTTCACCAATTAAAATTGGCATCCCGAAATAACCAAACTTTCTCTTTTCTTTAGGTATATAACTTTCTAGACGATAATCCACATTAAATAATTTTTGTACTCTTGATCTGTCTCTGAGAAGATTATCAAATGGAGTTAATAGTGTGCATGCTTCACTCTCAACTTGAGCAATTTTCTCAATTAAGTGAACATCACAATCTCTAATATAATGACTCTCCCCATCATTTATCCCGTTTATCATGATTGGTAGTAATTTTTTATCACTAATCATACCGTTAATTATTTTTGATGTCTTCTTTTTATTCAATCCAAAATAGTTTTTCGCTTCTTTAATTGTAGCAATACCTAAATTTTCAAATGCTTTATCAATAAAATATTCAAGCATTGATTCACTTTTGTTCTCCACTGTATTAGATCTTTCAGGTGGTAAACTATAAACTTTTCTAAATTTACTATCTCTTTTCACTCTTAATAAGTCTGCTCTCCATAATTTATCTAGTGCATTTCTCGTAGGTGTGACTTGCCACGCATCATTTGATGAGGTCTTGCTATTAGAGTCTATAGATTGCAATTTCTTTTTGCTTTTTGCTTTGTTATAAATATCTAATATGAAGTCTAGTTCTGGGTCCTCTTGTAATTTTGCTTTATTACTTAAATGAGTATCTTTTAAATACGATATTGAACTATAAGGTAATATGCACAAGGCGTATAAATATTGTTCAAATATTAAATCAAGTTTGTATAGATCTAATAACATACTTTTCTTATAGTCTAATATTCTCGTCCAAAGAAATATATCCTGACTTCTAGCCGTTACATTCATAGTATCTAGTTGTATATAACCTAAGTCATTTAATAAAGTATTAATGCCGTTGATTCCATTTAATTCGCTTTTCTTCAAAAGCTTTTGTTTATATAACTGAATTTTTACTAAGGTATTGAAGTTTGTCTTTAACATTTTTAACCCCCCTCTTTTGTCATTTCACTTAATTTTGCGGAATGATTATTAAAATGTTTCATATATACAGTACCAGTGATTAGAGTAATAAGAGCAAACGATAAACCAAAGATAAGAAAAATGTTACTTACACTTTCACTACCAAATTGAGTAGTGATATGAGCAACTGTTATAGTTCCTAGTGGAAATCCTAATGCACCGGCAGTACTTAATAAAGTGAAAATTCTCCCTTGTTTGTTCTCTGGCACTAGTAATTGAAATATCGTTCTGTTGTAAATCATTGAAGGTGCAGATATAAGACCTGCTATCCCAAGCATTAAGGCAAAGAAATATATATTCATTGGCAGACCTAGTGTTGAGTAGAAAACTCCATGAAATCCTAATGATAACAAAACAATATATATGGGATTAAATTTAGTTTTATATACACCAACTAAAATTGATCCAATGATGATTCCAATAGAAGTTGAAGCCATTAATAAACCATATCCAGTAGCACCTGCATTTTTGGTTTGTTCGGTTAATATAGGTAATAAAGTAGGTGTTGTTCCCCATATAAAAAGGTTATAGAAAAAATTTAAAACTACTAAGGAACCTACGACTTTATCTTTAACGATATATGTAATCCCATTCTTAAACTCAATAAACCACTCAAGTATTCGATTCTTAGAAACTGTCTTCACTTTTTCCTTAACATGAGAAAAACTTCTTAAGAAGAAGAATAATGTTGATGCAAACACCAATAAGACAAAATTAATCAAAAAAGCATAGGGGCCGATTTTTGTTGTAGCAATTATACCTCCTATCATTGGTCCTATAACAAATGCTAAATCAAATTGAATATTCATTAAAGAATTTGCAGGAAGAAGATCTTTTTTGGGGAGTATTCTGAACAATAGCATAGTCTCTCCAGATTTCACAATTGGAGCTATCGAACTTGATAAACTCAATAAAACAAAAAAGATAATGAAGTCAATTGTTGTAATTAATGTCATATTAAATAATAAAAATAAAAATAGTAAAGCTCTTGTTAAGTTAGCAAAAACAACAACATAAACAATTTTAACTTTATCTAAAAAAGTCCCCCAAATTGGTGCAAACAACATGGATGGCAACTCTAAACATAGTAGAGAAATCGCAATGAACACAGGATTGTTTGTTTCTTGATAAATAAACCAGATGATTGTGATTACAGCTATTGAGTGTGCTAATGTATTTAAAAATGAAGATAAAAATAAAATAGAAAAATATTTATTTTTAAGGACTTCCCAGTACAATGAGAACTTACTCATCCCTTATACCTCTTTCTTCAATTATAGATTTAATTTCTGGTACACTTTTTGGCATTATTATTAATTTTGCAATTACTTCATTTCTTTTAATTATCGCTTTTTTCATCGGTTCAATAGCTAAAGACATACCAGTACCTGCTTCATTAAATCTGTTTAACGCTCCACTTTCTAAAATACCTGAGTGTACTTTTATTTTATCTTGACCTTCAGCGGGTAGTAACATTGCTATTTGATCCTCTGTACATTCCAGCCCCCAACCTAACCTCCATTCAAATGTTCTTTCACCATTTGGGATAAATAAGTTATGCCATTGACCATTCATTTTAGCTTGATGAAGTCTGAACCAACCGTCAGGTTTCAATCCTAGAAATACATCCCCCCTCTTAACCCAATAGTCAATGTTCAATGTATTTCCCAAACTTTGCAACTCTTCTTCTTTACAAGATAACTGGTATTCTTCCACGGGTTCAACCTGAACTTCTATTGGTGACCTAATTTCCCAACTTATTCTTTGCGCTAATACATAAGGTCTGCAAAAACCTTTGATTCTTTGATGATAAACATATCGAAGATCCTCAAATTTTTTTGAGTTTGGAGACTCTCCCTTATTTTTTTCAGGTATTATTGACCAATCATTCAATTTCAAAAATTTAGTAATATTGTTGCTCACGTTATCCATCTCCTTAGAAAAACAAAAAGAAGGCGAATTACGAATTACCTTCTTTTTTGTCTACCATTTTAATTGGTGGCTTTGACTTCAGTATCTACAACTATTCTACTTTTAGTTTTAAATATAATTACTATCGGATGATAATGTATTTTTTAAGTCAAACTGGATTAAGAATAAGTGAAGTACTAGCTTTAAAGTGGACAGATATCCATGATGGAAAGGTTACTGTTGAAAGACAGACAAGCAGAGGAATTAATAATAAGGTTATATTGAAGTCCATAAAGAGTACATCTAGTTATCATACAATAGGTTTGAATCCTGACCTATGAGAAGAGTTAAACCAGTTAAAATTATTACAAGAGAAATTAATATCTACGCATGGTACTATATTTAAGATGAATAGTGATAAAATCATTTTAAAAAACCTAAAGGCAATTATTTAACGCCATCTGTAGTTAGAGAAGTCATAAAAGGTCATTGCACACGTGCAAGCGTTTCATATAAGGGTACGATTAGGACATTCTAGTATAAAAACAACCGCAGATAAGTATCTCCATGTCACCAAAAAATTGAGGACCAGGCAATGGGAATGTATCTGCGGTATGTTGAGTAATTATTTTTTTGTGGGTGTTTTGTGGGTGATCATCAAAAATGTATCATATAAACACCTTAAATCCCCGGTAAATCAATGGTTAACCTATGCTGCCTTCCATCTCAAACTTAATCAAACGATTCATTTCAACAGCGTATTCCATTGGCAGTTCTTTTGTAAATGGCTCGATGAAACCCATGACGATCATTTCTGTTGCTTCTTCTTCAGAAATACCACGGCTCATCAAGTAGAAAAGTTGTTCTTCTGATACTTTTGATACTTTTGCTTCGTGCTCTAATGAAATGTTGTCATTCAAGATTTCATTGTAAGGAATCGTATCAGAAGTCGATTTGTTATCCATAATGAGTGTGTCACACTCGATGTTTGAGCGTGCACCGTCTGCTTTGCGTCCGAAGTGTACGATTCCGCGGTACGTAACTTTACCACCTTGTTTCGAAATCGATTTCGATACGATCGTAGAAGATGTGTTTGGTGCAAGGTGAATCATTTTTGCTCCTGCATCTTGGTGCTGACCTTTACCTGCTAGGGCAATACTTAATGTCATACCACGTGCGCCTTCACCTTTTAAGATGACAGCAGGGTATTTCATTGTCAGCTTAGAACCGATGTTTCCATCAATCCATTCCATTGTTGCGTTCTCTTCACAAACCGTCCGTTTCGTTACAAGGTTGAAGACGTTGTTTGCCCAGTTTTGAATCGTTGTATAACGACAGTAGCCGCCTTTTTTAACAATGATTTCAACAACTGCACTGTGAAGTGAGTTTGTTGTATAAACTGGTGCTGTGCAACCTTCTACATAATGCACATGTGCACCTTCGTCAACGATGATCAGCGTACGCTCGAACTGCCCCATGTTTTCAGAATTGATACGGAAGTATGCTTGAAGTGGAGTGTCTACTTTTACGCCTTTTGGTACGTAGATAAATGAACCGCCAGACCATACAGCCGAGTTCAGCGCAGCAAATTTGTTGTCAGTCGGCGGAATGACCTTTGCCCAGTGCTCGCGGAAGATGTCTTCGTTCTCTTTTAATGCACTGTCTGTATCTTTGAATACAATTCCTTGATCTTCAAGGTCTTGCTTCATGTTGTGATACACAACTTCAGATTCGTACTGAGCAGATACACCTGCTAAATACTTTTGCTCTGCTTCTGGAATCCCAAGCTTATCAAAAGTTTGTTTAATTTCTTCAGGCACTTCATCCCAAGAACGCTCTGAACGTTCTGACGGTTTAACGTAATAGGTGATTTCATCAAAGTTTAATGCATGTAAGTCTCCGCCCCATTGCGGCATCGGCATGTTATAAAAGTGTTCAAGAGATTTCAAGCGAAAGTCGAGCATCCACTGAGGCTCTTCCTTCATACGAGAAATTTCTTCAACGATTTCTTTTGTCAGTCCGCGCTCTGAACGGAAAATGGAAACGTCTTTATCAGAAAAGCCATATTTATATTCACCAACATCCGGCATTTTTTTAGCCATCCATTTTCACTCCAATCTTATGATTTGCCGTTATCTTCGGCAGATGCGCCTTTTTCAAGCGCCTTCCATGATAATGTTGCACATTTGATGCGTGCTGGGAATTTCGCTACTCCTTGCAGCGCCTCAATGTCGCCAAGATCAATGGAATCGTCGTATTCTTTACCTTGCATCATATCTGAAAAAATCCGAGACATTTTTAAGGCTGTTGCAATATCTTTCCCTTTTATCGCCTGCGTCATCATCGAGGCAGATGCCATTGAAATCGAGCATCCTTCCCCCTCAAATTTCGCATCCTTGACCTGCTGATCTTCAATTTTCATTGTTAAACGAATGCGATCACCACATGTCGGGTTGTTCATATCGACTACAATGCTGTCGTTTAGCACACCTTTGTTTCTCGGATTTTTATAATGATCCATAATCACTTGTCTGTACAGTGTATCTAAATTTACATTAAAAGACATTCGTAAAATACTCCTTTGTCTTACGGAGCGCTGCAATGAGCTCGTCAATCTCTTCTTCTGTATTGTAAATATAGAAGCTCGCTCTTGCCGTCGCTGATACGCCAAGCCATTTCATGAGCGGCTGCGCACAATGATGACCAGCACGAATGGCCACACCTTCCGAATCAAGTACAGTTGACGCATCATGCGGATGAACGTCATCTAAGTTAAACGTCACAAGACCAGCTCGATGCTCCGGACCATACACAACCGCACCTTCTAGTTCCTTAAAGCGCTCAAGCGCATAAGACGCAAGCTGTTGCTCATAACGGCTTATCTCATCCATACCGATCTCATTTAAGAAATCAATCGCTTTTCCAAGTCCAACTGCTCCTGCGATGATCGGCGTACCCGCTTCAAATTTCCACGGAAGCTCTTTCCAAGTGGAATCGTACAGATCCACAAAGTCGATCATTTCACCACCAAACTCGGCAGGCTCCATATTATTCAAAAGATCTTTCTTCCCATAAAGCACACCAATTCCCGTCGGTCCACACATTTTATGCCCAGAAAAAGCGAAAAAGTCGCAATCTAGCTCTTGAACATTGATTTGCATGTGCGGTGTGCTTTGAGCACCATCCACCACTATGATCGCCCCATGATCGTGAGCGATTTTGGCGATTTCTTTAATCGGGTTAATGGTTCCTAATACGTTTGAGACATGTGTGACAGCCACAATTTTCGTATGATGTGTGATCGTTTGTTTCACATCTTCAAGTGATAACGTACCGTCTTTCTGTAATGGAATATATTTTAATGTTGCGCCCGTTGCTTTCGCTGCCTGCTGCCAAGGGATGATATTCGCATGATGCTCCATATGCGTCATCACAATCTCATCGCCTTCTTTAAGGTTCGCTCTTGCATAACTCATCGCAACCGTATTAAGAGCCGTTGTTGCTCCTCTTGTAAAAATGATTTCTTGGACAGAGGAAGCACGTATGAATGCACGAACTTTTTCTCTTGCACCCTCGTATGCATCCGTTGCTTTCGTGCCAAGGGTATGAACACCTCTATGGACGTTCGAGTTATAAGACCGGTAATACTCATTCAATGCATCAATCACAACTCTTGGCTTTTGAGAAGTAGCCGCACTGTCCAAATACACCAAATCATGCCCGTTCACTTGCTGATGAAGAATTGGAAATTGCTCACGAACGTCTTTGATATTCATCATTTGACTTTCCTTTCAATTACAGAAATGAGTTGCTTTTTAACTCCTTCAATCGGCAGTTCTTTTACAACTGGATTTAAGAATCCATAAATTACAAGCCTTTCTGCATCTTCTTTGGAAATCCCGCGGCTCATGAGGTAATAAAGCTGAGTTGGGTCGACACGACCAACAGAGGCTGCGTGTCCTGCTGTGACATCATCTTCATCAATTAATAGAATTGGGTTTGCATCCCCGCGTGCTTTTTCACTAAGCATGAGTACACGTGATTCCTGCTCTGCATTTGACTTTGTCGCACCATGCTCGATTTTGCCAATTCCGTTAAAAATAGAGGATGCTTGGTCCTTCATCACACCATGCTTCAAGATATATCCTTCAGAGTTTTTACCGAAGTGAATGATACTTGTTGTGAAGTTTTCTGTCTGTTTACCTCGACCAACTACGACAGATTTCGTATCACCGAATGTGCCGTCTCCCATCAGCTTTGTGATGTTTTCAGACACTGTGTCTCCATCATTCATCAAGCCAAGCGCCCATTCGATTTTACTTTCACGGCCGTTTGCCATTCCGCGCCTATTCACGTATACCGTGACACCTTCAGCAAGGTTATCTACTGCACCGTATGTCACGCGAGCATTCGCTCCTGTAAACACTTCAGAGACAATGTTAAATATTGCTTCCTCTGGCTTTGCTGTACTGATGTAGTTTTCTACATATGTCACAGCACTATGATCATCTGCTACCACAATGACATGGTTGAATAGGGTTGTTTCTTCTTTTTCATGAAGATAAACCGCTTGGATTGGTGCTTCAAGCTCAACATGTTTCGGAACGTAAAGAAAAGCTCCGCCGTTAACTAAAGCCGCATGCAAGGCTGTCAGCTTGTGCTCGTCGACTTTTACAGCATCTTTCATAAAATATTGTTCAACCAAATCAGCATGTTCACGAATGGCCGTATGGATGTCAGTAAAGATGACACCTTTGTCCTTCGCTTCAGTGGAAAGCGACAAGTAAGCCGGCGTTTGGTCACGCTGAATGTATAATGTCTTGTCTGTATCCTCGAGGTCAATCAACAATTTCACTTCTTCTGGAAGCTCTTCTAATGATCTAAATGGCACATTTTCGACTGTATGCTGTTTAAAGTTTGTTAAATTCCAATTTGATATATTCGTTTTATCAGGCTTTGGCATTGGGAGATCTTCTGCTTTTTCAAGAGCCTGTAAGCGAAGGGAGCTCATCCATGCCGGTTCCTGATGCTTCTCGGAGAAGCTTTTGACATAATCTTGATCTACAGATAATTTCGTTTCTAATGTCATCAATAATCCTCCTATCGCTTACGCTTCTTGACCAACAGTCTCGTCTTCAATACCTAATTCTTTTTTAATCCAGTCATAGCCTTCTGCTTCTAGACGATGTGCAAGCTCTGGTCCGCCAGATTTCACGATACGTCCTTGCATCATCACGTGAACCTTATCTGGTGTAATGTAGTTCAAAAGACGTTGATAGTGCGTGATTATTAAGCAACCGAAGTTTTCTCCGCGCATTTTATTAATCCCTTTAGAGACAACTTTTAAGGCATCGATATCAAGACCAGAATCGATTTCGTCTAGGATGGCGATCTTTGGTTCAATCATCATCAATTGAAGAATTTCATTACGTTTTTTCTCACCGCCTGAGAAACCTTCATTTAGGTAGCGCTGTGCCATATCAGGGTCCATTTCTAGAAAGTCCATGTTTTCATCCATTTTGCGGATGAATTTCATCAGTGAGATCTCATCACCTTCTTCTCTGCGAGCATTGATGGCAGAACGAAGAAAGTCCGCATTTGTGACGCCGCTGATTTCAGATGGGTATTGCATTGCAAGGAAAAGACCTGCTTTTGCGCGCTCATCTACTTCCATTTCAAGTACATCTTCGCCGTCAAGTAAAATGCTACCCTTTGTCACTTCATATTTCGGGTGACCCATAATTGCAGCAGATAAAGTTGATTTACCTGTACCGTTTGGTCCCATTACTGCGTGGAATTCTCCACCTTTTATCTCGAGATTTACACCCTTTAAGATTTCTTTCCCTTCAATCTCAACGTGCAAGTCCTTAATTGTTAATGTCGAAGCAGTCATATATCGATACCTCCAAAATAATCATTATTCTCAATTTATTCTCATTCTAATTTTATAACAAATTAAAAGTGAATACAACACATTCACGACAAGCGTAAGAGGATGCCCTCAAAATTCTAACAAAAAATGCAGATGGATAAAAGAATTTATGTCGAAAAGACTGTTCTCATAAAAAGAAAAAGCGGGGAGTGATCTCCCCGCCCCTTAGCTATCAATAGCCCTGTATATTCATTTTTGCGAGCTGCCTTTTCTCATCTCGATAGGACTGCTCTCGTTTATATTCTACTTTCATCCGTAAGTCATGGTTTCTTTCGTACTCTGCATAGCTCATGCCATGAGATTTGTGCATGGCCTTTTCCATCTCGGCGGTATAATCCAATCCCAGTATACTCTGGTCCGAACCGATAATAAACCATCCCCTTCTTTTAGTGTAGTTCCATTTTATCAAATCAATGACACTTCACTCAAAAGGGATATGACGCTTTATGTTGGCATATTTTCTCACACACTGGCAAGAGAATCACTCATCTCTCCCATATGGAAAAATACCGTGTTTTCCTTGTATTAATGCGTCTGTCCGCCAAATTCATCAATACATTGCTGAACAACAGTGATCCCTTGGCTGAGTGCCGCTCCCCCGCCGAACGCTGCTGCTACACTGACGACTTCCAATACATTCTCTTCTGTAGCTCCTTGATCAAGCGCCCCCTTTGTATGATAAATCATACAATATTCATCTTGTGCATGAATGCTAATGCCAAGGGCAATCATTTGTTTCTCTTTTTGCGTCAAAGAACCGCTCTGAAAGCATTGCTCCGTAAATTCATTGAATTTCTTGCCAAACACCGGCATTTTCTTCTGAAATTCACCCATTGCGGTTTTATAATCGGATAGTGATTGTTGCATGGCTCCGCTCATATGCTGTTCGTTCACATTGATTCAATCCCTTCAGGTCATTTGTACGTCTTTATTATGAGCGAGATTTAAAAAAATACACAAAAAAACCTCGCTTTCATTCAAGCGAGGTTTTCGAGCATATTATTCAGATACAGGTAAGACTGCACCATCATATTTTTTTTCAATGAATTCTTTAATTTTGTTAGAGTGAAGCACTTCCATTAAAGTCTTGATTTTCTCTGATTTTTCATCACCTTTACGAACAGCTACAATGTTTGCGTAAGGGTTGTTCTTTGTTTGCTCAAGTTCAATTGCATCTTTCTTCGGATTCAAATGATTTTGAATTGCATAGTTTACGTTGATAAAGACTGCGTCTCCTTCACTGTTTTCATAAGCTTTCGCTGTGAGTTCAGGAGCGATTTTTTTGAATTTCAAGTTCTTTGGGTTTTCTTTAATGTCTTTCAATGTTGCGTTGATTGTATCAACCTTTGAATCAAGCTTGATCACGCCAGCATTTTGAAGTAGGGCAAGCATACGGCCTTGCTCAGCCACGTTGTTTGTCATAATGATCGTGCCGCCGTTTGGAATATCTTTGACTGATTTGTATTTCTTAGAGTAGATACCGAAAGGCTCAAGGTGAACAGCACCTGCACTCACTAGGTTATAATCTTTGTTTGATTTGTTTTCTTCGTTTAAGTAAGGAATATGTTGGAAAAAGTTCGCATCCACTTCTTTTTCAGCTAAAGCTTTATTGTACATTTTATAATCGCTAAGCACTTTTATTTTTAGGTCATAGCCTTTTTCTTTTAAAAGTGGTTTTGCTTCCTCAAGAATTTCAGCATGTGGTGTTTTTGATGCAGCAACCGTGATGGTTTTGCTTTCGCTTGCGTTATTAGATGAACCGCATGCAGCTAAAATGCCTGCAAATCCTAGAAATAGTGCACTTAAAATCAATTTCTTCATGAATAAATCCTCCCTTAACGTTTATCAATTTTATTGGTTATCAAATCACCGATTATCTGAATAATAAAGACGATGATTAGGATAAAAACAGTGGCAACAAGTGTGACATCTGTATTTCCAGATTGGTACCCTTCCACATAGGCGAGGTCACCAAGTCCGCCTGCCCCAATTGCACCTGCAATTGCAGTAGAACCAATTAAAGCAATTGCTGTGACAGTAATTCCTGAAATCAGGGCTGGCAATGATTCTGGCAGCAAGACTTTAAAAATAATCGTTGATGTCTTTGCGCCCATTGATCTTGCCGCTTCAATCACACCTTTGTCTACCTCACGAAGTGCAATTTCAACAAGACGTGCGTAGAAAGGTGCAGATCCAATGACAAGGGCGGGCAGAGCTGCATTTGGACCTAAAATGGTATGCATTAAGAATTTTGTAAACCCTAATAAAAGAATGATTAAAATGATAAAAGGAATCGATCTAAAAATGTTGACGATTGCCCCGATAACTGCATTGATCGGTTTATTTTCCCATAAACCGCCTTTACTAGTCAGAAAGAGCAATAGCCCTAGAATGATGCCGATGACAAAAGCAAATGCAAGTGAAATAAGCGTCATATACACCGTTTCACCCGTCGCATTCCAAATGACTTCAAGGTCAACATTCGGGAACCATTTCTCAAACATGTGTCATCACCTCAATTTCGACCTGTTTACTTTGAATATAGGCGATGGCTTTTTCCACTTCAGTCTCTACTCCATTGATGTGGATAAAGAGTGTTCCAAACGCACCTTCCTGCGTTTGAGTAATTTTCCCCTGGAGGATGTTCACATCGACTTGGAATGATCGAATGATATCAGTAATGAGCGGCTGCTCGGCAGAATCGCCGATAAAGGACAAACGAACAACCTTCCCTTCTTTCATTCGCTCTAAGATGTGCTCAATCGTTTCCTTGGCTTCCTCCGGTTCAACAAGCTGTTTCACAAATCGCTTCGTCATTTCTTCCTTCGGCTGTCTAAAGACGCGTAATACCTCGCCCTCTTCGACAATACGTCCATTTTCCATGACCGCCACACGATGACAAATTTTACGAATGACATGCATTTCGTGTGTAATGAGCACAATGGTTAAACCTAATCGTTGATTGATATCTGCCAAAAGCTCTAGAATGGAATCTGTCGTTTGTGGATCAAGAGCAGACGTTGCTTCATCACAAAGAAGAACCTTTGGATTATTTGCTAGTGCTCTAGCAATCCCTACGCGCTGCTTTTGTCCGCCGCTAAGTTGCGACGGATAGACATTTTCTTTTCCTTCTAAGCCGACCAATTTAATCAGTTCATCTGCACGAGCTCTCCGTTTTGAAGTCGGTACACCTGCAATTTCAAGCGGGAACATAATATTTTGCCGCACAGTTCTCGACCATAGTAGGTTAAAGTGCTGGAAAATCATGCTGATTTCCTGTCTTGCCTTGCGAAGTTTAGCGCTCGATATTTCATTAATCCGGTTGCCTGCCACTTCAATTATTCCTTCTGTTGGCAACTCTAGGCCGTTTAGTAGCCTAATCAGGGAGCTTTTCCCTGCGCCGCTATACCCGATTATTCCGAATATTTCACCTTTATCAATCTCCAAGTTGACGTTTTTCACCGCGTCAACATTTCCGTTTTTTGAGTGGTACGTTTTTGATACATTCTGTAATTGGATCACAGCCTGATCACCTGCTTTCTTGCTGAATCTGTAGCGTGCCATCACATACATTCTTCGTTCTTCCCTTATGACTATAGGTCAGTAAAAAAGACCTAACTGCAACACAAGCAGAAAGGCCTTTTATTTCAAATACGCCTTTCTCTCATCTTTCAAAGCGTTGCGGCTTTGAGTGAATTGGCACCAATTTCAGCTATGCTGACGGTTGCCGGGTTTCATAGGGCACGTCCCTCCACCTCTCTTAATAAGAGAAAATATGTTGTTTTATGTGATGTTCATGTTTTTACTAACGTAGGATATCATGCTACCCGAGATATGTCAACGCTGTAAATCGCTAATTTCCAAGTAAACGACTAAGTGATCATTTTCCTAAAAAAACCGTTCGTCAGCCAAAGCACCGCTTCTAATCTTAGAAGTGCTCGGAATGAGCCTTTCACCTTTACTTGCCCACGACTAATTAATTGCTGTAAAGATAAATTTCCATCTAATAATTGAAGAATTTCCTTTCTCTCACCATAAAAAGTGAGATCCGATAACTCAATTGCAGGTAGTTTCTTAACTTCACCACGTTCATCCACAATCAATGTACAAGAATCTGCTTCCGCTTCAAATGTAATCTTCAAGGATGATGATGAGAGCAGCGGTTTTAGTAAAAATCGCTGTTTTGTGTTTCCATGGGCTTTGGTTTTTTCCACATGTATAACCTCCCTGTCATTTGGTTATACATAACATTTCTCTACAAACGTTGGCTTGTCCTTTATAAATAACTCGACAAATTTTCAATTGAATGGCTTGAAACATGACAAAAAACCGCTTTATTTAGCGGTTTCAATCATTTCATGAAGATATGGAACAGAATGAAAGGCATAGCCTTTTTGAACGATCTTGCCTTCTTTAAACAATAGAAAGCATGGAACACTTTCTATTTCAAATCCTTTCGCTAAACCAGGTGAATAATTTAAATTATTCTCGTAAAATGGAACATCTGGCTGCATGGTATCTACAACTGTCAGCATTTTCTTCGCAAGCTGGCACGTTCCACAAAACGGTGTATATAAATACAAAAGAAATAAATCGTCCTTTATCTCCTTCAATTCATGCTCCTCAATCTCTTTCATAGTACGCCCACCCTCACAAATATTTCGAATGAACATCAATGTTTGCAGCTAATAAGACAGATGCAATATGGGCTGTTGGTGAAGCGGCAACTTCGCGGTACATTTTGTCTACAAAAAGATGAAGTGCTTCAGGGAACTCTTTTCGGAATTGCTTCCGCAGTTTATCGCCAGCATCGTCACTGTCTGCTAATATGTAAACGTCTTTCCCTAATAGATCGTCCACTAGCTGATCCAGCTTCGATGTACTGATGGTGCCATTGGTGCAAATAATGGTAACAGGCTCACTTATGACTTCTTTTAGTTTTTGTTTGTCTGATTTACCTTCTACAATGATGACCTTTTCTACATTCTCATGTTTCATCATGATCACCCGGCCCTTTTGACGTTGATTCACTTCTTCATTAGATTACAACCTTTAAGTAAGGTTGTAAAGATGAGACACTTGTTCATCAAAAAGACTGCAGCATTCTCTCGCTGCAGTCTGATTAAACGGTTAGCACCAGCCATTTTCATCATCACAGTCAACGTATTTTTCCGTCCCGTGTGTTAATGTATCAGACAAGCGATAAAACCGATTCTGATCATAGGAATAGCCAGGTTTCAACTCATATTGATTTTCACTAATCATCTTTCCAATCTCTTCATTTTGATGATAAAGCACCATGCCATCTTCTTTGAATCGACCAGTTACATGTTTTGTTATATCCACCTGTTCTTTTTGAAAAGACAAATTGGACACCCCCCATAAAGGTAGAGTGTCCAATTTCACATGAATTAGTCTTCTTTTGTCATTTCCTCATATTGCTCAGCAGTCATTAAGTTCTCGATTTCAGAGGCATCCGCTGGTTCTACAACGATCATCCATGCTTTCTCGTATGGAGATTCGTTCACGAATTCTGGGCTGTCATCTAGCTCATTGTTTACTTCAACGATTGTGCCGTTAATTGGTGCGTAAAGTTCAGAAACTGTTTTGACAGATTCTACACTTCCGAAAGGCTCATCCGCTGTCAATTTGTCTCCTACTTCAGGAAGCTCAACGAAAACGATATCGCCTAGCTCGGATTGAGCAAAATCCGTAATACCGATACGCACCTTATCTCCTTCTACTTTGACCCATTCATGCTCTTCGGAATAACGTAAATCTTTTGGTATGCTCATTCAATATCCCTCCAGTCTTTTTTTGCGTTTATATTGAAGATACCACAATCTGAATGAAAGTTACATCATTTCCAGACGCTTTTAAATGTATCTTCATTAAATCCAACTGTCACTCTATGACCGTCTGTTGTAATTGGACGCTTAATCAGCATACCATTTGATGCAAGCAATTCAAGCTGATCGTCCTCTGACATTGCAGGAAGTTGATCCTTAAGCTGCAGCTCTCGGTATTTCTGTCCGCTTGTATTAAAGAATTTCTTTAGCTCCAAACCGCTTTTTTGATAAAGAGCTCTGAGTGTTTCTTTATCCGGCGTCTCTTCGACGATATGTATGCTATTGATTTCTTTGTTGTGATCTTCAAGCCACTTTTTTGCTTTTCGGCATGTGCCGCAAGATGGATATTCATAAAAATCTAAAGCCATCATTTTCACCCCCTGCAAATTGTGACAACATTTTATCATAAACCATTTTAAAAACCTAAATGTATGCTTACAAAAAGGTGCGGACACGCGCATCCACACCTTTCGATTTGTTGCTTATACGATATATTTCTCGGCTTCAAAGATACGTTTAGCTACTTGACGCTTCGTCGCAATGACATTGATTGGTGTGAATCTTGTCAGCTTACGAAGGGCTGACAGACTCATGCGGAGTGAATCTCCTTCCTCCATGGCGATCAATGATTCTTTTGCATGTGCTTCAATTTCTAAAAAGGCTTCCTGTGTGAAAATTTGTGTGTAAGCGAGTTTTTGTGCGCTCTTCTCTACGCCTGTTGTGGCAATTGCTTTTTCTGTACGGAGAATAGCAGATTCAGCGGCAAAAATGCCATTGACAATATCGGCAATATTCACTAGAATCTCCTGCTCACGCTCTAGTGCTTTCCCATATTTCATCGCTGCCATGCCTGCAACCATAAGGGCAATCTTTTTCGCATGTGCAAGTAAATATTTCTCCTGATCAAGCGGCTGATCGCCTGGCTCTTCTGGCATCATCATCATGAGCTCTTCCTGCAATGTTTGCGCTTTTTGAAGGAGCGGCAGTTCACCTTTCATTGCCTTCTTCAAAAAAGTGCCTGGCACAAGCAAACGGTTGATTTCGTTTGTCCCTTCAAATATTCGGTTAATCCGTGAGTCACGATATGCTCTCTCGACTTCATATTCTTGCATAAAACCATAACCGCCGTGAATTTGTACGCCTTCATCCACAATATAATCTAATGTTTCAGAGCCAAGCACTTTACAAAGTGAGCATTCGATTGCATACTCCGCAATGGATTGCGCAATTTGCTTGCCATCCTTTTGCTCTTCATCACTTAATAAACCCATCCGCTGTTCGAATAATCCAACGGTGCGGTAAACGGCACTTTCCATTGCGTACAGCTTCGCCGACATGTTGGCTACTTTTTCACCAATTAAACTAAATTGAGAAATCGGCGTTTTGAATTGCTTACGCTGGTTTGCATATTCGGCAGATAATTGAATGACTCGTTTTGATGCACCGATTGTACCGACAGCCAGCTTATAGCGGCCGATATTCAAAATGTTAAAGGCAATCACATGCCCTCTGCCTATTTCACCAAGTAAATTCTCCTTTGGCACTTGCGCATCTTCAAGGATCAGTGTTCTTGTAGATGATCCTTTAATGCCCATCTTTTTCTCCTCAGGTCCTGTTTTGACACCCGGAAAATCCTTTTCTACGATAAAAGCAGAGAAATGTTCACCGTCAATTTTTGCATAGACCACAAAGACATCTGCAAATGCGGAGTTCGTGATCCACTGCTTCTCTCCATTTAATACATAATGCGTTCCAGCTTCATTCAGTACCGCTGTTGTTTTCGCTCCTAGTGCGTCAGAGCCTGATCCTGGTTCCGTTAAAGCATATGCCGCAATGGTCTCTCCGGAGGCGAGTTTCGGCAAGTAAGTTTCCTTTTGTGTTTGATTACCGAACAAGACGATAGGCAGAGAACCGATTCCGACATGAGCGCCATAGGAAAGAGAGAAACTGCCTGCTCTTGCGAATTTTTCAGTAATGATGGCAGAACTGATCTTATCTAAACCGAGTCCGCCAAACTCCTCAGGAACGTCGGCACCAAGCAGTCCAAGTTCTCCTGCCTTTTTTAAGAGCCTAACAGAATGCTCGAATTCATGATTCTCAATTTGATCAATATACGGCACAACATTTTGTAAAATGTACTCTTCTGTTGTTTTTCCAATCATCAAATGTTCATCAGAAAAATCCTCTGGTGTGAAAATATGCTCATAATTCGTCTCATCAATTAAAAAACTGCCACCCTTTTTTACATCTTCCATCGCTTTCATCTTGTGTCTCCCCCTTTAAATCAATTCAAAAATGCCTGCTGCTCCCATTCCTCCGCCGATACACATCGTGACAATACCAAATTGTTCGTTCCGTCTTTTCATTTCATGAATGAGTGATAACGTCAGTTTGGTTCCTGTACAGCCAAGCGGATGGCCTAAAGCAATCGCACCACCATTAACGTTCACCTTCTCTTCGTCTATTCCTAAATGCCGAATGACTTGAATCGCCTGAGATGCAAAGGCTTCATTTAATTCAAACAGACCAATGTCCTTTAGCTCAAGACCGGCTATTTTTAATACACGGGGAATGGCTTCAACCGGACCGATTCCCATAACTTCAGGCGGTACACCGCCAACAGCAAACGCTTTAAATTTAGCAAGCGGCTGAAGAGATAGAGAAGATGCCTTTTCACGGTCCATCAACATGACACATGCCGCACCATCACTTGTTTGTGAAGAGTTGCCTGCTGTGACCGTTCCTTTTGTTGAGAAAGCAGGACGCAATGTCGAAAGGATTTCCTCCGTTGTTCCAGGTCTTACTCCTTCATCCTGCGAAAAGGTGAATTGCTTTTCTTCTAGTTGATATTGCTCTCCAATCCGTCTTTCCGTGACATCAACAGGAACAATTTCGTCTGAAAACTTCCCTTCTTGCAATGCCTTTGCTGCCTTTTGATGGCTTCTCACTGCAAATGCATCTTGATCTTGTCGTGTAACCTGATACTTTTGTGCAACCTGTTCCGCTGTGTGCCCCATACTCATGTAGTATTCCGGTGCTTGTTCTGCCAATAGGGCATTCGGACGAATCGAATGTCCCATCATAGGTACTTGAGACATTGATTCAACCCCGCCTGCTAAAATGGTTTCTGCCTGCCCCAGCATAATGCGCTCACCTGCGTAAGCAATCGACTGAAGACCAGAAGAACAGTAGCGATTAATGGTGATGGCGGGTACAGTATAAGGCAGTCCTGCTAATGCCCCAATATTCCGTGCTACATTTAACCCTTGCTCTGCTTCTGGTGTCGCACACCCAATAATTAGGTCATCAATTGCCCCATCGTAATCACCGGCACGCTTCAATGTTTCTTTGACACACAATGCCCCCATATCATCAGGACGAACAGTTTTTAAAGATCCTTTTTTTGCTTTCCCGACTGGTGTTCTTGCGCCAGCTACAATTACTGCTTCTCTCATCTTTACTCCCCCTTAGTTACGTAAAGGTTTACCTTTAACTAGCATGTGCTGCATTCGTGCCTGTGATTTCACTTCTCCAACAAGACTTAGAAAGGCTTCTCTTTCAAGCTCTAATAAGTATTGCTCATCCACTTCTGTTCCAAATGGCAACTTTCCGCCCGAGATGACGTATGCCAGTTTTTTCGCAATGGTCATGTCATGCTCTGAAATGTAACCAGAAAGCCTCATATTTTCAGCAGCCAGAATCATCGTTGCATAGCCTGTTTCACCCATTACCGGCACCTTTTGCTTCAGCGGCGCACGATACCCGCTTTCATCGAGTGAAAGTACTAGCTGTTTTGCATTATAGATGAGGTGATCACCGTTCATGCTTATCCGATCACTTGGACGTAGCATATTCATGTCTCTTGCTTCTTCAGCTGATGTTGACACTTTCGCCATCGCAATGGTTTCAAAGGTTTGAAGCGTCGCATCTTGTATGACTGTAGCAGACGGTTTAGACTCTCCTTGCAAATGGCGAAGATAAAGCTCTTTATTTCCTCCGCCTCCTGGAATGAGGCCGACACCTACTTCTACAAGTCCCATGTAGGTTTCACTGGACGCCTGTATACCGGTTGCTGGCAGGCAAAGCTCTGTTCCGCCTCCAAGTGTCATGCCAAACGGAGCCACAACAACCGGACGCTCACTATATTTAACCTTCATCATAGCCTGCTGGAAGCGGCGAATCACAAAGTCAATTTCAAAAAAATTATCATCCTGCGCTTCCATTAAAATAAGGGCAAGGTTTGCTCCAACACAGAAGTTCTTTCCTTGGTTTCCAATGACAAGTCCTTTATAATTCTTTTCTGTTTCATCTATTGAACGATTGATCATATCAATCACATCAAGCCCAATCGCATTACTCTTAGAGTGGAATTCAAGCAGCACAATATCGTCACCAATATCAATCAAGCTTGCACCTGTATTTTTGAAGATCACACCATTTTGCTTTTTCAATCTGGCAATTGAGATACTTTTCTCGTTCACTTTCTCCAGCTCGTAGGCTCCATCCTGATAATAGGCACGCTGTCCCTTGTCATTTTCTTGATAAAATGTCTCATGTCCTTCAGCCAGCATGTCTTGCACCCATTTCGGAATGTCATGACCTTCTTTCTCCATTCGATGGACGGCTGTTTTTACACCAATTGCATCCCATAATTCAAAGGGACCATGCTGCCAACCAAATCCCCATTTCATGGCGTTATCAATTGATTGAATATCGTCAGCAATCTCGCCTTTTAGATGAGCTGCATAAAGGAGCACAGGCGCTGTGATGTTCCAAAGCAACTGTCCTGCACGGCCGTCTTGGTACATAAGCGTTTTCAATTTAGCATTCGTTCCTTTTTGCTGCTTTGCCATTTCGATGCCCGGATCTTTCAGCTTTGTCCGTTCTCCATATGTTAACGTCACTGGATCAAGCTCTAAAATGTTTTTCCCATTTTTTTGATAAAAACCTTGTCCTGCCTTGCTGCCAATCCAGCCATTCTCAATCATTCTTTCGATGAATTCAGGAAGCTGAAACATATCTTTTTCCTTACCTTCTACCTGTTCGTATACGTTGCGCGCAACATGAGAAAAGGTGTCAAGTCCTACCACATCAAGTGTACGGAAGGTGGCACTTTTCGGTCTGCCGATCAGTGTACCTGTGACAGAATCAACTTCTCCAATTGTATATTTGTTTTCAAGCATTTCCCGCACCGTGACAAGTAGTCCATATGTTCCAATTCGGTTGGCGATAAAGTTTGGCGTGTCCTTTGCTTCAACAACTCCCTTGCCAAGCACATCCTCACCAAATGTTTTCATGAATGCAAGTACTTCTGGATCCGTTTCCTGAATAGGAATAATCTCTAGCAACTTTAAATACCGAGCTGGGTTGAAAAAATGTGTTCCTAGAAAGTGACGCTTAAAATCATCTGACCTGCCTTCTGCCATTTTTTCAACAGAAATGCCTGATGTATTACTTGAAACAATGCTACCTTTTTTACGGTGTTGGTCGATAAGAGAGAATACGTGTTGTTTGATGCTGAGTTTTTCAGTGACCACTTCGATGATCCAGTCTGCATCATGTAATAAGGAAAGGTGATCTGTGAGATTTCCGGGTGTGATGTATGATAGATTTTTCGCTGAAGTAAGAGGTGCTGGCTTTTGCTTTAATAGTCTTTTCATCGCTTCTTGACTCAATCTATTCCGAACAATAGGGTGATCAAGCGTTAGCTTTTTTGCCGATTCTTCCTTTGTCAGTTCATTTGGCACAATATCTAGCAGTGTTACTGGTATCCCGATATTGGCTAGATGTGCAGCAATACCTGAGCCCATGACACCTGAACCAATGACAGCCGCCTTGCGAATTTGTTTGCCCATAAATATCCCCCTAAACATTTTGAATGAATAGTCATTCATTTTTTACTCAAAAAAAATCAATGCCTCTTCCTTTATCTTAAAAGATTTTCCTAAACAGTTCAATAGAAGATTTCAAAAATTTACACATTCCTTTGGTTTCACCTTCAAAGGTATGAAATAACGGACAAAGGGAACTGTAAGAATGGAGGTGATGTCTAGATGTCTCGTTTGAAGAAATATCCATCTAAAGCTGGCGTAAGTGCCGCAAGTGTAAAAGGGAACGCAGGTCCATCACAAGAAGCAGACCTAGACGAAAAAAAGGCCAGCTACAATCAGTTTTAAACAACGAAATCATAAGGAGGAAAACACCTTGAACAATCAACACATGAATACGCCCCCAAATGTCATTTCAGTGAAGGATTCTTTGTACTTAGAGGATATGTTGAACTGGAATTTGATTGCAATGAAAAAGGCTCATTTTATGGCCGAGCATTGTCAGGATCAAACACTTAAAAATGAATTAAATCAAGTCGGCCAAATGCATCATCAACATTACACACAAATTCTTCAGCATTTAAACAGTTCAGCGCAAGGCCAGTCATCTGGCTTTATGCAATAGGAGGAAATGATATGGAACAACAAAACCAACAAAAAATCGGGAATCCGCAAACCCCTGTCCCGACAACAACAAACATGAATGACCGAGATCTTATCACAGATTTGCTCTCTACTGAAAAATATATGACAAACGGGTACAGCACCGCTCTCAACGAATTCAGTCATGAATCTCTTTACGAAGATATTCAGCGAATCGCCCTTGAGACGCAGAAAGCACAAAGACACTTATATGATGTCATGTTCAGATATGGCTGGTATTCAGTTGAAGCTGCTGATCAGCAAAAGCTGCAGCAGGCACATCAGAAATTTCAGCAAACACTGACAGATCAATCTCCATACGGTTCATCACCGATGTAAAAAAAACTGCCAGAAACGGACTGGCAGTTTTTTAGCGATCTTTTTTAGCTCGATGAGTCTCATTTAAGGTCTTAATTCGTTGAATCGTTTCTTTCATCTCTTCTTTTGCTTCTGAGTAGGTCTCATTAAAATGCTTGGCTAAAGGCGGCATGCTTTTTGCAATATGTGAATAAATGATCCATTGTTTCACATCATTCTTAAGCTCATCTGTCGTTTCACCAAGAAGCAGCTCTGTATATTTATCAAGCAAGCCTTCAAGCTTTTTATCTAATTCATTTCCCATTCATTCTCCGCTCCCTTTTTAAGAAAAAAGCCTGACTCTGTTTTTGATACAGATGTCAGGCTTTTGACATACGATTATCTTGCAGCAAGATATGTCTCGGCTTGCGCTTGTTGCACAATACAGCGTCCTCTGCCATGCGGAATACATAATGGTGTTCCAAATAAAGGATCTGTTGTCACTTGGCAATTCATATCAAAGACATTTTTCACAAGGTCGCAATTAATTACGGTTTCAGGTCTTCCTTCTGCATAAATGGTCTTATCTTTAATCGCCACCAGATGATGGGCATATCTGCATGCGAGATTAAGGTCATGAAGAACCATCACGATCGTACGCTTTTCTTTTTCATTCAGGTCAAAAAGGAGATCAAGGATTTCAATTTGATGCGTCATATCTAAATACGTTGTCGGCTCATCTAACAAGATAATATCCGTCTCTTGCGCCAACGTCATCGCAATCCAAGCACGCTGCCTTTGTCCACCTGATAATGAATCAACCGTTCGATCAGCGAGGTCTTCCATCTTTGTTGACTTTAAGGCACGATTCACCGCTTCTTCGTCTTGTTTAGACCACTGTTTTAACCAATTTTGATAAGGATATCTGCCTTGCTTGACTAATTGATGCACGGTTAATCCTTCTGGCGCTTCTGGTCCTTGCGGAAGAATGGCCAGCTCTTTTGCGACCTCTTTCGTTGGTAATTTTGCAATGGAATGACCTTCTAACAGGACGGAGCCACCCATTGGCTTCATGAGACGCGCCAAAGAGCGAAGTAGCGTGGATTTACCGCATCCATTGCTGCCAATAAATACTGTGATTTCACCCTTAGGGATTGATACATTTAATTCATCAATGATTATTGTTTCTCCATAGCCTAAGCTTAAACCTTCAGTAGAAATGGCACTCATTCCGCTCAAACGCTCCTTTTCTCATACATGTTTTTTATTTTGAACATCGCCTTTGAATAGACGTAAAAGACCAGTTATCTCATTTTAGTGTATCAGATTTAAGTGATCTTGAAAATCATTTTCAATTAAAAAGTGAGAAAGTCTTTTTTACTTCTTCTTCTCAAATGTACGGTTTGTTCCGTCTTCCAGCTTCAGATCTACTTGAATTCGCTGATAGTCATCATCCAGATTCAAAGCGGTTAACAGTTCGTTCACATACGTCTCATTGATTTTTGATACAGGAGCGGATATATCACTTAGTTTCATCTTCATCTCCCGCAGTCCTTCTTCTCCTTCATAGCGTACACCATTCATATGATCTCTGATAAGTGCTTCTTCATGTCCACTTCTCTGCCGGTATGTTGCTTCGTATATATCATTCTTCTGACCGTATTGGACATGCAGATGAAGATGCTGAAATGGCAATTCCTTCATTTGAACGGCTGACAGACTCTCTGCCTCCGCTTCGCTTGTATGTTTTAACGGTTCGATTGATTGGCATCCGGACATCATAAATAGCAGCACTCCTATTAGTCCCGCCTTCTTCCAACACAACATGTGTTTCCTCCTATTCAACATGATCGTTTTTGTATTCTTCTCCAAGCGACTTTTCCTTATTCATCAAAGCCCAGCATTATGGTAAATTAAAACAAAAGAGAGAAGTCAAAAGGAGAATCGGATGATGAAAAAAACAGCCATTGTCACAGGCGCCAATAGCGGCTTTGGGAAATTAATCACGCTGCGCCTTGCAAAGCAAGGTTATACAGTGATCGCTGGCGTCAGACAAGCAAAAAACGCCGAAAAGCTCGCTCAGGAGGTGAAAAAGGCCTCTCTGTCACCACATATTCATATTGAATCTTTAGATGTCACTGATTCACAATCTATTCAAGCATTGAAGGAGAAACTTGACGACTATGCCCCAATCACCTTGCTCGTTAACAATGCTGGAACAGCCTATGGCGGTTTTGCTGAAGAGATTCCCATTGACACGTATCGCCAGCAGTTCGAGATTAATGTATTCAGTGTGATGCAAATGACACAAACTGTTATTCCCTTCATGACAAGCGGCGCAAAAATATTGAACATGAGCAGTATTAGCGGGTTAATGGGAATGCCTGCACTCTCACCTTATGTATCGTCAAAGTTTGCATTAGAGGGCTATACAGAGAGCTTACGTATTGAACTGGCACCGTTTGGCATACAAGCGGCCTTGATTGAGCCCGGCTCCTTTCATACAAATATTTGGAACACATCAATGAACGAGCAAATAATAGAGCCAGTGGAAAATTCTAAATACAGCACCTTCCATCAAAAAATGATGGCTTATTTGGATGCTCAGAAGTCAAATTACGGAGACCCCAATCAAGTCGCTGAACTCGTTGTCACACTCGCTGAAAAAAAGCATCTGAAACGACTTAGGTATTTGATCGGGAAAGGGGTTCGTCTTTCATCCACAGCAAAGCGTCTCTTGCCTTGGCATCTTTGGGAAAAAATCATTTTACGTACGCTTTTTGCTAAAAAATGAACAAAAAAACAGGTGATGAATCCACCTGTTTTGATTTTATTCATTATCAGACTTCCCGAGAGTAATATCTAAATTTTTGGTCTTTCCTTCACGAATGACCGTCATTGTCGTTTTATCGCCGATTTTTGTTTCTTTGTATAGGATTTCTTTTAACTGTGAGCTGTTCGCCACTTGTTTTCCTTTGAACTTGACAATCACATCTCCAGATTTCAAGCCTGCCTTTTGTGCCGGCGATCCTTTAGATACATCTTTCACATAAATGCCATTACCGATTTGTTTATCAAATAAGCCTAGCGTATTTTCCTGATAAGTTTCTGGTACTTGCTCAAGGTCAATCATCTGTACACCAAGATATGGTCGTTCGACTTTCCCATTTTTCAACAACTCATCCACAATTGGTTTCACATCGTTACTTGGAATGGCAAATCCTAATGATTCGACACCGCTTTCGCTAATTTTTAAGCTGTTAATGCCAATCACTTGACCTTTCGTATTAATGAGCGGACCCCCGCTGTTCCCTGGGTTAATTGCCGCATCTGTTTGCAGTACATTCATCTCTACAGTACCAGATGAAGTATTGGCTTCAACGGTTCGATCGACACCGCTAATAATGCCTTCTGTGACTGTACCTGAGAACTGAGAACCTAGCGGATTTCCAATCGCAATGACCTTATCTCCAGCTCGGAGTTTAGAAGAGTCACCAAAGCTTGCCACCTTATCAATGCCATCTGCATTAATTTCGACAACGGCTAAATCTGTCATAACGTCACTGCCCACAAGCTTGGCGTCTTTTGTTTTTCCGTCATAAAGGGTGACCTTTAATTTATTTGCTCCTTCGACAACGTGGTTATTCGTAATAATATATGCTTTGTTGCCATCCTTTTTGAAGACGACACCTGAACCAGTTCCCGCTTCAGCTTCAGTCGTGTCTCCGTCAAGACCAAACGAGTTTTGTGTAGATTGATAGTTTGATACACCCACAATGGTTGGTTCTAAATCCTCTACCATATCTGCCACATTCGTGGCATTGGTGATTTGCTTCGTTGAGAAGTTATCAGACGTCACTGATTCATCTGAAGCTGTTTGGGTTTGTGTGTTTGCTGCTGTGTCCTGTGATTGCGGCAAAAGTGGTGTGATACCAAGCACTAGTCCCCCGCCGATAATACCTCCGAGAATTGGGCTCAGCCATGCAGCCTTACGTTTTTTCTCTTTTTTAGAAGTGCGGTCATCCATTATATGAGGTGCTCTGTTTGTCACATTTTCTTGAGATGCAGAAGTTTCATCTTTATGGTGGTGTAAAATAAGTTCCTTCTCTTTTTCCAGTTCATCTATTTGTTTCTCATTCTCTTGATGCGCATCTTCTTGATGATTCACACTTTTCTCTTCATCTTCTCTTCGGTAATCCATCGCTTGCACTCCCTTTTGCATCATTTTCATAAAATGCTTGATTCATATGTGTAGATAGGACTCGTGTCCTCTTAAAAAGTCATTGAAAATAAATCTTACAATATGTCAAATTATATAATACTTATTCATAGAAAAAAAGCAAGGTGCGCACATTGGTGATAAGCACCTGTTGATCAGCTTTTTGCCTATGCCCTTTTTTCCCTTGAGCTTATCATAAACAAACATTATGGGATAATGATGAGAAGAATATGTGAAATTATGAAAAATGCGCGTGATAATTGACATGTCGCCTTTGTCTCCCGTTATAATGACGTTGAGAGGATGTGGAAGACCTTGTCGTACACAATATATTTAGTTGAAGATGAACAAAACTTAAATAAACTATTAACCAAATATTTGGAGAGTGAACAATGGAATGTCTCTTCTTTTTTGACTGGAGAAGCTGCACGTCAAGCAATGGACAAACCACCTCATCTATGGATTTTGGACATCATGCTGCCTGATACGGACGGCTATACATTAATTAAAGAAATTAAAGCTGCATCACCTGACGTACCGGTCATTTTTATCTCAGCACGTGATGCGGATATTGATCGTGTCCTTGGTTTAGAGCTGGGGAGCAGTGATTATATCGCCAAGCCGTTCCTTCCGCGTGAACTGATCATCCGGGTGCAAAAGCTGCTGGAACTTGTGTATAAAAAAAGCAATGCAGTGCAAAAAAGTGTCACATCTGTTTCCTCATATATCATTCATGAGGACGTCAGAGAAGTATACGAACAGGATAAGCTAATCAACTTAACTTCTAAGGAATTTGATTTATTGTTATTATTTACACATCACCAAGGACATGCCTTTTCTCGTGAAGATATTTTAGTCAAGATATGGGGACATGATTACTTCGGGACAGACCGCGTCGTCGATGATCTGGTCAGACGTCTGCGCAAAAAAATGCCTAACTTAAAAGTCGAAACCATTTATGGATTCGGTTATAGGATGCTAAAGGGATGAAGAACAAACCACTTGCTTTTCAAATTTGGGTCGTCATCTCTGGTATTTTGCTCACCATCTCTATTGTCCTCATCTTCTTATTTTCAAATACGTTACGCAACTTCTTCACGAATGAAATTTATAAAAACATTGAGAATGAACAACAAGTGTTAACAGAATACCCTTTGAATAGGGATGGCACGCCAAAATCGACACCAGAAAACCGCTCGGTTCAGCATATTCTCATCCCGTCAGATGAATTGAACCAAATGGAACAATTTTTCCCGCACACTTTTATTGAGAAAGTACAAACCTTCGTAAAAAAACAAAAAAGCGCGACAAAACGCTATTCTGAAGAGGTAAACGGTCAGCATATCTTTTTTGTCATTAAAAAGATATCAACAGGAGACACACCATATATTTTACTTTCCTATGCACCGGATTCTTATCGTGATGACCTGTCGTTTACTTTGTTTAAACAGTTGATTTTGATATTAGGCACTGTCATTTTACTGAGCTGGATTCCATCCATATGGCTTGCGCGCTACTTATCCCGTCCTATTGTCGCGTTTGAAAAACACGTGAAACGGATTGCACAAGAAGATTGGGATGACCCCGTCATTGTCGATCGTCAGGATGAAATTGGAAAACTCGGTCATACGATTGAAGAAATGAGACAAAAACTCATTCAAAAAGATGAAACCGAACGAACGCTTTTGCAAAACATTTCACACGACTTAAAAACACCTGTAATGGTCATCCGCGGTTATACGCAATCAATTAAAGATGGTATTTTCCCAAAGGGAGATCTTGAACATACGGTGGAAGTGATTGAAGGTGAAGCGGAAAAACTTGAGAAAAAAATCAAAGATTTGCTGTATTTAACCAAACTTGATTATTTATCAAAGCAACATCCGTCACATTCTTCCTTCCTAGTGAGTAATACGATGTTGGAGGTGGTCGACCGAATACGCTGGTCGAAAAATGAATTGCAGTGGAACGTGGACTTAGATGATGAGGCTACACTTGAAGGTGATCCAGAACAATGGAGTAAGCTATTTGAAAATGTACTAGAAAATCAACTTCGCTATGCAAAAAGTAAAATTGATATTCACATGACTGAAAAAGAGGATCAAATCAGCATCGTAATTCGTAATGACGGTCCCCCAATTGAAGAAGAGATGCTATCCAACCTATACGAACCTTTTAGTAAGGGAAAAAAGGGCGAATTCGGTATTGGATTAAGCATTGTCAAAAGAATCCTCTCAATGCATCAAGCTTCCATATCAATTGAAAATGATGATCTGGGTGTACGTTATACGATCACTGTTCCAAAGAAGAGACTGTAGGCACTGACCGCAGTCTTTTTTTATATGAAAGAATACCCATTTAAATCGCGGTATGTGGCTTTCATCTTTTTACCAGCTTGGTACATCCACTTCTTTTCAATCATTGTATCCTTCGGCATTTTCACTTTTTCTACTTGAATTCCTTTTGTTCGCAAGCGTCTGATCATATCATCTATTTCTCTCATGGAATATCATCCTTTCACATATTTTGACCGGTTGGTCACCTTACTTTATAATATAAAGAATTACAGTGTAAAAAACAAGTTACAATCTGATTAATTTTCGAAAACTTTCCTAGTGTATGACCAATAAGTCACATCTCTCAGCCCACGTTTCCTAAGACATTTGTCACTTGGTAAGAAAGGATGACATCATATTGAAGAAGAAAGAAAAAATGATCATAGAAGCCGGCATGAAATTATTTGCCAGCAAGGGCTACAATACAACTTCCGTTCAAGAGATTGCTGATGAATGCCACATATCAAAGGGTGCTTTTTATCTTTATTTCAAATCAAAAGAAGCTCTGCTTATTTCGATCTTGCATTACTATTACGATAAGGTATTTACCCGAATTCATGAGGTTCAAACAGAAGGCGGCACACCGAAAGACGCCTATCGCAAACAACTTACCGTCTATTACGATAATATTTTGCAGCAAAAAGATTTTATTAAAATGCAGCTCAGCGATCGAGCACTCCCAATAAATGAAGAGACGCAACAGCTCGCCAAACAAATCAGGCTTGCTACGATTCAGCTACACATTGATAACATCAAACGGGTGTACGGAGACTTAGCCATTCCTTATATGACCGATCTTTGTTTGACCATTGAAGGGATGAGTCATGTTTATTTTGAACTTGCGATTTTATATGATTTCAAGTTGGAAGCAGATAAGCTGGCGACGACGATGGTTCACCGTATTGATGATTTGATGAGAGGAATGATGAAGAGAAAAGATATTCCGCTCATTTCTATTGACCAAGCAAGTGAATGGTTTGGTCCGATCTATGAGCATTCATTTGATCCGCTGACTGAATCTCTTTTAAAGGAATTAACCGAGCTGGCAGAAACACATTATGAAGTGAAAAATGAGCCTGACTTGTTTGAAGCACTTGACATTTTAGAAAATGAGTTAAATAAACAAAAACCAAGACAAGTCATTGTCAAAGGCATGCTCTATCAACTGAAAATGTACACGCCTCTTCAATCAATCTGTGAATCACTATTACGTACGTTGAAAGAGGATCATTTATAAAAAACCAAGGGCGGCTACCCCTGGTTACTGGTTTCTTATTTTGCTTTTGGTGTCACCATTTCTTCTGGTTTCACAAATTGTTCAAATTGCTCTTCTGTCAGTAGCTCTAATTGAAGTGCTGCTTCTTTTAAAGTTAGTCCTTCTTTGTGAGCAAGTTTTGCAATTTTTGCTGCATTTTCATATCCGATATGAGGGTTTAAAGCTGTCACAAGCATCAATGAATTTTGCAGGTTTTTCTCAATTGTCTCAAGGTTCGGTTCAATACCGATGGCACACTTATCATGGAACGAGTTCATACCGTCAGCAAGTAATTCAACAGATTGTAAGAAATTATAAATGATCACTGGCTTGAATACGTTTAACTCAAAGTTCCCTTGACTTGCTGCAAAACCGATTGTTGCATCATTCCCCATGATTTGTGCTGCAATCATTGTTAAGGCTTCACTTTGTGTTGGGTTGACTTTCCCTGGCATAATCGAGCTTCCCGGCTCATTCTCAGGGATGATTAACTCGCCAATGCCGCAACGAGGTCCGCTTGCAAGCCATCTCACATCATTGGCAATTTTCATTAAATCAGCCGCAAGTGCTTTAAGGGCACCATGTGCATATGTGATTTCATCATGGCTTGTCAGCGCATGGAATTTGTTAGGTGAAGACTTGAACGTTTGACCTGTCAGTTGACTGATTTCTTCAGCCACATATGTGCCGAACTCAGGATGTGCGTTAATTCCTGTACCAACAGCTGTTCCGCCAATGGCAAGCTCTCTCATTTTTTCAGTTGATTCTAGAATCATTTCTTTTGAACGGTCCAACATATAGACCCAGCCGCTAATTTCTTGACCAACTGTGAGCGGTGTTGCATCTTGTAGGTGCGTACGGCCAATTTTAACGATCTCTTGATATGCTTTAACTTTCTCATCAAGCGTTGCTCTTAGCTGATCAATTGCAGGTACTAATTTGTTGTATACAGCTAAAACTGCTGCCACGTGCATTGCTGTCGGAAATGTATCGTTTGAACTCTGACTGCGGTTCACATCATCATTCGGATGAATGCTCAGTTCAACATGTTTGTCTTTCAAATAAGCAGTCGCTCTATTTGCTACAACTTCGTTCATATTCATGTTACTCTGCGTTCCACTGCCTGTTTGCCAAACAACAAGCGGGAAATGCTCATCATACTTTCCACTGATGATGTCATCACATACAGCCACGATGGCTTCTGCTTTTTCACTTTCAAGATTACCAAGACGTTGATTGGCAATTGCTGTACTACGCTTTAAAATTGCAAACGCATTCACAACTTCCTTTGGCATTTTCTCAGAACCGATTTTGAAGTTTTCTTTACTACGTTGTGTTTGTGCCCCCCAAAACTTGTCCTTCGGCACTTTGATTTCGCCCATTGTATCTTTTTCGATTCTAAACTCGGTCATTATGTATCCCTCCATAGCTTCTCATCACTCAACCCTATTCTATACAAAAAACGAAAATCCTTTAAGCGTTTTCAATTAAAATTTTATCTTTATTTTAATTTTAGTTCAATATAAACGCGAACATCTTTCGAATATTTGTATTTTGGATTGGTCTTTCCGTACTCCTTTGAGGTGTATGTCACCTCATAATGCTTGTCAAACGACTGCAGAATACGGTCGATCTCTTCTTTTGTACCTGCTAAACGTCATTGTGCCATCTTGTTTCCTCCAACATTCTCACTCTTTCAACACAAAATAATGTAACACAGAATATTGTTTTTTCAAGGAGGTCATGCTAAGAAAAAATATATTGAGGCGAGTGATCCCTTTGAATCAGACTCCACTGAAAGAGCACTTATACGATAATCTCGCAATCATCCTCCCGCAACTAAAAGAAATGGATGATTTGGTCCATGAGAAAAAAACATTACCTCACGGACAAGTTGTTTATTATTTATACCTGAAAGAATTGAATCAAATGATGGAGATTCAAACCTTTTTAAAGTTGCTTTTGCAGGATCATGCTTCTCTGACTAAAAAGAAACTTGAATCCAACCTCTCCATGATGACCACACGGTCTGTGAGGACGGCTGAAGAATTGGTAGATGCAATATTTCAAGGTCATTGTGTTGTTTTAATTAACGGATTTCAGAATGCTTATATTTTAGAAACGAATGGGACGCAGAAACGTAGTTTATCGGATGCTACATCTGAAACAGTTGTGAGAGGTCCAAAGATTGGTTTCATTGAAGATACCGACACAAATTTGGCACTAGTCAGGCAGCGTCTAAGAAACCCTGATCTGAAAACTGTGGCCATGAAGATCGGTCAAAAAAAATACACCCAAGTGACCATTATGTATATTGATGGCATCGTTCAAACACCTGTTTTAAAAGAGGTGAAAAAACGGTTAAAGCAAGTCACCATTGATGATATACAAGACTCTGGCGTACTTGAGGAGCTCATTGAGGATAATGTGTATTCACCCTTTCCGCAAATTCAAAATACAGAACGACCAGACAAAGTCGCCTCTGCTTTACTTAATGGACGAGTGGCCATCTTTGTCGATCATTCACCTTTTGTTTTAATTGTACCTGCTTCTCTCGCCATGATCATGCAATCGCCTGATGATTACTATGAAAGGTGGATCGCCGGCTCTCTCATTCGTTTGCTACGGTTTACCTCCATCTTTCTGACGTTGTTTTTATCAGCGGTTTATATTGCCCTTGTGTCCTTTCATCAAGGTCTTTTACCAACAGCATTAGCCATTTCGATCTCAAGCACAAGGGAAAATGTTCCTTTTCCTCCCATAGTAGAGGCACTCATCATGGAAATGACGATTGAACTGTTACGGGAAGCTGGCTTAAGGCTCCCAAACCCGCTTGGTCAAACGATTGGACTTGTGGGCGGGGTTGTCATTGGTCAAG
Organism: Bacillus sp. Bos-x628; assembly: GCF_040500475.1. Taxonomy (GTDB): domain Bacteria; phylum Bacillota; class Bacilli; order Bacillales; family Bacillaceae; genus Bacillus; species Bacillus maqinnsis. The sequence continues at coordinate 2,775,827 of NZ_CP159358.1, read as the reverse complement.
CTGCTGTGCAAGCGCATATTGTCAGCTCAATCATGGTCATTATCGTTAGTGTGATTGCTCTCGCTTCCTTTACCGTTCCTCAATATGGGATGGGAATGTCCTTTCGAGTGCTTCGCTTTGTGTCCATGTTTGCCGCTGCTACATTCGGCTTATATGGACTCGTTCTGTTCGTGCTTGTATTGCTTACACATTTAACGAGACAAAAAAGTTTTGGCACACCATACTTTTCACCAGAATTTGTCTTCAGCTATAAAAATGAAGACAACTCCATCATCAGGTTGCCTTTGAAAAATCAAATGAAAGGAGAGCGACATGGTCAATCATAAAGAGTCGATCACAAGCTATCAGGCGAGTGCAATTATTGCCAACACAACCCTTGGGGCAAGTATGATGATCCTGCCAAGATCCATGGCTCAGGCTGCATCTACACCTGATGGCTGGATTGCACTCTCATTGATGAGCGTCATTTACATTTTGTTCATTTTTATGAATGTGCTCATGATGAAAAAAGTCCCCTTCTCCTCTTACTATGATTACACAAAGGAAGGACTTGGCAAGTGGCTTGGCTCTGCCACCAACCTTTTGATTATTATTTATTTTCTTGGCGTCGCGAGCTACGAAGTGCGAGCCATGTCTGAAATGGTGAAGTTCTTCCTGCTCCCAAACACGCCGACAACTGTGACGATGCTCAGCTTTATTTTGGTCAGTTTTTACCTTGTTATCGGTGGCATTGGTGATTTCGCAAGACTTTGCCCTTTTTTTCTCATTGTCACGCTCATCATCTTATTTGTCGCCTACGGATTCAGTGTGCAAGAGTTTGAGTTAGATAATCTCCGGCCCGTATTAGGAGAAGGCTTCTCACCTGTCATGAAATCCCTCAATGCTTCGGCTATTTCTTTTGTAGGGATTGAAATGATGCTGTTTATGCCTGCCTATTTGAAAACCCAAAAACACACTTTTGCTTACAGCTCAGTTGGCTTTTTAATTCCTGCGATCATTTATATTTTCACTTATGTTCTTGTCGTTGGTGCACTGACTGTGAAAGAAACGGCTACATTAACTTGGCCAACCATTGCGTTATTTCAATCGTTTGATATACAAGGGATTTTCATTGAACGATTTGAGTCATTCTTATTGATCGTATGGCTTGTCCAGCTTTATACAAGCTTTGTTGGCTACACATTTTTTGCGGCAATGGGCGTCTCCAACCTAACCAAGCTCCCCAAAAAAATGGTGCTTACTCTGATGACAATTGTTATATACTTTGCGGCCATTCTCCCAAAGGATGTCGATACGGTGCGAAATGATTTAAAGTATGTGAACATTCTATTTTTTCTTTTATTCGGCATACTCCCATTCCTCTTATTCGTCATTGTTATCCTAAAAAGGAGGCGGAAAGCAGCATGAAAAAGAAAGCGGCTCTCTCTCTGTTGATCCTTGCCTTGTTATGCGGATGCTGGGATAGTACAAATATTGAAGAATTGAACATGGCTATTGGCTATGCACTCGATAAAGGTGATCAAGGTCATAAGCTTAAGTTATCCATGCAAGTATTGGTTCCTCAAAAAATTGACCAAGAATCTAGTGTGAAAGACCCGACCAAAATTATCGAAACAAACGGAGATTCTGTGCATCAAATCTTCCGTATGACTACCCTCAAAAGTCACCGTATTTTCGCACAGCAACTGAGAATCTATCTTTTTTCTCAAGAACTCATTAATGAAAATAATTTTGACTTGGTGATTAACCAATTTATTCGAGACAATGAGACGCGCAGGGGCAGCCTCGTATTTATGACCTCTGAGAAGCCCGGTGAAATGCTTAAAATCAATGATGACGGACAACCAGCATCATCGACCCTATATGATATTGCTCAGAATACAAAATCATCTATTCAATTATTCCCTCCTGTATCTCTCGGTGATATTTCATCATCCATGCAAAACAATGTATCATTCGCTATCCCCAAAGTAACTGAAAACAAGGGGAAGTTAATGATTGAAGGAGCTTCCGTCATAAAAAACAAACGCTTTTTAACGAATATCTCTCTTCAAGATGTACAGGCCTATAATCTGTTAACCGGTAAAGCCAAAGGCGGGGTGATTGAATTTAACTATGATCACAGCATCTATTCTTTCGAGATTTTCAAACTAAAGCACAAGATTCAAACAAAAAAATCTGCAAGCGGAAAATATACGTTTGATGTTAAGGTCGAGATAGATGGAAGATTATCAGAGGATTGGAATAAACGTGAGAACGCCTTTCATGAGAAATATCTGAAAAAAATTGAGCACGTTGTTGAGCAGAAGTTGGAGAAAGACGTGAAGAATTTTACCGAAGCATTACAGGAAGAAATCAAAGCAGATATTTGTGGATTTTATCAAAAAGCGAGTATTGCGTATCCGAAAGATTTTCAAAAAGAAGCGCAACACTGGGATGATCTCTTTAGTGAATCTGATATTCATTACAAAGCAAATGTGAAAATCCGTGACTTCGGGACTAAGGGCGCAACACAATCTTTATAGAGTATGTTAAAATGGTAAGAAAAAAAGGGTGTCAAACATGAAACGAGCTTTACTTTCGGCCGGCATTCTATTTTTGATTTTAGGAATACTGCTATTAATCGTTGTATTCTTGCAGTCAAAAGAAGACTTCTTTATTGAAGCCGACAGCTTTTCAAGCACATTAATGATCATCATTTATTACGGACAAACCCCTGCACTCCTTCTCATTGGAGGCAGTTTACTCGTTGGACTTTCACAGATCATTGATTTGCAAGAGAAAAAAGCTACAGTGGCAAAGGAAAGCTTAAAGCGATTATCCGAGATGAAGAAAACCCTCGAAGAAAAATCGGCCGAGGAGCAGGAGGCTTTTCCAGTTCCTGAGCTCCATCAACTATCTGAACGTCCGATCACAGGACAGAAGGACTAATTCCCGCATGTTCTAACAGCTTTCATTTGAAAGCTGTTTTTTCATTTGATGAGCTTATGACGATGTGCATAAACAGCCCGCTTGTGTTCGATCTTCTACATCGAGTTTTGATAAAATATTTCCATTTCTCTCGCGGTTAGTGAATCATGGAGAATCGAACCATTTGATGAATGACGAGGATTCATCACCTTTTCTGCTACTTTGATTCAAGTCTCGGCTCTCCAATGCTGGTGATCCCTAAAATTTGATTTCTTGAAAAACGCAGTTGACTCGCCTCCTTCCTTTTTATGCCTCCTTTCTTGCTCCTTACTTTTACTATAGTCAAAAAACAACAGCCGAAAAACGTGTCGCAGACTGATCTTTGATTGCGACCAGAGTCGTAATTTTGTTTAGACTGACTGTTTGACACCCATCAAAAAAGCACCCTTCTTTACGAAGAGTGCCTTACTTATTTAGACTGAAATACGTGTGCACTGCGTTCATATTCAACATCAGCTTGACCAAGTCGATGATTCACAATACGTGCGGCTGCAAATAAATAATCGGATAGCCGGTTCACATATGTGCACGTAACAGCCGGGATATCCTCCTGTTTCGCTAAAGTCACAATTTGGCGCTCCGCCCTTCTGATCACCGTACGCGCCACATGTAATAATGCCGCACCTTCCGTACCGCCCGGCAAAATAAATTTTGTCAGCGGCGAAGCTTCTTCTACGTACACATCTATTCTATCCTCAAGGACAGCCACAGATTCTTCTGATAATTTTCCTTCTTGGCGTGGTTTCATCGTTGCCAGATCACCGCCACAGTCGAACAGTTCATGCTGAATCACAATCAGCTCTGAAAGGACATCTTGAAACAATTCCCCATACTGGCGCAAATTCGCATGAGCAAGACCAATGAAGCTGTTAGCTTCATCTAACGTACCGTACGCTTCTACTCTCATATCATCTTTATCCGTTCTCCCGCCAATTAATCCCGTTTTTCCTTGATCACCGGTTTTTGTATAAAGTTTCATCATGTCACCCCTTTTTCATCAATTCGTTCTTTTAGTATACCCCGAAGGTGAGACGAGTGTATTAAAGTTCACTTTTTTATAGCATCTAATGTTTGAAGAAGATGATTGATTTTCTCTCGTAACAACGCATGTGAAATCGCATCACTTAAATCTTCTTGGCTCTGGGTAGCAGCTATACATAGATGATGGATGTTGAAGCAAGTCTCCATTTGAATGATTCTCATAAGCTGTCCCATGAGTTGAACAAACGTTCCATCTGATAAAAAACCATTGAGCAAAAGCCAAACTGCCAGCTCTCCTTTATGCTGCATGCCATAGAGGTACAGATAATCTCCATCACTCTCGGCAGCGTATTGCTTTTGTCCGTCTGCTTGAAAGAGGAACAGCATATCATCAGGTCCATCTGACTGTTCACTCGTATCATGAAGTGCCCAAGTCCCTGTTCCAAGTGATCTTTTCCAAAAGAATCCGCCATTGTCCTTATGAGAGGATAGTATGCGAAGCGGATGATTAATGGAATAAATCATCCCACTAGATCCATACGTCCTCCATCCATCTGCTAGTTTCCTCTCATTTGAACCTGCTGAGACAGTCGCAGGTTCAATGATCAATTGAGGAGTAGCGCGAAGAGGGTGATGCAGTTTTGTTACATCCGTTTCATAAACCCGCTGCATTCGTTCGGTTGTCAGCACACGATCTGGCTCGTCAAATACCTCAGCCTTTCCTTGATGAAGCAGGAGCAGCCGATCACAATATAAGCTTGCGATATTTACATCATGAAACACAGCAATCACCGTCAGCCCAAAGGAAGTTGTCTCTTCTTTGATGAAATCAAGCAGATTTTTTTGATAGGCTAAATCAAGAAAGCTCGTTGGTTCATCTAGTAATAAGTATTGCGGCTGCTGAGCTAATGCCTGTGCTAAATACACACGCTGCTGTTCTCCTCCGCTTAATTCATGGATGGATTTCTCCTTAAATCGGGCTATATCTGTTTGTTCTATGACTTTGTTTATGACATGCAAATCCTCTTTCGTTAAAGATTGCAACAGTCCTTTTTGATAAGGATAACGTCCAAACTGAACGGTTTCTTCGACTGTAAATGAGAAGGCTTGATCGGTTTTTTGCGGTAATACAGCAATCTTTTGCGCAAGCGCCTTCGGCCGGTATGATTGGATTGACCTATCGTTGAGGAGTACATGACCGCTCTCTGGTGTTAATATACCAGCCATCATCTTGAGCAATGTCGTTTTACCGCTGCCATTTGGTCCAAGTATACCGACAAACTCTCCTTCCTTTACCTCAAAACTAATGCCGCGGATGACTTGTTTCTCTCCATAACCGCCTCTGACTTCCTTCACTTGAATCATAGATGCGCTCCTCCTTTATACCTGCGGATGAGAATCATCCCAAATACGGGTGCACCAATTAATGCAGTAATAATGCCTATCGGCAATTCAGTAGGTTCAATGATCGTACGTGATAACAAATCGGCTAAAACAAGAAAAGATGCCCCGTTCAGCATGGATAAAGGTAGAAGATGACGATGATCTGTGACAGCTAATAGACGAATAAAATGCGGAATCACAAGCCCCACAAAACCGATTGTTCCTGACACAGCCACAGCACTGCCAGTCAGAATAGAACCAGCAACAAGAACAATGTATTTGCTCCTTTTGACATGCACACCTAATAACGTTGCCTTCTCTTCCCCATACGTCATCACGTTCAAATCTCGTCCTGTCAGAATGAGCGCAAAGGTACCTGTCAGAAAGAAAGGTAAAAAAAGGGCAATATAGCGCCATCCCCTCATGGACACGCTGCCAAGCAGCCAATGAATAATCTCTTTTAAATCATCACCAGTTAAAGCAATCATTAAAGAAATCAGCGCTCCCAAAAAGGAGCTAAAAATCACACCGGTCAATATTAATGAGGAAATACTCATTCCTCTATGAACAAGATGTGCCAAAAACAGAACGAGACAGAGCGTCACAAGTGCCGTTGTCATACTGAAAAAAGGCAGTGTAAAACTACCTAACAAGGGGATTTGTAAGCTGAAAAACAAGGTCGTCACTGCTCCAACAGATGCTCCTTGGGACACGCCTAGTGTATAAGGATCAGCAAGGGGGTTTTTTAATAAACCTTGAAAAGCTGCACCAGATAACGCCAGTGCCGCACCGACTAATGCCGCTAAAATGACCCTCGGCAAACGAATATTCATCACTATATTGTCTTCAATTGAATCAATGGTTCCAGCGCGAATACCGAATAGCTCATGAACAAATATACGAATAATAGAAGGAATGGGAATCCCTAAACTACCAAGTGAGATCCCCATTCCAATGCTGATCACAAGTAATACAACGCTTAAAGCGTATGTGATGATTAATTTATTTGAACGTGTCAGGGTAGATGCTTTTTGCAAGTTCCTCGACTCCTTCAATCAACCTCGGTCCCGGTCTTGATGCGAGATCCGTATTCAATTGAAAGACTTGTTTTTCCTTCACTGCCTTTACAGCATTCCAGCCATCTCTTTTTTTCAAGTCAGCTAAACTCGCACCATCAATTGTTACAATGGCGTCTGGATTTAATTTGATCAATGATTCTTCTGTCATTTGTACCCAGCCAGTTTGGTCTCCTGCCGCATTTTTTGCATGAATGGTTGACAGCATTTCATCCATAAATGTATTTTGACCAGTTGTATAGATTTCAGGAGCTTTTGACACTTCGACAAAGACTGTTTTTTGTTCGTTTTTTGAAATGGACGCTGCTTTTTTCTTGATGTCACTCAAGCTTGTTTTCATGCGGTTCACAAGCTTTGTTGATGCCTCTTTCACTCCAGCAGCTTCCCCAATCATGTTGATTGATTTGTAAACATCTTTAAAAGATGTCGCATCATTTACTGTCAACACTTGAACACCTGCATCTTTTAGCTGTTTAAATCCTTCTTTGGAACTCATCTGTGATGCATGTGCCAACACGAGATCAGGTTTTAGGGAGATGACTTTCTCTACATTGAATTCCATTCCCCCAATTTTTTCTACCTTTTCTACTTCCTTTGGATAATTGTCAAAATCTGATCTGCCGACTATTTTGTCTCCAAGACCAAGTGCATAAGCAATCTCTGTATTACTTGGGATTAAGGAAACAATCCGTTTTGGCTGTTCTTTGATTTCGACGGTTTTACCAGTTGCATCTTGAATGGAAACAGGAAATGCACCAGCAGTCGTCTCTTTGTTTTGTGAACCAGTTGTTGTGTGATCTGTTTCAGCTCCTGCACATCCAGCTAACACACCAAACATAAGCAATAATGATAGCCAAATGGCTGTTAATTTCTTCATGATATAACCCCCCTGCTTTATGTACTGTTGATGGAATTCCTTCCGTCAATTCTTTTCTAATTTCGGGAATATTATACTACAGTGCCGATAGGTTGTATATGTGATGTCCAAAAGCGTATTTTTCATCCTTAAATTAGAAAAGCAGCCCGTCAAAAGGCTGTTTTCTCAAGAAGCTATTGATTGACTTGTTCACCATTGATGATGACCTGCTGAAAAGATGGTGACACTGCGTGTTCTAATGAAAGTGGATACGACACATTCTCTATGACACAATCCTTCATTTTAAAATGAGTCACAGGCGAATGCGGATATGCTGCAATTTTCACACCATATTGCCCACCGTTGCTTTTTAGCCCTTCTACCTCAATATGACGAACAACAGGACGATGCGGGCCCGCATCTCCTTCCTCATACATCATGTCAATACAGACAACCTCATGCTTTACGCTTTTTACCGTATTGTTTTTAAAATAAATATGTTCAATGATTCCGCCCCTGACAGAGTTGGTTTTTATACGAAGTGCCCGATCAAGGTTCGGACTGTCCATCATATTATCCTCTGCGTACACATGTCTGACTCCACCAGATATTTCACTGCCTATCGTCACCCCGCCGTGACCATCACGCATTTCATTTCGGCGAATCACTATGTTTTCCGAAGGAATACCAATTCTTCGGCCGTCCTCATTTCTGCCAGATTTAATGGCAATACAGTCATCCCCATTATCAAAATAACAATCTTCAATAAGCACATTCTGACAAGATTCTGGATTCACACCATCTGTATTCGGTCCATGTCCAATCACTTTCACATGACGGACGATTACATTTTGACTGAGTACCGGATGGATTTGCCACATCGGTGAATCTTTCACTGTCACTCCTTCAATCAGTACATGTTGACATTGGTACGGCTGTATAAAGCTTGATCGCAGATAATGACCTTCTCCAAATATTCTTTCTTCAACCGGCATACGTTTTTCAGCCATATCAAAAAGAAGTTGACGATCTCTCTCCTGTGAAGGTTGACCGTTCGTTCCATACTTCCATGGCCACCAATGATGATCATCTCCCCTGCCATCCAGTGTCCCATTTCCTGTAATTGCAATGTTTTCTGCCTGATGTGCATAAATGAGAGGAGAATAATTATATAGTTCAATCCCTTCATATCGAGTCAGTACGAGTGGGAGGTAATGCTTTGGATTCTGACTGAACATCACATATGCGTTGTTATGCAGGTGAAGCTCCACATTGCTTTTTAATTCAAGAGCCCCTGTTAAAAACGTTCCCTTAGGAATAAGGACACGCCCCCCTTTCAAACGATTCGCATCATCTATCGCAGACTGAATGGCTTTTGTCGAAAGCTCTATCCCTTTAGGGTCTGCACCATAATGAACCACATTTAATTCACGATCGGGAAATACCGGTGCTTTTATTTGCTTTAAAATCTGCTCCTTTTCGTTTTCGTCAGCTTCTTTGCCTTTCTTCTCTTGCTTCGCCAACCGAGCGAGCCCGATTCCTGTTAAAACCATCCCTGCTGTGATATACATCAAATCACGTTTTTTAGACATTCCACTTATCCCCCCAGTCGCCCTAAAGTGTGACACCTGTTTTAAAGATTGCAAGCTCTTTAAAATGATTCTTTTCATGATTTAATTGTTTACCGCTTGCCACACCAATGACATATGAAATAAATTTTTTCAACACAACATCTTCTGGAACATCTTCTAGCAATTCTCCAGCATTAAAATCAATCCAATGCTTCTTTGTTTCGTATAACGCCGTATTGGTCGACACTTTCACTGTTGGGACGAATGTGCCAAATGGCGTCCCTCTCCCTGTTGTAAATAACACCATCTGACAGCCAGAAGCAGCAAGAGCAGATGAGGCAACCAAATCATTACCAGGTGCACTTAATAAATGAAGACCTTTTTGTTTAAGCAACTCTCCATATTTCAATACATCTCTAATTTCGGAAGTGCCCGCCTTTTGAGTACAGCCAAGAGATTTATCTTCTAATGTCGAAATTCCGCCTGATTTATTTCCCGGGGAAGGATTTTCATACACTGGCTGTCGATGATCAATAAAGTATTGTTTAAAATCATTAATCATATGAACAATCTTGTCGAAAGTGGCTTTAGATTCCGCTCTCTCCATTAAGATGGTTTCAGCGCCAAACATTTCTGGCACTTCTGTTAATACGGTCGTCCCTCCTTGGGCTACAATAAAATCAGACAGCCTTCCTAAAAGCGGATTTGCCGTAATGCCAGAGAACCCATCTGATCCTCCGCACTTCAAGCCGATTTTCAGCTCAGATAACGGGATATCTTCACGACGATCTCCTTGGGCGGCTTCATAAATTTCTCTAAGTAAGGTAACGCCCGTCTCGATTTCATCTCCCACTTCTTGGCTTCTTAAAAATTTGACCCTCTCTTGGTCATAATCACCTAATGTAGACTTAAAATCCTCTATGTCATTGTTTTCACACCCAAGTCCTAAGACGAGTACCCCTCCAGCATTCGGGTGCTTCACTGCATTTTGCAAAATGGTTTTTGTGTTCTCATGATCATCTCCAAGCTGTGAACACCCATAGTTATGCTTTAACACGAGAGCCGTTTCAAAAGGATGTATGTCTCCTCCCATTTCAGCGGAAAAGATTTGGATGATTTGATCGGCGATGCCATTGACACAACCGACCGTTGGCACAATCCATAGCTCATTGCGGATACCACTTGCTCCGTTTTTCCTCTTATAACCTTTAAAAGTAAGATTCATTTCTTCATAGAGAGTTTCAGTAAAAGAAGGTTCATATTGATAATCGAGCTTACCAGATAAATTGGTTTTTATATTATGCGTATGGACCCATTCTCCAGTTGCGATAGAAGTTGTAGCATGACCAATCGGATACCCATATTTAATCACGTTGTCTCTTTGCTTGATATCAACTAATGCAAATTTATGACCTTTAGGGATGGTTTCTTTTAATATAAGTGTGTTTCCTTGATGTTGCAGCTTCTCACCTTGCGCAAGCACTTTTAGTGCAATGCCGACGTTATCTGAAGGATGAATCACAATAAATTCTTTCATGCTTTCTCCCCCTGGTTTTCATATTGATGATGCAACATTTGATGCACAGCGGCTCTCATTCCATGCTCATGTATGAATGTGAGCTGATCAGCTACAGCATGGCTCAATCCCTGTACACTCAATAAGTTCATCCCCCATAACTGTTGGTTTGAAAGAATTCGTTCAACGACAGATAAATAGGAATGATGCTCCTCTTCCCAAGCCTTCTTCATCCATGTCATCACATACTCATCATCCTTTAATAAATTCGCACATTTTCCGTAAAAATAAATGAGACTGCTCAGTGCAAATACTAGTTTCATTGGCAACTGCTTTGTAAGTTCTACATAATCAAGCATAGATGGGAGAATACGAGTTTGAAACTTTGACACACCATTTAATGCAATATCCATTAATTGATGCTTCACAAATGGATTACAAAAACGATCCCAAACCGCTTGTGTATAGAGAGATGTCTCTTTGTAAGGAAGCCCTAGGCTGGGCAGAACTTCTTCATCCAGCATGCTTCGGATAAATGGACCGATAAGATCATCATCCACAGCTTCTTTTACTGTCTCCAAACCAGATAACAATGCAATTGGTACCATAGCTGTATGGGCCCCGTTTAGTATGCGCACCTTTCTCATTCGATAAGGGGAAATATCTTTCACAAACAACACATTCAGACCAGCTTCTTGAAAAGGAAGCTCCCTTTGAACAAAGGCAGGTGCTTCAATGACAAACAGGTGATAATATTCTGCCATCACAAGCAGTTCATCCATATACCCTTCTTCCTTATGTACCGCTTCAGCAGCTTCCTTAGAAAATCCCGGTACAATCCGATCAACAAGCGTATTACAAAAGACATTGTCTTCCTTTATCCATGTAAGAAAGGAGGATGGGAGATTCCATTTGCACGCCATGTTGATGACATATTCTTTTAGTCGATCTCCGTTTTTTTCAACCAACTCACATGGCAGTATGATGAGCCCCTTTTGATCATCTCCTGAGAATGCTTTGAATCGATGATACAAAAAAGCTGTCAGTTTTCCTGGAAAACTCGTTTGCGGACGATCCTCAAAACGGTCCTCTTCTCTAAAAACGAGCCCTGCCTCTGTCGTATTTGAAAAAACGAAGCGAAGATCAGGATTTTCTGCTACTTGTAAAAAGCCTTCATAATCCGTATAAGTACTAATTCCTCTGCTAATTGATTGTATGATCATGCGCTCATTGATTTCCTTTTGCTCATGAAAGCCTTGTATACATATCGTATACAAGCCATCCTGTTCATTTAATGCGCTGACCGATCCCTTACGAGGAGGAACGACAACCGCTCTTCCTTTAAAATCAGTGTGGTCATTCAGCTTTTGGATCTGCCAATTGATAAATCCGCGCATAAAATTTCCTTCACCGATTTGCAGAATGGTTTCTGGATAGTCAGCAGTCGGATAAACTGCTTTGGATAATCGTTTCATTTATTTCCCCTCCTTATGATGCACACGTGAACATTTATAGCTGAAAAGGTGCTATTAAGGCACCTCTTTGACCGAATCTCTAATCACTAGTTCTGTGTGTACATACACTTTTTTCATATGATCCGCTTCTTGTTCTTCCCCGTTAATGACCGAAAGAATGGCTTTTGCTCCGAGCGCACACATTTTTTCGATTGGCTTTTTGACAGTTGTCAGTGCAGGTGTTGTATAAGAGGAAAATACGATATCATCAAAACCGATAATAGACACATCCTTCGGACACTTTTTTCCTTTTGCGTATAAAGCATTCATCGCCCCAATGGCCATATCATCGTTTGAGCAAAAAAGAGCTGTTGGCGGCTCCTTAAGGGCTAACAGAGCTTCCATTGATTCATAGCCACTTTTCATATGATAGTCACCTTTAAGCATATATTCTTTTTTCATTGGCACGTTATGATCTATTAATGCTTGCAAAAAGCCAGCTTTTCTTTCCTGCGTTGATTTAAAGCCTTCTTTTCCTTCAATAATGGCAATCTGTTTATGACCTTGCTGAATGAAAAATTGCGTCGCTTGATATGCACCTTGACGATCATCTGCTAGTATATTCATCACGTCATCACTTTCTACACGACGATTGAGCACAAGAAGAGGAATGCCTTGTCTTTTCACATGATGGATAAACGCTTCATCATGCTCACTTTGGCTCATGAGTAAAATGCCGTCATAGCGCTGCTTATGAATGGTCGAATAATCATGAAAATCATCAATCCCTCTCACAAACATATGATAGTGCTCAGTTATGACACTGTTGACACCTTTTAACGCATCAGCGAAAAAACTTGAGGATGTGCCTTCAGTTAAACTCGTAAAAAACAAACCAATTGTAAATGATTTTTGTGATACAAGGCCTCTGGCATGGACGTTCGGAGAATAGTTCAGCTGTTTTGCAATCGACAAAATCTTTTGTTTTGTTTTTTCTTTAATAAAAGGACTGTTATTTAATGCCCTTGATACTGTGGTATGAGAGACATTTGCCAATTTCGCTATGTCTTTGATCGTGACTGTCATGCTACTCCGCCTTTTATGATTTTTTATCATCATCTTATCATAAAACCGCTTTCATTTTCTTACCTTTTTCTTCATGTGGTCTTGCTTCTATGCATTGACTGGCCTGCCCGCTCAAATTGAAAATATTGCTTTGCATTCTCATAGCTAATTCTTTTGACCATTCCTCCTAGCAGCGAGAGATCATATGGTGCTTCACCTTTTTCCACCCAATCTCCTATAATATCGCAAAGCAATCTGCGGAAATATTCATGTCTTGTATAAGAAAGAAAACTTCGTGAGTCCGTCAGCATGCCAATAAATCGGCTAATCAGCCCGATACTGGAAAGAGCCATCATTTGCTCTGTCATTCCTTGCTTTGTATCATTAAACCACCATGCAGTACCATGCTGTATTTTCCCAGGTGTTTTTCCATCCTGAAAGCTTCCAGCTAAGGTCGAAATCACCACATTGTCTCTCGGATTCAAAGAATAGAGAATGGTTTTTGTCAGCGCATCTTCTCTTTCTAATTGATCTAAAAGTCGGCAAAGCGGCTTCGCAATATCCTGGTCATTCATCGCATCATAACCCGTATCTGGTCCTAGCTGCTCAAACATTTTTGTGTTGTTATTTCTGAGGGCGTTGATATGAAGCTGCATCACCCAACCTCGCTCACAGTACGCCTTCCCGAGAAAGATCAATGTATGTGTCTTAAATTTGATCGTCTCTTCCTCAGTTAATGGATGACCAGAAAACCTTTTATCAAATATGACCTCTACCTCTTCTTCTGTTGTTTCTTCAAAAGCAACTTCATTGATCGCATGATCTGAGATCAGACAGCCCTGTTCATGAAAAAAATCCACTCTTATATTAAGCGCTTTCAAAAAATCTTGGTAGGATTGTATCGGTGTCGCTGAGGCCTTCGCAAGTTGACGAACATACTCAACAAAAAAATCATTCGTAATATCTAGTGCCTTATCCGGTCGAAATCCTGGCAACACTTGCACAGAAAACCCTTCATCCCGCAGTTTTTGATGATACAAAAGAGAGTCGATCGGATCATCTGTTGTCACTACTGTTTCGACATTCGATTTCACAATAAAATCTCTAGCGCCAAAGCCATCTCCTTGCAGCTTTTCATTCACCTTCTGCCAAATCAATTCCGCATTCTCTTCATTCAAAAGCTCTTCTACATCAAAATATCGCCTTAGCTCTAAGTGAGTCCAGTGATATAAAGGATTTCCTATCGTCATTGGAACTGTTTTCGCCCACGCTAAGAATTTCTCCTTATCTGATGCATCACCTGTTATATGCGTTTCAGGAATGCCATTTGCCCTCATGACACGCCACTTGTAGTGATCTCCGTAAAGCCATGCTTCCGTTATATTTTGAAACGATTTATTTTCATAGATTTCCTTTGGGCTTAAATGACAATGGTAATCAATAATAGGAAGGTCTTTCGCAAACTCATGATATAACTTTTCCGCCGTTTGACTGTTTAATAAAAACTGGTCATCTAAAAAAACTTTCATCAAACTCCCCCATCTCACTATGTAATAAAATTGATTTGTTCACGTTAACAATTTTATTGTAATCGTTTACAACATCTATTTCAATCCTAAAATAGGAAAAAGCGACCTCCTCTTGAAAAGGAAATCGCTTTTTGACTATTTTACAGGCGATGATTTTTTTAGGATAATCGCAATAGTTGTTCCTAACTCTATTTCACTTTCAACTTGGATATCACCGTTGTGTAGCAAAACAAGTTCTTTCGCTATCGCTAGCCCGAGACCTGTTCCGTTCGATGAATCGTTTGTGTTTGTCCCTCTGTAATAACGGTTAAACAAGTGCTCAACCGTTTCTTGTGCCATACCACGCCCGTTGTCTTTAATTTCGATCCGAACTTCCTCATTCGTTTCAGATAAAGTGGTTTTAATATGAGTCCCTTTTTGATTATGCTTGACTGCATTAGCTAACAAGTTCTCAATGACTCGTCTAAACCAAGCTTTGTCGATCTCAAAAATGACACCGTCTGTTTGATTTTCAAAAGATGAAGGATAATGTTCAGAAAATGAGCTCCTTGCAAACTCGTCCATGATAGATGCTAAGAACTCACCAAGCTCCACTGGTTTTCGATTAATTGGCAGCGCTCCGTTTTTCAATCGGTATGTGAGGTTTAAATCCTCAATCAATGTCGACATGTATTCTGATTTCTCACGAATCACCTGTCCTATTTCCATGACTTCTTCCTTGGACCATTGGTATTGATTTGATTCTAGCATCAGTCCATAACCATATATCGTACTAAGAGGCGTTTTTAAATCATGAGACAAGCCAGCAATCCATTCTTCCCTTGTTGTTTGGATTTTTCTTCGGTTTGCTTCATTTTCTTTTAAGGTATGAGTCAATTGGTCCATTGTTTTCAGAATATCCTCAAACAACCGATATTCCCGTTTGATGCGTCCCTTTTTATTTTTACTGACAGGAATCCCTTTTCTATTGGTTGGCTCCTGCAATTTATTTCTTGATAAGAAAATCAGCCAGCGAATAATATGATAGATCGGTAATCCGTAACGATATGAGTACCATAGGGTCATCACAATAATGATGGTGAGCGCAAGTCCAGCGATGAGGATGGTCGTATATTGATTTAACGCTTCTGTCTCTTTATCATAAAGTTCGTCTGGACTGTACACTTTATTTGGCACTGATACGATCATATATAAGTCTTTATTCACTTTGATGTAAGTCAGGTCACTTCTAAATTCCCAAGGTTTTGATTGATATTTGAGCAACTCAACGTCCGTTACATTATCTTTAAAATCATCTTTTGCTCGAATACCTTTCAGATATTTCCCTTCTTCGTTAAATAAATGAACAGAACCGTTCATTCTTTTCAAATAGTCTTTTGTTTCACTTGAGTATTGGGAAAGTGCAGCTAGATTTTTCTCATGTTGTTTTAAATAATTCGCTACCTTGGTGCTGTTCGTTTTGAAACCATATAGCACGATATAATTCTTTTGATCAATTTCTATTGGCCAGAAGTACATCTTGTAATCTTTAAATTGTCTCTTTTCAAATATCTTAATCATTTCATCCTTTTGATAGGATGTTGGAATATTTTTAGGTAGATGGTAACTGTATATGTTATGTTTTTTTGAATCTATCACTTGCAGCCAGCCGTCACGCTTTTTCACTGCTTGTTTGAGCTGATCATCTGCTTCCATTTTTCCGTCTTCATTAAAGTAAAGCCAGCTCATGAGTGTATCTCCATCAGCCTTTGCTAAACCGGTCTCTGCTATATTTTCATAATGTTTTTTATAGTATAGATTCTCAGAGAAAGTATTCCCGATCAGCAGGATCGCAATGACAATAAACATTTGCCCGACAAAATGAAAGAAAAGTTTTGTTCGTAAATTCATGAATTAACTGAGGACCTTCACAGGATGAGGAATAAATTTATAGCCCATACCACGAATGGTCACAATATATTCTGGCTGGCTCGGGTCTAATTCAATTTTTTCTCTTAGCTTTCGAATATGAACCATGACGGTGTTGTTATCACCATAAGATGGCACACCCCATACTTTCTCGTAGATTTGATCTTTTGAAAGAACCTCATTCGGATGGTCACAAAAGAATTTCAGCAAGGATAAAAGCTGGGCAGAGCATGCGGTCACCTCACCTCTTACTTTTAGTTCTGCAGCATGCGGATGATAAGAGAAATGTGCATACTCATATTGGCTATGATTCTCTTCTTGTTCTTCCTGTAAGGAGATATATGTTCGATTTAAGTGCGCTTTAATTCTGGCAACAAGCTCTAACGGGTTAAATGGCTTAGTAATATAATCATCTGCACCTTGTGCAAAGCCTGTTAATTTATCTACATCAGACGTTCTTGCAGTCAAATAGAAAATGGGTGCTTTCGTATATTTTCTCATTTCAGGAAGAACGTCAAAGCCAGACTTGCCGGGCATCATAACATCTATAAGTAAGAGATGAATATCTTCGTTTTTGACAACATCTAATGCTTCATCTGCATGGTAGGCTTTATAAATATGCTGGAATCCCTCTTTTTGTAATACGCGTTCAACCATTTTTACAATTGCTTCTTCGTCATCTGCAATCAATATTTTTGCTGTTTCCACGCATCTCTTTCCTTTCTAGCTATGATCTCTATCCGTATATTACCATTGTCTACAGTAAAAAAGTAACTCTTTTCTGCATAAAAGTAAAAAATATCATTTGGGAAAATGAGATGAACAAAGAATCCTCAATACGAAAAAAACCCGGTATAAGCACCGAGTTTCTCGTACATCTTTTCATCCGTTCACAGCTTCTAGCTTTCTTTCATGATTCATCAAATCATATGTTAAACAAATAGGCTTG
Source organism: Bacillus sp. Bos-x628 (assembly GCF_040500475.1). Taxonomy (GTDB): domain Bacteria; phylum Bacillota; class Bacilli; order Bacillales; family Bacillaceae; genus Bacillus; species Bacillus maqinnsis. Next base: position 2,758,569 of record NZ_CP159358.1, on the reverse strand, counting down.
TTTGTTCTAGGATCAAGGACAATTTCTGCATCAATGTGGAAGACCTGACCAAGTACCTCTTTTGTCATGACTTCATGAGGCGTTCCCTCTTTGATTACTTTTCCTTGATTGAGTGCCACCATGTAATGTGAAAAACGGGCTGCGTGATTGAGATCGTGGATGACCATGAGCAATGTACGACCTTGCTCCCGATTTAAGCGTTCTAATAGCTGAAGAATCTCAAGCTGGTGTGCAAGATCCAAATAAGTCGTTGGCTCATCTAGTAACAGCAACTCTGTTTCCTGTGCAAGCGCCATGGCAATCCATACTCGCTGACGTTGTCCACCTGAGAGAGCTTCAATTGGGCGATCATGAAAAGCAATCATCCCCGTTTCCTCAAGTGCCCATCTTATGAGACGTTTATCCTCATTGGATAAGCGGCCAAATCCATTTTGATGCGGGAAACGTCCATATGATACAAGCTCATATACGGTCAGTCCACTTGGTGCTTCGGGGGTTTGCGGCAAGATGGCCATTTGTTTTGAAATCTCTTTTGTTGGTGTCTTCTGGATCGCCTGACCATTTAAATAAACGGCTCCTTTATATGACTTCATAATACGGGACATCGTTTTTAAGATCGTTGATTTCCCGCAGCCATTTGGTCCTATCAATGTGGTCACCTTTCCTTTTGGGATACTGATATTTAAATCCTCGACAATCAAACGGTCATGATAGCCTATACAAAGCTCTTTAGTTTCGAGCGATTTCATCTGTTGTCCTCTCCTTTCTTATTTAGTTCGTTTTCATTAATAAATAAATAAAATAAGGTGCGCCCAAAGCAGAGACCACAAGCCCAACAGGGACCTCTGATGGTGCAAGTATCACACGGCCAACTGTATCCGCCAGTAATAATAGCAGCGCTCCAATCATAGCAGTAGTAGGAATCATTAACTGATGCTTAGGTCCAACAAGCTTTCTAGCCAAGTGCGGTGCAGCTAAGCCTAAGAAGGAAATACTTCCTGCGACAGCGACACTCGCTCCAGCTAATGCAACAGCAATCAGCATCATCAAGCTTCTCTCTTTATGAACAGATATCCCGAGTCCATAAGACAGTTGATCACCCAAATTCATGATATTTAAATAACGCGCTCTCAAAATCGCTAACATGATAAAAATTAACATCCAAGGCAAGACGGATATCACGTATGTCCAGCTTGAACCCCAAATGCTTCCAGACAACCAGATAATCGCTTGGTTAAAATCATTTGGACTCATTTTTAATTGAATAACCACAATGGCTGCTGAAAACGCAGCATTCACACCAATTCCAGTCAAAATCAGTCGCACAGGTGTAATTCCTTTTTTCCACGCTAACACATAAATTAGAAATGCAGCAAACCCTGCACCTGCAAAAGCGAATAGCGGCAACACAAAGATGGCGAATTCCCCCAAGTTTGACATAGAGCCTTGGAATGAAAAGATAAACAGAACAACTGCAAAACCCGCACCCGCATTCACACCAAGAATGCCGGGATCTGCTAGACCGTTTTGAGACACGCCCTGCCAGATTGCACCTGACACAGCGATCGAAGCGCCAACGAGTAGGGCAATGACCATTCTTGGAAGCCTGAATTCAAACAAAACAAGTTCATCCATTTCACTTCCAAACCCAAAAAGTGTTTTCAATGTATTTATAGGAGAAATCTGGATTTCTCCAGTGTTTAAGCTAATGAGAAACACGACCATGATAGCGAAAAAGATCCACCACATGGTTCGTTTAAATTTCTTTTGTTTTGCATGTTGCACCATTTCCATCTAAATTCCGCTCCTTTCACGTCTAGCCAAATATAAGAAGAAAGGAACGCCTATGATCGCTGTAATTGCGCCGACTGGTGTTTCAAATGGCGCATTGACGAGTCTTGCCACAATATCTGCATAAATTAAAAGAACAGCCCCTAAAATTGCTGAGCATGGAATAATCCATCTATAATCGACCCCGACAAGGAAACGAGTAACATGAGGAATCACAAGCCCGATAAAACCAATAGAGCCTGCGACCGAAACGGCTGCACCTGTCAAAAGGATGACAACCAATATCCCAAGTACCTTGACTGCTTTCGTGTACTGTCCAAGCCCTTTTGCTAATTCATCACCTAAACTGAGGACGGTGATCGAGCGGGCAAGCACCATGGCGATGATGAAGCCTAAAATCGCAACAGGAATGATGACCTTAATATTGTTCCAATTCACACCTGCAACGCCACCAGCGTACCAGAAGCTCATATCCTGAGCGACATCAAATCGAATGGCAATGGCTGAGGAGATCGAGCTAAGGAATGCGCTAACTGCCGTACCAGCTAATGCTAACTTCACTGGCGTCAGTCCACCTTTTGAAAGAGTACCGACACCAAAGACGAGGCTTGCACCAAATGCCGCTCCAACAAATGACCATAAAATCAATGTAAATGAAGATTGGTCTGGGAAAAAAGCAAACGCAATGGCGATCGCAAATGCGGAACCATTTGTCACCCCCATAATTTCAGGAGATGCGAGTGCGTTCCTTGTCATCCCTTGCATCATTGCCCCCGATATAGCTAGAAAGGCTCCTACAAGTGCTGCTCCAACCGTACGCGGCAATCTTAATTCCTTGATAATTTGATGAGATGTTTGATGTTGATCAAAATGAAAAACGGCTTCCCACACAGTGTGTAAGTGGATATTTGCCGCTCCTAACGATACTGATAAAAAAAGACCAAATGCTAAAGCAATAATCCCTAAGATGACAACAATTGCTGTTCCAAAGGGCTTCGTTACTATGTCAATCGCTTCGTCTTTAGTTGAAAGCTGTTTATTTGATTGTGCGCCCAAAACCAGTCTCTTCCTTTCCATTCACTTCTCTTCCTCATTAGTGATAATGATTATCAATCTCGAATTATAGTATATCACTTTCTTTTCTTTTTGAAATCCTGTTATGATACTTTTTCTTCAGTTCCATTTAAAAAAACAGGATTATTTCATCATTTTCACATGGTGAGAGAGAAAGCAATGCATTTTTATTGATTTCATGTTAAGATAATAGTGATATTGATAATCATTATCACCATTAAGCGGATAGGAAAGAACTTTTGGAAAAACGAATCGTTCTCCTTGCAGAAAGCTACTATGGGGGTCTCAAAACACTTGGGAAGACCACTGCCGCTGCAACTGATTCCATATTTAAGAACTCTTTCAATCAACACAATTGCCAAATTGCTGAACTCAAACCAAAAGTAACAAAAGCGCTTAGGATACATCATACATACGTTAAAAATAAAAAAGATTGTAGAAAAACAGGAGTTTCTCTACAATCTGACGTTTCTCCAGTTTTGGAGAAACGTCTACCTATTCCGTTTCTTTTGCAAATCCTTTAGACATGAATGGATAGAGCAAGATGCCAATTAAGAACAAGCCAATCCCGAGACCGAATGTTTTGAAATCTGCTGTGCCCGATATAATCACCCAAATGGAATATCCCATTGCGACTAGTGCGATGACACCGTCTCTTTTGCGATTTCCTTTTTGAATGTCATACGTATCACCTTGCATAATCACCTTAAGGCTGTAGATCGACGACACGATATATGGAATTAAATAGGCAAGTGTCGCTGATGTCGTTAAAAAGGTAAAAGCTTCATTAATGGTACGTGACATCACTGAAAAAATGAACAACTGTGACATGATATTTGTGACAGTCAAGGCAAATGCAGGGCTTCCCTTTTTATTTGTTCTCGCAAATACCGCTGGGAAATCTCCTGCCTTCGCTGCTTGATATGGCACTTCTGAACCGAGTAGAATCCAGCCAAGCATAGACCCAAATAAACAAATGATGGCAAGTAGTGCCATGACAATTCCACCAGCCGGTCCAATAATTAGCTGAAGCACATCCACAAACGGTTTATCTGAGCTTTGTAATTGATCGTGCGGAAGTACACCCATTGTAATAAGCGTAATAATCATGTAAATCGAAAGGGCAATCAAAAGACCTGTAATTGTTGCACGCTTAACGTCGCGCTGAGAAGAAGCTCTTCCTGATAAAATCACAGCTGATTCAATTCCAATAAATGCCCATAACGTGGAGATCGTCGCATGATGAATTTGGCCGCCAACTCCAAGCATCCCTTCCCCTTTGGCCGCAACCTGGAAGTAATAATGCTCAAATAATGCGGTCTGAAAAGCAAACAAGCCTGCCACGATAAATAGGACAAACCCAAGCACCTTTGAAAATGTCGTAATAAAGTTTAGTTTACTAGCTACACTTAAGCTCGTCACTAAGATTGTATGTGTTCCCCATAACAGAAGTGTACATACAATAAAGGTCATGAGTTGCCCGAGTGTAATGGCTTCTTTCCCAAAGGTAAATATCACTGTCTTCACTGTTAAAATGGGGAAAAATGTTGTTAAATAACCAGTAAGGCTAGTAATGATGGCAACATTACTAATCCAACTGGCAACCCAATACCCCCATACCATTGTAAAACCAGCCGCTTTTCCTTTCTTCGGGTCTTTAAAAAGCGCCCTTGCATAACTTTGTGGTCCAGCAGTAAGATGCGGCTTATGAATGGACAAATGCCCAAATACAAGTGCAATCATTAACACACCGCCGCCTGTTACAAGCCATGCCATCGTCACACCTAAAGGACTTGCATGCTGTGCGAGCGTACTTGGTAGCATAAAGATGCCTGAACCCACCATATTTCCGACGACAAAAGCCGTCAATAACCAAAAACCCCAATTTTTTGTCTGTTCCATTTCCGTACCTCCGTTTTATTCTCTTTGGACCAGACCCGGCAGTATCTTTGTCGATATATTTGTGATGCAATGATTTGCATTCTTTATGTTCGTTAAGGGTCCCTTTCTTAAAAACAAGCATGCCCTTTTCTTACCATCAGAACATAAAAAAAAGCCTGAACAAAAGTCCATGCTTTTCAAAACATACACCTTGATCTCCGGATAGCCCTCCACGCTATTTAGACGTGGCAGTCCTGCATTTATTCAATGCAGACCCAGCATAAAGAAAGTTGGAGCTCTCTCTACACTTCGGCGCTGATGCCTTTTTTCACATGATCAACGATTCCATCTCTCCCATGTGTGACTCATCATCCGCGCAACCTCTACCTCACTGAGACATAGCGTGAGGATTTCTATTCACTTTTTACTACACGAAGATTATCAAACATTCTCATATCTGTCAAAGGGAAAATCATAGAAAAAAGGACAGAGAACTTTTTCTCCGCCCTTTTTCCTTATTGATGCTTGTTTTTCTTCTTTTGTACAGCTTCTTGCAAAGGATCGCCTGCTAGTTCTTTGCTTGCTTCTTCTAACAGCTGATCAACTTGCTGATGATCTTTTTCACTTTTCGCCTTTTTATCCTTTTGGAAAAATGACATCACTGCTTCACCCCTTTTCATAATATCCCATTGCCTGTTTAATTTGTGCTACTGGGTCATGCATTATACAAAGGGGCATACTCATCATTCATCCTGAAAGGTTTTTCTCATTTTTTGCAAGTATTGAAGAAAGGTCTTTAAGTCTTCCTCTGTGAAGTCTGACATCATATGCTGAATCACTTTGCCAAAAACACGTGTATGCTTTTCGTAAATGGCTAAGCCTTTTTCAGTGGCTTCTAAACGGACAAGTGAATGGTCATGCTTGTCCCGTTCTCTTTGAATGTATCCCTGTTCAGATAATTTATTGAGTGCAATAGAGGCTGCACCTGGATTCAAAGAGAGCCTTTGTTTCAGCTCTTCGGCATGAGAAACTTTGCCTTGAATCAAAATAGAGAGGGCATAAATTTGCGGAGGTGTGATATCTTTTTCTAACTCAAGTAACTTACGGTTTAACTTACGGCTGACTTCATAATGTACGAGAACAATTTCTTTTAAAATGTCTGCATTACTCATCCGAATCGCATCCTTATCGTTAATGTCATAATGACTTCATTCTTATTATAGAGTGTTTTTCTCATCCGCCAAAGATTTTAACCTTCTTTCTTTAAAAATAAGCCTTGCTGAATGAATTCACGCTTGATATAGTGAATACTTGAACTACAGATAGAACAGGAGTACGCATCATGACAGGAAAAACACATATCATGGGCGGAGTTGCCGCCTGCTCAGCCGCCGCCTACTACTATGGATATGATCCTATCACCATGACTGCTGCTGGATCAGTAGGTGCTCTTATCCCTGATCTTTGTCATACGAAAAGTAAAATTGGTAGGAAATTCCCGCTATTTTCAACATTGATTTCTAGTGTTTTCGGTCATCGAACCTTTACACACAGTTTATTATTTATGCTGATCATTTATTTGATTGCGACCACATACATTCCAAATGACAGTCTACAATTCGGTTTACTTGTCGGCATAGCGAGTCACCTTTTACTTGATGCAGGAACAGTGAATGGTATTAAATTCTTATTTCCGGCTACGATAAAAGTACGTCTCCCCTTTTATGTCAAAACAGGCAGTACAGGTGAACAAGTCGTCCTAGCTGCCCTCACAATTGTCACTTGCTATTATATCGCCGTCATTTGCGGATTACCCGTCCCATTTCAGTTCTAAGAGAATGAAAAAAGGCAGGATATGAATTGATCATTCCTCATTTTTTTAGTAGTTTTAAGATAAGTGTTTTTGCCTTGAGCTGAATACAGAATGGTGAGGAGCTACATACATGAAAGCGTTTTTCAAAGATCACTGGTTTTTAGTGTACTCCATCCTCTTCATGTGGATGAAAACATATATCATTTATCAATTCGGATTTCATATACGAACAGCCAACTTGTTTCATGAATGGCTGCTGCTCATCAATCCGCTAAGCTTTTTGCTTCCTTTGTTTGGTATTGCACTTTTTTTGAATGATGCCAAACAAAAGGTTTTTTTATTGACGACAAATTTTGTTCTCACCGCAATCTTGATAAGTAATACGATTTTCTACGGTTTTTATATCGATTTCATTACCATTCCTGTGTTATTTCAGGCAAAGAATATGGGGGATATGGGCAGCAGTATGACTGAATTGTTCCACCCGCTCTTTTTACTAATGCTGATTGATTTTGCAATCTTGGCTTGGCTGTTAAAGCGTAAGCCGTTAACACCAAAAGCTTCTTTTCAAACAATCAAAACGTACTATGCGATTTGCTTCACATTTTTGCTTTTTCATATCAGTTCAGCCCTGATGGACCATCCGCGATTTCTCACAAGCTCTTATGATCGAGAAGTCATTGTTCGGAACCTAGGTCTTTTCCAATTCCACATGTATGACGCCTTTGCACAAACAGCGCGAATTGGACAAAAGGCCTTTGCAGATGAAGATACCCTTTCAACAGTTGCGAACTACACAAAGGCTGATTACAGTGCACCAAACAAAGACTATTTTGGACTGGCTAAAGGCAAGAACGTCGTTTTCATTTCTCTTGAATCGACACAACACTTTGTCATTGACCAAAAGGTGAACGGTCAAGAAATCACGCCCTTTCTCAATCAACTTACCAAAAAGAGCTTTTACTTTGATGAATTTTATCAACAGACAGAGCAAGGAAAGACGTCGGACTCAGAGTTCATTGTCGCAAATTCCCTCTATCCATCTAGCAGCGGCGCTGTTTTTTTCACAGCAAGCGACAATCAATTTGATACTTTATACAAACAATTGAAAAAAGAGAGCTACCAATCGGTTCAATTTCATGCGAATCATAAGACCTTTTGGAATCGTGATGTTATGTATCAATCGCTTGGCATTGATCGTTTTTATGATGTTGATTCTTTTGATGTTAATGATCGGAATTCCACTGGCTGGGGCTTAAAGGATATGGCATTCTTTGATCAATCCATTGATTATTTAAAAAAACTGAAGGCCCCTTATTACAGCACGTTTATTACCCTGACAAATCATTTTCCATTTGAAATTAATCGAAAGGACCAGTTTATAGATGAATATGACTCTTCTAGTGCGATTGTAAACCGTTATGTGACCACTGTCCGCTATCAGGATGAAGCCGTTAAGACCTTCTTCGAGCGGATGAAAGAGGAAGGGCTATACGATAATACGATGTTTGTACTAATGGGTGATCATTATGGGATTTCAGAAGCGCATCATGAGGCGATGGCTGAGCTTCTGAATCAGGATGAAATCACTCCGTTTGATGCTGTCAAACTTCAGCGTGTTCCGTTTTTAATCTACATACCCGGTGTTACTGATCAAGCACCAGAACAAATATCTAAAACGGCTGGGCAAATGGACGTCAAACCGACACTCCTTCACCTGCTTGGCATTGAGTCAAAAGATTCGATTCAATTTGGCAACGACCTGTTCTCAAACGAACGGATGCCTTTCGCTGTTCTGAGAAACGGGAACTTTATCACAGACGATTATCTTTATACGAAAAACACTTGCTATGATCAAAAAACACGTGAACCTGTTGAAAATGATGAGGTGTGTCAGCCTTATATTGATAAAGCCAATAAAGAGCTGTCCTTATCAGATAAAGTCATTAATGGGAATCTCCTTCGTTTTTATCAGCATTAAACGCCGCCAAATGGCGTTTTTTGTTTGTTATTTTTTTAATAGTACATCAAGCACTAACGGCTCCTTCTTGCCATGAGATGATCCCATTTTTTGCTGAAAGCCTATGAATGGTCAAATCAGTATGATTATAATAAGGGATAAGCATTGATATTTAATCGTTAGAGGTGTGAACATGAAGTATGTATTTTTACCTTTCATCACCATCTGTATACTCTTGACTGGATGCCAAGCAGTGATGAAGTTATCAGATTCAAACAAGAAGACGGAGCTTGTTATTTCAGCTGCAGCAAGCTTGCAAGATGCACTAAAAGAAATTGAATCAGCCTTTGAAGATCAACATCCGAACGTAAAATTAACCAATAATTTTGGGGCATCCGGTGCATTGAAGCAGCAAATTGCTCAAGGCGCAAAAGTCGATATCTTTTTCTCAGCTGCTGAGGAGCCATTTGATGAACTTGTACAATCAGGCGACATCGACAAGAATCAAACGAAAGATGCCATTCAAAATGAACTTGTGCTCATTGTTCCGAAAGAAAGCCCTTCTTCTATCAAAACATTTAACGATGTCCAGAACCTCAAGGGGAAAATCGCTCTTGGCACACCTGAATCTGTGCCTGCTGGTACATATGCAAAAGAAATCTTCACAAAAATGAACATATGGGATCAGGTGAAAGGAAAAGCCGTATACGGTAAGGATGTGCGTCAAGTGTTAAGCTATGTGGAAACAGGCAATGTAGAAGCAGGTATTGTCTATAAGACAGATGCCCTTGTTTCCAAAAAAGTAAAGATTGTAGATGAGGCAAATGAGGATATGCATTCTCCAATTGTCTATCCAGTTGGGATTGTGAATGAGACAGAACACAAAGATGAGGCAAAAATATTTTATCAATTTCTTCAATCAAATACAGCCATATCTATTTTTCAAAAGTACGGTTTTCAAGTTAGGTAATGTCTATGTTGAATGAAGAATTTTTTTCGCCTATTTGGCTGTCCATTCAAATTGCAGTGGTTAGCGGCATACTAGCCACACTATTTGGAACGGTTATTGGCCTTTGGATGGCCCGAACATCCTTCAAAGGAAAAATGATCGTTGAAACGCTCCTGATGATGCCGCTCGTTCTTCCACCAACAGTGGTAGGCTTTTTATTGCTCATCATTTTTGGAAAACATAGTGTCATTGGCAGTGCCATTGAATGGCTCTTTCATCAACCTGTCATTTTCACATGGTGGGCTGCTGTCATTGCATCGACTGTCGTCGCATGTCCGCTCATGTATCAATCAGCCAAAGCAGGATTTTCTACGATTGATGCAGACATTGAAGACGCTGCAAAAGTAGATGGTGCTCATTCGATCCAAGTCTTTACCCTCATCACCATTCCTTTGGCCATGCCTTCCTTGCTATCTGGCGCTGTACTAAGCTTTGCGAGAGCCCTTGGAGAATTTGGTGCTACCTTCATGTTTGCCGGCAACATTCCAGGAAAAACACAAACACTCCCAACAGCAATCTATGTTGCCATTGATTCTGGCCGAATGGAACTTGCTTGGGCTTGGACGATTTGTATTGTCATCCTATCCTTTTTCATGTTGCTGGCTGTGCGTAGCCGCACGCCATAATGTCCCCCTATTAAATAGTGGGGACACAACATTAGAAGTCAAAAAATAATAGCTCATATACATCAACCCAGATAAAATAAAACTTCGACATAAAACGACCAATTCAAAAACAATTGTTCTAAATAACAAACTAATACAAATTTTTTATTTAAATCATTTTAAGGTGATTTTAACAGCGTGTTATCTATAAAACAAAAAACACCTTTCAAATAGTCATTCAGAGTATTTAACTCCTATAGCTATTGAAAGGTGTTTTAAGAATGATTCTATTCAATGATTCACTCAAACCCAACAGTCATGGTATCTGGGTTAGAGCCGACTCGCTCGTTATTGTTTAATGCGTCGATTTTTTCCATGTCTTCTTGAGAAAGCTCGAAATCAAAAATATCTGCATTTTGTTTAATGCGTTCTTCATTGATTGATTTTGGGATGGTTACCACGCCGCTTTGCAGATCCCATCGTAAAATGACTTGTGCGACGGATTTATTGTAGCGTGATGCGATTTCCTTCAGCACGTCATGATCTAGCAGCTTGCCTTGCATGAGCGGAGACCATGCTTCAATTTGTATACCTTTTTCCTTTGCGTATTGCCGCAGCTCTTGCAATGTCAGCTTCGGATGAAACTCCACTTGGTCGACTGCTGGTACAACTGCTGCATCTTTTAACAGCTCTTCTAAATGATGAATATAGAAATTACTCACACCAATGGCTCTTACTTTCCCATCCTTATAAAGCTTCTCAAGCGCACGCCATGTATCTTTAAAAGTGTCTGCATTTGGTCCGGGCCAATGAATTAAATAGAGATCTAAGTAATCAAGCCCCAATCGATTCAAGCTTGCGTCAAAGGCAGCTAGTGTGTTGTCATAGCCTTGGTCGGTGTTCCATACTTTAGATGTAATGAATAACTCTTCTCGTTTGACGCCCGATTCTTTAATGGCTTTCCCTACACCTGTCTCATTTTTATAAACTGCTGCCGTATCAATGCTTCGATATCCATTTCGTATGGCTGCTTTTACGGCATCTACCACTTGATTGCCGTCCTCCACTTTGAATACACCTAAACCAAACCAAGGCATTTCCACTCCGTTATTTAGTGTTACGGTATCATTCAAGCTTTTAACCATTTTAACAACCACCTTTTTCATAGATTCCATCTATTTCATTATCTCATGTTGAGAATAAAAACTCTATTGTGAGCAGTTCGCTTTTCTTTCCATTGCTAAAAGCAAAGCACCTGTCAACCCTGCCTTGTCCCCAAGTCCCGGAGATACAATATATGTATCAAGCGGCGGTAGGTCCACATAGTCATTTAAATAAAAAGCAAGCTTTTCTCGGATAAGCGGGAATAATTGCTGTTGATTCATCACACCGCCACCCATTATGATGCGCTCTGGGCTTAAGATGAGGGTGTATTGCATCAATGCCTGCGCTAAATAATCAGCTTCAAGTGCCCATACTGCTTCTTGCTCGCCCAGCTCTTTAGCAGGCTTTCCCCACCTCTTCTCAATTGCTGGTCCAGATGCAAGCCCCTCTAAGCACGAACCATGTGCGGGGCAGACACCTGCAAATGAATCAGACGCATGATGCCTCACCAGTATATGGCCCATCTCTGGATGTGAATGACCGTGCAGTAACTCACCTTTCACAATAGCCCCAGCACCAATACCGGTGCCCACTGTGATATAAATACAGCTTGTTAATCCTTGTGCCGCACCTTTTGTTAGTTCACCTAATGCTGCTGCATTCACATCTGTTGTAAAGGAAACAGGCACCCCTAATTGTTTTTCTAACTCCGGAATCAATGGGTAGTGCTTCCACTCTATTTTCGGTGTATTCATGATATAACCGTAAGAAGAATCACCCTCTTTGACACAGATTGGACCAAATGAGCCGACCCCTAATGCTTCAATTGGATATGTTTGAAAGAATGGAATGAGCTGTCTTAATGTTTTCTCTGGATGCTCGGTTGGAATGGTTAATTCTTCAACAATCTCTCCGTGCTCATTTCCTATCGCACAACAAAACTTTGTACCCCCTGCTTCAATTGCTCCATAATATACCATCATCTTTCTCCCCCTGTGTCTTCTTTTCCTTCATCTTAAAACATGGACGAGGAATGACAACATCATGTATTGGTCAATAAAACAGCCTCCATATCATTGATATACTCTCTTAAATGGTGGGCTATATCACGATTGATCTCCCCATTTTCATATAAGGTTTGGATTTCGTTACGAATGGACTGTACTGCTTTGAAATTTAACTCCTTTTTCTTACGGTCAAATGCACGATCTCTCTGCTGAAAGAATGACGGGCCATGTTCACAACGGAAGATGACTTGATTGTAGAAGCCAATGACCCGATGACATGTTTGTTTATTGTCATCTGTCATATGTTTTTTGATTGATTCAATTGCAGCTTCAGCTGTTTTCTTGCGTATCTGTTTGTACGACTCTTCGTTTTCTAATATGCCGCTTGAAATACGCTCATGAGGCCGCCATAAGTGTAGCCATTGAAGAAGCCGCAAAAACTTGACTTTCGAAAAACGAATCTTAAAGGAATTGGAATATAGCATCTCAAGTTCATGAAATCTCTCTTGAAGCTCATAGGCTTCTTCTTGGTCAATTTTCTCTTCATCAATTAATTGCTGTAGTTTCATCTGCTCTGCTTTAATCCCATGCAGTCTAATTTTTCTTTCTTGTTTCCTCATCCCGAATTGATAAGGTTCACGTTGAATATTTCTCAGCTTCATCCGGTATTCATTGATGACAGCTAGAGACACTTCTCGATTGTCTTCATTCATTCCCTCTTTTAATGTTTTTATGGCACTTCTCAAAAGCTTCCGTTTTGCGTGCTGGATTTTTGTATCAGTGTCCACATCTACTTGCTTATCTTTTTTCTCAGATAAAAGAGGCAATAACACACTAGCTAAAATGAGTGTGCATAAAATCACGCCTGCTGCGAGGAAAATAATCAAATGCCGCTCAGGGAATGGTGACCCATCAGCTAGTGTAAAGGGGATTGAAAATGCACCGGCTAATGTGACGGCACCGCGGACACCTGAGAATGTCATCAGTATCGATGCGCGAAGTTTTTGCTTTTTCACATGCTGCTTTTTGATTGCACTCCAATTGCCTGCCCAGAACAGCCACACCCATAAGAATCTCAAAACCATCAGGCAAAGTGTAATGATTAAAATGTAACAGATGACCTGCATGTTATTAAACGCTTCATCTTGGAAAATCACTGTGGATACATCAGGAATTTGTAATCCAAGCAAGACGAAAACAAGTCCGTTTAAAATAAATAAAATGATATTCCATGTATTCGTAGAAGCAATCTGTAGCTTTGCTAAATTCGCTTCTATCCGGTCCTGCTCAATTGCATGCGCCACCCCGCCTGCAACAACAGCTAAAATCCCTGAAACGCCAATTTCTTCAGCTGCTAAATAAATCACAAATGGCGTTAAAATTTGCAAGATAATGTGCATGGTGACATCATCCATTCCTAAGCGGCGAAGGAAATAACGAAAACGTATGAAAAAGAAGGATAAAATAAATCCAGTCAATAAACCGCCAGCGGCAATCAATACAAAACTAAAGGAAGCCTGCGCAATAGAAAAAGCACCGGTCACAGTTGCTGCAATGGCAAATTTAAAGGCCACAAGTCCTGATGCGTCATTCATCAGCCCCTCACCCTCCAGCAGCCTCATAATGCCTTTTGGCATATTCACACGACTGGATAAGGCGCTAACGGCTACCACATCTGTTGGTGATAAAATGGCTGCTAGAGCAAATGCAGCGGGTAGCGGGATGCTTGGGATCATCCAATGAATGGTATATCCTGCTACAATGACCGTAGCAAAGACTAAGCCAAGCGCTAAAAGCAAAATGGGCGCTCTTAATTTCCAAAGCTCATCCCTTGGGGTACGCTTCCCGTCATTAAATAACAGCGGGGCAATAAATAAAACGAAGAATAGCTCAGGATTTAAAGAAATATGTAAACCTGAAGGAAAAGCTGCGACCAAAATTCCTAAACCCACTTGAATTAGCGGGACTGGAATAAAGGGTACAAAACGATTAATAATATTCGATGATGCAATGAGTGCAAGTAATACAAGCACCGCTAAAAAAATCTCCACTAGTTTAAAACCTCCTGTATCTCATAATGGAGTGGCTCTATTCCCATGGTTGTACTGATCTAAACGCTTTGGTATTTTTTAATATGGAATGACTTAAATATCTTCAAAAAAGATATTCTGATCACACATATAGATATCCTCTGTAACAACAATAAATATGTTTCCCTTTCACAGGTTTCCGCAAAACTGCTTCAGCATCCAGTCACACCACAAATAGGCTGAACACAATTTTCAGCCCACTTGATTCAAAAGCCGTACACCAAAATTGTGATCCCTGCCGATATATCGGCAGGTGTATGATCTTTTTATTTTACACTAAGATGTGAGCATTTGAACATTCATTAGCTCTTAGCGTTACTATTCTAATAAAATGATTGATAATATCATGTCGGAATTTTGGCAAAAAATGGGCCCCTTTCACCGTTTACGCATATATAGAACTCTTGCATGGCTCTCATAAACAGCTTTCGATCATGCCATTTTTATAAAATTCTCTTCACCTATTTGCAATGATGACTGCATCAAATTCAACGCCTTTACAAATGACCCACACACCTGTTTTGAATGGACTCATTTTGAACATTGCGTGGAACTGTCTGCACTCCTGTTGTTTGACAAATGACATGGATGGCTTGGTTTTAAAACAACATCTGATACAGTGTTTTCACAGGCTCAAACAAAAAAGAGGACGCCTCGGCCCTCTTTTTTTACCCTTTATTGAAAAAGTAAGATCTAGCAGGAAGACGCCATTTGAATAGATAGGAACAAACTCGGCATGTAACGAGGATGACAAACAGAAGATAAAGGCCCAGCTCACCTTGGGCGAAACCAAGTCCAACGAATAAGCCGCCAAGCGCTGCCCATACTGCATAAATCTCTGCTTTCAGGATAAGCGGCTTACGTCCTGCTAATAGGTCACGTACAATACCGCCGCCGCTTCCAGTCAAAATAGCAGCCACAATGACTGCACTAAGTGGAAGCCCTCTTTGGACTGCAAATAACGCCCCTTGAATCGTAAAGGCTGCTAAGCCGATCGCATCCGAGAAGTTCCCCCATTTGCTCCAATGCTTTAACAGCAGCTTTGGAAATAGAAACACAATCGTAATCGAAACAAGAGCAATGGAGAACATCTTTCCCTGTGACCATAAAGCTGATACCGGTAGACCTATTAATAAATTGCGAATCGCTCCCCCGCCAAAGGCAGTGACGATCCCTAAAATGTACACACCAAGCATATCGTATTCTTCTTCCATTGCGACTATAGCGCCACTAATAGCAAATGCCACAATCCCAATCATACTTAAGACTTCCCATGCCATTTTCCGCTTATCTCCTTAACATTGACTGATCATCTTACACACTTAATGTATATCTGAACCTCCTGAAAAGCAATACAAATATTCTTTAATTTTATCTTTTTCCAAAAATAAAAATCAGCCTACTTTCTCTAATAAAAAGTAGGCTTGCTCATTTAATCTTGTTTTGCATTTAATAACAGCATACTGATGATGATAAGAATAAATGCAATGAGAGCTAATAGAGGAATGGTGATAAAACCAAACCAGTTTAGATAATCAAAAGAACAAGGAATACCGCTCAGGCAAGGTCTGATTGATGCAAAACCTGTTATCTTTTGTTCCATATAATGATAGATGGAAAAGCAGGCACCGATCACAGCTAAAGGAAGGACGTAATATTTTACTTTAACATCCCCACGGAAAGTGGCCATTCCTAATAAAAGCACGAGCGGGTACATGAAGATGCGCTGAAACCAGCACAGATCACACGGGATAAATTTCTTCACTTCACTTAAATACAGACTGCTCATCGTCGCAACAATAGAAACGATCCAAGCGCTGTATAAGCAAACAAGCTTATTTTTCATGATTTTTTCCCTTTTCGCTCTTGGTCAATTAACTCTTTGATTTCATCATAATCATAAAAGTTTTGGACTTGTTTATTGTTAATGAAAACCGTTGGTGTTGCGTTTACTTTTAACTGATTCACCAATTGATCATCTGTATTCAACTGTGGTTGATACGTTTTCTTCGATAAGTTTTCTTTTAGCTTGTCCGTATTGATCTTTGTCGTCTTTTTGGCCAATTCTGTCAACTTAGCAGGTGTGACCCATTCTGCTTCACTATCTGGTTGAGCATCATATACAGATTCGTGAAACTTCCAGAAGTTATCTGGGTCCTCTTTCCACACTTCCTCTGATGCAAGTGCAGCTAATACGGCGCCTTTTCCATGAACAGGTAAAGGAAAGTTAATAAATGAAAATGACACATCGCCATTATCTATGTAGTCTGCTTTCAATTTTGGGAAAATGTCCTTTTCAAATGCTTTACATGATGGGCATTTGTAGTCCCCAAACTCGACGATTTGTACGGTTGCGTTTTTGTCTCCCATGATAGGCTGCCCATCAATTGAAGGTTTACTGTCAACTGTTTGTGCTTGCTGACTATTATTGTTGCCAATGATAACAAAAATGCCAATGAGAAGGGCTGCGATGATGGTTAATATAACGGCAAACTTAATGGATGAAGATTGATTTTTTTTACTCACAAAAGCACCTACCTTATCTTTTTCATTCCTTTAGAAGCGGAAAAAGGATAACAGCTTGGGAAAATGCCATTATCCAACTTCTTCTATTTTAACAAGAGGGTCTCTATTATAAAAGACGGTATCTTGAATTTTTCCTTACAATTTTATTTCATGACCCTCATGGCATTTAAAACTGCCAGTACAGTCACACCAACATCAGAAAAAACGGCTTCCCACATGGTTGCAATACCGAATGCGCCAAGCAATAAGAAGACCCCTTTGACGCCAAGAGCAAATGCAATATTTTGCCAAACAATGGCTCTAGTTCTTTTAGCAACACCGATCGCTTCAACAACCTTTGATGGTTGGTCCGTCATAATGACGATGTCAGCCGCTTCCACAGCTGCATCTGACCCGAGTCCACCCATGGCAATCCCAATATCTGCTCTCGCTAAAACTGGGGTATCATTAATGCCGTCACCGACAAATAGTAATGTTTCATGAGGTGCTTTTTGCTGATCAATTTCTTCAATTTTCGCCACTTTATCCTGAGGCAGTAGTTCTGTGTGCACTTCGTCAATCCCAATTTGCTGGGCCACCGCAGTCCCTACTTGGTTTGAATCACCAGTGAGCATAATCGTTTTTATGCCTAACTGCTTCAATGCAGAAACAGTCTCTATCGCATCATCCTTTAATTCATCAGAAATCAAAATAGATCCAGCAAACTTTCCGTCAACCGCCAAATAAACAACGGTTCCGTTTCGTTTTTCTTTCTCAAAAGCAATGCCTTCTCGTTCCATCAGGCGATCATTTCCGGCTAAAACATGGACGCCACTGATGATGGCTTTAATTCCATGACCCGCAATGTCCTCGTAGGCTTCTATGCGGCTCTCATCAAGAGATGAACCGTAAGCAGCTTTGATCGACTCCGCAATCGGATGGGAAGAATGTGCTTCTGCTAGAGCCGCAAAAGCCAAGAGCTCCTCTTCAGACCACTTCTCATGTGCTGCAATATGTGTCACTGTGAAGTTTCCTTTTGTGAGTGTGCCTGTTTTGTCAAACACTGCATAACGAACAGAGTGAAGTGCTTCCAGATAGTTACTACCTTTTACTAGTATTCCTCGTTTCGATGCTGCCCCGATACCTCCAAAAAATCCTAATGGGATGGATACGACAAGCGCACAAGGACAAGAGATCACAAGAAAGACAAGTGCACGATAAACCCATTCAGACAATTGTGCTGACGGAATCATAAGAGGCGGTACAAAGGCAAGCAACAATGCGAGCACAACAACAGCCGGTGTATAATATTTCGCAAACTTTGTGATGAAGTTTTCAGTTTGTGCCTTTCGGCTACTTGCATTTTCGACCAAATCTAGAATCTTCGTCACAGCCGATTCGCTCAACTCTTTTTGCACTTCAATCTCAAGAATACCATTTTGATTCACAAATCCAGCAAGGACTTCTTTCCCTGCTTCCACATCTCTTGGAACCGATTCACCTGTTAATGCAGAGGTATCAACGAGAGAAAAGCCTTCCATCACCAATCCGTCTAGCGGAATTTTTTCACCTGGTTTCACAATGATACGATCACCAACCGATACTTCTTCCGGCTTCACTTTTATCGTCTCATTTTCCACTTTGAGGTTCGCATATTCTGGACGAATCATCATTAATTCACTAATGGAACGTCTTGATCGATTGACAGCCGCTCCTTGGAAAAGCTCACCGATTTGGTAAAACAACATGACAGCAAGTGCCTCTGGGTATTGATGAATGATAAAAGCCCCAACAGTTGCAATGGTCATTAAGAAGTTTTCATCAAATACTTGACCGCGTACGATATTCCTCAAAGCTTTAAAGACCACGTCACCACCAACTAATAAGTACGCAGCCAAAAACATGACAAACTGCAGCCACCCGTCTTCTGGTATAAGATAGGCAGTTATTCCAATGACAGCACCACCGATTAATTTACACACGATGGACTTCAAATGCTTTGTTCCATGATCATGCTGGTGTCCTGCTTCTTTCGGTGAAACACTCACATGAGGTTCAATAGATTGAACCGTTTTTTCAATACGTTCTGACATCGTTTCTTGTGTATCGCCATGTGTTACTGTTAAAGTACCTGTCGCAAAATTAATTGAACATGTTTTAATACCATCTAATTTGCTGACACCTGTTTCAATTTTTCGCGCACAGTTTCCGCAATCAAGACCGTTTAATACGTATTCTTGCTTCGTTATCTTCATGTTCTCACCTTTTTCTATATAAGTAGCTTCCCCTGATTCAATTAAACTTAACAACCTCATTAAATATTATATATGAGCACATATTCATTTATTGAATTACCCTTATTATATGAGGTATTGTCGCATGTTGTCAATCATTTATCGGCAAATGAATGGTTTATTACTGCCCTTTTTAATGACATCCATGCTCATCCCCTTTTCTCCCTACATAATATGAGAACGTTCATTCATATCTCTTTACAAAACAAGGACATACGCTTAGAATAAAATAAAAGTTTGCCAAAGGAAACAAATTGGCGCATGAGAATCATTTCATCCTTTAGTCAAAATTATTTAATTCAGTCATATATTGAAGAAACGCAATGATGATTGAAAGGAGCCGCAAAAGATGTCAAATGCTTTAACAATCGACCGTCTATATGTCTCATATCACGGACAGGATGCATTAGAAAACGTCTCTCTTTCCATTCAGGAGGGAACGATGACAGGGATCATTGGTCCAAATGGTGCCGGTAAATCGACTTTATTGAAAGCATGTTTGGATTTAATTGAAAAAGATCAAGGGCATATTCATTTTTTTGACCAACCCTTTAAACAAGTCAGAAAACAAATCGCATATGTACCACAGAGAAACGACCTAGACTGGACTTTCCCTATTCATGTACTTGATACAGTCCTGCTTGGAACATATCCAAAGCTCGGACTCATGAAACGACCTAAAAAAGAAGACCGAGCCTATGCATACCATTGCTTAGAAAAAGTGGGGATGCAGGACTTTGCCAAAAGACAAATTGGCGAATTATCCGGTGGACAGCAACAACGAGTCTTTCTGGCAAGAGCGCTTGCTCAAAACGCACAGCTCTTTTGTTTAGATGAACCTTTTGTAGGGATTGATATGGCAAGTGAAGAAACGATGATTCGCATTTTGAAGGAATTACGTGATGAGGGGAAAACAATTCTTGTCGTACACCATGATTTAAGCAAGGCCGATGATTATTTCAGCCACCTCGTTCTTTTAAATCAAAAACTGATTAAAGCGGGACACGTACACGACATCCTTCGTCCAGAGGTTATGCTGAAGGCGTATGAAACGCAACTTCCATTCTTAAAAACAGCAGGAGGAGACGTGTAATGGATTTTTTAACCGGACTTTTTGAATATGCGTTTTTACAAAAGGCATTATTTACATCCGTCATGGTGGGCATCATTTGCGGCGTCATCGGCTGCTTTATCATTTTACGCGGCATGGCCCTGATGGGAGATGCCATTTCTCATGCCGTGCTGCCTGGTGTGGCCATCTCCTATATGCTTGGAATTAACTTCTTTTTCGGAGCCGTCTTAACTGGTGTGTTAACCGCCATTGGCATTGGATATGTCAGTCAAAACAGCCGCATTAAAAATGATTCCGCCATTGGCATTGTATTCACCGCTTTTTTTTCAATCGGGATTATTTTAATTACGTTTTTGAAAAGCTCTAGCGATTTATATCATATCTTGTTTGGAAACGTACTAGCTGTTCGGTCATCTGATATGTGGATTACCCTTGGAATTGGCATCTTTATTTTGTTAGCAGTCATCATGTTCTACAAAGAACTGCTCATTAGTTCTTTTGATCCGGTGATTTCATCCGTCTATGGTTTACCGAATCGGATGATTCATTACTTTCTCATGACATTATTGACGCTTGTGACAGTTGCTTCACTGCAAACTGTCGGAATCATTCTTGTTGTGGCCATGCTCATCACACCAGCAGCCACTGCTTACCTTCTAACCGATCGATTATGGATCATGATTTATTTATCTGCCTTTTTCGGGTCCATTTCTGCTGTAGCAGGACTTGGCCTTAGCTTTACGTATAACTTGTCTTCTGGCGCATCCATCGTTTTGGTGTCCACCATTTTGTTTGGCTGTGCATTTATCTTTTCACCAAAGCAGGGAATTTTATGGAGATCATTAAAATCGAAACGAAAACGAACGCAGTTGAAAAAGGAAGCGTCTATGTAAAAGGAGGACATATATGAAGAAGGTATTTGCAATCCGTTTGACAGCAGTATTACTTGCCCTTATAGTGATCACGGGTTGTTCGACAAAGAATCATCATTCCGGCAAAGATGATGGCAAATTAAAAGTTGTGACGACCTACTCCATTCTTTATGACATAGTGAAAGAAGTAGGCAGGCAGCATGTCTCTATTCACAGCATAGTGCCAATCGGTACTGACCCACATGAATTCGATCCACTGCCAAAGGATGTTCAGCATACGGCGGATGCAGACCTTGTTCTATATAATGGCTTAAACCTCGAAACAGGGAACGGCTGGTTTCAAAAGCTTCTCGAATCAAGCGGAAAGGATGGAGGTGATGCACCAGTAGCAGAACTGAGCAAGGGCGTCACAGTGAAGCATTTATCTTCAGCAGGGCTGAAAAGTCAGCAAGACCCCCATGCATGGCTGAATGTCGAAAATGGCATCATATATGCCAAGAATGCCCGAGATGCACTCATAAAAGCGGACCCAGCCCATAAAGAAGACTACAAAAAAAATGCGGCAGCCTATATCAAGAAGCTCCAAGCGCTTCATGATGAAGCAAAAGAGAAATATAGTCAGCTACCAGATGACCGAAAATTGCTTGTGACAAGTGAGGGTGCATTTAAGTATTTTGCAGATGCGTATGGTCTGACTGCCGGTTACATTTGGGAGATCAATACAGAAAGCGAAGGAACACCTGGTCAAATGAAACGAATCATTCATTTCGTCAAAGACCATCGTGTACCCGCTCTATTTCTTGAAACAAGTGTAGATAGGCGCAGCCTTGAGAGCCTTTCTGAGGAAACTGGGGTTCCGATCAAAGGAAAAGTATTCACCGACTCAATTGGAAAACAAGGCGAAGATGGAGACAGCTATTACAAAATGATGAAATGGAATATTGACACCATTTACAAAGGATTGACATCATGACAAAAGACAGGTGGAGTGAATTCCCCTGTCTTTTTTCTTTCGTATGACATGTTTTGTCGATCTTTTTTCGTCCACTAATGAAAAAATCAACGATTAACACCATCCCCACACATATGTCAGTTGCATCAATAATTCCGTTCGTTCTAGTGCTTCGATGGAAACGTCAGCAAGAGGAGCAAACCGCCTCCGATTACCCAAGCATGCCTGACCTATCCTACCATTTCATAAATGGCTTGCTCCTTGCGTACTTTGATATTCCATTTGGTTTCGATTTGTCTGCAAATTTGTAAGAAAAGAAGAAGCGCACGTCTTGTTTTAATCTTCCATACAAATTCGTTTGGCTTCGTAATATAGCACTTGCACAAATTTCTTCACATTGATTCGGGTGTGTTCTTCTCTTCCGCTTGTCTCTTTTGTCAATTCACTCATTTTTTTCCGTACAATGGTGAAATCGAAAAATTTAGACGCATAGTTTTCAAAGGTTGGATGTGAAAAATCCGTTAACCCAAGTGATGCGATATGCTTTAGTGATTGGTTAATCGCTCGTCTCACACGCTGCTCAGCAGCCTTCGCCTCTCTTGCAATATCCGTTGCTGTATACGGTTCATTTAATTTTTCCTCAGTGACCCCGGTGAAAATGACCTTTAAAGAGGGAAAGGAGTCATGCTGATCGACATGTAATCCTAGATACTGATCTGTAAATAGAATCATATCCAATAAATCCTTTGACCCCTTCTCTCCCACAATCCCAAGCTCTGCAAGCAAGAACTGGCCCGCCTCTGCAAGACTTTTTCCCCTTTGCTTTGTTTTCGTCTGTCCACGCTGCTGGAACTGCATCACAGAATTGAGCGAATGTTGAATATTCTCAATGGAGTGCTCTAAATGCAGACGTTCGATCATTAAATGGAGCACACTTAATACTTCAACACGATTCATCGGCTTCGTCACATAGTATTCGACTCCAAGCGTATATGCCTGTCCAATCAATTCCTTTGTTTCTACCTGTGACAGCATGAAGTATTTACCGCGGAACTCATCTTTTATTGCTCGAATCGTTTCAAGTCCATCTCTTTCCGGCATTAGAAGATCAATACATAATATATCAATGTGTAAATCATTTAAGTAGCTGGCTGTTAATTCTGCACCATCCTCCGCTTCGCCAGCCACAATCCCAAGCTCTTCATCTTCAATGAGCTGAGCAAGCGAAGAACGAACAGCTTCATCATCATCGACAATAAAAAATCTCATCTCCCAACCCCCTCTTTTCTACTGATTTGATCAACTGGTATTGTCAAGGTGAAGATCGTTTTTTCATTTGGGATACTCTTCATCTGAATACTTCCCCCCAGCTTCTCAACTGTCTCCTTCACATAGGACAGCCCTATTCCGCTCGACGGATTACCCGCTTGGTCATATTTTAAAGTGAAACCCGGTTTAAAAATAACGTGATGATTTCGCTCTTTAATTCCATGTCCATTATCTCTGATTTGAAACATCACATCTTTTCCTTTCAGTGAAATAGACAGCGACACCTCTCCAGCCACTGAAATGGCTTCCACTGCATTGGACACAATGTTGTTTAACAAAGATAGAATCGTAAACACATGATACGGTGGATGTTCTCCTTTTTCATCATAATGAAATACAATGTGTTTTTTAAGAGATTCTGCATAATTTTCGTGTATACGGATGACAAGTCCTGCAATATGGGCAGGACTTGCATATTCCTGAAACTTCTCCTCATGAATCAGTTTCGATAAGGCGGAAAAAATCCGCTGATTATCTTTTTTGATTTCATGAACCTCTCCCGCAATTTGAAGTGCTGTTTTTCCGAGCTTTTTCAAGTCTAATGATTCGGCATCCTTTGCATGATGCAGTGATTGATATAATTGATAAGATGTTGCCGTAATATGCTCAGCATGTGCTAGTGTTTTATGAAAGTATGTAGATTCCGTATAAAGGTTCGACAGCAGCATGAGCAAATGTTCTTTTTCCTTCATCATCTGGCGCTCTCTCGCCTGTTCTTCATATAAACGAATCATCGTATAGCAAGCCAATACGAAAAAGCTTCTGAAAATCGCCAAAACAAATAGTTGAAATAGCGTCCGGACCGTCAGAATTTCATCCAACGTTCCTCGAAGTGCAATCATTTCGACCACGCTCGCACATAACTCCATGATAATCCCCGTCGCACCAATAATCCAAGGCTTGGCACGAAAGCGACGGACCTGCAATAAGTGAAAAAGCGTACCATAGGTCACATAATATAAAAAGGAAGGGAATCTTAATGAGACAGACTCTTCAATCGGCAAATGACCTGTGACCGCTATATCAAGCAGCACTCGAAAGACAAAAACAGATATCCCCGCAATGATACCGCTCGCCCATGCTGGGAATTTTTTCATTTGAAGCAAAATAAAGAAAAAGACAACGGTTCCAAAGCTGACCCGAAAACTATCTTCAAATGGGTAAAATTTCAGCTCGCCGCCAATCGGTGTAAGTACAATCAACATCACGATTAAATAAGGCTCGGTATTCAGCCATTTTTTCAATAGATTCAACCCAGTCACATCCCTAATAATTGACGATAGTATACTATGTGAGCTTAAGAAAAACAAACAGTCCATGAAAAAACGCACACCGGAACCTTCATGTCGGTGTGCGTTTATCATGATGTAGTTTAATCTTCTAAACGATCCTTTTCTAAAAGTGATGCGCCAGCAATACCGGGTTTGGTCATTTCAAAAGGATTTAAGATCACATCAAGCTCTTCCTCTGTTAAAACATCATTTTGCAGACAAAGCTCACGTACAGATGCGCCTGTAAGGATCGCTTCTCTTGCAATTCGTGCAGCGGCTTCGTAACCAATATGCGGATTGACCGCCGTCATGACACCGGCACTCTTTTCTACATATTCTTTTAATCTCGCTTCATCTGCTTTTAAGTCACGCAAGCAATTGTCAACGAAGGATTCAAATACATTTTTCATCATGCTGAGAGATTGAAGCAAGTTGAAAATAAGCACTGGTTCCATTACGTTAAGCTCAAGCTGACCAGCCTCTGATGCAAGGCAAATGGTGTGATCATTACCGATCACTTGAAAAGCAACCTGGTTCATCACCTCTGGCATAACCGGATTTACTTTCCCTGGCATGATAGATGAACCTGGCTGTCTAGGCGGCAAGTGCAGCTCACCAAAGCCTGCTCTTGGACCTGAAGCCATCAAACGAATATCGTTTGCCATTTTCGACATATTCATCATACATACCTTTAAGGCAGCAGATACTTCTGTATAAGCATCCGTATTTTGCGTAGCATCGACTAAGTCCTCTGCTCCAACTAATGGTAATCCGCTAATGTCAGACAAATAGCCAACAACTTTGCGAATATATTTCGGGTCTGCATTGAGCCCTGTACCAACTGCAGTTGCACCCATATTCACTTCATATAGATGCTGTCTGGATTGCTTTATGCGCTTCATATCACGAGCGAGTACTTTTGCATAAGCATTAAATTCCTGACCAAGCCTAATCGGAACAGCATCCTGAAGATGTGTACGCCCCATTTTAATGACATGGTCAAATTCCTGCGCTTTTTCCGTCAGGACTTGATGCATGTTTTCCATCGTATAAAGCAGCTTTTCAATCATATTTAATGTAGAAATATGAATCGCTGTTGGGAACACGTCGTTTGTAGACTGTGACATGTTCACATGAGTGTTTGGACTTAGCTCAGTATAAGCGCCCTTTTCCTTTCCTAATAGTTCGAGCGCTCTGTTTGCAATGACTTCATTGGCATTCATATTCATTGAAGTGCCAGCCCCGCCTTGAATTGGATCGACAATAAATTGGTTATTCCATTTTCCCTCAATGACCTCATCTGCTGCTTGTACAATTTTTTCTCCAAGACCAGAATAAAGTCGATGTGTATCCATATTAGCAAGTGCGGCTGCCTTTTTGACAATCCCTAATGCTTTGATGAGTTCCTCATGAATACGGTAGCCAGTAATTGGAAAGTTTTCAACTGCACGTAATGTTTGAATTCCATAATATGCATGAATGTCTACTTCCTTTTCACCTAGAAAGTCTCGTTCGATTCGAACTTGCTTGTCCTGTAGCTTCGTCATTTGAAAAGATCTCCTTTTTACGCTGCTTTTGTTTGATGCTTTAATTGTTCAATATACTTCTTCGATTTCTCTTGATCAAATACTTTTTCCCACTTAGACATCACGATAGCGGCTAGTGAGTTACCAAAAACGTTGACTGTTGTACGAACCATGTCAAGCAAGCGGTCAATTCCTACGATGAAGGCAAGACCTTCAAGTGGAAGTCCCATAGCGCCAAGTGTTGTGATGACCACAACGATTGAAGCACCAGGTACACCAGCCATTCCTTTGGATGTCAGCATTAAGATTAATAATAACGTAATTTGCTCATAAAGGGAAAGTGGCATGCCATACATTTGTGCAACAAATATGGCGGCAATTGATTGATAAATGGCACTGCCATCTAAGTTAAAGGTATAACCTGTCGGAATAACGAACGATGTGATCGCTTTCGGACAGCCGAATTTCTCCATTTTATCCATTAATCTAGGTAGTACAGCTTCTGAACTTGCTGTTGAGAATGCAAGAATGATTTCTTCTTTTAAAACTCTGAATAAGATAAAGATATTCGTTCCAGCCATTTTTGCAATCATGCCGAGTACCACAATGACAAAGAATGCCATTGTTCCATAAACGACAAGGACAAGTTTACCTAGCGGGAGCAGTGCTCCGACCCCGAACTTAATTACTGTTACACTAATGAGTGCGAATACACCAAATGGTGCGAACTTCATCACTTTATTAGTGACCCAGAACATGGCTTCGAGTATACCTTCGAAAAATCCTAGCACTGGTTTCCCTTTATCTCCTACTGCGGCAATACCTAATCCGAATAAGACAGTAAAGAAAATCGTTGGTAATAGATCACCTTCTGCGATCGATTGGAAGACGTTCGTTGGCACAAGGTGCACAAGTGTTTCAGATAAAGTGGCTTTTTCTGCTGAAGCCTTTGATGTCTCTTCGTATTTAGAGATATCGCCTTTTTCCATGTTACTCATGTCAATTCCAGTACCAGGATGGAAGACGTTTGCTGCAAGCAGTCCTACTGCTAATGCAATCGTCGTCACGACCTCGAAGTAAAGGATGGTTTTTCCTCCGAGCCTTCCAATGGTTTTCATATCCCCTACACCTGCTACTGCTACAATCAATGCGGCAATGACAATTGGAAGGACAATCATTTTAATTAAATGGATGAATATATCGCCAACCGGCGTTAAAATATTAATAACCGTTTCATTTTGATAAAAAAGCGCTCCTACGACAACACCCAGTACAAGTGCAATGAGTATTTGAGAAGCTAACCCTAACTTTTTCATACGTGAACCCCCTTTTTTTGATAACGCTTTCTTTGTTACTTAATCGCATCTTAACGATGAACCTACAAAAAACGACAAAAAGGAACAAAACTAAATGAATTTTTTATGAAAAATCTTTAAAAAGGTGGGTTCTTTCACAAAATTGTTCAAAAAAGACTCCGCTTTTTTTGCAGAGCCTTTCTTTTAGTGATCTTGCATTTGTTCAGTTGGCACGTCATGATGATAAGAGAGTTCAGTATACATAAAATGACTGACCAACACCAAAGCAACATATACAAGTGCGCTGAGTGTCCACTTCCATTTTACATTCAACTTCATAACACTACTCCCTCTCTTACAATCTTAATTCGTTGAAGCCTCAGCGAATTCAGGACAACTGAAACCGAACTAAACGCCATTGCTGCTCCTGCTAGCCATGGTGCAAGGAACCCAAATGCTGCCACTGGAATACCGATACAATTATAAGCTAGTGCCCAAAATAGATTTTGTTTTATGTTCCGCATTGTCTTTTTACTATATTCAATCGCATCTGCAATGGCATGGAGATCTCCCGTCATGAACGTGATATCCGCTGCTTCCATTGCAACGTCTGTACCAGTTCCAATGGCCATCCCAATATTTGCTGTCGCTAGAGCAGGTGCATCATTGATGCCGTCTCCGACCATCGCGACTTTCTTTCCTTGTTCTTGAAGTACTGCAATATGAGCAGCCTTTTCTTCTGGAAGGACTTCAGCAATCACATCATCAATGCCTGCCTGTTTCGCAATCGCCTCAGCTGTGCGTTTGTTATCCCCTGTCATCATCACAACTTGAAGTCCTTGATTCTTCAGTCTAGCAATTGCTTGATTTGAAGTTGCTTTGATTGTATCTGCAACGGCCACAATGCCAGCCAACTGGCCGTCAATTGCTGTGAGCATGGCTGTTTTCCCTTGCTTCTCAAGCGCTGTTAATGATGCTTCTCCTTCTTCGTATTTGATGTGGTGTTTCTTTAATAGCTTCCGTGTACCGATGAAGAGATGATGCCCATCGACATGTGCCTCGACCCCATAACCCGGATCTGCTTGAAACGAATCAACATGCACAGCTTGAAGGCTACGTTCCTTCATCCTATCAACGATGGCTCGCGCAAGTGGATGCTCAGATTGCTGTTCTGCCGACCCTGCTAGTTGGAGAAGAGTATCTTCCGTCCAATTTGCATATGCTATTACATCTGTTACACTCGGTTCACCTTTCGTCACTGTTCCTGTTTTATCTAATACAATCGTATCCAGTGTTTGTGTCACTTCTAAATGCTCTCCGCCTTTAAAAAGAATGCCAGATTCAGCTGCCCGCCCACTGCCTGCCATAATAGAAGTAGGTGTGGCAAGTCCTAGCGCACATGGACAAGCAATAACAATGACCGCTATAAACGTTTCAAGTGCTGCGGTGAAATTCCATGGATCAACAAAGAAAAACCAAATGAGAAAGGTTAAAACAGCGATTCCTACAACAACCGTAACAAATATACCTGAAATATGATCTGCCATTCTTTGAATCGGCGCTTTGGAGCCCTGTGCGTGTTCCACCACTCGGATAATTTGTGAAAGAGCGGTCTCTTTGCCCACTTTCGTCGCTTTCACTTTGATAAAACCATTTTTATTCATTGTAGCGCCAATGACTGTATCTCCTATTGTTTTGTCGACTGGCAAGCTTTCTCCTGTAATCATTGACTCATCTAATGCCGTTGTCCCTTCAATGATTTTTCCATCTACTGGTACTTTTTCACCTGGCTTCACATAGACAACATCATCCACTTTCACCTCTGA
Organism: Bacillus sp. Bos-x628; assembly: GCF_040500475.1. Classification (GTDB taxonomy): domain Bacteria; phylum Bacillota; class Bacilli; order Bacillales; family Bacillaceae; genus Bacillus; species Bacillus maqinnsis. Next base: position 2,729,293 of record NZ_CP159358.1, on the reverse strand, counting down.
AATGGGAACTGTAATCTGCTTACCGCTACGTTCAATGACAGCTTCTTTCGCTTGTAAGCCCATGAGCTTTTGAATCGCTTCTGAGGATTTCCCTTTTGCTCTTGCTTCCATTAGTTTTCCCAGCACAATCAAGGTAATCAGCACAGCACTTGTTTCATAATATAGAGCCGCTTGATGTGTTCCTTGAAAGGCAGACCGAATGCTCTCATACAAGCTATAGAAAAAAGCTGCAGATGTCCCTAGTGCAACGAGCACATCCATATTGGCACTTTGATTCTTTAATGCTTTATATGCGCCTACATAAAAGGGCCAGCCCACAATGAATTGAACTGGGGTAGCCAGTGCAAGTTGAACCCATGGATTTATGAATGCTTCTGGTACCCAAATAAAGGACGTAAAAGAAAAATGGCTGATCATTGCCCAAAGGAGAGGCAGCGATAATATCATTGAAAACAGAAAGCGTGCTGTCTGCTTTTCAATAGTAGCTTGGCGATGATTTTTCTCCTTTTCTTGTGCAAAATTTGGTTCAATAAACGAATAGCCGATTGATTGTACCGCTTCTTTTATTTCGCTCGTTGAGGTTTGTTCCGGATGATAAGCCACCTGAAGTTTCTCAAGTGCGAAATTAACAGACACATGATCAACGCCAGCCATCCGGTTTATTTTTTTCTCAATCCGGTTCGCACAAGCTGCACAGGTCATTCCCTCTATATCAAATTCTGCTTCTTTGATCGCCACATTGTAGCCAAGAGATTGTATTTTCTGTTTCAGATCATCAGGTGATATACTCTTTGCATCATATACAATATGAGACGTTTCCAGTGCCAAGTTTACATTGGCATCATGAACACCGTTCATTTTGTTCAGACCTTTTTCAATGCGCCTCGCACAGGCAGCACAGGTCATTCCTGTAATTTGGAAGTCAACTTCCTTTTTCATTCATCTCACCTCTTCACATATACACCATAGGGGTATATCCTTTCGGAAAAAATACGTGCTGTCACTTGCAGCACGTATCTCATTTATACAACGTCATATCCTTGTTCTTCAATTACATCAGAAATTTGATGTAGTGTCACTTGATCTGAATGAAATGAAACATCAACCTGCCCTTTGTCTAGATGTACTTTAACAGATTCTACACCTGCTAATTCTCCTACATTTCCCTCGATTGCTTTCACGCAATGTCCGCAAGACATGCCCTGTACATGAAGAGTTGCTTGTTCCATATTTCATCGCCTCCATCATTCATTCTCTATAATTACTATACCCCAGTAGGGTATTAATGTAAAGATAAACGTTTTTTGGCTTTTTATGATTTGGTCAGTTTCGTAAAGACGTTCATCAACTCTTTTATCGCCTCATCCCCATTCCCGCTCTTAATCGCATCGGATACGCAGTGATGTGTATGTTTTTCCATCAATTGAAGACTCACCTTCTTTAACGCAGCATTGACAGCGGAGATTTGATTTACGACATCTATACAATAACGTTCCGACTCAATCATTTGTTGAATCCCTCGAACTTGTCCCTCAATTCGTTTCAGGCGATTCATTAATTGATCCTTTTCCTTCTGGGCTCTCGGTGTTGTAATATATCTTTCTTCCTGCTCTGTCATGTGATCACCTTTTTTCTATATGACTTTCTTTTATCTAAATTAAAGCATACCTCTACCTAAAAAGGCAAAGATATGCTGATGATGTGAGGATTCGATCATGGATATTTTGCGGGAAAAATTTTTTTAAGCCAATGAAGCAGTTTTCAATCTTGGTGACGAGACTGTACTAATTTGTTAATTGTTCGATATTCTGAAGTAAACTGACGGATTGCTGGAGATGTTGAATTAACCCTTGTTGTTCCTCTAGGATGATTGCGAGATCCACATTGTCCTCTTTCAATTGCTGTAAATAGGTTTGGATCTCTTTTGATAGCAGCTTATTCTTTTCAATGATTTGCGCATGCAGCTCTTCTGCTACTTTTGGTGCTGTTAATTCGTTAAAGGATTGGATTTCGGTCTTCAATGATTCAAGCTGCTGCGTAAGGGCTGCTTTTTTGGCAGCATCTTGTACACCCTCTTCAGCAAGCTTTGGAAACTGTTCTGTAAACTGTTGAATTTCAGAGACAAAGTCATTTGCTTCTGTCACATAAGTCGTTGTATCGTTGACTTGCTCAAGTAAACCTGAGCATCCACCTAAGACAAGCGTCCCGGAAAACAGGAGAGACACCACATATTTTTTCAAGTCGATCATCCTTTCACAACAGCATATTGTTTTAAAAGAGTTCATTTGTCCGCTCTCCCCCGCCACACATGGATACAAAAAGGCTAGAAAAAGCCAGACCTTTGCCTCATGTGTGATAGGCAAAGGTCTGGCTAACATGTTCATGCCGGAAAGGCCGAGAAACACTGTATGTTTCTGTAATGACGACCAAACCGTAAAAGCTACTCCCCTTCAGGAAACCGTTCAAATGTTATGTCTATCATATCCGAAGTGAAGACAACAGTCAACGAGAAGCTGGTGGGGAATGATTTTCACCATAAAGCATGTAGTTTCCACCAGTTGATGCATAGATCATATTCCGCCCTTGTCGTTTTGACATATACAGGGCTTGGTCCGCCTCAAACAACAGCGTTTCTAATGAATCTGGGCCATAAGCAGTATGAGCAATCCCAAAGCTGGCCGTTACTCGTACCGTTTTTCCATCAACCTGCAAGAGGTTCTCCTCAAATGAATGCCTGATTCGCTCGGCCATGTGACAAGCCTCCTGAAAATGACAATGCGGCAGACAAATCGCAAATTCTTCCCCGCCATATCGGCCAAACAAATCTTCATTCCCTAAATGCTGCTGACAAACTGACACGATATGCCGTAGTGCTTCATCCCCTATATGATGTCCGTGTGTATCATTAATTTGCTTAAAGAAATCAATATCAAACAGCAAAATCGCTGTATCATTAGCATCTTCTTTTAATACAATATGCGTTCGTTCAATGAAAGAAGAACGGTTGAAGATATTTGTCAATCCATCCATGTATGCTCGCTGTTCTAGCTCTTTCTGAAGCAAACGCTGCTTTGTTACATCACTGATCACGATTTGCCTGCCTTCTATCTCACCTCTTCTATTAAATAAAGAGGAAGCTGTCAGATGATAATAAAAGGGTTGCTCTTTTTCCCACATCAAATCATATTGCGTATGATCCTGCGGGGAACGAAGCCACTGAATAAAAGCATGATCTTTCCTTAATGCTGAAAAAATATCGTCGATTTTATGTCCAATTCCTTTCTTAGAAAGGTCTGGAATGATGGCTGCGGCTGCAGGATTATAATCAATTAGCGTACGATAACGATCTAAAATTAAGACTCCTTCGGACATATGCTCAAACACACGCTCCATCGCAATAGGAGAGAGCTTAAATAGCTGAAATGACATAATTGCCCACAAATACAGTGCATTTGTTAAAAACATCACCACAGGTACTGGATCAATATGAAAAGGCGTTGCGCCTAATAAATAGATAAAAGAGGTCAAGATTGGTAAGAACATCCCAAGAAGCAAAATCATGATCTGCTTTAAGTATTCTTTTTTCGTCACACGTAAACACCAAAGCAAAATAAATATAGCCAGCATCGAACAGCCAAACGCATATACCCCATGAATGATATACCAATAGCCAATCGTAAAATCGGCCAATAAAAATCCGTCTACTGAATTCGTCGTGATGCTTCGATAAAAGAGAGAGTGAAAAGAGTTGGTGAACACCATAATGGTTGTAAGAATGGGAATCAGTAAGATGAGTAGCACGCGGCGCTTTGTGAAATATTGATGGAACCCCGTAAATTGCAGCACAATCATGAGACTAAATGGTGCAATAAACGGAAGCCCTATGTATTGAAAACAAATCCAGAACATGATTTCTTCTGGAGTACGCCCCAATAATTCAAACGTATGACCAAAAATATAGATCGCAGTTGCGAAAGACATGAACATAAACAATTGACAGCCAATATATCGATGGCGATTTGCAAAAGCAAATATTCCTAATATAACGGACAGAATCCCAGAACCACTCATGATCACAATAAAATGCAAAACAATTGAATCCATGTAAACGCCCCAATTGTAGTTATTTAGAACTAGTCTAATATAACTATATATGACGACATCCAAAATGGGAAGATGCGATTTTGAATTGATTGGAGATTTTTTGCTGTTGGCAGAGGTGAATTCGTCATAAATGACAAGCCGCTTTTACATACTTTGATTTCATTTTAAACAAAGCATTCATGATACAGGATGAATTTGTAAAATGAGGATATAGATCAAGAGGGTACAAAAAGGAAATGACCTTTCCATTCAATTCATATCAAATCAATCTTTACTCATCATAGCCATTATTGTGGTTTGTCCTTGTTCATCCGATTTTTAAAGTCTTCTCGGATAGCGCAAAAAAAATTTTAAAATAAAAAGATGCCGTTGATCAGCACCTTTTCTTATGTATGGAGACGGTGGGAGTCGAACCCACGTCCAGAGACATCGATTACTTAAGCGTCTACGAGCGTAGTCAGCATATTTACATGTTCACTCATCCGCATGCCTGCTGACGGGCGCTTGGAGAGCTAGTCTGATGGATCTCTTCTTACGTTCTCAGACGGAAACGTAAGCGTAGCCTATTGAATTGGGCTCCTCACAGACACATAGGCAATGTCAGGAAGAGCTCGCTGCGCTTATTAGGCAGCTAATGCTAAGTTTTGGTTAAAACTTTTAGTTTTGCCAGTTACATTTAAGTGCGTGTTAACGAGATCGCCTCTCGGCTCGCAGCTCAAGCTCGAACTATCCCTGTCGAATCCGTAACGTCCCCTTGTGAAAGGGATATACGGGAAGGAAACATTGAGCTTAACTGCTTCCGTATATAACTATTATAACAATCCTATCACTCGAAACAACTGGTTGTTTTTGTAAAATAAGCAATAATGATTGTCTATTTAACAACTATTTTAGCATAGTTTTCATCATCTCAGCAAGTCATCTGCCTCATGACTAGAATTGCTTTTGCCGATCACGGAAGGCACGTTCGATTTCTCGTTTTGCGTCCTTTTTCTTTAAATCTTCACGTTTATCGTATTTCTTTTTCCCTTTACCGATTCCAATGAGGACTTTTGCAAAACCATTTTTTAAGTAGAGTTTAATCGGTACAAGTGAGTAGCCCTCTTCCTTAGTAGCGCCAATCAGTTTGCTGATTTGCTTGCGGTGAAGCAGCAACTTTCTTGTTCTGAGCGGATCATGATTATAGCGGTTCCCCTGCTCATACGGACTGATGTGCATATTGTGAAGAAATACTTCTCCTCGTTCGATTTTGGCGAAGGAATCTTTTAAATTCACTTTTCCTGCACGAATCGATTTAATCTCAGTTCCTTGTAAGACAAGACCTGCCTCATACGTTTCTTCTATAAAATAGTCATGGTTGGCCTTTTTATTTTGGGAAACGACCTTTCCCTCTCCCTTTGGCATTTGGCGTACACCCTCCTTATCACACAATCACGTTCGCAAAAGGTACGGATTATTTTATCAAACAATCCAGTTCTCGACAACGCTCACGCGATTTGGCCAAAAAACAAATAGAGCCTGACACTCTACTTGCTTTTTTGACCTGTTATTTTTTCTTTTTAAGACGATTTTTCTTTTTCTTCTTTTTTCTTCTGCTGAACCAGTCGCCGCCCTTATCGTCATTCTCTTTTTTCTTATCCCCAGACGGTTTTTGACCTGCACGGGCTTTTTTACTTGGTGGATCTGTCCGTTTTTTAAACTTGAAATCTTTCGGCGACTTACGACGAGTGCCCTTCATACCGACAATTTCAAAGTCAATGGAGTGCTCATCTTTATTGACATCAACGACTTTAACGGTGATTTCGTCACCGATCCGGTATACATTTCCTGTACGTTCACCGATCATGGCGAAATGCTGTTCATCAAAACGATAGTAGTCATCGGTCATATAGCTGACATGCACCAGACCTTCTATCGTATTCGGCAATTCCACAAATAGTCCGAAGTTGGTGACTGAACTAATCATGCCATCAAACTCTTCACCGATTTTATCAAGCATAAATTCTGCCTTTTTCAGATCGTCTGTTTCACGCTCTGCATCAACTGACCGGCGCTCCATCGTTGAAGCATGATCTGCGATTTCCGGAAGCAGTTGTTCCCATTTTTCAAGGGTCGCTTCATCTGTCTTTTTCTCAATTAAATAGGTTCTGATTAGTCTATGCACAATTAAATCAGGGTAACGACGAATCGGTGATGTAAAATGGGTATAGAACTCGGTTGATAAACCAAAATGTCCGATGCTCTCTGGGTCATACTTTGCCTGCTTCATAGAGCGAAGCATCACCGTTTGAATGACGACCTCTTCTGGTTGATCTCGAACCGCATCCAGTACACTTTGGAGTGCACGCGGGTGAATATTCGTTGAAGTTCCTTTCACAATGTAGCCAAATGTCGTCACAAACTCTAAAAAGCGCTGAAGCTTCTCAGGATTTGGCTCTTCGTGAATTCGGTAAATAAACGGTACATTCATCCAGTGAAAATGCTCTGCAACGGTTTCGTTTGCCACAAGCATGAATTCTTCAATGAGTTTCTCCGCTACTGAACGCTCCCGAATAATGACATCTTTTGCCACACCTTCATCATCAACAAGCACCTTAGCTTCCTTGAAATCAAAATCAACAGCTCCACGTTCCATACGTTTATCTCGAAGGATTTCGGCAAGCTTCTCCATCTCTTGAAACATAGGAACAAGCGATTCGTATTTGTTCATGAGCTCTTGGTCTTGATCCACTAAAATCTTATTCACATCTGAATACGTCATTCTCTCTGTCGTTTTGATGACACTTTGGAAAATCTCATGTTTAACGACTTTCCCATTTCGATCAATGACCATTTCACAAGAGAGTGTGAGTCGATCCACCTTTGGGTTTAAAGAACAAATGCCATTTGATAAGCGATGCGGAATCATCGGAATGACGCGGTCTACAAGATATACACTTGTCCCGCGCTCGTAAGCTTCTTGATCAATTGGGGAATTCTCCGTCACATAATGTGATACGTCCGCAATGTGTACGCCTAGCTTATATTTACCATCATCAAGCTTTTGCACAGTGACTGCATCATCTAGGTCTTTTGCGTCCGCGCCGTCAATTGTCACAATCGTTTCGTTTCGTAAATCACGTCTGCCTTCTAGGTCTTTTTCATCAATCGTTTCCGGTGTGTCTGCTGCCTGTTTTAAAGCTTCCTCTGGAAATTCTCCTGGCAGACCATGTTTATGAATGATAGACAAAATATCAATGCCTGGGTCATTTTTATGACCTAAAATTTCAGTAATTTCGCCCTCTGCACTCCTTCTACCTTCTGGGTAGCTTGTAAGCGTCACAACCACTTTATGCCCTTCTACTGCTCCATTTTTGGCGGATTTCGGGATAAAGATATCGTGTGTGATCTTCTTATCATCTGGAATAACAAATCCAAAGCTCTTCGTTTCTGTATAAGTACCGACGACCGTCTGAATATTACGCTCTAGAATACGAATCACTGTACCTTCTTTTTTGGTTCCATTTGATTTATGGCTGACACGAACCATGACGGTATCACCATTCATTGCTGTTCCAAGCTCGGTTGGCGGAATAAAAATATCATCCTGACCAAACTCTTCAGGTGTAACAAAAGCAAATCCTTTCGCATGAGCGGATAATTTCCCTTTGACCAAATTCATTTTTTCCGGAACGCCATAGCGATCACTGCGGGTCCGTACGATGAGACCCTTATCTTCTAGTGTCACAAGCGCTTTGATGAGCTCTTTATAATCATCAGCATTTGTAATTTCCATCATGACTTCTAATTCTTGTACAGTTAACGGTTTGTACGCCTCTTCTTTCATAAAAGCGAGTAATTCATCCATAAATTCTTCTTTTTGCACACTCTAACCCCCTATAACGTTAAATTGACCAATCGAGTGATTCTAAGAACGCATACACATCCTGATGAACCTTCTCCCGCTCTTTATCAAGCGTGATGACATGACCCGATTCTTCATACCATTTCAAATATTTTTGATCCGTCTCTACTTCGTTATAAATAATATTTGCACTGTCTGTATTAATCATATGATCGTGGCGTGCTTGAACAACAAAAGTAGGTGAATAAATCATGTCAACATTGTCTCTTACATCTGCAATCAGCTCTTGTAGAGCCTTCAGCGTATCCATTGGTGTTTTCTTGAACTCTTCCATCTCTTGCTCAATTTGTTGCGCTGACTTCCCCTCGAATTTTTTATAATTACGGGCATAATCTAGTACACCCTGATACATGACTTCTTCACTTTTTATGTACATAGGTGCACACATAGGTACAATTCCCTTTACAGGTACAGTGTAACCTAATTTCAATGAAAAAACTCCTCCAAGAGACAGACCGCAAACTGCAATCTCCTCATGGCCCTCATCTTTTAGAAATTGGTACCCTTCTTCTACATCTTTCCACCAATCTGCAGGGCCTGTATGAACAAGCTCCTCTGGCGGCACGCCATGCCCTTTGTACTGGGGTGCATGACATGTATACCCTCTTTCGTTCAAATAACGGCCAAGCATTCTAACATCTGCTGTATTCCCAGTAAAACCGTGAAGAAGAAGCACCGCCTTTTCTCCACCTTTAAATGTAAATGGTTTCGGTGTAACAACTCTCATGATGTGACTTCCTTTCCTTTATGATATAGTGTATATTTTCCACTTGTATGTATGAAACAAACACAAAAGAGTGTAGATAATAAAAAAAGGTCTGAAAAGATCAGACCTTCTGTTACTCGCTTCTTACACGCCTAAATATGCCAATGCAAGTGTTAAGATGAAGAAAAGCACTGACAAAATAACAGTGATTCGGTGAAGGATCAGGTCAAGACCTCTCGCTTTTTGCTTACCGAAAAGCTGCTCGGCTCCACCTGAAATAGCGCCCGACAGTCCAGCACTTTTACTTGATTGTAATAACACAACGATGATAAGTGCGATACTGACAATTACGAGTAATGTGATTACAAATGTGTGCATAAAACCACCTCCAGTCAAACTGGTACACATAACTTTATTTTACATGAAAACGAGGTTCATGTCACGACACATCAAAATAAAGATTTTTTATATATTGTCGACTTTATTTGTTATTTTGATTCAATTTCCATTTGATAGGTTGACATGCGGCGTTTTTGTATACATTTTTTTGCATAAAAAACAATTTTAACGACTTGCTTCTTTTTTTAATAGCTGTTTTAATTCTACTAACAAGCGTTCAGCTCCTTCAGGACTTAGTATGACATTGCCATTCCCATAGCTTTTGTTCTGTTTCGTTACTTGACCTGTCAGCAGGCAGCTTTTATCAGCATCATACTTTTTCAACATGATGGTTTCACCTTCTATGAATATTTCTAACAGTTGCTCTTCTTTAATATTTAGTACTTTTCTCATTTCTGAAGGCAGAACAATTCTGCCAAGAGAATCAATTCGCCTTACTATTCCAGTCCTTTTCAATGGACCTCGCCTCCTTAGCTACTAAGTTATCATTTCATTCGTTGACTTTTGTCAATATCTTCATAGTAAAATAGATCTTCAAACTTTTTATCAAAGTAATGAATCATTTTACCAATGACAAGCTGTCCTGGTTTTCGATGACCATTCAATACTCTACTTAATGTGGCAGGGGAGATGCCAATTTCTTCAGCAAGCTGATTTAAAGACATATCGTTTTCGATCATATACTGCATGACAAAAGATCGCCTAATCTGAATCTTTTCGACCACCGTTACAACCTCCTATAGGATCAATATGTAAACAATTTTGACTTCTCACATCAAACAGTATCATTTACTTATGTCAACACTTTTGCACCCCTGCTATTTCCTTTGGTCAATGATCATACTAAAATAAGTTATATACTGAAATGTGAGGTTCGATATACATGAATAATTTTGGTGAACAATTACGCATTTTAAGAGAAAATAGAAAGATGTCTGTCAATCAACTCGCCATGTATTCAGGTGTAAGCGCTGCTGGCATTTCTCGTATTGAAAATGGAAAGCGCGGTGTGCCGAAGCCTTTAACAATTAAAAAATTAGCACACGCCTTGAAGGTGCCTTATGAGGATTTAATGCTGCTTGCCGGTCATATTGAACAGGAAAAAGTTCATGAAATGAAACCAAATTATGAGTCCATTTTGAAAATCTATCAAATTGCGCTTAATCAGGATGTAGAACATCTGCCGCTTTTTGATGGAGACCAGTGGGAAAAGCTAACCACACAAGACATCAGCCAACTGAATCAATACTTTCTCACGCTCATCAACCAGAAAAAGACGAACAAATAGCGGGGCATAAATTAAAGATACATCCACCATTAACTAATGTCAATATTTTCATGACCTATTTGTTGCCAATAGTCAACAAATCAGTTAAAATAGAATTAACTAATTTAGCCATGTGAGGTTTTGAGTTGATGAACTTCGGTGCATATTTAAGAGCATTACGTGAGGAAAAGAAACTATCAGTGAATCAATTAGCGATGTATTCAGAGGTCAGTGCCGCTGGCATTTCTCGTATTGAAAACGGGAAGCGAGGTATTCCGAAGCCTACTACCATTAAGAAACTAGCAGGTGCTTTAAAGGTACCATATGAAGAAATGATGCAAGCTGCAGGTTATATCGAGGAATCTACTCCTGCTCATCTGGTGAAAGAGGAGCCTGCGGCTTTGTCGAAAATGAAGGAAGCTGCAGAGCAATATGAGCTTGGACATCTCGAATTATTTGATGGAGACATATGGTCAACTCTTTCTAAAAAAGAAATCGAGGATTTGAACCGCTATCTGTTATTTATGTTAAACAGCCGCTGATGTTTTCATAGTTGACAAGCCTTACGCACTAATGATTCACAAAATTACGGTATAATGGGTTCAGATTGGAGTGAAGAAAGATGAATCAATCTGACATGTGCCCACGATTTGAAAAAGCAGTCGAGTTATTGAGTAAACGCTGGGTTGCACTGATTGTATTTCAGCTTCTCTCAGGTCAGCAGCGCTTTAGTGAAATTGAGGCCGCTCTGACGAATTTAAGCGGAAGAGTATTATCTGAGAGGTTAAAAGAGCTGGAAGCAGCAGGCATTGTGAAACGGGAGGTTTTTGCTGAAACACCTGTACGTATTGAATATTCTTTAACTGATATGGGTCGTTCGCTTGCTCCTGTTTTTGAGGAAATTTCAAAGTGGTCATCTAAATGGATGACACTTGAATCATAGATCTCTCGTGATTCTAGCCGCCGCATCTTCATAAAACAAACTCCCTTACCGCCTGTAAGGGAGTCTTCGTCTATTCACTTGCCGCATTAAGCAGAGGTGATGTTTTCTTCTGATAAGGCTTTGCTTTCTTTTTTCTTGTTTGTTGGGCTTAAATAGCGTTCAAGCCAGCCCATGACAAGGTCTGCAATAATGGCCATGAGCGCAGTTGGAATAGCACCTGCTAAAATGATGGCTGTACCGTTTGTAGCGTTTGCTCCTCTGATGATGATATCACCAAGTCCGCCAGCACCGACAAATGTTCCAATTGCTGTAATGCCGATTGCGATGACAAGTGCGGTTCTTAAACCAGCCATAATAACCGACAAAGCAAGCGGTAGTTCAACCATTCTCAACACTTGCCATTTTGTCATGCCCATTGCCTTTCCTGATTCTAAATAGGCGTGCTCAATACTGACAATGCCTGTATAGGTGTTTCGGATGATTGGCAAAAGCGAATACAGAAATAATGATAAAATCACTGTATTTGCCCCTAATCCTAATACAAGCATCAACACAGAAAGCATTGCTAAGGCTGGGATGGTTTGAATGACATTTGTAATGGCGAAAATCCAATTACTCAGCTTGCGATAATGCGCCACGAATATACCAACTGGGATACCGATGATCGCTGCAAACAACACCCCATACGCAGACATGAGAAAATGCCGATAAAATTCTTCTAACACATATGAACCGTTTTGCTGATAATACGTCCATAACTGTTGCAGTGTGTCCATAAGCCCTGACACCTCCCATTCTTACTGAAAGTAGTTGTGTTTTTTCAAGAAATTCTTCGCAACGGTCGCTGGTTCCTGAAGTTCCCCATCGACTTGATAGTTGAGCTCTTGCATTTGTTCAGTATCAATTTTTCCAATCAATCTATTGATCACTTTGTCTAGTCCTGGGTTCTCTTTTAAAATCTTCTCTGGAACAACTGGTGATGCATCATATGGAGGGAAAAAGCGTTTATCGTCTTTTAGAATTTTTAAATCATAGGCTTTGATCCGTCCATCTGTTGAATAGGCAAGCACGATATCCATTTTCTCATTTTTCAATGCATCATAGACTAAACCAATTTGCATCGGAAACGTGCTCCCAAATTTGATGTCATATGTGTTCATAAATCCTTCATAGCCGTCGCCTTTCTTCTTGAGCCAAATATTATCGACACCGAAACGGTAATTCTTCTCATTCTTTTTCAAGTCAGAGACCGTTTCTAAATGGTTTTCCTTTGCCATCTTTTGCGTCACGGCAAAGGCATACGTATTATCAAATCCATAGGAATCAAACCATTTGTAATCGTAGCGTGTTTTGAATTCCTTTTGCACAATATCCATCGCACGCTTCGGGTCCTTCTCGGCATCCATTCCCAGCGTACTTGTCAAATCCGTACCTGTATACCTTGTGGCAGAAATGTCGATATCCCCATTTTCCATCGCCTTCTGCTGTACAGTGTTGGATCCTAAGTTTTTCACGATCGTTGTCTTTTTACCTGTGTAATGTTCAATAATATCCCCAACCATATAGGCCATGATTTCTGATTCAGTAAAGTTTTGTGCTCCAATTCGTAGCGTGTTGCCTGAGGAGCCGGCTAGTCCAGGAAGTGAACAGCCACTTATGAATAACAAGCATCCGGCAATCAGTGCACTGATCCATTTTAATTGTCGATTCTTCATGTTCGCCAACTCCTTATGAAACTTCCTTCAATCCTTTTAAACCTTTTGGTGTTACCTTCTTCTCAAGCTTCATCAATGTCAAATCAATCATTACTGCTAAAATGGTAACTGGAACGGCACCAGCAATAATGTATTCAGGCTGATAAAGCTGGAGTCCAATGAGAATATAGTCGCCAAGACCGCCTCCGCCAATAAAAGCGGCAAGTGTTGTCCAGCCGATTAAATAAATCGTCGAAATCCGTACACCCGCCATAATGATTGGCACAGCAAGCGGCAGTTCAACGAGACGAATTTGTTCCCATGTCGTCATACCGATCCCTTTACCAGATTCAAGTAAGTTCTTGTTTACACCTTGAACGCCGGCATACGTATTCCTCAAAATGGGCAAAACCGAATAAAAGAATAGTGCAACGATTGCAGGAATTTTTCCAACCCCCAAAATCGCAATGAAAAATGCAAGAATCGCTAAACTAGGGAGAGTTTGAAAGATATTCACAACACCAATGACAAAACCTGCCCCTTTTTTCATACGTGTGAGGAGTACGCCTAAAGGAACCGCTACGACAATGCCTAACGCAACGGCAATTAAAGAAATATATAAATGCTCCCACATTTTTGTCAGTAGTTCTCCGCCATTTTTCTCAAGAAAGTCGATGATTTGATTCATGTGTACACCTCCCCTTAGTTCACTTCATTGACAGCCGGTGTATCTTCTCCCCAAATGGAGTCGTACACAACATCAACAAGACTTGCACGTGTCACAATCCCTTTTAAATGCCCTTGTTCATCCACAACCGGTACATATTTAATGCCGCGTATTAAGATCTTTCGAACTGTATCTCTTAGAAGTGCACCTTCTTGTACAGAATAAAACTCTGTGTTTAAAATATCGCCGACAAAGGCTGCTTTCCTGCGGTTTGCATCAATCGTTTCAATATCAATATATCCTTTCAACACATGATCTTCATCCACAACGAGCAAAGAATCCACGCGCTTTTCCCTCATGATGAAAATGGCATCAGTCAGCGTTTTTTCCACTGTAATGGTGACTGGAGACGTATTCATCATTTGTTCCACACGTTCCATGTTTGGATTTGATTGGAGAAGACGTTCTTTCCCAATGAACTCTTCTACAAATTCATTCACAGGGTTGCGCAAAATATCATCTGGCGTGCCTACTTGGACAATCTCTCCATCTTTCAAGATCACAATCCTGTCTGCCAGCTTGATCGCTTCGTCCATGTCATGTGTGACAAATACAATGGTTTTGTTTAACGTTTTTTGTAGTTTCTTAAATTCTTCTTGCAATGAATCTCTTGTAATAGGATCAAGTGCACCAAATGGTTCATCCATGAGGATAAGAGGGGGTTCTGCTGCAAGTGCTCGAAGAACACCAATTCGTTGTTGCTGTCCTCCACTGAGTTCATGAGGGTAACGCTCTAAATATTCTGGCCCCATGTTGACTAGCTTGAGCAGTTCTCTTGCCCGTTCTTTTCGTTTCTCTTCGGGCCATTTTAGTAACTTCGGAACAAGTGAAATGTTTTGTGCAATGGTCATATGGGGGAAAAGTCCAATTTGCTGAATAACATAGCCGATTTCTCTTCTTAATTGGACCGGATCTTTCTTCATAATGTTTTCTCCCTCAATCAAAATGTTCCCTGAGGATGGCTCAATGAGCCGGTTAATCATCTTCATTGTTGTGGTCTTACCACAGCCACTCGGTCCAATAAAACAAATAAATTCTCCTTTTGCTATTTCTAAATCAATATGTTTGACAGCTTTTTTTCCGCCTTTATACGTCTTAGATACATTCTCTAGTTTCAGCAAATGAGACACCTCCAATTAGTCATGTATATATTTTCAGAAAATTTACACCTTATTTATTATAGTGCAAACTTTATAAAATAAAAAGTTTATGATATGTTTGTATTGCATAACATTTATTTAAAATTTTTAGTTAATAGCTTGAAATGTAGGTATCTCTCCTATTTCCTCCAAATTACTACCAAATACTCAATATTTATTGTTTTCATCATCAAACAAGTATATGATATATTGTGTTACAAATTGTCATTCGTGAAGGGATGAAGACAAGAGTGGACAAGCAAGCGTTAGGTGCCATTCAAAAAGCACAAGATCATTATATTGAAAAAGCCGCCGAGAACATGAATGCCTTTGGTCTTTCTGCTACAGTGGGTAGAGTGCTTGGCATCATTCACATGAACCGCAAACCAATGACGCTTGGTGAGCTATCAGAGGCGACGGGCATGAGCAAAACAAGAATGAGTCAAGTGGTTCGAGAAATGCTCGATTTAAATATTGCCGAAAAGGTTTATGAAAAAGGAATACGTAAGGATATGTATGATGTTGAACAAGATCATTACCAGACGTTTATTTCATTGTTTTCAGCCAATTGGTCACGTGTTGTCAGCAAAAATCGCAAAGCACATAAAAAAATGCGCAAGGAATTACTGGAGCTGCTGGAACAGGACGACTTAACGAAAGAAACAGAGGATAAAATCAATGTACTTCTTTTAGAAATCAAGGAAAGTCTTGATTATTATGAATGGATTAGCCGATTAATTGAATTCTTTGAAAGTGAAGAAGTCTTCAAGCATGTCCCAAAACCTTAAAAAAGCTGTTTATTTTACATAATGTAAAAAAACAGCTTTTTATACATCATTATGATATGAACATTGGGAACATGCCTTTTAAGCCTGCACCGATCATCTCTACTGCTACCACTGCAAGAATCAAACCCATCAAGCGTGTAATCACATTCATCTCTGTTTTTCCCAATTTTTCCATGATGTGACTTGAATAATGAAATGCATAATAGGTCATAGCAAGAACGATGACAATCCCAATGAGAATTGCAAACATATGAAGCGCTACCTTGCTTCCTGGTGTTAAACTCATCACAGTGGCGATCGTTCCTGGACCGGCAATGATGGGGATTGCAAGAGGGGTAACGGAGATATCTGCCTTTTCTTTACTTTCTTCATTTTCATCCGAATGAAGGTTTTGTACATGTGACTCTTTTGCATTCAACAAATTGTAAGCGATACCAAAAATAAAAATACCTCCAGCTATGCGAAGTGCATGAATATCAATCCCAAATAACTTGAAGATCAACCTGCCAGCCAGAAGAAAAGCAAACAAAATGATAAAAGACACAACAATGGCTTTTTTTGCCGTCTGGGAGCGCTCTTTATCTGTATAGCCTTCTGTCAACGTAATGAAAAGAGGAACGTTTCCAATCGGGTTCGACACAGCAAACAATGAGACAACAACATGAATCATAAAGGAAATCAACAGGCACCCTCCTTTTTTCCATAGTGTCTGCTAATATGACCTGAATATTCCCTTCACATGTGAAGTCTCGAAGAACATATCCGATATGAATAGAGGTTTGATAAAAGGAGGAATAGATTTTGAAAAAACACTCACCATCATCCCCATCACAGTGGGGCAGGATTCATATGATTGGGGTGTAAAACAAGGATATAATAAAGAAAAGAGAGGATGTAATGAATTTGTGAAAATTGAACCGCTATCTCGTCATATCGTTGTGCCAATGGATCTCTTGCTATTCGCTGACCCTTCTCAAGAAAGGGTGTTTGCATACGTACAGTCAGGTTCTTGTTATGTCGCTATTCATGAACAAGATATTATTGGTGTCTACGTCCTTTCACCCACTTCAAAGGATATCGTCGAAATCATGAATATCGCTGTAAAGGAGGCTTGGCAAGGAAGAGGGATCGGGAAACAGCTCGTCAATCATGCCATTTCTGAAGCCAAAAAGGCCGGTGCACAGTTTATTGAAATCGGCACAGGCAACTCTAGTATTGCTCAGCTTGCACTTTATCAAAAGTGCGGTTTTCGTATGACGTCCATCAAGCGAGACTTCTTTCTTAAACATTATGATGAACCGATATATGAAAACGGAATACGCTGCCTCGATATGATACGGCTTTCGCTATCACTTTAAACAGACTGATGCACTTGTGTCTGCTTTTTCTTTCATCTACGCTTTACCAAATGAATCACATACTGAATCAAGAAATAGAGAAGCACGCCAGCCATAAAGCAGATCAAACATCCAAATAGCGTCGCTTCTGAACTAAATTGATCATTCTCAATCTTCATGATATAAAAAGGCATTCCAAATAAAGATGGACTTGATTCAACATGATTCACCTCCAATAGAAGCAATAATACCGGTGTCATAAACACAGCGAAAACATATAGCATCGCTAAAGTTAAACCACTAGAAAAAGAATGAAATACTCTGATCATCTACTTCTCTCCTTTCATCTCATTTAAACTGTCAGTTATATTTCTCCCATCTGGAAGTGCTGGATGTAGCATCACGGTGTTCAGTAAAGAAAAGAACAACAATAGATGACAAAACGAATGCTTCCAAATAGAAAAAAGCACGCTGGAGCAGATAACGGGCAGCACCGGACCGGCAAGCGCCACAAAAAAATTAAAGCTCGGTCGGGCAAATTTCTCATGTACAATTGACACGTGTTTCCAATCGACCGACACGAAATAATCGAAAAGCGGTCTTTTTTCGACTTTGTTAAACACCATCACCATCAGTATATGACCCAGTTCATGAATGAGCACAACTGCTACCAAACTGATAAGAAGGTCCTTCATCTTAGAACAGGCCTCTTTAACAAAACAGCATACATACAACTGATCAAAGCGAACGAACCAAAGACATACGCGAATACAAGCAAGTGAATTTTCGCTGAAAGCCACTCTAGTAAAAGCATATCAATGAAGCTGAACACAGCAATCATTGTAAGGATCACAAACACTTTATTAAACTCGTTAATGTTCACAACAAATCCAATACATGCAGCCATGACAGTGATCAATAAAATGGACAAACTCGACAGTCCATGTCCCTCACTTTCAATGCCTATCAACAAATAAACAAGCCCAATATAGACAAAGTATGTCAGCAGATTGATTCCGTAATAAAAGAAGATCCTTGCCAATAAATAAGCGCCCTTTGAAGCATTTAACATAAAAATTGCTTGACGATTCATATGATACTCCCTGCCAATCATCAGAGGAAGCATAATGAATATTTCCTTTAGTGCAAACTGAATGATAAAGGCGTATAGCCACCCAGCTTCTGTTGGGGTAAAAACAAATTGTAATGCAAACGTGAAAAAAACGAGGAACAAAAATAGAATGCCTTGTTCTTTAAAGACAGCAGATCGGCAAAAATAAGCAAACTCTTGCCGAAGATGAGACAAAAATGCGGAATCTGTTCTGATTTTCCGATATGAACATTGTTTCACCTCTACTTTTAGCTGTAAAAACGTTCGATTCACATAGCTGTCTGACAGACCATGCAGCCATAACCAGCCCGAGCAAAAAGTGAGCAAAAGAAACATGAGATAGACGAAAGGCAGCGTTGGGATCAGCTCGATTGCTTTTTGAAAGAGGACAATCAGCAAAGCAATCAATCCAACAAATCCGATCGTATGCAGCAGCAAATGTTCTTTTGTTTTCGATATCAAGCGACTCATGCCAACCCGAATGGTCATCCATGAAGCAAGCGTATACATACTCAATATACAGCAAGTTACACTTACTACAGTGAGCCAATACATTGAAAACGGTACCTCACTAATGATCAGCCCTAATAAAATCGGTAAAAAAAGCAGACCAAGAATGATGAAACAAAACAGAATCGGAAAAAAATAAACACAAACAACAAATGACATACTACGAATCGCACTGTTCAAAAAAAAGAATTGATATTCCTTACGCTTCATTTTATTGCGGGAAAAAACAATCCCTACACTCAATAATAAAAGCGTCATTTTCACAAACTGGAAATATAAAGCACTTGGGTCAATTTCCCCTGTTTGCATGAAAAAACGCAAACTCATGACCACATACATTGAATACATCAGCAATAAACCAATGGCTGCTGCGAGAAGCTGTAAAGGATATTTCCTTCCGATTTGCTTTAGTTTCGTTGTCAGCATGCCCCACTCTATTTTATGAAGAACGCGTAGTGTCCAAATCATTGAGCAACCTCTCCACCTGCATATAGTAGTCTCGATTCACTTCTTTATATATATCTTCAAGCGACTGATGAGGAAACGTCTCACTCGTTTCTTGACGGGTCATATCCAGCATCAATTCGCCATTCCTTAAAATCATAAGTTGATCAAAAAGCGTCTCCCCGAAGCTCAAATGATGTGTCGAAATGAGAATGCCTGCACCTTGATCTCGTAATTTCATGAGCACCTTTTTTAATATAATCATCATATCTGGATCAAGTCCGTTCGTTGGCTCGTCGAACACATAATAATCACATGGTCTGAGGAGCTGTGAGATGATTTGTGTTTTCTTTTGATTGCCATGAGATAATTGTGCAATTGGCTGGTCCATATAGGCGCTAAGCTCAAAAAGATCGACGAACATTTCCTCTCGTTTTACTCCTTGATCACTCGGCATCTGGAGTAAATGAAAGTATTCTCTCGGTGTTAAATAATCGAACAAGGCGTGATCGTCAGGAATATAGGAAACATGCTCTTTAAAAGAAGCAATATGAGCCGATGATTGGAAGTTCATACGTTCTCCATCCAATAAGACGTGCCCCACAAACGGCGTCAGCCCAAACATCGTTTGGATGATCGTCGTCTTCCCTGCACCATTATGACCTAAAAGAAGGGTAATGCGCCCTTTCTCCACATCCAATTGAATGTCATTGAGCGTGAAGGTACGGCTATATGTTTTTTGTGTTAATTGTAATGTCAGCATCGTATCCTCCATTTGTTTCAGTCATAACAAATGACCAAACCTCACAGTATGGTCATCTGTTACATTCACTTGTTAGTAACCACATTTGATTTTAATGTACATGCCTAAAAACTTGAATTCACCTAAAAATTTAGCGCCTTTTCCAAACGTTTTACATGCCCAAATCAGTGTTGCAACAGACACGATTCCCAAAATGGCCACTAGGATATAAATCCAAAATGAGTTTTTCTGTACATTCTTAGAAGATAGAATGCGCTCTTTCCTTTCATTATAGTTCGCCAATAGTTGGAGTACATACATATACACGCCTACTGGAAAACGAAGACTAAAAGGATTCACCATCTCATCACCCCCTAATTTATGTAAAACGATACCATCTTTATACAGTTAACAGAAGTTTATTTATGATCATATTTTTAGAAATGTTTTCATGATTTATTTCTTATAAAATTGGCGTGTATTCGGCTTCTCATCTGACAGAAGCATTAGATTTGACAAAAAAAGGATATAGCAAACGAAGCAAAACCGAAATATTCTCATGTCAGCTAGATCAATCGTATAGAAATAAAAAAACACTGCGACCCACTCTATAAAAGAGCTAGTCCCAGTGTCATAGCATTACTTATTCAAGTTGTAGAAAGTCTCAATGCCGTGGTATTGTGCTGTTTCAGCCAATTGATCTTCAATGCGAAGTAATTGGTTGTATTTCGCCACACGGTCCGTACGAGACGGAGCACCTGTTTTGATTTGTCCAGCGTTTGTTGCAACGGCGATGTCCGCAATTGTGCTGTCTTCTGTTTCACCAGAGCGGTGAGAGATCACTGCTGTGTATCCTGCACGTTTTGCCATTTCGATTGCATCAAACGTTTCAGTTAATGTACCGATTTGGTTTACTTTGATGAGGATTGAGTTACCGACACCATTTTGAATACCTTCAGATAGTTTCTTCGTGTTTGTAACGAATAAGTCGTCTCCTACTAACTGAATTTTGCTGCCAAGTCGCTCAGTTAATAGTTTGTGACCTTCCCAGTCATTTTCATCAAGACCATCTTCAATAGAGATGATTGGGTATTTCGATACCAATTCTTCATACCAATCAACCATTTCAGCAGATGTTTTTACAACACCTTCGCCTGATAAATGATATTTACCATCTTCTTTGTTATAGAATTCAGAAGATGCAGCATCCATTGCAAGTTTCACTTCTTCACCTGGTTTGAAGCCAGCTTTTTCGATCGCTTCTACAATGGTTTGAAGAGCCTCTTCGTTTGAACCAAGGTTTGGAGCAAATCCACCTTCGTCACCTACAGCTGTGTTTAAACCTTTAGCACTTAATACAGACTTTAGACTATGGAAGATTTGTGCGCCCATGCGAAGTGCTTCACGGAAGTTCGGAGCACCTACAGGCATAATCATAAATTCTTGAATGTCTACGTTATTATCCGCATGCTCCCCACCATTTACGATGTTCATCATTGGAACTGGAAGCGTTTTGGAATTGAATCCACCAAGGTATTGGTAAAGTGGAATTTGTAAGAAATCAGCAGCCGCACGTGCAACAGCGATGGATACGCCAAGGATAGCGTTTGCGCCTAATTTCCCTTTGTTTTCTGTTCCATCAAGCTCGATTAACAATTTGTCGATCGCCACTTGTTCTGTTACATCAAAGCCTAAAAGCTCTGGTGCGATGATTTCATTTACATTATTTACAGCGGTTAGAACACCTTTTCCAAGGTAACGGTCTTTGTCTCCGTCACGTAGTTCTACTGCTTCATATTCACCAGTAGAGGCACCACTTGGAACTAATGCACGACCAAAGCCGCCAGATTCTGTGTATACTTCTACTTCAACTGTTGGGTTCCCGCGAGAGTCTAATACTTCGCGTGCATATACGTCAACAATGTATGGCATGTTTATTTCTCTCCTTTTGAATCAATTTGTTATTTTTGAATCAATGATGTTCCTGTCATTTCTTTTGGCTTTTCAAGACCGAGTAAGTCTAAAAGTGTTGGAGACAGATCTGCTAAAATGCCGCCCTCTCTTAGAGTCACGCCTTTTTTCGTCACGATCACTGGGACAGGGTTTGTTGTATGTGCAGTATGCGGCTTCCCTTCTTCGGTAATCAGCACGTCTGCGTTACCATGGTCTGCCGTAATGATGGCATGTCCACCTTTCGCTAGGATAGCGTCGACTACTTCTCCTAAGCACTCATCCACTGCTTCAATTGCTTTAATCGTTGGTTCAAGCATACCTGAATGACCAACCATATCTGGGTTAGCAAAGTTCAAAATGATCACATCATGCTTATCGGCATTGATGTCTTTAACAAGTGCATCCTTCACTTCGTATGCGCTCATTTCCGGCTTTAAGTCATAGGTGGCTACCTTAGGTGAATTGATCAGGATGCGATCTTCTCCAGGAAATGCTTCTTCACGTCCCCCGCTCATAAAGAAAGTGACATGAGGATATTTCTCTGTTTCAGCAATACGCAATTGTTTCAATCCATTTTGAGAAATGACTTCTCCAACTGTGTTATCCAAGTTCACTGGTTTGAAAGCTACATAGCCATTGACCGTTTCACTAAAGTGTGTAAAGCAGACGAAGTGTAAATGCTTCGGATGTGCTTCTCCGCGGTCAAATGAGCGGAAATCTTCATTTGTAAAAGTGTTTGAAATTTGGATCGCACGGTCTGGTCTGAAATTATAGAAAATCACAGAGTCTCCATCGTTTACTTTCGCAACAGGCTCACCATTTTCTCTTGTAATGACAGATGGTATCACAAATTCATCATAGATTCCATTCTCATACGAGTCATCAATGACATCATAGATGTTTTGATAACTTGGACCTTCACCATACGCCATCGCACGATACGCTTTTTCCACACGATCCCAGCGTTTGTCACGGTCCATTGAGTAGTAGCGCCCAGAAAGTGTAGCGACTTCACCGACACCAATTTCCTTGATTTGTTCTTCAAGTTGCTTTAAGTATTTTTTCGCAGTCTTCTGACCAACATCACGTCCGTCCAAGAAACCATGAATGTATACTTTTGTTAAGCCCTCTTTTTTCGCTAGTTTCAACAATGCAAATAGATGCTGGATATGGCTGTGTACACCACCATCTGACAAAAGACCAAACAAATGAAGGGCTTTGTCATTTTGCTTGGCATCATTCATTGCGTCTAGGAACGTTTCATTTTTCTCAAATTCCCCATCACGGATAGCCACATTCACTCTTGTTAAGCTTTGATACACAATGCGCCCTGCGCCAATGTTCAAATGTCCAACTTCAGAGTTACCCATTTGACCTTCTGGCAGGCCGACTGCCTCACCTGATGCCGTTAAGGTTTGATGCGGGAATTCATTCCAGTAGCGGTCAAAATTCGGTTTTTTTGCTTGCGCAACAGCGTTACCTACGGTTTCGTTTCTTAAACCGAATCCATCTAAGATGATTAATGCAACTGGTTTTTTACTCATATTGACCTTCCTCCAATAACTGAACGAAAGACTGAGGTTCTAGGCTTGCGCCACCAACCAAAGCACCGTCAATATCGGATTGTGCCATATATTCTTTAATATTCGACGGCTTCACACTTCCGCCATATTGAATGCGAAGGCTGTTTGCCGCTTCTTGACCAAATTCGCTTGCGACGGTTTGGCGAATGTGCGCACAAACATCATTTGCATCTTTCGCTGTAGAAGATTTACCTGTACCGATAGCCCAGATTGGTTCATATGCAATAACGGATGTAGCCACTTGCTGCTCAGTTAAACCAGCTAGTGCTTTTTTCACTTGGTCAGCAACAAGCTCATTCGTTTTACCCGCTTCTCGTTCTTCAAGCGTTTCACCTACACAAATAATAGGAACGATACCATGCTTGAATGCTGCATGTGCTTTTTTGTTCACTGTTTCATCTGTTTCAGCGAAGTATTCGCGGCGCTCTGAATGTCCAATGACAGAATAGCCGATGCCAAGATCTTTTAGAGCAGCAGGGCTGATTTCACCAGTGAACGCACCGTTTTCTTCAAAGTGCATATTTTGTGCACCAATTTTTAGATTTGTTCCGTTTGAAAGGCTGTTTAGCTTTTCAAGGAAAAGCGCTGGTGCACAGACAATAGATTCCACTTTGTCAGGAGATGGAATAGATGACTTCACTTCTTCAACGAAGCTCACAGCTTCGCCAAGCGTTTTGTTCATTTTCCAGTTCCCAGCTATAATTGGTTTTCTCATGATTGACACTTCCTTATAGCAGTTTTGGTCTTATTTATCGTTTAATGCAGTAACACCTGGAAGTTCTTTGCCTTCCATGAACTCAAGTGAAGCACCGCCGCCTGTTGAAATATGGTCCATTTTATCGGCAAGACCAAATTTTTCAACTGCTGCTGCTGAGTCTCCACCGCCAATGACAGAATATGTATCTTTCGCTTCTGCCAGTGCTTCTGCGATTGCTTTCGTTCCTTCGGCAAATGCATCAATTTCAAATACACCCATCGGCCCGTTCCAGACAACAAGTTTGCTCTTTTTAATGACATCTGCATACATGTCTCTTGTCTCTGTTCCAATATCAAGTGCTTCTAAATCACTTGGGATTTCAGAGATTGGCACAATGCTTGTATTTGCATCATTTGAAAAATCGTCGGCTACCAGAACATCTTTCGGAATGAGAAAGTTCACGCCTTTTTCTTTTGCGCGGTCCATAAAGGATTTCGCAAGATCTACTTTGTCTTCTTCTAATAAAGATTTCCCAACTTCGTAGCCGAGTGCTTTGACAAATGTATAAGCAAGTCCGCCGCCGATGATGAGGTTGTCCACTTTATCAAGAAGACTTTCGATCACACCGATTTTATCCTTTACTTTTGCGCCGCCGATAATGGCTGTAAATGGACGATCAGGGGTAGAAATAGCTTTTCCTAAAACCTCAAGCTCTTTTTGCATGAGAAAGCCCGCAACAGCCGGAAGATATGCTGCAATACCAGCTGTCGATGCATGTGCACGGTGTGCAGCACCAAAAGCATCATTGACATACACATCCGCTAAATCAGCAAACGCTTTTGATAATTCAGGATCGTTCTTTTCTTCACCAGGATAGAAACGAACATTTTCAAGTACTAACACGTCTCCTTCTTTTAAGTCAGAGATCTGCTTTTTTACTTCGTCGCCATATGCTTCATCTGCTTTTTTCACTTCTTGTCCAAGAAGTTCTTGCAGACGTTTTGCAACAGGTGTCAGACGAAGCTCTTCAGTTACTTGACCCTTCGGACGACCCAAATGACTAGCTAGTAGTACTTTTGCGCCTTGTCCTGTTAAATACTTAATTGTTGGTAATGCAGCGCGGATTCGAGTATCATCCGTAACTTCTCCGTCCTTCATTGGCACGTTAAAGTCTACGCGGCAGAAAACAACTTTACCTTTTACGTCAATGTCTTTTACTGATTTCTTATTCATGCTCGTCAGGAGATCCTCCTTTATTCTGGTTTCCTTACACTTTGGACTAATCTCTTTTTATCCTTTTCCCATTTCGCCCTCATCAAAACGAGAAATCGTGCAGAACAGATCAAAACAGAGAAAAAGGGAAAGGGATGCTTCCCCTTCCCTTGTCCGTCTTCATTATATCGTGTCTCCAGGAAAGAACCAAGTGAGTTCCTTCAGTCCGAGAAATTAAAGTCCTTGTTTTGCAATGTAAGCTGCAAGATCCACTACGCGGTGAGAATATCCACTCTCATTGTCATACCAAGAGATCACTTTCACCATGCTGCCTTCCATCACCATTGTAGAAAGAGCATCAATTGTAGAAGAGTTCGCATTACCATTGTAGTCACTAGACACTAATGGCTCTTCACTGTATCCAAGGATTCCTTTAAGTTCTCCTTCAGCCGCTTCTTTCAGTGCTGCATTGACGTCTTCAACTGTTACATCTTGGTTTAATTCAGCAACAAGGTCAACTAAAGAAACGTTAGGTGTTGGTACACGCATTGCGCCACCGTTTAATTTGCCTTTTAATTCAGGCAATACAAGTGAAACTGCTTTTGCAGCACCTGTAGATGTTGGGATGATGTTTTCCGCCGCTGCACGAGCACGACGATAGTCTTTATGCGGAAGGTCAAGAATCTGTTGGTCATTTGTGTATGAGTGAACAGTTGTCATCATACCGCGTTTGATACCAAATTTATCGTTAAGTACTTTTGCAAATGGAGCGAGACAGTTTGTCGTACAAGACGCATTAGAGATGACATCGTGTCTAGCTGCATCGTATTTGTCTTCGTTTACACCCATAACGATTGTGATATCTTCTTCGTTAGCAGGTGCAGAGATGATGACTTTTTTAGCGCCAGCTTCTAAGTGTTTTGCAGCGTCTGCACGTTTTGTGAAGAATCCAGTAGATTCAACAACGATTTCTACGCCTTGTTTACCCCAGCTTAATTTTGCAGGGTCGCGTTCAGCTGATACTTCAATTGTTTTGCCGTTCACTACTAAGTTTGTACCGTCTACAGAAACCTCTGCATCTAGTTTTCCGTGAACAGAGTCATATTGTAAAAGGTGTGCTAGCATGTTAGCGTCTGTTAGGTCGTTAACTGCTACTACCTCAACTTCAGGATTGTTTAATGCTGCACGAAATACGTTACGTCCAATACGTCCAAATCCGTTAATACCGACTTTTACTGCCATGATGTTTCCTCCTTTTATAAGTAACAAAAATTTTTATATTGAGGGATCAATTGACTCCCTTAATAACTCTTTTGCGGCTCCTTCATCTGTAACAAGAACCGTTCGGCGGGGTTTCTTGAAATAAGCTTCAATGGCTCCTGCCTTTGATGATCCACCTGCAACGGCAATGATGTGTGGAATGCTTTCTAAGTCATCTAACTGCATGCCAACGGAGTGAACTTTGTGTACAACCTCACCATCACGATTAAAGTAATAGCCAAAGGCTTCTGTCACTGCATCATGCTCATCAATCTTTTTTAAATCTTCAACTGGTGTGTTACGTCTCATCGCCATTGTTTTTGCTTCACCGATCCCATGAATCAGCATCGTAGATGATTTAATCGTTTGAAGCACTTCTTTGACTGACGGCTCTTCAATAATAGAAGAGTAAGCACCTTCTGATAGCTGTCCTGGAACAAATAGTAGCTTGTAAGTACCGGAAGCTTTTTCTGCCATGTGGGCACAAATGGTGTTTGCCTGATTTTTTACATTCTCTCCAAGACCACCTCGTGCAGGGACAAACATCATGTCACGGTTTTTAGCATCAGGGGTCATCATCTCGGCAACGGCTTCCATCGTCGTCCCGCCAGTGACGGCGACGATATTATTTCCAGTAAACCTTTTTTTCATACATTGCACAGCGGCTCTTCCCATTTCTTGCTTCACCCACGGGGATTCGT
The DNA here is from genome assembly GCF_040500475.1 of Bacillus sp. Bos-x628. Taxonomy (GTDB): domain Bacteria; phylum Bacillota; class Bacilli; order Bacillales; family Bacillaceae; genus Bacillus; species Bacillus maqinnsis. The sequence continues at coordinate 2,702,072 of NZ_CP159358.1, read as the reverse complement.
CACTGTCGCCAGAAACGATGATCACTTCTTCTAGGCCTAACTTTCTCATTAGTGCATTTTCCAAAAAGGTTAAACCTAAAACGTCTTTCATCATTTCTTCTAGCATTTCTAGCAAAGCATGACCTTCACTTGTCAGCATCATACCGCTTGTTTTGACATCTAATAGGTTTTGTTCTTTTAAGAATTGAACTTCTGCTCTTAAGATGCGCTCACTGATACCAAGACTCGTTGCAAGACTTCTGCGCCCAATTGGTTCAGCTAACCTGATGTACTGCAAAATGTCATAGCGTTTTTGCATAACAGCAAGAAGATCTGGCAATAATTTTTTTTGAGCTTCCAATAAATGATTCATGGCTAACGACCCTTTCTTTTCACATTGGACAAAAAACGTCCCACTGTGACAAAAAACGTCCCGCCACAGCCAAAAAAAATCAATCCCTGCTTTCTTTCATCATTTTAACAGGAACATCTTGTATTTTCAACTCTTACAAACACATCTAAACAAAAAACAGACACATTTTCACCGTCTGCTTACTTGTCTTCAAGGTTCTGGCGATGTGTTTCATTTTCAAAAAATATTTTTCTTTTATATAAGATCATGAAAACGCATTGAAAAAGTGCAGGCTGAATGAATCAGCCTGCTCATATTTTAGAGATGATGTCTTGTTCTTCAGCCAGTTGCTTCGGTTTGATTTTGACATAATAAATGATGTAGCAAACTGCCATGAACGGAATCCCGCAATACAGACCGATTCGCTGATCCTCAATAAAAAATAAACTGATAAGAACAATCCCAAAGGAGATAAAGCCTGTCAATGGAACAAATGGATACAGCGGTGTACGGAAGACGAGATTCTTCACATCTCCTCCTTCTTTTATGAATCGTCTTCTAAAGAAATACTGGGACAGACAGATGGACATCCACACGACCACAAGGACCATTCCTGAAATGGAAATAAGCCACACATAAACAGTTTTTGGCGCCACTACACTTGTGAGCAGTGATAGAGCTGAAACACCCATTGTCACCAATAGGGCATTGATGGGAATTTTACGCTTGGACAATTTTTTCGTAAAGGCAGGGCCTTTTCCATCTTTAGAAAGCGCCCAAAGCATTCGAGATGATGCATATAAACCAGAGTTCGCTACAGATAAGACGGCTGTGATGATAATGAAATTCATGATATCTGCGGCATAAGGTATACCCACTTTGTCTAACACCACCACAAACGGACTATCAATTGATCCTGCTGTCTGCCAAGGGAGAAGTGCGGCGAGAACCGCAATTGATAAGACGAAAAAGAGCATCGTTCTCCAAACAATATTCCGAATGGATCTTGGCAGTGTTTTCTCTGGGCTTTCGCTCTCCCCTGCTGCGATTCCTACTAGTTCTGTTCCCTGAAAAGAGAAGTTAACAGTCACCATAGTTAATAAAATAGCAAAAACTCCGTTAGGAAAAAGACCGCCATGATCTGTCAAATGATGAAATAGAGGAGCGGGTTCTCCGCCTTTCAAATGAATCATTCCAAAAATTGCGCCAATTCCAACAATAATGAACAATAAGATGGCGCCAACTTTGATGGCTGAAAACCAAAACTCCGTTTCAGCAAAGCTCCTCACTGATACCGCATTGATGGCAAATAAAATCACACTAAACGCAAGACACCAAAACCAAACAGGAATATCAGGAAACCACCTTTGTAGTAAAATACCCGCTGAAGTAAACTCTAATCCAATCGTACATGCCCAGCTAAACCAATAGAGCCATCCAATCATAAAGCCTGTAGACGGTCCAATATACTTGGTAGCATACTCTTGAAATGAACCTGGTGTTGGCATTGCGACCGCTAGTTCACCGAGACAGAGCATCACCAAATACATCAAAAGGCCGCCAATGATATAAGAAAGAATTGCTCCTCCTGGTCCTGCCTGATGAATAATCAATCCTGATCCAAGAAAAAGACCTGTTCCTATGACACCGCCTAATGCAATCATAAATAGATGTCTGCTTTTCATGGAACGCTCAAGTTCACTATGCTGTTCTGGCTTCAATCCATTTCCCCACTTTCCGTCTTCTATTCTCATCGTTAATCATTCTTTGACAAAATTCGCCATGTCCTTTAAGAAAAAGGGAGAATAACAGGTCATCTCCCTTTACAAAGCCTCTGCTTGAAACAATGCTTCAATTTTGCCAAGCGCCCAATCTAATTCTTTTTTTGAAATGGTAAGCGGCGGTGCAAAACGAATCACTGTACCATGTGTTTCTTTACATAACAGTCCTGCTTGTTTGAGCTTTTCACAATATGGTCTAGCGGCTTCTGTCAGCTCCATTCCAATAAACAATCCACGTCCGCGTACTTCCTTTATCACAGGACTTTGAAGATGTGACAGTTTGTCTTGAAAATATTGACCAAGCTCAAATGACCGCTCTGCAAGCTTCTCCTCTATTATGACATCCAGTGCAGCAATCGACACCGCACAGGCAAGCGGGTTCCCTCCAAATGTAGAACCGTGAGACCCAGGATTAAACACGCCTAAAATATCGCGATTTGCCACCACACATGAGATAGGGAATACACCGCCGCCTAATGCCTTTCCGAGAATCAGCATATCTGGCTCTATCTCTTCCCAGTCACACGCAAACATTCTCCCTGTTCGCGCTAACCCCACTTGGATTTCATCAGCAATAAATAAGACATGCTGCTCCTCACATAGAGCCTTCGCTTCTTTCAAAAAACCTTCTGGCGGCATCACGATCCCCGCTTCACCCTGTATTGGCTCAATGAGAAAAGCTGCTGTATTCGGAGTAATGGCTTCACGCAATGCGTCAATATCTCCATAAGGAACAAGCTTAATCCCTGGAAGCATTGGACCGAAGCCTCTTTGATATTCTGCTTCAGAAGAAAGTGAAACGGCTGTCATCGTACGCCCATGAAAGTTCCCCACACAAGCGATGATTTCAGCACAATTCTCTTCGATTCCCTTGATGTCATAACCCCAGCGTCTTGCTGCCTTGACAGCTGTTTCAACAGCTTCTGCTCCTGTATTCATTGGCAGTGCCATTTCTTTGTTCGTAAGCTGACAAATTTTTTCATACCATGGACCGAGCTGATCATTATGGAAAGCTCTCGATGTGAGTGTCACTCGATCTGCTTGTTTTTTTAATGCATCTATGATTTTCGGGTGGCGATGCCCTTGGTTCACAGCAGAATATGCACTAAGCATATCCATATATCGATTCCCTTCAGGATCAATGACCCAAACACCCTCTGCCTCTGAAATCACAATTGGCAATGGATGATAGTTAGTAGCACCATATTGTTCTGTTTGTTGAATCAACTTATTTGTTTGTGTCATATGTTTTATCCTCCTTCTACAAAGTCTTCACTCATATGTTATGCAAGGATTGTGCCAACTTTTTCATCGCTTCATGGCAAGATGTAAATTGCCACCCACATGCAAAATTATTTTGCATGTGCCAATTTTTTATAGCAAACCGCAAAATTTTTCATGTACAATAAACGTATGGTTTGGAGGTGAACCCATGGCTAAAGAAAATCAGTTAGCAAAGCTGGAAAATGAAATTGATCTGTATAAAAAAATGCTCGATTTAATTGATGTCGGTGTCCATGCCATTGACGAGAACGGCAATACCATTGTTTATAATAAAAAAATGATGGAAATTGAATCATTAAAGCGCTCTGATGTTCTCCATAAGAATGTATTAGATTTCTTCGTTTTTCAAGACGAGACGCACAGCACGCTTGTACAAGCACTTCGAACAGGCAAACAAACCGTCCACGCAAAACAGACGTATCATAATTACAACGGAAAAGAAATCACGACCATCAATCATACATATCCGCTTGTTCGAGATGGTCTCATCCAAGGAGCGGTCGAAATCTCTAATGATGTAACAAAATTAGAACGGCTCATTCAACACAATATGAAGAAAAAAGGCAATACACGCTTTACATTTGATTCAATTATTGGGGAAAATCCTGCGTTTCAAGAAGTCATTGAACATGCAAAACGAGCCACTCGCACCTCTTCCTATGTGCTGATTGTTGGTGAAACAGGAACGGGGAAAGAATTATTTGCCCAAAGCATTCATAATGGCAGTAGCCGCTCCTCTGGACCATTTATTACCCAAAATTGTGCCGCACTGCCTGATAACTTGATTGAAAGCCTCTTATTCGGTACCCAAAGGGGTGCTTTTACTGGTGCCACTGATCAGCCAGGTCTATTCGAACAGGCACAGGGAGGTACACTGCTTTTAGATGAAATCAATTCATTAAACCCTGTTCTTCAAGCGAAACTATTACGTGTGTTGCAGGAAAAAAGTGTGAGGCGACTAGGTAGCACAAACGAAGTGACCATTGATGTCAGGGTCATTGCTAATATGAATGAAGACCCTGTGGATGCGATCGCAGGCGGACGATTGAGAAAGGATTTATTTTATCGATTAGGGGTCGTTACCTTATTTATCCCGCCACTTTCTGAACGAAAAGAAGACATTCCAACGTTTGTCAGGCATTTTATTCAAAAGTATAATGAGCTGTTTCAAATGAATGTGAAGGCGGCTGACGACGAGGTACTCGCTCTTTTTCAAACTTATCATTGGCCAGGCAATGTAAGAGAGCTGGAGCATGTGATCGAAGCTGGGATGAATATGATGATGGACGAAGCATACTTAAGTTTGCATCACCTCCCATATCACTTTCGATGCAAGCAGGGGGAAAATCGTTCTGTCGCCCACATAACAGCGAATCCTCCGCTTCAAACAGCGGCTGCAGACACCTTTGTTTATACAAGCTCGGAACATACGGCTGACTTTCAAACCCAAATGGAGCGATTTGAAAAACAGTACATCGTCCATTACTTAGAGAAAATGAACGACAATATTTCACAGACTGCAAGGATATTGGGCATGAGCAGGCAAAGTCTGCAATATCGAATGAAAAAATTAAATATTACTCGTCAAAAATAGAGCTGTGCCCTTTTACGGTACAGCTTATTGTGTATCTTGTTACCCTATCGGCTCTTGCAGAACATCACTCAGCAGTCTTTCTACATTTTCCAAATGTGTCATCATCGCTTTTTCAGCTTCATCTGGCTGCTTGGCAATGACAGCTTGGTATATTTTTTCGTGATCTTTGTAAAGCTGCCGAATCGAGACTTGCTGCGAAAACAACACAACTTTTCTCGTTTCTCGCATTGCTTCAACTAAGAGTGTCGAGACCTGATTCATTAATGCTTTTAGCAGATCATTCTGAGAGGCTCTAGCTAAGGCATGATGAAAAGCGAGATCAGCCTTCTCACCAATTTCTTGTTGCACTTCTGCCTGTTTCATTTGTTCAAGCGCCTCACGCAAGCGATCAAGATCATCATCAGTCCGAAGTAAGGCCGCCTTTTTGACGACACCCGTTTCAATCATTGACCTGACTTCAAGAAGCTGCGCCACATCTTTTTGCTTCATAAGAAACGCTGGAGATACACAAAATGTGAGTTGATCAGGATCGAACCGCTTCACATAAGTGCCTTCCCCTTGTTTCATCTCGATTAATCCGATCGCTTTCAGCGCGGATAACGCTTCTCTTACTGCGGAACGACTGACTCGAAAGCTTTCAGAGAGCGCTTGAACCGAATCTAATTTTTCTCCTGGAAGAAGATCACCTGTACGAATGGACTCTGCGATTGCATCCGCAATTTCTTCATATATTTTCTTCGTTTTTATTTGTTTATATTTCAATTGGTTACACCTCATCACTGTTGTCTATCATTTTTGGCTCATGCCCTACAATATACTTTAACCCAAAAGTTCTGATCAGACTTTCACATATCCCTTTCAAGAAAGCTTCAGACCACTTATTTCATGAAAAAAAGAAGCACGACCTCTTTTCTGGCGCATGCTTCTTTTTAATCATAGCGTTTTCGCATCATTGATGACGGGATATTCATTTGTTCTCGATATTTTGCAATTGTTCTGCGTGATACATGGATGCCGAAGGTTTTCTGGAGCAGGGTCATCATCTGCTGATCGGAGTACGGCTTTTTCTTGTTTTCAGTTTGAATAAGCTCTGCGATATGTGTCTTTACTGTGTAGCTAGAAGCCTCTTCCAATGTATGTCCTTCAAGTTTTGTCTGGAAAAATTGTTTCATGTCCATTAAACCATAAGGGGTTTGAACCATCTTCCCTTTTACCGTTCGGCTGACTGTCGACTCATGAACATGCAATATGTCCGCTATTCGCTTCATAGTAAGCGGTTTCATTTTATGTTTTCCTGTCAGGAAAAAATCGGTCTGATGTGAGATAATCTCACGAACGACATTTGACATGGTTTGTTTCCGCTGTTTGAGCGCTTGAACAAGCCAATTGTACTGCTGGTACTTTTCCTTTAAATAAGCATATGCATCATGCCGCTTTTTGTCTTGAATCATGGCTAGGTACCCTTCGTTCAGCTCAATATGAGGAAAGGCACGCTGATTCAGCTCAAATGTAATTTGATCCTGAACAACAGAGATATACACATCAGGCTCTATATAAATATGCTGTTCTTCATCAGAAAAATGGAGACCTGGTCTTGGTTCAAGTAACGCAACCTCATCTTGAATGGCTTGGAGTGTCTGCATTGAAAAACCTGTTTTCGCCGCAATCTCCTTCCAAGCCTTTCTTGCAAAGAGAAAGAAATGCTCTTCAATGACATGCTCCGCTTCACACCAGCGTTGTTGCTTTCTTCTCAGTTGAAGAAGGATACATTCTTGCAGTGATCTTGCACCGATACCGGCAGGGTCTAAAGATTGAAGCTGGTGAAGAACAGCTTCCACTTCTTCAGCCGAAACTTCTAATACATCTGCCATGACGTCAATCGGTTCATTCAAATAACCATTTGAATCAATGGAATGAATCATAAATTGAAAGATTTTTTGCTTCTTTTCACTCAATTTCAGATCAAGTGACTGTCTTTTTAAATACATTTGCAGACTTTCTTTTTGATGCGTCCTATACGGTTCTGTCATTCGTTCTTGTGATCTTTTATGATAAACTGGTTGATAGCTGTCCGTGTCTTTCCGCTCAATTAGAGGGTTCTCAAGTGATAGCTGATCAATGTACTCGTTCAGCTCTGCACGATTCAATTGAAGCAGTGTAATGGCCTGCATGAGTTCTTGTGTCAGCACCTGCTTTAATACCTGTTCTTGTTGCAGTTTAAGGCTCATTGTCTCCCCTCCCTCTTATCATTTTACATGAAGATTGATGGACCGTATATACGAAAGAGGAGTGATTTCCATGTCTGAACTTTTTTCCGTTCCATACTTTATTGACAACTTGAAACAACATATTGCAATGAATCAGCATGAGGACAAGATTCATGCGATGAATGCTTACTACCGTTCTGTTGTATCAACACTTGTACAAGATCAATTGACCAAAAATGCCGTCGTATTGAAACGAATTCAAAACCTTGATGAAGCCTATCAACAGGTGAAAAGAGACATGAATGCGAGATGAATTGAAAAAAGCACCCTTTGTCATGATAGCAAAGGGTGTTTTGTCAAGCATGAAGAGTGCTGATCCAGCCTTGATTTTTGCATCATCAAGAGTCCAGATTGCCCCACTGTATAAATGATAAAAGAAAAGATTGTGCCAACTAGGCGTGAACGCTAATTGAACAACCTTACAGGTGCAAGGAAGGAAAGCTACTGTTATGAGATTGATTTTTTTGCAAAAAGTAACGAAACATGTCAATGACGCGCTCCTGTTGTGATTCTGTCATACTTGTCCCTGAAGGCAGACAGAGACCTGTTTGGAATAATAATTCTGATTCAGGCACCTCTGGAGCGGTTGTATAGAATGGACAATCCCGGAAGAGAGGCTGACGGTGCAGCGGCTTCCACACTCGTCTTGCTTCAATATGTTCTTTTTCTAAAGCTTCTATGATCTCCATAGGACAAATATGAAGAGCAGGATCGATGGTTATCGTGGTCAGCCAGCGGTTGGATTTGGTTTCTTGATACTCTGGCATGAAATGAATCCCTTCCATTGTGGATAAAGCTCCTTTGTATCGTCCGAAGATACGGCGTTTTTCTTTAACACGCTCGTCCAATACCTCCATTTGAGCAACTCCAACACCTGCTAATAGATTGCTCATTCGATAGTTGTGGCCTATTTCTTCGTGCTCATAGTGCATAGCGGGTTCTCTTGCTTGTGAAGCAAGAAAGCGGCATCGATCAATAGCCTCTTCATCGTCACTCACAAGCATTCCGCCTCCTGAGGTCGAAATGATTTTATTTCCATTAAAAGAATATACTCCAAACATGCCTATTGAGCCGCTTTTTCGTCCTTTATACGTCGAGCCTAGCGACTCAGCAGCATCTTCAATAATCGGAACATCATATGCTTCACAAAGGGTCACAATTTCATCCATTTTGGCACTTTGTCCATATAAATGAACAACAATGACTGCACGTGGTTTTTTCCCCAGCCGTTTTGCTTCAATTAAGGCTTTCTCTAAGGCTTGTGGACACATATTCCACGTATCCTTTTCAGAATCTATAAAAACCGGCACCGCCTGTTCATATAAAATGGGGTTCGCACTCGCAACAAAAGTTAATGATGAACAAAAAACAACTTCACCCTTTTGTACACCGATTAGTTTTAAAGCCAGATGAATCGCAGCTGTTCCTGAAGACAGAGCCGCTCCTGCTTTGACCCCCGCATAGCCTGCTACAACATGCTCAAACTCATTGACAAATGGTCCTAGCGGCGCAATCCAATTGCTTTGAAAAGCTTCCTTCACTTTCCTATATTCCTTTCCGCTCATATGGGGAGGGGATAAATAGATACGGTTCCATTCATTCACGATATCTCACCTTTCCAACGATTTTTTATCACAATAGCTGGAACTCCTACTGCGGTCATATCATCCTGTATATCGCTGGTCACTGCCGCTCCTGCTCCAATGACACTCCAACTTCCAATTGATTTTCCAGGTATCACAACAGCACCTGCACCGATATGGGCTCCCTCGCATACCGAAACATGGCCGGTTAGTATGGCTCCAGGTGAAAGGTGAACAAACGATGAGAGCGAGCAGTCATGCTCCACGACAGCCCCCGTGTTGATAATGGCGTGTTCACCAACCTTCGCATCTGCTTGAACAACAGCCTGTGCCATAATGACCGTTCCTCGTTCAATCATGGCTGATGGACTAATGGTCGCCGCCGGATGAATAAGCGTTGCATAATTCTTTCTTTCAAGTGTGAGACGTTCAGCTATCTGCTGTCTCGTCTCATTCTGCCCAATGGCAATTAGCCATTTGGCTTCAGGGATATCCTCTCTCAGTTGCTGACTGATTGAAATTGGTCCATAGAGGATGTCATTCCTTGTAATAGTACCTTCATATTGATCATCTAATATGGCAACCAATGTGTGGTCAAAGTGTGATAAAATGAGATCCTGAATGACTTTGCTATGCCCGCCAGCACCAATTAAAACGATCTTTTGTGGATTATGTGTCTGTGCCTTTAAATTTTTTAGCTGTTGCATGATGAGGCTGCTGCACCCCCTCTGTTTTGATGACTTTCAGCATGGTCATCCATAATATTTTCAAATCCAGCCAAAAGGATTGATGTTCGACGTACCAGATGTCATATGCAAATTTCTCCTCCCAAGAGATGTGATTTCTCCCGTTCACCTGTGCCCATCCTGTCATACCTGGCATAACAAGATGCCGTCTTGCTTGCTCCTCTGTATACATCGGCAGATACTCCATCAAAAGTGGCCTTGGTCCCACAAGGCTGATATCCCCTTTGAGCACATTGATTAGCTGAGGTAGTTCATCAAGACTGAGCTTTCGAATAAGTGCCCCTGTTTTCGTTAATCGAAGGTGATCTGCAAGCAGTTCTCCGTATTCATCCCGGTCATCTGTCATTGTACGGAATTTATACAGCATAAACGGCCGCTCATATAGACCAGGTCTTTCTTGGCGAAAAATCACAGGGGCGCCAATTCTCCACCTGATGAGTCCATAGATAAGAAGAAAAAGAAAGCTGCCTGCTATGAGCAGGATAAGCGCCACAACAACATCGATCATTCTTTTCATGATTGAATCTCCTTTTCACTCTAGCGGGAGACAACTCGATCAGCGACTGCTTGTTTGACTTTACACACTAGATGCACCCGCTCTTGTTTTGTTCCTGCAAATTGATACAAGTAGCCCATGTAGAGAATGAAACAGATTCCCCCAATGCAAAACAGCTCCCACCACGAGGTCACTTGATAGATCATTTGAATACCAACACATATGCTCCATATAAACAAAACGCCACTAAACGGGACAATTGTATGCTTGTAAAAAATCCAGCATTTCTGTTTCGTTATCTTTGATGTATAAAGCGGTAGAAACACGATATTTTTGATCATTAAGACAAGTGCACCCGCTGATGCAATGCCATATAAGCCGAGCTGGAACATCTGAGTGAGTCCATAAGCGAGCAGAACATTGGCAGCCCCTAATATAAGCGTGACAACGGCTGGAATTTTAAAGCGGTTAAAAGCAGCCGGCACGTATGTCAGTGGCAAAAACATGAGCGTCATACATAAATAAGCAGCATGAATCATCAGCAACCACTTTAGTTCCTCAAAGACCGGCCCAAGCCAGAGAAACATCAGTGGACCAGCCAGTCCTCCTAGAAGTGCTGCTGGGAAAGCAACAAATAAACCGCTCCATTTGATGGCGTTTGCGGCATATTGAATGAGTCCCTCTTCATCCTGATTCGAGTAAAATTTTGTAATAGTCGGTGCAAAGACGACAGCTAGTGTACCTGCCAGCGTTCGCAATAATAACGGGAATTGTAAAATGGCAGCATACTGTCCGGTCGCTTCAGCACCAATCAGCAAGTTGGACATCAATAAATCAATTTGCAAAAACAACAAAATCCCCATTTGCTCAAATGAATGCCATACCCCTGACCTGACAAGGGCGAGACAAGAAGAAAGAGAGACATATCGCCATTTAAATGAAAACCAAGGAATGAGTTTCTTAAAATAATAGATGCCAAAACCCATAGCCGCTAAACTCCCAATGATGGCAGCGAAAGGAATATGCCAAATGTTTGGCGTTGTGAAAGTAAACAAAAGGACAATGCTCAGCGCCCTGCAAAACATCTGAACGGTCTGTCCAGCACTTGATACATATAGCTTATTGGCATAAAATGGCGCAGCCCCAATGCCTGACATGACGAAATTGAGCATAAATAAAAGACCCCCTAAGATAAAGGCGATCTGAGTATCATGTGCGAGAGGAAGGGGAACATGGAGCCATTTAATCAGATGCTTAGACAATAAAAGACAAGGTATGAATAAAATAATTGATAACAATACAGAGCTGACGAAATAAGAAGCGAGACAGCTCTGTGCCTTCTCCATCTCCCCTTTATGTGCAGCAACAGAGAAAAAACGAACGACGACGGCACTCAATGAAGCGGTAATGACCGATAAATAGTTCATCATGTTTTGCGTGAGAAGGATCAAACCAAAAGCTTCTACTCCAAGAGTATGAACAATATAAGGGGTCAAGCAAACCGACATGATCATCATCAGGACAAACGTGGTGAAGTTGGCGCTTAGGTTGTAAAGAAACGCACGGTTCATTGTCTTTTTACACAGCGTTTTAGGACTGTCATCCCGCTTCCTCTCCCTTTTTCCTCTTGTGGTGATCGTGTGTATTCATATAATGAGTAATGGTCTGTTTTACATTTGCATCATTCGGTTCTTTTAAAAGCGTGATAAACGGGAGGTGTGACACCCATTCATATCCTTCCATCACCTTATGGTCAAAAGATCTTAGGACAACACATGGCGTATTCGTAATTGCACAAAATATCATGCCATGTAAACGATCCGTCACGACCACTTGCGTTTGCCTTAATTGGTTCCATAATGATGATAATTCTTCAAAGCGTGTTGTTCGATCTACTCGTTTTCCAATCGTCGTTGTAAAAAGAGCGACTTTTTCATACTCCTTTTTTACACTTTGCTGTAATTGACTTCGCTTGTGAGGGGGAAGATAGGCCTCCTTATCCTCTCGTAAACAAAGTAAAATCCCTTCTCTCTCGTAATTTTTTGACGATTCGTCTAAAGAGAGCACCATATCAGGCTGTTTCCACACATCTTTTTCAGGAAAATGACGCTGCATCCATTGATATGTGGTTTGATCTCTTGCCATCAAGAGCAGTCTCGGGTGATGTGCATACGTTTGAATGGCACGACGTTCCGCCTTTTTCCCTCTCTTCGTTGCTGTAAAATGAACGGTAGCGGGCAGTTGGATCAAGGGGTATGAATGAAAGATTTTCATTATAAATTGCCTTGTCCATTCCTCATAGCGGTATAAATCCCCCATATTGCCTCCGCCGATGATACAGACAAGGTCATCTGGATGTTTCGCATGTTTCAGTGGACGCGCTAGACGATAAATCTCTCTCGTACCCACTTCAACGATTTGATATGTAGGAAAATGCTCCTTAAAAAAACGATAGCTGCTATAGGCAATGGCGTGATCACCTAGATTATCATGTGCCGGCAGAAGCGTGAGAATGATTTTCTTCTGCTTGCTCAATTCTGGAAGCTCGCGGCGACTCAGCATATACTCACATGGATATTTCATTTTTAACAACAGCCACTCTGCTACGTGTGCCTTTAATTGTTGCAGCATGAATATGATCACCCCTTATTTCCTCGTTTGATATTCAATCCATTTTTGATAGCTTGACGTTGCGGCAGAAAGCGGATAGACCCATTGATACTTCGCAAGAAACAGAATCATTCGCTTCCGCATGGTGAGCTTTGATGTTTCCACTTGTTTGACCGCATGCTGAAACGACTCATTTGTGACCATTTCCCGAATATGGTCCAGCCGTTGCTGAAAAGAGAGGGAATTTTGGCTTTTCCATTCATTGAGCATACAATGCAGCGTATGATTGACAATAAAGAAATCCAAGGCCTTCTCATATGGTCCTAAATCTTCATACGTCTTCAAAAACAAACTCTGCACATCATAAAACGTTCGTCCATGTTGAAAATATTGTTTTTGATATCGCTGTACAATCGACGACAGATGTACCCGGTAATAATAAAGAGGTGCATGAACAAAGGCAATGACATTTGATAAATAAAAGCAGCGGAGCGTGACATACTGATCTTCTATATGCTCAAGCTCATCCCGTAGCGGAAAACGGATGTTGTGTTTTTGCATAAAATCACGCCGATACAGCTTATTCCATGAGAATCCTGTGATCTTTCCATGTAATAATGCATCAATTAAATTCGTCTTCTTTTCTGTTTGATATTGTAAGAGATCGGTAGAAAGTGTTCGTCTCGACTGTTCAAACTGAATATAGTATTCACTCACGACAAGATCTGCCCCTGTCATTTCAGCTTTCTGATAGAAAGCCTCACAATAATGAGGTGCAAGTGTATCATCTGAATCAATAAAGGCAATATATGTTCCTTTTGCTTCTTCAATGCCCCGATTTCTCACAGCCCCTAACCCTTGATTAGACTGATGAATCACCCGAAAACGAGCATCCCGCTCAGCAAACGCTTCAATCATTTCCCCAGAGTGATCCGTCGATCCATCATTTACAAGAATGACTTCTATATCCGAAAAACTTTGCTCTGCAATAGATTGAAGGCATTTCTCTACATATTGACTCGTATTGTAGACTGCGACCAATAAACTGATGGCTGGCATGACGACTTGTCCTCCTTTCTTCAAATCTACTTTGAAAAGATTGTCCTAAACGGTAAAACAGAAGAGTCAAACGGCATCAGCATCATGCTGTACAAAATAAAACAGACGGCAATGCCTACATACATAAAGAGATTGGTACGCCGCTCAAAAATACGTGTGAAATATGGCAGTAAAATGAGCTGATACAGCCCAAAATAAATATGAAACCTTGCATAAATCACATCTTTCGTTGCAAGGATGCCAAATAAAAAGCCAAGCAAACAAAAATTCGCAATATAATCACTGTCTGGTGTTAGCTCACGAAGTCTTTTTCGATAAAAAAAAGCAAGCAGCAGCGGCAGGATCAGCACGCCGATTTTTGTCACATTCATTCCATTGGTATTCGTTGTCAGCCATTCTTCATAATGACCATAAGCGCTTCCTTGCAGCATCACAACAAACAACGAGACGAATCGATCATAAAGAGCGGTTAAACCTAAGAAAACCATACAGAGAACAAGCATCATCCATGACCACGCTTTTGTTCTCACGATAAAATAAACAGGAATCATAATCAGTGCGGACGAATGAAACAATGAACAAAAAAGAACGAGCGGGAAATACAATGTCCACTGACCATTGATCACAAATTTTATCGCATAAAAAAGAACGGAAGCGACCATATACTGCCGCATCCCATTAAACGAGGCATAATAATGAAAGGTTCCGAGAAAAAGTAGCATGCTAAGCTCAAAAGGCCTGCCATAATGGTATAGCGTTTTGATAACAAAAAAATAGGTAATCATCCCTACCGTGACATACATGATTTGCGGATGATGAGAGATTTGATTTAATACCCATAACATGAGCGTAAATCCTGGGTCGGTTGCGGCCTTGTCGACTCCAAAACCAAATATATGCCATGGCTTTTCATAATTGACCGAGAACTCGTACATCTGTCCATAGGTTACAAAATCAGTTCCCACTTTGTACCGAATACCTGCTACAATGCAAAGAAATAAAAATGGAAAGAACACCAGAAGCTCGTTAGGCCGCCACCCGCTTTGAATCGTATCGTCACGCCTGCCATAATATGCGGCAAAGCTCGACCATACATACACCATAATCATGTTGACCAAATAAACCGCCATCTGCCATTCCTTCCTTACAATCCATATATGTTCATCACACCTGTGATGTTCTGTTTCACATCAAATCCCCTTTTTACAAGCAGAGAGGTAATTGTTTCTTGAGCAGGTGACTCTGCTTGAAAAGCTTCAAGAATTGCTTTCATCCATTCATGCTCTGATGCCTGTAGCGATCTCCGTTTGATTAGTCCACAACCTAGATCAGCTTCCTTTGTAATATGATCTGAAATCACACAGGGCAATCCAGTTGCCTGAGCTTCCACTAATACAAGCGGAAGACCTTCAAACAAGGAGGGCATCACAAAGACGTCAAATGCTTTCATATACTGCGGAACCTTTGATACAATTCCAGTAAAAACAATCTCATCCCTCACCCCTTCATGAATAGCGCACGCTTCTATCTCTTTTCGAAGCGGTCCATCCCCCACAAGTACTAGCTGAAATGAGACACCCTGTTTCTTTAATGTACGAGCCAAATCGATCAAAAAAGAATGATTTTTTTGCTCATGAAAACGCCCGATATGACCGATTACAAGTTTCTTTTCGTGGAGATTCAGCTTTTTCTTCATTTGTGCCTTCGACTCTTCTTTCGGCTGATAAAACATGTTCACATCAATGCCATTTGGCAAAATGTCCACCCGTCCACTCTTCATCTTATTCTTTCCAAATAAAAAGGCCCCAGCCTCTTCGCCACATGCAACAAGCTTAGTAGAATAGAAGAGGATGAGCTGGCGAAACCCTTTGAGCATCCAAAGATCGAACCAGCTTGGAGACTGTTTCCAGGCGGTATTATGTGAATGACAGATTCGCACCTGAACTCCTGCCATTTTTGCAGAAAACGCTGAAAATCCTGTCTGAAAATCCGTATGCGCATGCACCGCCTGATAAGGTCCAGTTTGTTTGATGGTATCCGCAAGTTTTTTCACAAAAGACCAAGGGGAGGATGCCCCAATACTCGGTACGTAAAATATGCGGCCTCCTAGCTGATGAATTTCTTCGTCATAATCACAAGTCTCTTCTCGGTGGGTAATGAAATCAAATTGAAGGACAGTTCTATCGAGCGCTCGATATAAGTTCATAATCATGGTTTCTGCTCCACCGCGGTTCATACCGCCCACAATATGCAACACTCGCTTCGGCTCATTCATCCCGTATTGCACTCCTTTTTATAACAGATTTCCTCAGCTTCCGGTGATGATAGAACCGCATGATCGTTGGTGATAAACAGGAACGAACAATCGGCTTGAGCACATACATATAATCAAGCGGCGCCAATTTTAATATCCAGCATGCCTTCAAGACAAGCCATGCATGATCAATAGAATAACGAAACTTACGCCGCTTAAAAGCGGCTTCATCTTCTCTGACAAGGTATAAAGGCTCCTGTAGATTAAACCCATTCATCCCAGCGGCAAAAAAGCGAATCCATAGGTCGATATCTTCCATACGCCGTGTTGTTTTCACTGAGCGGTATCCATTTAAAGTGTTGTACGCGGAAGCCTTCATCATAATGGTTGCATGACAAAAGGGTGTTCCCCTTGCTAACACCTTTCGATCGGGCTCTGATGCAAGTGCTCGCACCCCTTTTGTTCCTGACTCATCAAACACCGTCATCGCTGTTCCAACCACATCATAATCAGGATTTGTTTCTAGGAAACAGACCTGTTTTTCCAAACGTGTCGACACCGACAGATCGTCTCCATCCTGTCTTGCAATCCATTCTCCCTTTGCCTCAGCTAAGCAGCGATTCAAGCTGGTGGCAAGTTTTTGGTTTTCCTTGTTTTGAATAAGACGGATTCTTTCAGGATCACGCTTTGTAAAAGGGAGAACTTTCTCATAGGTGCCATCTGTTGATGCATCATCACATATAATGAGTTCCCAGTTTTGATACGTTTGATAAATGATAGATTCAATGCTTTCTTCTACTGTATCTTGACAATTGTATACGCCCATGATGACGGATACCTTCGGCTTATGCATGCTGCATCACCTTTTCTGTTTGATTCATATAAGCTGTATAAATACGAGCCATTTCACTGACCGTCTGCTCATGTGCAAATGAGGAGGCAAGGGAACGACCGGCTTGTCCCATCAAGCGAAGATGCTCCTTTTGGTGATAGAGTTGATGAATATAATCAGCTAAGCCATTCACATCATGAGGTTTCACTAAAAAGCCATTCACACCTGGTTTGACAAGCTCGCAATGTCCTCTGTTCTCAGTCGCGATAACCGGCTTTTCAACACACATTGCCTCAAGTATATTCATGCCAAGTCCTTCCCTATGACTTGTCGAGACACATACATCACATAGATTCATCCAGTCCTCTATTTTTCTGCAAAAACCAGCGAAGTGAACATGCTGTTTAATTTTCAACCGGTGCACCAACTGTTCATAGGTCTGCCGGCTTGTTCCTTCCCCAGCAAATACAACCTTCAAATTCGGAATCTGTTCATAAAGCTGTGCACTGGCTTTAATGAGCATGCCTTGATTTTTATTTGCATTCAATTCCCCAGCACAAAGCACGATAAAGTCCTGCTTGGAAAAGCCATACTTGCGGCGAAGGTGCTGTTTTTCTATGTCATCGACTGGTATAAAGCGATTCATATCAACACCCATGCCAGGAATATAATGGACGGCTGTCCGCTCTTTTGACAGACGACTTGCTCTTTCATAATCTTCTTGGTTAATGGTGATGAGACCATCTGTATATTTAACGAGCCATTTCTCAATGGGATAATAAAGCAGCCAATTAAGAAACGGCGCTCCCTTCCAAAAGTGGAAACCATGCGCTGTATAAAGTAACTTCGTCCCTCTTTTACGGGTGTGTTGAGCTGCAAGTCTACTAATCACACTCCCCATAGGTGTATGACAATGAATGAGATCATAATGCTGCGTTTCCAACAGATTCTTTAGCTCAACATAAGCAAGCCGATTGTGTAAATGAAAAGGAGAACGCTGAATAGGAATGGAATGGGATTGGTCCACAAACGGCAACTTTAGCTGACCATTGGCAGCAGTATGCACTTCCCATCCTTGTTGCTGAAACCATTGAAAATAAGGAAGATGAAAAGCTTTAAAGTGATACTCAACCGTTGCGCAAAACAAGACTTTTTTCTTCATTTGTATGCGTTTTCTCCTCTCTCTTCATCTGTTTAGACAACAAATCCTTAGACTCGATGGCAGCGAATAAAGCTTGTCTCATCTGCTCATCACTCAGCTTTTCAAATTCTTGAATAAACTGGTTCAACACATATGGATCACCGTCTAGCGCATGTCCGATATGAATTTTAGGAAAGACCTGTTCCTGCGCTTTTTCATGGTGGTTGAGTAATTCCTCGTGCATTTTCTCCCCGGGGCGAATGCCCGTAAATATGATTGGAATCTGATCTGTGGTGTAGCCTGAGAGGTGAATGAGGTTTTCTGCGAGGTCGACAATTTTGACTGGCTCCCCCATATCTAGGACAAATATCTCTCTTCCTTTTGCAAGTGCACCTGCTTGAATGACAAGCCTTGATGCTTCTGGGATCGTCATAAAGTATCTAGTCATAGCCGGATGTGTGACAGTGACAGGTCCGCCTTTTTCAATTTGCTTTTTAAAGATTGGGATGACGCTCCCCCTGCTCCCGAGCACATTCCCAAAACGGACCGCCACAAACTTTGTGTCACTGTTTGCTCCCATTTGCATGATCAGCATTTCAGCAAATCGCTTTGTGGCTCCCATCACATTGGCAGGGTTCACTGCTTTGTCAGATGAAATGAGCACAAATGTTTCAACTCCGTGCAGATGTGCGGCTTCTGCAACATTTTTTGTTCCAATGACATTGTTTTTCACCGCTTCTTTCGGGCTAATCTCCATTAACGGAACATGTTTATGTGCCGCTGCATGATAAATCATATCTGGCTGAAAATGACCGACGATATTATTCATTTTCTGTTGATCTTGAATATCCGCAATTTGTGGATAGAGACGAATGCTGTCTCCATATGATTCTGTTAGCTCTAGTAAAATAGAATGAATGCTAAATTCCCCATGTCCCACAAGGACAATCGCTTTAGGAGCAAACACACAGATTTGACGACATATTTCAGATCCGATGGACCCACCTGCGCCTGTCACAAGAATCGTTTTTTCTTTTAAATTGACTGATAGACAGCTTGTATCTAATTGAATCGGCTCTCTCCCTAACAAGTCCTCCGGCTGCACATCCCGTAATTGATTCAGGGCATGAGTTCCTTTTAAAATCTGCTCTATTTCAGGCATAATTTGTGTTTTGACTCCAGTTGCCACACACTCCTTATACAATTCTGTTAACGTGTGGTTGCTTTTGGACGGAATCGCAATGATGATCTTTTGAATATTCAACAGGATCACAGATGATTGAATTTTTTCTTTTCCACCGAGCACTGGCAGACCCATTATTTCAAGCTTATGCTTCGTTTTATCATCATCAATAAAGGCCACCGGCTCCATATGCAGGTCGTTTGACTGCTGAAGTTGGCGAACAATAATGGTCCCGGCTGATCCGGCCCCAATGATCAAGGCTCGCTCCTTTTCTTCCTGCAACCGTTTTGCGCCATCATGAAAAAGCCTCGACGCCATGCGAGATGCACCGATGAACAGCACATGGAAAATCCAAATGATGAATAACAAGCGAAAAGGGAGTGTCTGTACAAATAGATAAAGCATAGAGATCGAAAATAAAAAAGAGAAAATAAATGTTTTCATTAAAGAGAACAGCTCTCGGATGCCTGTATATGCCCATACTTGCTTGTACACATGGAAAATGTGCGCAAATAAATTGTGTCCAATGAGAAGGCTTAGTGAAGAAATGACAAGCATTTCAAATGAATAAACTGATAAAGCGATTTCTTGGACAAATTTGAACCCAAAAAAGACTGCCACTAAAATAAGATATGAATCCAGTGCTACGATCATTGATAATCTTTGGGCGTAAGTCACAACGTTCCTCCCCCTTTTTCAACATCACGAATGCTTACTCAAAATGGGCATCAAACCCTTCCTCACATCCCGCCTTTGACGACGAGCGTCTAAGGCATATCATATGCCCACAGCAGGATCGAGTACCTCCGTTGTTAGAGATAAGGAGACATCACCTTTCGATCTTCTTAATACATATACAGCCTGCTTTTTTTCTCTTTTTTCCCATTTAGCATAGCCCCGAGCAGCTTGCCTGTCGTTCCTTTTAACACTTCTTTTGACTTTTTCACTGCGGCGATCTTTGTTTTTCCACTTAATACAACAAGAATGATACCATCCGTACGATTCGCCAATATTTTTGCATCGGCGACGGGCAAAAGCGGCGCTGAATCAACAATTACCATGTCATATTGCTGTTCTATTTCATAAAATAACTGCTTCATCACAGAAGATGATAGAAGCTCAGCGGGATTCGGCGGAATGATCCCGCTAGGAAGCAGCGCCAAATGTTCAATCGTTGTAGGTAAAATGGCTTCCTCCAAGCTACAGTTATGTAATAGCACATTAGTCAAACCAGTGTGATGGCTCAGGTCAAAATATTCATGGACCGTTGGCTTTCGTAAATCAGCATCCATCAGCAGAACCCGCTTTTTCTGCTGTGCAAAAACAGCTGCTAAATTCGCAGCCGTAAACGATTTCCCTTCTTTCGGTAATGAGGATGTCACCAATATCGACTTCAATCTTGTTTGGATGGATGTGAATTCGATATTGGTTCGTATCGTGCGAAATTGTTCTGCAATGACAGAATGAGGATTCAGTACAGAAATACATGATAAATCTCGTTTTTCTCGTTTCTTCCTCTTAAAGATCAATGTTATGTCCTCCCGTTATAACGGACCGCTTGTCTTTTTTTGCCTGCCTGTCTGCTTGCATTTGATAGACACTTCCGAGCATCAGCAATCCAATCTCTTCTCTTATTTGATGTGTTCGTTTTACAGTATCATCGAGTAAATTCATTAAGAAAATGAGTGTGATTCCTCCTAATAAGGAGGCACCTAGTGCCAGAACGATATGAACGAATTTCCTTGAATTAACAAGGCTAGTATTTGACATTTTGGCTTTGGACAAAACATGAATGCGATCCATATTCATTGTTTCCTTGATTTCATCTTGTAGTACTTCTGTCGCCGTATTGGCGATCGCAACTGCCTGCTCGGGGTCTTCATCTTGTACAGAAATATTTATGACCTCTGACTCATTTTCTGTACTTGTGGCAATTTTGTGTTTTAATCCTTCAGTAGATTCTGTGAGATTGAGTTTTTCTTTTACTTTTTCAATGACAATCGGACTTTTAAGCAGTACTTGAAATGTACGTGTATATTGAAGGTCCATCTGAATATCGTTTAAATTCGTTTGTGCATCATTGCTCCTGTTATGAACAAGAACTTGAGTGATCGCCTGATATACAGGAGTCAAGACATAAAACTGATAGTAGGCTGAAATGCCTGTTACGATCAAGACAATCAGGATCAGAAGGGCCATTTTCTCTTTGACGACAGAAAACAGATGCTTAAAGCCTATATTCTCATTCATAGATACCCTCCCAATTTCATCATAAAAGGTTATATATGGTTTCTTTTTGTTAATGATTGGATTATAAAAGATATTACCCGCAAAGAAAAATGTCATAATAGGTCTTATAGTTCTTTTTAACGAACAAAATCGTTCGTTTTCTTTTGTTTACTTCTTGTTTCTTACGTTTTTGAATTTTATAAAGAACATTTTATTCCTTATAATGAACAAAAAGGTCATAGAACTTTTTGCGGGGAGAAGGGAGATCATAGATAGAATGATAGGAAAGGTGATACGTATTTACCGAAAGAGAAAAGGATACTCCATTCATCAACTGGCCGAAGATGCCCAAGTCTCTAAGTCATATTTGAGTAAAATTGAGCGTGGTGTCCACCAGAACCCATCTGTCCAGTTTTTAAAGAAAGTATCCTCTTCACTGGAAATTGATTTGCAAGAGCTGCTTGATGCAGAAACGATCATGTTTCATCAATCTGAGGGGGAGCAGAAATGGCGGGAGCATCTTGTCAATGCCGTCCAGTCCGGTATGCCAAAGGAAGAGCTGTATAAGCTGCTGCAAACATTTCGAAAGGAGCAGGAAACAAAGACGTTACATGTCACACATAGAAAGCTAACCGATTCTAATATTGCGGAGTGGAAACGTCTCATGAGTGAAGCAAAGGCCATTGGATTAACCATTGAGGAAGTAAAAGCTTTTCTCACCAGCATGGGTAAGCCTTTATAGATAGCATGATTTTGCGGGGAGAACAGTCAACTGACTGCTCGAAGAAAGAGAGCCTTTTTGAGATAAAAAGGCTCTGCTTTTCTCTTATTCTTCTGTCTTTGTCCGTGCTTTTTTTGAAATATCATTGTTTTTCCAATAGGCCCAAAGTGATGTAATCGCGAGAAAAGCTAGCGTAATGAATTGCTGAACGCCTTCTTCATCAATTGGAATTGGGCTTTTCCCCACAGCGGTTAGCGCACTGTTGACCAATGCCAACAAAAGCAATACAAGCCGTGTAATGGTACCTGCACTAATTTTTTCAACCTTCAACTGTATCCCTCCCTTTCCCCTACATGCGGGCGGCAACTGCTCGTTCTCTCTCATATGTATGCAAGACACAAATGAATAGAAGAAAGAATTAAAAAAAGAGACATCATTCCTATGTGTGGAATGATGCCTTTATACTGTCATTATTTAGAAAACATCTCTTTTGCTTCATCCAAAGCCATTTTATTACCTAAGGCTGAGTAATCGAGCCATGGCTGATCGGCAATCGTGTATACTTGGTTTTTCTTAACGGCTTTTAAACCTTTCCAAATCGGCGTCTGCTCTAATTGCTTGAATGCTTGCTGCGCTTTGTCATCTCGGTTGACGACCACAAAAATGGCATCTGCATCAAAATCAGGAAGAACCTCTTGTGAGATGACTTCAAACGGACGCTTGCTGTCAAGCTTCTTCACACCTTCTGCAGGTGTAAGACCTAAATCCTCGTATAAAATAGGGCCCATCGGACGCTTCATACTAAATACACGAAGTTCCTTTGCAGTAACGCGGATGGCCATCACTTTTCCGTTGCCAATTTTGTTTTGTATAAGCGATTTCACTTCTTTCGCTTCATTGTCATAATCCTTGATATATTGATCGGCTTCTTTTTCTTTATTCACTAGTTTTGCGATCTTTTTTAAATGATCACGCCAAGTGCCTTCATTTAAATTGAAAACTTCTGTTTTAGCAATTTTTTTGTATTTCGACAGGTCTTGTCCAGCCAGTTCTTCATCCACATAAATCACATCTGGATCTAAAGCAAGAAGAGACTCCATATCTGGGTCTGCTGCAATGCCTAATTTTTTCGTATTTTTCAGTTGCTTTTTCGCATGTGGAAGGAAGTCCTTTAAATCTCCCCCTACAACAGAACCAGCAGGTTTGATGCCGAGTGCTAATAGATCATTCGTTAAATGAATAGATAAGGAAGCAATCTTAGGTGTTCCGTTATTGTTTTGATTCGCGGAGTTCTTTGTTTCCTGATGACCACAAGCGGCAAGAACCAAGAAACAGATTGTGAAACCAAGAATGAGTAATTTTTTCATGATGGGTTCCTCTTTCATCTTTATTTCGTTTTTGTGAGTAAATAGAGAAAATAGGGTGCACCGATAAATGCCACAACAACGCCGGCAGGTATGGCATTTGGTTCAAATACTGAACGTCCGATTGTATCGGCACTTACTAAAATCAACAAGCCAAGAAGTCCGCTGACAGGTAAAAAATGTTGATGTAATGAACCGACAAGCCGTCTCGCCAAATGAGGCGCAACAAGACCAATAAAACCGATTCCACCTGTCATTGAAACACTTGCACTGGCTAAACCGACAGCTAGAGCAAGCAAAAAGAGCCGCTGACGCTGTACACGGACACCTACACTTGAGGCAACAGCATCACCTAATGTCAATGCATTGAGCGTGCTAGACTGCCAAAGGGTCAATGGGACAAGACACACAATCCATGGTAAAAGCGCCAAGACATGAATCCAATCTCTCCCCCATACGTTTCCAACAAGCCACCTTGAAGCAAATGTGTATGTATCTTCATCCAGCTTCAATGATAAATATAAAGTCAATGCGCTAAACCCTGCAGCGACTGCAATTCCTACTAGTATGAGACGTATTGGGACAAGCCCTTCATACCGGTCATAAGCAAGCAGAACAATGACTGCAGCCGCAAGCAGACCCCCGCCAAAGGTAAAAAGCGGGATCAAAAGAGATGGATTTCCTTCTAGCACGTGGAAATATGTGACAAACATGATTAAGCCAAATGCTGCACCTGCATTTAACCCAATAATTCCTGGATCAGCCAACGGATTGCACGATAAACTTTGCAATATTCCACCGGCGATCCCTAAACCAATACCCGCTAGGATCGTCACGACAATACGCGGCAGACGATAGTCGAACAACACCGTCTCACTTTGGAAGTCTCCGAATCCAAATAAGGTGTTGAAAACAACGATTGGGCTAAGTTTCAAGGTACCAGTATTTAAACTATACAGCACCACAGATACACTTAGACAAAGCAAGACGACTGTCACGACAAGAGCACGCTTTTTCTCTTTCATGACAGGTTCCTCCCTTCTTTCCTAGCAAGATATAAGAAGAAAGGAACACCGACAAGTGCTACCATCACTCCAATGGCAAGCTCTCTTGGCGGATTGACTGTTCGGCTGGCAAGATCAGCGAAGACAAGCAGCATAGCGCCTAAATTCGCTGACATTGGGATAACGAATAAATAGTTCACTCCGACAAGTTTGCGTGCAATATGCGGGATGACAAGACCAACAAACCCAATGGACCCAACTGCTGATACAGAAACCCCTGCTAATAAGACAGCAGCTACCATCCCTAGTATTCGTACTTGCCTTGTTTTCACGCCTAAATTCGCCGCTACATCTTCACCGAGAGAAAGTAAAGATAAAGAACGACCTAATAAGGTTGCCAAGACAATCACACTGAAAATCACCGGAGCAAGTACCTTCAGTTGTGCCCATTTCACGCCAGCCACACCGCCAGCATACCAAAAGGCGAGATCCTGACTCAGGTCAAAATAAATGGCGATCCCAGAGCTGAGCGCATGGAGCAATGCCGCAACAACAGCTCCTGCTACCGTCAGCCGTAGCGGTGTCAACGCACCGCCAGCTACCCCAATAGCGAATATAAGCAACGTACTCATCACAGCACCTATAAAGGAAAAAAACATTAACGCTGAATAAGGCAATCCGGGAAAAAAGGCAAAGCAGAGAGCAACGACAAACATCGCCCCGCCATTAATTCCTAATATTCCTGCATCCGCAAGCGGGTTTCTTGTGATTCCTTGCATTAAAGCACCTGCAACAGCAAAGGCCGCACCTACAAGAGCTGCACCTAGTACACGTGGCAACCTTAATTCATGGATGATCTGCTGTTCCGTCACATTGGATTGATAATCGAACACAGCCATCCATACCGTTTGCAGAGATAATGCCTTTGCTCCGTATGAAACAGCAAAAAACATGGCTGTCATCAAACCAATGACTGCAAAGAAAAATAGCATTAACAATAGCATACGTGATGATTGTTTTTGTTGATGTGTGCGCTTATCCTGCAAAACCGGTGTCATCCTTTTCTACAATAAAAATCAATTTGAAAATGAGAATCATAATCATCAAAATTATAGCCGC
The DNA here is from genome assembly GCF_040500475.1 of Bacillus sp. Bos-x628. Classification (GTDB taxonomy): domain Bacteria; phylum Bacillota; class Bacilli; order Bacillales; family Bacillaceae; genus Bacillus; species Bacillus maqinnsis. The sequence goes on along the minus strand of NZ_CP159358.1, from coordinate 2,676,474 downwards.
CAGCCTCAGAAAAATCAATGTAAGGCCTATTTTTTAATTATTCAATGTATATAAACGATCGTATCTCATTGTTTTCTACCAAAAATACCCATCATTTTTATCATAATTTAATAGGAAAATAGTTGACATTCCGCATGAATATCACCTAAAATTACAAACATAAGTCAAATGTTATAAAAACATTACAAACGAATGACAAACCGATAAAAAATAACCCGTCACGAGAGGAGAACTGAATGTTGTGTCAGCAAAAGGAAAATGGAGCATCATTCTACTTGCGCTTGCTATAGTGATTGGAACAATTGGATTCTATCAAAATCAACAAGCAAGCGGGACAGAGAAGAAAAATGTGAAGCAGGATACCAACTATAAAAACATAGAAATCGTCACCCTCGTAAATGACGGGAAATTTATGAGATATGCAGTTAACTATCCCCTTTTTCATCAAAAAGAACTAGATGACAAGATTCAAAGTTATGAAAATACAGCGTTAGACCGTTTCAAAACGACATTTAGTGAAGCAAAGGACATGAATGAAGACAAGCGTTATGAACTGAATATTGATTATGACTTGGTGCATTATGCCAAGCAATCAGTCGCCATTCACTTTACAACATATGAATATACAGGTCAGCAAAAAGGGACAACTCGAAGTGACATGATCAACTTTGATTTTCAGAAAAAGACCTTTCTTGCCACAAAGGATTTATTTCAGCCAAAAACAGATTATTTAAAGAAATTATCCTATATTACATACGCAGAGCTTCAAAAGGATAAGAACTTATCTAAGGATAAACAACTCCTTCAGAAAGGGACTGCCCCCACCGCTCAAAACTTCAGTCATTTCGCCTTGAAAGAGAAATATATAGAGTTTTATTTCCCAGCTTCTCAAGTAGCCGCAGAGAATCTTGGTCCGCAAACGCTGGCGATTAAAAAAGCACTGCTAAAAGATGTACTAAAGCCAGAATATATGAATAAGACCAAAAATGAGAATAAAATCAAAGAACCGAATCCTATAAGAAAAGCCGTCAAGCTGCCACAGAAATCAAAGCTTGATCCGAACAAAAAAACCATTGCACTCACATTTGATGACGGGCCGAATCCAGCCACCACATCAAAAATCCTACATGCCCTCAAACAAAACAAAGGACACGCCACATTTTTTGTTTTAGGTAGCAGGGTGCAATACTATCCAGAGATGCTTGGCCATATTTTAAAGGGGGGAAATGAGATAGGGAATCATTCTTACAACCATCCTTTATTGACAAGGCTACCTTTAAAACAAGCGGTCAAACAAGTGAAGGACACACAACAATTGATTGAGAAAGCCAGTGGTTATACCCCTACGCACTTTAGACCGCCATATGGAGGAACCAATCAGCAAATCAATCAGGCTGTAGATATGAAAGTTTCCCTATGGGATGTAGATCCTGAAGATTGGAAAATTCGCAGCAGCAAGCAAATCACTAAGCTTGTCCTCTCACATGCAGCTGACGGCAGGACGGTATTAATGCATGATATTTATAACACTTCAGCCGTTGCAGCAGTGTCAATCATTCATGAGCTGACCAAACAAGGCTATCAGCTTGTCACAGTTAGTGAGCTTGAGCAAATAAAACAAGAACGACATCAACACCCCCCTGTTCACTAAACACAGGGGGTGTTTGACTTATTGATTTAAAAATTTCTTTTATTTTAATCATGCTTGAAATGTATCTTCCAGTTCCTGAGTAGGGTCTATACTTAAGCGGCTAAGCACCTTAGACAGCCGCATGTCAATGAAGAGACGTTCCTTTTCCACCTGTGTAGCAGCAGGCTTTTCTTCCTTTTGCATATACACTTCATATTTGCTATTAAATACGTCAATGACTGAAATCCGAGTTTGTTGCTTGTTGAATCAGTCTGCAATCATGTCATCACTCACCAATAACTTGGCAAGCATTGTTTTCACCCGTTCTCCCCCGCTTAGCACCCACAGGCTTATGCACATCTCCTAGCTAAAATAGTGCGAATGACGGTCTCATCCTGAATGGCTTGATTAAGTGTATTGTGTAAAATCGATTGATCAAGCTGAAAACCCAGAAAGATATATTGACTGCTTCTGAACGGAATATAAGCAAGGATGACCATTCACAAGCACTTTTAGCAATGTCGTTTTGCCGCTACCATTCTTCCCGATTATCACTACTTTATCTCCGCCTCTGACTTCACCCATAGGATTCTTTTACCCGCCTTTCCATCTAAGTCCTTTGCACGTAAGACGGTACGACTTGCAATTTCCTTCATTTATCTTGTGTCATTTGGATGGGGTGGATGTCCTTTAATTTGCGAATCATTTCCAATTTATCCATTTTTCTCTCAATGGATTTTGCTGTTTTTTGAAGCTTTTTTTGCTTATTTGCATAATATGGCTTCGCAATGTTAGAACCAGAAGATTTAACCTTTTGTGATGGCATTGTCGCCTTGTCATCTTATTCTATTTTCTTTTAAAAGGTATTCTTCATTGGAGTAATCCGAACACATTTGATGAGGAAACCCCCTCTTACTGGGTCTGCTTCATTTGAATAAACGTATCAATCATGCGTAATGCCTTTTCTGTTCCCCCTGCTGTCCGAAAACTTTGTTCAATTTTTTCAATACCCGCTCGAAAGGCATCACTTGCTAGAACAGTGATAACTGTATCTCTCAACTGCTTCGCTGTGAGCTGTTCTTTATCAAGCGCTCGTGCAGCGGACAATTCAGTCAGTCTTTTCGCGACCATTGGCTGATCTTTGTCATGCGGAATGACCACCATAGGAACATGAAAATGAATGGATTCATTGACACTGTTCATTCCGCCATGTGTCATAAACACATCTGCATGTTCCAGCACTTCAAGCTGCGGCACATAAGGCTCGATTAGAAAATGAGAGGGCGCATCTTTTATCAGCGACATGTCGATTTTTTCACCTGTTGCCATGACCACTTTCCCGTCAAAATCCGCAAACGCATCAATACACATATTAAAAAATGCCTCTGTTTCACCAAGAACCGTTCCCATGGATATATAGATCACTCGTTCATTTTCAAGTGCTTCTAGCGGAAAATGATGCTGATCTGCTCGTTTCGGAAAGCTCGGTCCAATGAAGACAAACGAGTCATTCAACGCATCAACAGCCGGTTGAAAATATTCGCTCGTATACACTATATTCAGTTCTCCTCGGTTTTTCATAAACTGCATGAGGTGCTTCGGCTGCACACCAAACCGTTCATTGATTTCTTCTAACAGATGAGCGGCTTTCTCATCTTTTCTATACAGTGGTGTCTGAAAGTGTGCCTCTTGCATGACGAAGGATGGATTGGAACCAACGCCTGGAATCTTTAAGAAATCACATACAAGCTCGCCTGCTCCAAACATGTCGAAGTATACCAAATCAAATTGATGGTGATGAGAGAGTTTTTCCACTAGTTCTAATATATCTAATGACGTTTGCAACATTGCATGAAAGAAAGGCTGCATTGAATCTAGTTCTCCTTCATTCACACTTAATGTTCGGATATAATCTGGGTGTATATGTACGTGAGCACCTAAGCGTTCAAATCGTTCTTGATAATGTATTGTTGTTACAGCATGAACCTCATCTCCTCTATCTGTCCATGCTTTTGTGATTCCTAATACCGGATTCACATGCCCTTCGGCTGGGAAATTAATCAATAAAATTTTTGCCATGCTACTTCCCTCCCATTTGTCATTTCTCATCCATGTTAACCACATACAGTCAACAGTCTCAACTTATACGCCTGTAAAAAGAGAAAATGAGTCTTATGGCCAATATTTCAAGAAAATATCGTAAAAAAAGACAAAGCCCCTATTGAAGCTTTGCCTTCAATCATCATCATGTCCTGAATAACTTTTTTCATCGTAGCAAATTGCTTTTCTGGCGATAGGTCAAAACGCAAAAAAGCCCTCTATATGAGGGCTTTTGCAAACGACCTTTCTTTCTTACACGTTAAGGATTATACGCGCTCGGAGGGATTCGAACCCCCGGCAGACGTGGTACCGGAAACCACCGCTCTATCCAACTGAGCTACGAGCGCATGATATGTTTAGAACGTCAGCATATCAAATTATAAGGGAAATGCTGCAAGAATGCAATGATGAATCGTCAAGAAAAGATGATGTATTTTCTCTTTCCTGACACATACATTAAGATGATGGTTTGAAGCAGAATCATTTTGGGGAAAATGTTTAGGGGTATTTGATTTCAGGTCAGCATTTTGTTTGACCTTTATTGACCAAAAATGTATCATTGTATTACATACTTACCTAATAGGTGAAGGAGGAACATTATGAATTTAATACCTACAGTCATTGAGCAAACAAATCGTGGGGAAAGAGCTTACGACATTTATTCTCGTCTTTTAAAAGACCGTATTATTATGCTTGGTTCTGCGATTGATGACAATGTTGCCAACTCCATCGTGTCACAGCTTCTTTTCTTAGAAGCAGAAGATCCAGAAAAGGATATTTCTATTTACATTAACAGCCCTGGTGGTTCAATCACAGCTGGTATGGCCATTTACGATACGATGCAATTTATTAAACCAAAGGTATCAACTATTTGTATTGGGATGGCTGCATCAATGGGTGCGTTCCTGCTTGCTGCTGGTGAAAAAGGTAAGCGCTATGCCCTTCCAAACAGTGAAGTGATGATTCACCAACCACTAGGCGGAGCTCAAGGTCAAGCAACGGAAATTGAGATTGCGGCCAAACGAATTCTTTCTTTACGTGATAAACTGAACCAAGTACTTGCTGAACGTACTGGTCAACCAATCGAAGTGATCGAGCGCGATACAGATCGTGACAACTTCAAAACAGCACAAGAAGCACTTGAATACGGACTCATCGACAAAGTCTTGACCCGTAATACAGATGAACAAAAATAATGAACAAACAAACCGTCTGCTCTTTTGAATAGACGGTTTTTGTTTATGAATCACGTATTAAGATAACTCCGTCCATTTTTGCTGGAGGGATGGTGGTTGATAAGTGGTCATCTGTGAAATTAATTCTTCCGGCTGTGAAGAAGCATGCAATAGTTCAAGGTGTGATTCGTTTGAAAATCCCTCTTGAACAGTATATTTCACCATCTCAAGAAGCGGTTCAAAATAACCATTCACTTGATATAATCCGATTGGCTTTTGATGAATACCGATTTGTGCCCAGCACAAAACTTCAAATAACTCTTCATATGTACCAAATCCACCTGGCATGGCAATAAATCCATCAGCTAGTTCACTCATTTTCGCTTTTCGTTCATGCATCCCTGCCACCTCTATTAACTCTGTCAGCTCTTGATGGACCACTTCTCCTCTAAAAAGCCCTTTTGGCATCACACCAACCACTTGCCCGCCGCACCTCAGTACCTCATCTGCAATGGCTCCCATCAAGCCAATTCGTGAGCCGCCGTACACAAGGCGGATTCTCTGCTCTGCCATATAAGCACCCAGCTCGACAGCCTTTTGTTTGTATACGTCATTTACACCTGGATTCGATCCAGCAAATACACAAATCGTTTTCATCGAAACAGCTCCATCTCTTTCTATGATTTCATCACCACTCATTCTACTATAGTTTATTGTAAAGAAACAGCCACTTTATCTATATATAGTGTAAAATCAAAAATGACACACTATATAAAGAACTGTTCATACATGCAAACAACCGAGATTAAAAGTGGCTCAAACATTTCTATCAAACGAGAAATTCGGCACATGATGGGCCATTTATCCGAATGGGTTTGCTCATGGCAGAAACGGGAGATCTCTTAAGGAACCTACTGCTTCTTGCTCATCTCTATATTTCTGCTCACAATGCGCTTTTCCTATGAAAATGAGCGAACAAAAAGCACGTGACACTTTCATCACGTGCTTTCCTGTGCAAGCTTATAGCTGCTGTGGTGATATCTCATCTGTCCGTTCAAAGAAATGCTGTTTCCCAATTTGATGAAAAAGACCGGTGCGATGCAGAAGTTCTTTTGGCTGTGATTGCAGCCCAACGATCATGAGCTTACCATTATGACGCTTTAAACGATTAGAGATATTCATTAGGACGGCTTCTGCTGACGTATCCATATAATTGACTTTATTCATGAGTAGAATGAGCGTTTTAGGCTTTGTCTGAACATGATCTAAAATGGAATTTTCCAATGAATCCGTCGTACCGAAGAATAATGGTCCTTCAATGGAATACATACTAATTCCCTTTTGATTGACCTGTTTTTCTAAAGTGGCTGCCGTTTCAATCTGGGAAACAGCCACATTTGAATAAATGTTGGTCGTCTGGCTCATTTTTTTGATAAAGGCGATAAATGCTAAAATGAGACCTGCGGTGACCCCAATAATCAAATCACCTATGACCGTTAACAGGAAGGTCACGACAAGTACAAGTGAATCCGCATTTTTCACTTTCACAATATTGATAAACTCTTTTCTCTCACTCATATTCCAAGCAACAAACATTAAAATCGGGGCCATGGCAGCAAGTGGAATCATGGATGCATATGGCGCAAATAGCATTAAGATGAGCAATACAACGACGCCATGCACAACACCTGAAATCGGGCTTGCTCCGCCATTTTTAATATTCGTAGCTGTACGGGCAATCGCCCCAGTTGCCGGAATTCCCCCGAAGAGCGGTGCCGCCATATTGGCGATCCCTTGTCCGATAAGCTCCTTGTTGCTGTCATGTTTAGAGCCTTTCATGTTATCTGCTACCATTGCTGATAATATCGACTCAACCCCACCTAAAAGCGCAATCACAATAGCGGGAGGCAGTAAATACATCATTTTTTCAATGGTCAATTCAGGAAATGCAAAGCTAGGTAGCTGACGCGGAATTTCACCATATGCCGAGCCGATGGTTTCGACCTGTCCTTGAAAAAAGAGAACAGCTACAAATGTAGAAGCTAATAAACCTAATAAAGCACCAGGTATTTTGGGAATGTATGTTTGTGCCGCCAAAATCACAATCAGCCCAATCAAAGCTGTAAGAACGGCGAGGCTGTTTGTTGTATCAAGATGAACCAATATCTCTCTCATATTGAGGAAAAAGCTTTCATGCTTTTCAACACCCTTTAATCCGAGGAAGTTGGCAATCTGTCCTGAGAAAATGATGACAGCAATGCCTGCGGTAAAGCCGATGATAACTGGACGAGGAATAAATTTCATGAGCTTCCCAAGTTTGAATATTCCGAATAATACAAGCATACAGCCTGCCATAAAGCCAGCAATCAATAAATTTTCAACGCCGTATTGGCTGACTATACCGAATAAAATTGGAACAAACGCCCCAGTAGGCCCACCAATTTGGTATTTAGAGCCACCAAACAATGAGATGAAAATGCCGGCAACAATCACAGTATATAAACCATATTCCGGGCCGACACCAGAAGCAATGGCAAACGCCATGCCTAAAGGAATTGCCACAACGCCCACGACAAGTCCAGCGATTAAATCGCGTCTAAATTTTGATAAATCATAACCTTCAAATCTTCCGTAAAAACGCATGGTATGTGTTGGCCTCCTTTAAGAATTTGTAGACTTTTTAGGCAAACTGCGGATTGATCTGCCCGTCTTTCACAACGATATCAAGCTTTCCTGTAGCAGGATGAATGACTAGTCCATGCACAGTCACATCATTTGGCATGAGTGGATGCTGTGTTACTAATTGGACACTTTGTGTCACGCTTTCTTCAACAGAATGAAAACCTGTTAGCCAGCCCTTCAAATCAACACCCGAATTTTCGACAATGTTCAAGCATTTCTCTTCTATCCCACGTGCTTTTACTTTTTCAAGTAAAGGACCTGCAGCAAGTCCAGCCATTCCGCACTCATGATGCCCCACAATGCATACTTCCTCCGCTTTCAGTTCATAGATGGCAAGTAATATACTTCGCATCACACTGCCGAAGGGATGTGATACAATGGCTCCTGCATTTTTGATGATTTTGGCATCTCCGTTGCGAAGCCCCATGGCTTGCGGCAATAGCTCCAAGAGACGTGTATCCATACATGTTAAAATCACCAATTTCTTTTCAGGAAATTTCCCTACTTTGTAAGGCTCATAATGCTTCTCACTCACAAACTCACGATTATGCTGAAGAATTTGTTCTAAGGTCGATCCCATTTTGTCATCTCCCATTTTTTTAAGTAAGATGATTTCTGCCTGTCCCCCTTTTCTTTCGTGTGCTCTCAAGCATAGAGAAGAAAAATGATAGAAAAAAAAGAAAAAAATGAGAAATTGATGAGAAAAAATATAAGCCTTTTCTCTATTTTCTTCTCTTTTCCGCTTCATCGTAATAGACATGCAGACTTCTTTTCGATCCATTGTTCTCAGAAGATCAAAAGACGATGAAATGGTTTAGTAAAAAAGAATCGTCCCGAGTAATACAATTCAAATCCATTCTCTGCCATTGAAGTCTCGATCTATTTTCCAATTTGTCAGATCATCTCTCAAAAACCACAGGAACTTCCTATGCCTCTGTACGATAGTGAAGTTGTAGCACCTATACAGAACGCATCAGATGGCTTACAAATCTATTTTTTCACTAAAAAAATGACTGTCCTTCCGCATTATTTCAGTATATTAAATATTGAGTAACTAACATTCAAACGTGTACTGCAGAAATTGTTGCTTTATAATAATTAGAGAAGAAAGATGCACATCATGAAAGGAGCGAGTTGACTGTGACACCACATATTTTTGTCGCTAAACCCTTACCTGCCTCTTTTGAGGAATTGCTAAAGGAACACTGTACATATGAGATCTGGCAATCAAAGGATCCGATCCCAAGAGATATTCTTTTTGAGAAGCTGCAGCAAGCTGATGGACTTTTGACATCTGGAACGAAAATTGATCAAGAACTATTAGATCACGCACCGAAGCTAAAGGTCGTGAGCAATTCTTCCGTTGGCTATGATAACTTTGACTTACATGCTATGAGACAAAGGGGCGTGATCGGAACGCACACTCCTTATACACTCGATCATACAGTAGCTGATCTTGCTTTTTCGCTCATCCTCTCTTCTGCTAGAAGAATCGCAGAGCTTGATCGCTTCATACGTGATGGAAAATGGACGAAGTTTGTGCAAGAAGAAGATATTTTTGGAATAGATGTTCATCATCAGACGCTTGGGATTATTGGAATGGGGCGTATTGGTGAGCAAGTAGCAAAACGAGCAGCACATGGTTTTGATATGAACGTGCTCTATCATAACCGGAGCCGGAATGAAAAAGCCGAATCAGCTTATGGCGCAGTTTATTGCTCACTCGATGACCTGTTGAAGCAAGCAGATATCATTGTCTTGATCACACCGCTTACAGAGGAAACCTATCATATGATCGGTGAACGGGAATTCAAGCTGATGAAGCCCACGGCTCTATTCGTGAACATCTCCCGAGGAAAAACAGTGGATGAGGAAAGTCTTATTCAAGCTCTCCAGCAAGGCTGGATTAAAGGGGCAGGTCTTGATGTTTATGATCAAGAGCCACTGGAAAAAGATCATCCTTTCATGAGCATGAATCAGGTGACACTCGCCCCCCATATCGGTTCCGCTACTAAGACAACAAGAGATCTCATGCTCAAAAGAGCCATTCACAATGTGATACATGGCATTGACGGCAAAGCTCCTGTCGATATAGTGAAAGAGCTTGCCTCATCTTAAGGCGCAGAGATATGCGACTTTTTATTGATCTACCAAAGGAAGAATCAGGAGAAAAGTCTCATTTTAACAAATCTCCTTATTCTTTACATCCCCTTCATTTTCGGGTGCTATAATATGAGGTAGACAAGCAACAAGAGGACAACATCTTATTTCCTGTATAGGAGGATGAAGATGAAAAAATTGAGTTCTTTATTTACGATGATTACTCTGATCGCTGCTATTTTGTTTTCTGGATTCACCCCACAGCATGCTCATGCAGAAACAGCTCTTCCGTCAAACGCCGCTCAATCAGTGTCAACTCAACTTGCACCAGACCTGCATACACTTGCAGTCATTAACACGTTTGATGGGGTTGCAGACTATTTAATCCGCTACAAACGACTACCTGATAACTATATAACAAAATCTCAAGCAATTGCTCTTGGGTGGGTCCCATCAAAAGGAAATTTAGCTGAGGTAGCCCCAGGGAAAAGCATTGGGGGAGACATCTTCTCTAACCGTGAGGGACGACTTCCTTCAGCGAGCGGACGAACGTGGCGTGAAGCGGACATCAATTACGTCTCTGGCTTCCGTAATGCTGATCGTCTTCTGTATTCAAGTGACTGGCTCATTTACAAAACAACGGACCATTATGCGACATTTACACGTATCCGCTAAAATGATCAAAGACAGTCCGTTTTGTGAATTGCACCCCAAATAGTTAGATACAATCTAACATTTGGAGGTGCTTTTCTATTGGCGACATTTACATGAAAGTAAGCAAAAACAATAAGGCTAAACGAAAAGGCACGAGTTCAGTATTGGACCGAACTCGTGCCTTAAAAGCTGTAATCAGAACCCGTATCTAAATTTAGGGAGATCGCTTCATTTGTAGGGTGTCTTTTTATGATGTTGGCGGGATGAGTGTTTGTACGTAGTTCTCAAAAGATTGTGGAAGCGACTTTTTTGACACATCTCCATTTTCATGGATGATGACATGATCCTCTGTGACCACAATACGTCCTGTCTTCGTTAGCTTGGAGGCAAGCGGTCTTTTGTTAAAAGGAGAGGCTTCGTTCTCATAGATCTCATGTCTTATTTTATACAATGTTTGCTCATTCATTTCTTTCAGTGTAAATGCATAGCCAGTTTCAGCGCCTGATCCCCTGTCTAATTGAAGCAAGTGTGTACCTTTGGCTGTTTCTTCTTCTTTGACTCGAAAACGAAGGAAAGGTGACTCCACCCATTCTCCTGTAAAGGGCACTGGACGAAGAGGTAAGTTCGCACCGAAACCTGCATCTATGAGGAAACGCTCGCTCTCATGTATTAAAACAATGGCCACATGTGTTCCATCAATCACCCAATCAGCAGCTTCTTTGTTATACACTGTTCCTTGGATCAACTGAACAAATAAGCCCGCCTCTTTTAACACATAATATAATAAAGGATTGAGGTCATAACAAAGCCCTCCTCTGTTCCCTTCGAGGAGATGCGCTTTCAGTCCATGCTGATCCAAAGTATAAGATTGTTTGTTAAGCACCGATCTATTCTCGAATGGAAAGGTGTACGCCATCTTTATTAATAATGAGGGCAGATTGTCAAAAGAGATCGAATGACCTTCATGTCCAACTTTCTGTAAGAAAGCTGATTTGATCATAAGCATTTCCTCCTAAAAAACTGAGCCTTTTGAAGAGACTCAGTTTTCTCGATTGATAAATTCCGTTAGAGCATCAATGGCTTCCTGTTCATCAGCTCCGTCTGCTATAAGTGTGACGGTAACCCCAGAGCTGATCGCAAGGCTCATGAGACCCATAATGCTTTTCGCATTGACCTTTTTCCCATCTTTCTCAAGGAAAATATCAGCGCCAAAGCGATTGGCTTCTTGAACGAACAAAGCAGCCGGACGTGCCTGTAAACCTGTTTTCAAATTGATTGTGACCGTTTTTTCCACCATTTGATCTGCCTCCTTCTTTTGCTTTCCTATTTCAATGTAACGGCTTGTCCATTTCGAAGTTGTTCTGCAATTTGATCTAACTTTCTCAAGCGGTGGTTAATGCCTGATTTGCTAATCTTGCCACTCTCAACCATTTCTCCAAGCTCCTTCAACGTGACTTCTTGGTAGTCGATTCGTAGTTTAGCAATTTCTCGCAGCTTATCTGGCAGTGCATCGAGTCCTATTTTTTCATCAATGTATTGAATGTTTTCCACTTGACGCAGCGATGCACCGATGGTTTTATTCAAGTTTGCTGTTTCACAATTCACAAGTCGATTAACAGAATTTCTCATATCACGGACGATTCGCACATCTTCAAAGCGAAGCAATGAGTTATGGGCCCCAACTACACTTAAGAATTCCGTAATTTTTTCGGCTTCTTTCATATAGGTAATGTAGCCTTTTTTCCGCTCAAGTGTTTTGCTGTTAAGATGGAATTGATTCATTAGTGCGCAAAGGGCATCGTTATGTTCTTTATACAGTGAGAAAATTTCAAGGTGATAAGAAGACGTTTCCGGATTATTCACAGAACCGCCAGCTAAAAAAGCACCTCTCATATAAGAGCGTTTGCAGCATCTTTTTTTCACAAGTTCTTCTGAAATATTGCGCTCAAATACAAAATGTTCCCCTAATATTTTCAGATCCTCTAAAATGAACTTGGCTCGTTCTACCAGTCTGACAATATACACATTATTCTTTTTTAATCTCATTTTTTTACGGACAAGTAGCTCGACTGTCACATCATATTTCTTTTTTAAAAGGGTATAAATACGTCTTGCGATGGCCGCATTCTCTGTCTGTATATCTAAAATCAGTTTTCGATTAGAGAAAGATAATGAACCGTTCATACGGATGAGGGCAGAAAGCTCCGCTTTTGAGCAGCAGTCCTTCACGTCCAAATTAGTCAGCTCTTTTTTTGTTTCGGATGCAAATGACATCCTTGCCACCCCCATTCCTATTTTTTCTGATGCAGTAGCTCGACTAATAGCGAGGCAACCTTCAGCGTGTCGTGACGGATCACATTCTGGTCATATGTAATGATTTCTCCAGGGATGACTTCCAGTCCCATTGCTTTCAGTGCGTCTATGTCGAACTGCACAGGCTGTGCCTGCTCTTCGGCGTATCTTGCTTTGATTTCATCTGGAATTTCTTTATTGTTAACAAATATTGTATCAATAAAAGGTTGATCCATATGATCATTTAGTGCTTGCACATGATCAGATGCACTATAGGAAAGCGTTTCCCCTGGCTGCGTCATGACGTTACATATATATACTTTTTTCGCCTTTGAGCGAATGACTTCTTCTCCAATGTGCGGTACAAGCAAGTTTGGCAAAATACTCGTATACAAGCTACCCGGTCCAATGACAATCAAATCGGCCTCGCGAATGACTTGGATGGATTCCGGGAGCGGCTCAATTGTATCTGGTGTGAGAAATACGCGTTTAATCCTTTCACCATAGGTTGGGATTTTCGATTCCCCTGTCACCACTTTTCCGTTTTCTAATTCAGCATGAAGGACAACACTTGAATTAGCTGCCGGCAATACTTTACCTCTTACATTTAAGACCTTACTCATTTCTGTGACGGCATGAAAAAAATCACCGGTTATATTTGTCATTGCCGCAAGAATGAGATTGCCGAGAGAATGGCCTGTTAAGTCATTCCCTTTGTTAAACCGGTGCTGAAATAAATCTTCCACAAGGGGTTCCACATCAGATAGTGCGGCGAGTACATTTCGAATATCCCCTGGAGGCGGAATATTCAAATCATGACGCAGTCTACCTGAGCTGCCTCCATCATCAGCAACCGTTACGATGGCGGTAATGTCCACCGGCTTTGTTTTTAACCCTCTGAGCAAAACAGATAAGCCAGTGCCTCCACCAAGAATGACGACCTTTGGAAATGTAGTCATCTATTTTCTACTTCTCTTTTCAATGTCCCGGTGAGTAACATGTGTATAGTAATCATTTTTAAAATACTCGGCTAAGTAGTTGGCCAAAGTGACTGAACGATGCTGGCCTCCAGTACAGCCGATCGCAATGACAAGCTGGCTTTTCCCTTCTCGCTTATAGGATGGAAGCATAAAACTGAGAAGATCAATTAATTTCTCTAGGAACTTCTGTGTTTCATTCCACTTCATCACATAGGAACGCACTTCTTCATCGTTTCCAGTCTGGGGACGCATACTCTCAATATAGTAAGGGTTCGGTAAGAATCTCACATCAAATACAAGATCTGCATCAATCGGCAGACCGTATTTAAAGCCAAATGACATCACATTCACTGTAAACACTTGCCCTTGATTGGTCGCAAAGTGCGTCACAATTTTTTCTCGAAGCTGCTTTGGTTTCAGATCTGATGTATCAAAAATCATCTGAGAGCGCCCTTTCAGCTCTTCTAACAGCTCACGCTCAATGGAAATTCCCTCAAGCGGAAGACCTGTTGTCGCAAGTGGATGTGAACGTCTCGTTTCTTTGTATCTTGAGACAAGCACCTTATCGTTTGCATCTAAAAACAAAATACGGGGTGTAATCCATCCGATATCACCCATTTTATCTAAAGCTGCAATTAAACTATCAAAAAATTCTCGTCCACGTAAGTCCATCACAAGTGCAACCTTGCTCATTTTCGAACTTGATTCTTTCATTAACTCTAGGAACTTAGGCAAAAGTGATGGCGGTAAGTTATCCACACAGAAATATCCTAGGTCTTCAAAACTTTGAATGGCGACGGTTTTCCCCGCACCTGACATTCCTGTAATAATCACAAGCTGAATATCATCCTGTGTGTGCGTATTCATGCCTGCTCCCTCTCCTTCTTTATGAAAACGGTTCATTTATTAGTCTCCTTGAGGATCTAACCGATAAGCAATCAGCTCAAAATCTGGGGTGTACGTAAATGTGCCATAGAGAAGTCCTTTTCCCTTTAACATGAAGTCAAGAATATGACGATCACCAGGGGCCATTGGTAGGTGAGGCACGTCCTTCACATCATGCCATTTTATAATGCCTTCCTCCGACTCTGACACGTTTTTTCCGGTAAAGGAATCTGCCATAAAGCTAAACATCATCCATTCCTGTACGATGTGGTTGCCTTCTTTCATAATAAAGGTGAATACACCTTTTAACTGTGGATTTAAAATGTAAATGCCTGTTTCTTCTCTATATTCTCGAATGACTGAATCCTTGACCGATTCTCCGCTTTCCATTTTACCACCTGGAGCTACCCACCAGCCCCGTCTTGGTTTTTGTAGCAAGAGAACTTGATCTTCGTGATGCAGCACACAATTGGTTACTCGTTGCACCAGTTGTCACCTACTCTTTTATGTCTTTTTATTATTATACAGTTTCATCTTAACTCCCACAATGAACATGCCCAGTCTTCACCGAAAACAGACAGATTTTCGTATGAAGAATGTGGTGCTATGTTTCTTTACTCTTTATTTTACAACATCTAGCGGTTCTCCATGCGTCATTTGTGAACATCTCGTGAATTTCTTGTTTTATGCAAAAAAAAGGACACGGATTCACATCCGTGTCAAACATGTATTCCTTATAAAAGGGGGTCAATTACTAATTTCATGATAACGAATAATTATTTCACCCGTGTTACATTCCAGTTAAAAGCCCATGACGCTATATTAAGGGTTTACGACACCCTGCTTATTTCATGGCTTTAAGCTTCTCAGAAAGCTCTTCCACGTAATGCTGCGCACTCTGTGCTGCAATACTTCCATCACCCGTTGCTGTGACAATTTGGCGAAGTGTTTTTTCACGAATGTCGCCAGCTGCGAAAATGCCTTCTACTCTTGTTTCCATTCTTTCGTTTGTTTCAATGTAACCTTCTTCATTCGTAATACCAAGATTCTCAAATGGTTTAGAAAGCGGCAACATACCGATATAGATAAAGACTCCGTCCGTTTTGAAATCTTCTTCTTCACCCGTCACTGTATCAATTAATGTCACGCTGCCGACTTTCCCATTTTCTTCATTGATTTGTTTAACGGTTTTGTTCCATTTGAAGTCGATCTTATCATTATCAAAGGCACGTGCTTGTAAGATGCTTTGGGCACGAAGTTTGTCACGTCTATGGACAATCGTTACCTTTGAAGCAAAGCGAGTCAGGTAGACACCCTCTTCCACAGCAGAGTCACCGCCGCCAACGACAACAAGCTCTTTATTTTTAAAGAATGCGCCGTCACATACTGCACAGTAAGATACACCACGACCGCCAAGTTCTTTTTCACCAGGTACACCGATTTTTTTGTATTCAGCACCTGCTGCAATGATGACTGAACGTCCTTTGTACTCTTTTGAACCAGTTTTGACAATTTTGTATTCTTCACCGTCTACTATTTCTTTAATATCGCCATACGCATATTCTGCACCGAATTTCTTCGCATGCTCAAACATTTTATTTGAAAGTTCTGGTCCTAGAATGCTTTCAAAGCCAGGGTAGTTCTCGACATCTTCCGTATTCGCCATTTGCCCGCCAGGAATTCCTCTTTCAATCATCAGTGTTGATAGATTTCCCCGTGATGTATAAACAGCGGCTGTCATTCCGGCAGGACCCGCTCCAATGATGATGGTATCGTAGATTTTTTCTTCTGACACAACTGTCACTCCCTCTTCAATTGCTACTAGCATTTCTTATTAGAATACCCTTGGGTGATGCTTCCATTCATAAACGGGTGCATCATTTCTACACTTAGCATTTGTTCCTTACCCATATCCTATAAAATATGCGAGTCATTAGCGAATCATTTGCTCATATCTTCAAAAAAAGAAAAAGCTTCCTTAAACTGCTGTTTAAGGAAGCCTGTTTGCGGTTATATAACGAGTAGTGGTTTATTCAACGACCCTTCTGACAACACCATTGAAATATCTCTTCCAATAAGGGTTACTCATCGAATCAATTGAAACACCGTGAGAGCTGTTATCGTTTAAGAATGTACCGTTTCCTAAGTAAATGCCGACGTGTCCATTTACTTTATACGTATCAAAGAACACAAGATCTCCACGTTTCATGTCAGATGCACTTACAGCTCTTCCTTTACCTACAAGCGTATCTGTTGTTGTTCCGCCAATTGGTCCAAGGTTGATCCCTGCTGATGCGAATGCCCAGCGGACGAATGAAGAACAGTCAAAACGACGTGCGTCAATATCGGCCTGTGATCTGCCGCCGCCCCATTTATATGGCGACTGACCAATAATTGTAGAACCTGTGCTAATCGCACCTTCAATTCCGCCTACGTTATTGCTAACGGGTGATCCACCGCCAGAAGATGGCTTTTCACTTGGTGAACTGCTGTTATTTGAAGAAGACGGACTACTATCATTCGTTGAGCTGTTGTCTTCCGTTTGAACACTTGCTTGACGCTGCTGTCTTTGAATTTTTTCTTCTCTTGCTTTTTGAGCAGCTTCTTTTTCAGCTTGTTTTTGTGCAGCAATTGTTGCGTCTTTTTCAGATGCAATGCTGTTAAACTGACTGCTAAGCTCGCTGATTTCAGATGATGCATGACCTTTTTGTTTTTTCACTTGCTTGAATAGTTTGTCTTTCTCATCAAGCTGTTTCGTCAAGTCAGACTGAAGTGCTTCAAGCTTTGCCAGTGTATTTTGAACATCTTCAAGCTTCGTGTTTAATTCGTTTTCAGACTTTTGAAGTTCAGCTTTGTCTTTTTCTTGTTCTTTAATGATTTCACCGTCAGCGTTGATAAGTGTAGATACTGCACCTGCACGGCTAATGAAATCACTGAAACTTTTTGCACCTAATAATACATCTATGTATTTAGTAGATCCGCCGCTTTCCTGAAGAGCACGTACACGCTTTTTCAGGAATTCGTTTCTTTCTTCAATACGCTTTTCTGTATCAGCAATTTCTTTTTTTAGTGCTTTGATTTCTTTTTTCGTTTTTTCGTTTTCAGCTTGCTTTTCTTCGATGAGATCACTTGTCTTTAAAGCCTTCTCATCAATTTCTTTCAGCTTTAATTCAAGCGCCTCTTGTTTTGCTTCAAGTTTAGAAAGCTCGTCCTTTTTCTTTTGAAGGTCCTTGTTTACCTTTGCTTGTTTACTGTCTAATTCTTGCTTCTTTTGTTCAAAGTTTTGTGCATGTGCTTCATGAGTAAATGGAATGAATAAACTGCTCGCTCCGATTACCGAAGCTACACCGAATGTAATAAACTTTTTCACGAATAGTTCCTCCTTTGACAATTTCCCAAGCGACATAACAAAGCAGCAAATTCTCTGCGACCAATCTGTGCTCACTATGTCTTTCTTTCTGAATTTCAGCAAGATGTTGACCAGATTGTTTCTATCACTAGGTGTTCAATTATGTATAGTAAAATACCTAAATATAAGTCTTTGTTTTTAATCCACGAGATTCATTATACATGACACATCGACAAAATGAGCTAATATTTTTATTACATTTGTGTTTCAAATACATGTCGTGTTTGTCATACTTCGCCAAATCCTTGCAAATCCCACCTTTTTATCCAAGAAAAAAAGCATGACCTTGTCGGCCATGCTTCTGACATATATATCTGTCTACTTTAGTCTATTAAAGTATAAATGATGCTCTCATACTTGGACAGCGTTTGGACGCTGATCTGAAAAGAGGCGGCTACTTCTTTTTTGGTGACATTTGTTTCCTCTTGTTCGTTCATCCATAGATAATAAGAAGCTGCTGCCCATGCAGGAGCATTTCTCTTGTATGCGCCAGAAGCGCACGCCTGCTGAATAATGTGGAATAACCAAAAATATGGCATATAACTGTCAGGCTGCACTGCCTTTTCTAAAGCCGATGCCGCCTGCTTTGCAAAGACTGCATCTTCTGAAAAGGATCGTTTTTCCATTTGATCTTCGTATAGAAGCAGTTCAATGAATTGCTGTTCAAAGACTGTTTTTACTGCGCGGGCATCAAGCATAGATTGTAGAACGTCAAGTTCACCTTTTTGTTTGCTGACATAGTACGCAGTCAATCGTTCCTCGATAGAAACCATTGGCTCGAATTCCTCTGTTTTATCCTGCCACGGCTTAATTTCATCTGCATCAATATCTTCTTCCACCATCTTATCCCAAACCGTTTGTGCCAATGTTTGGTGACCAGTATGGTAAGCTGCATTTGCGAGCCAATACAAGAACGTACTATCTCCCTGGAATCCTGTTTTATACAAAGAGTAGAGCCATTTAAAGGCCCATTCGAATTCTCCGACCAAGGCAAATGTTGCACCAAGTTTATAACGCTGTTCACTTAATATTGGATACACGTGCGTTAATTGCTTGGACAGCACCTTTACCTTTTCTTCTTCTTTTTCATAATGATAGAAGACAAGCAGATTGCAAAGGGCATGCAGATTACCAGGGTTACCATGAAGTACCCGGTTCAACATGTCTTTCGCTTGATGAATTTGTCCAGAATAAAAATAGGCCAATGCAAGATTATTATACGCTGACCAAAATTCTGGGAATTCGACAATCATTTGCTCTAGCATTTCAATGGCTTCTTCAAGCCTGCCGCTTTCTAACAAATGGTTGGCATGATCTTGCTTCATAATCAGGTCATCCTGATCATAAGGAAAATCTTCATCCTCTTCGCCACTCATATCTAGCAAATCGAGCAGCTCATCATTTTCATCCGAAAATTCTCCATCCTCTTCCATAGCCGCATATGCTGTTGCTGACTTATGCGCCTCTTGAAACAAACCGAGATTCGCATAATTATTTGCTTTAAAATAATGACACGCTGTCATGTTTTCATCAACGTGTTCAAGAATGAAATCTAGCAGTTCATTTGATTGTTGATAATGACCCATTTCAGTATAAATCATGGCAAGTTGTGATAGCATCTCCACATTTTCGGGCTCAAGTACAATCGCACGTTGAATCAGCTTACTTGCCCTTGGCAAATTTCTTTCTTTATATGCTTTTAGACCTTTATGAAAAAAGTAATGCCCATCTTGAAATAGCTGGACAACTTGTGTGTGGTGATTTTGAGAAGTGTATTTACTCACCGATACCCTCCATTCGAACAGTGTACCGAGTGTAGTATAACATACTTCACCGGCAGTCACATAGAACAAAAGAAAAGAGAGGGTTGTTTTCTTTTGACAATCAAAAAGCCAGGCAAATCCCTGGCTCTCATTTCCCTTGATGACGCTTTGTCAGTACTTTTAATACATCATCAAGCGGTAATTGCTGTTCACGTAATAAAACAAGAAGGTGATAAAGGAGATCGGCTGTTTCCCATTTAAGTTCTTCCTGATCACGATTCTTCGCTGCAATGATCACCTCTGAAGCTTCTTCTCCGACTTTTTTCAAAATCTTATCTACGCCTTTTTCAAATAGATATGTTGTATACGCACCTTCCGGCATCTCTGCCTGACGCGTGGCAATGACCTGTTCAAGTTCATTTAAAATAGCAAAACGGTCTTTTCCTTGACTTTGAGGCTTCACGCCTTCATCCGAGAAGCAACTGTAACTGCCTGTATGGCACGCTGGACCGCTTGGTTCGACCAGCACAAGCAGGGCATCCTTGTCACAGTCATAACGAATGGATTTCACCTTTTGGGTGTGTCCGGACGTCTCTCCTTTGTGCCACAGCTCGTTTCTCGAACGGCTAAAGAACCATGTCTCTCCTGTTTCCAGTGTTTTTTCATAGGATTCTTGATTCATATAAGCAAGCGTCAATACTTCCTTACTTTGTGCATCCTGTACAATTGCAGGAATCAAGCCTGACTCGTTAAATGTTAAATCGTTTGCCTTCTTCATCTCACCTTCACCCCATGTTCTCTCAAGTATGCCTTGACCTCTTGAATCGATGTTTCTTTGTAGTGGAAAATAGAGGCTGCCAGTGCTGCATCAGCTTCTCCTTTTGTAAATGCTTCAAGCATATGCTCCGCATTGCCAGCACCACCTGACGCAATCACTGGAACTGTCACGGCTTCAGAAACAAGTTTTGTCAGGCGGTGGTCAAATCCTTTTTTCTCACCATCAGCATCCATACTTGTCAGTAAAATTTCACCTGCACCTCTTAAAACCGCTTTTTTCGCCCATTCGCTTACTTCCATATCCGTTTTCCGGCGTCCTCCGTGGGTATACACCACATAGGCTTCAGCCTCTTCATCATATTTGGCATCAATGGCCACAACGATGCATTGTGAGCCAAAAAAGTCTGCTCCCTCTGAAATCAACTCTGGTCTTAAAACAGCAGCAGTGTTCAAAGACACCTTATCCGCACCAGCTCTCAATATACGCTTCATATCATCAAGGTGGTTAATACCGCCGCCAACAGTAAATGGAATGGCGAGTGTAGACGCTACTTGTTTGACCACATCAACCATCGTTTTCCTGCCTTCATGAGAGGCTGATATATCGAGAAAGACTAGTTCATCTGCGCCTTCCTTGTCATAAATTTGCGCCAATTCTACCGGATCTCCAGCATCTTTTAAGCCAAGGAATTGAATGCCCTTGACGACTCGTCCTTCCTTCACATCGAGGCATGGAATGATTCGTTTTGTCATCATATGCTGCTCAGCCCTTCAAATGCTTCTGCTAAAGTAAATTGCTTTGTGTAAAGCGCCTTGCCAATAATGGCCCCTGATACACCTAAACGGCTTTGCTTCGAAAGCTGTCTGAGATCAGCTACAGCACTGACACCACCAGAGGCGATCACTTGTTTGCCAGTGGCTTCTGCTAATCGAACAGTACTTTCTACATTGGGACCTGATAGCATACCGTCCATTTGAATATCGGTAAAAATAAATACTTCTGCCCCTTCTTTTGCCAGCTCTTTGCCTAGTTCTTCTGCCTTGACCTCTGAGGTTTCAAGCCATCCTTCTGTCGATACAAAGCCATCTCGTGCATCAATACCGATTGCTATTTTCTCCCCATATTTAGCGAGCATTTTTTTCACAAAAACAGGATTGGATACGGCTGAACTGCCAAGGATGACTCTAGATACACCGTTGCTTAAATAAAAATCGACATCTTCTTCAGTCCGTATGCCGCCGCCGATTTGCACGTGCACATCTAAGGAGGAAGCAATCGCAAGCACATGATCGTGATTGACTCGTTTACCCGCTTTTGCACCATCTAGATCAACTAGATGAATCCACTTAGCTCCTTCATTCACAAAAAGTGTAGCCATTTCTAGGGGTGAATCTCCATAAATGGTTTCTTGATCATAGTCTCCCTGAACGAGCCGTACACATTTCCCGTCTCTCATATCAATCGCTGGATATAAGATAAATTCACTCATTAATTCACCCTCTGTTCATTTACTAATTGAATAAACTGTTTTAACAATGCCATGCCAGTCGTACTGCTTTTTTCAGGGTGGAACTGCGCACCAAACACATTTCCCTTTCCAACAATAGCTGGAACTTGCACACCATATGTGGCACTTGCCAATTGCTCATCCGGATTCATTTCACTGACATAATAGGAGTGAACAAAGTAGGCATAACCTTCCGGAACACCATCAAACAACGGGGATGGTTGATGAAACGTAAGCTGATTCCATCCCATATGAGGAACCTTTAACCTTTGTCCGTTCTGATCACGATCTTTCAGCAGAGTGACACGTCCTTTTAACAGACCTAATCCTTTCGTCATTCCTGCCTCTTCACTTTCTTCAAACAGAAGCTGCATGCCAAGACAAATACCGAATAACAGTTTTCCTTCCTGAACGACTTGGTGGATAAATGACTCAAGCCCTGTCTGCTTCAATAGTTGCATCGCATCTCGAAATGAACCAACACCAGGCAATATATAAGCATCTGCCTTTTCTAATTCTTCAACTTCGGACGACACGATATAAGGTGCGCCTGCTCGTTCGAGTGCTTTTGATACGCTAAACAAATTTCCCATACCATAGTCAATGACGCCAATCATTAAAGCAACCCCTTTGTTGAAGGAATCCCTTTCACACGTGGATCAATCGTTGTTGCCTCATCAAGAGCACGTGCCATCGCTTTAAAAATTGCTTCAATGATGTGGTGTGTATTGGTTCCATAATGGACAATCACATGAAGGTTGATTCGAGCTTCAAGCGCAAATTTCCAAAGAAACTCATGAACAAGCTCCGTATCAAAGGTACCGACTTTTTGACTTGGAAACGAAGCTTTCATTTCCAAATGAGGGCGATTACTTAAATCGACAACCACTTGTGCAAGGGTTTCATCCATCGGAACAAAGCTAGACCCGTACCGTTTGATTCCTTTTTTATCACCAAGTGCTTCCTTAAACATTTGTCCAAGCACAATGCCGATGTCTTCCGTTGTGTGGTGATCGTCTACTTCTGTATCTCCCTTGGCATCCACTGTTAAATTAAAGTGGCCGTGTTTTGTAAATAAATCAAGCATGTGCGTCAGAAAAGGAACATCCGTTTGAATATCAGCTTTTCCCTCTCCATCAATATCTAGCGCTAACGAAATGTTTGTTTCATTTGTTTTTCTAGCTGTTTGTGCCTGTCTCATTTTGATTCCTCCCGCTTTCTCGCTTCAATCGACCTTGCATGAGCCTCAAGCCCTTCTAATCTTGCAAAAGCAGCAATGCTTTTACTATGTGTCTCAAAGGCTTCCTGGCTATATGAAATAATGCTCGTTTTCTTTTGAAAATCTGTGACGCCAAGCGGACTAGAGAATCTGGCTGTTCCATTTGTTGGCAGTACATGATTCGGACCAGCAAAATAATCACCAACCGCCTCGGGGCTATAGCGACCTAAAAAAATTGCTCCTGCATGTTTTATTTGGCTAAGAAGCTTTTCTGGATACGCCGTCAGCACCTCTAAATGTTCTGGTGCTAATTGATTGACCACTTCTACCGCACTGTCCAAAGAATCCGTCACGTAAATATGACCATGATTTTGAATGGATTGTGCTGCGATAGACTTCCTTGGCAAAGTATCTAGCTGTGATTGAACCTCAGCCTGCACTTTCTGAGCAAGTGTCACAGATGGTGTGACAAGGATACTGGATGCTAACGCATCATGCTCCGCTTGCGAAAGTAAATCGGCTGCCACTTCATGAGCAAGTGCCGTTTCATCTGCTAGGACAGCAATTTCACTTGGACCGGCAATCATATCAATATCGACTTGTCCAAATACTTCCCGCTTCGCAAGTGCCACATAAATGTTACCTGGACCAGTAATTTTATCGACAGGCTGAATGTTTTCAGTTCCATATGCAAGTGCCGCAATCGCCTGAGCACCGCCCATTTTATATACTTCTGAAACCCCCAGCTCCTGCGTTGCAACAAGCACCGCATCAGAAAGACGGCCATCTTTCCCTGGTGGTGTGACAAGTACAATTCGTTCAACACCCGCCACAAGTGCAGGAATGACATTCATTAACACGGAAGATGGATAAGCAGCCGTTCCACCCGGTACATAGACACCGACAGCATCAAGCGGCGTCACCTTTTGACCAAGCATCGTCCCATCCTGCTGGTGGTAAAACCAAGAAGAAGACAGTTGGCGCTCATGGTATGTTTGAATATTGCGAATGGCTGTTTGGATCATCTGTATCACCGCTCGGTCTATGCGTTCATAAGCCTCTGCTATTTCATCCGCAGTGACAAGCGGACTATCAAGGGCAATGCCATCAAATTGTTTTGTAAAAGAACGAACGGCCTCGTCCCCGTTTGCTCTGACTTCTTGAATAATGTGCTGAACAGCCAGTCGTTGTTCTTCTGTTCCAGTATCTAAAGAACGCTTGAGTGAGAGAGTATCTTTCTCATGTTCTTGTATATAAGTCATGTTCATCATGATTTCTCTCCTTCAATAATTATTGCAAGGCGCTGGGCCATTTCATCGATTACAGCATCCTTCATACGGTAACTAACGGGATTGACAATCAAACGAGACGTAATCTCACAAATATGCTCGGTTTCCACAAGTCCGTTTTCTTTTAACGTTTGACCAGTGGACACAATGTCCACAATACGATCAGCGAGACCGATGAGCGGTGCCAGTTCAATAGAGCCGTTTAGCTTAATGATCTCCACTTGCTCACCCTGTTCTCTGAAATAGGAAGAGGCTACATTTGGATATTTTGTTGCCACACGGGGTGCAACACTTCCCCATTCAGCTCCTGGCAATCCAGCAACTGCTAAATGGCATTTGCTAATGTTTAAATCAAGTACCTCATATACATCACGGGCTTCCTCAAGCATGACATCTTTCCCTGCAATGCCGACATCCGCTACACCGTGCTCTACATACGTGGTGACATCCATTGGTTTGGCTAAAATAAAGCGAAGGTTTTCTTCCGGTACATCAATAATCAATTTTCTCGAATCTTCAAATTCCTCGGGCAGTTGATAGCCTGCCTGCCTTAACAACCCTGCTGCTTCTTCAAATATTCGGCCCTTTGGCATTGCCATCGTCAACACTTTACCCATTTTGCTCTTCCTTTCTAGCCCCAATAAAATAAGTCACTCGCTCAAACGACTTGGTCATCTCATCAATATTTTCAATACCTGCTAAATCTTGCAGGACAATTTTCTTGCCATTTGTTCGTTCTTTTTCAGCAAATGCAAAGGCTTCAAGTCTTTGTTCTTTACTAAATATCACAGCCTCCTGGGGTTCATTGATTTCTTTTGCATCTAGTGCTTCAAGAAGGCGGTCTAACCGAAGACCAAAACCTGTAGCTGGCGCTGGTGCATGAAAACGAGCAAGCAATTGATCATATCTTCCACCACTTCCTATGAATGAACCAACATTATCTGCAAATACTTCAAACAAAATTCCGGTATAGTAACTCATATGACTCACCATGCTTAAATCCAAACGGATATATTCGGTACAGCCATAATCTTCAAGTGTCTCCCAAAGCGACTTTAATTCAGTGAGTACTTCTTTTCCCTCATTAGAGACAACGATCTCCTCTGCCTTTTCTGTGACTTCCTTGCCACCACGCAAATCCAAGAGCTGTAATAATCTCGTTTTGTCGATAGATGATAGTGGTAATTGTTTCACATGCTGCCTGTATCCTACATAATTTTTTTCATATAAGAAACGGCGCAGTACATTCGCTCTTTCCGTATTTCCTAGCACTTCTATAAATAAAGCCTCCGCTAAAGCGACATGACCGATGGCAATTTTAAAGGAATGAAGCCCTGTATTTTTTAAAGCAAAAACGACAAGGGCAATCACCTCGGCATCTGCACTAATCGAAGCGTCACCAATCAATTCAATCCCGACCTGTTCAAACTCAGACGGCCTTCCGCCTTCTCTTTCCTGCGCACGGAACACATTTGCTGCATAACCAACACGAAGCGGATACGCCTGCTCATGAAGCTTTGAAGCGGCAACTCTCGCAATCGGACCTGTCATATCAGGTCTAAGCACAAGTGTATGACCGTTTTGATCAAGAAGTTTAAATAGCTGTGTATCTGTAATCGCCGATTGAACACCGACTGTATCGTAAAACTCAAGTGTTGGCGTCTCCATAAAACGATAACCCCAACCATTCATCACCTCTGTTAATGAACGTCTCACTTTTTTCTTAGTTTCATACAACCCTGGCAATGAATCCCGCATACCATATGGTTTTTCAAACATAAACATGTACTTTTGCACCTCCAGCACACTAAAACAAAAAATTCCGAATCCTTTAGTTCGCTAATATGATAATATGCTAACAAAATAAAGTGATTAAATCAATCATTTTTATTTCTTCCCATTTTCATTTAAATTTCGTTTAAATATTACATTCAAATGACACCTGTCACTTTTATACGTGTTCTTTGGAGGAACATGCTATAATACATAAAAAATCGAATAACACAGGAGATTACAGTGAAGTTCATCCAGACATTTACCTTAACTTTGTTGTGCGCATGTCTTGTTTATTTAGGGTTTATTTACTTTTCACAAACGGACCAAGTAAAGAAAACAGCTTCGCCAGGTGAAGTAGGCAAAAAAAACGATACAGCGCTGTCAGCAGACGAAACATCGTCAACGAAAAAAAAGAATTCATCACACAAATCATTAAAAGGAAGTAAAAAAGCCATGGATGTCATCCTCTACAATCAAATGGATGATCCACAGCTTTATAACGGGTGCGAGGTCACTAGTTTAGCTATGCTTCTTCATTACAGCGGTTATAAACAAGTGACAAAAAACAGATTAGCTAATGAGATAGAGCGCGTCCCACTTAATTATGAGAATGGATTAAAAGGAGACCCTCATGAAGGGTTTGTTGGCGATATGGAAAACGGACCAGGCCTTGGCGTTTACCACGAACCAATTTATCAACTTGCCAAAAAATATGCAGGTCGTCAAGCTGTCGACTTAACTGGAAAGTCAGTGAAAAAGGCCATTTATCAACCACTTGAAAAAGGCTACCCTGTATGGGTCATTACGACATCAACATTTCAAGAAACAGACAACATGGAAACATGGAACACACCTAATGGAAAAATAGATGTAAGCTTTAATATGCATAGCGTTGTCATCACAGGTTACGATGACGAACACATCTATCTCAACAATCCTTATGGACAAAAGAACCAGCAAGTCGATCGTGATCAGTTCGAGGCTTCTTGGAAGCAGATGGGGAGCCAAGCGATTATCATTCAAGCATAAACCCCCGATTCGACGAAGCGGGGGTTTATATATTCTTATTCTGCTTCAGATACGACGGTGAAACGTTCTCCAATATGTTCCGCTTGTTCAATTTCATCGACAAGCGCAATCGCATAATCTGCATAACTGACATAGCTGTCACCTTTTGAATTCACAATGAGGTGATCTTTTCCTTTTACATAGGCACCAGTGCGTTTACCTTCTGCGTCAAAGAATGCAGCCGGACTAAGAAATGTCCATTTTAATCCTTCAGTCTTTTGCAGATCTTTTAGATTTTCTCCTTGCTGTGAAGCAGTTGCGAAGTATTCTTTTGGAAACTCTGGTGTGTCAACAAGTCTAGTTGTTTTGGCTTCGTCTACAAATAGACTGCCTGCCCCGCCCACAACGATCAAACGCGTTTCCGGTGCATTCTTCAGTAAGTCGATTAATTTTTTTCCAGCTTCCACGTGCAAATGCTCTTGTCCAGCAGGCGCACCAAACGCATTTACGATAACATCAAAACCTTTGACATCTTCCACCTGCAGGTTGAATATATCCTTCTCTAAAACCGGTACAGATCCATCTGTCACCTTTTGGGCATTACGAACGATAGCTGTTACTTCATGCCCTCTTGATTTAGCTTCTTTTAAGATTTCTTGTCCTGCTTTACCTGTTGCGCCAATGATACCAATTTTCATTTTATTACCTCCTGAATTATGGGTATATTTCCTTTTCTAACAAAAAAGTGTAACAAAGATGGTTACAACAGAGGTAAAAAAAATTGAATACGTCATCCAATTTTTTTTATTAAAACCTGCGTCAGTTCACTTAATTTGATCTCAGCAAGCACTTGCTCCATCGCATTTTGGGCACGGCACAAAATGATTTCTAGGACCGCTTGAATGTTTGCACCGATAGGGCAGTCAGGATTTGGGCTTTCGTGGAATTGAAATAATTCTCCCTCATCTACCACTTCTACCGCTTTATACACATCAAGCAGTGTCATTTCGTCTTCACTGCGGTTCAACTGAGAACCACCTTTGCCAAGACTTGTTGAAATTAAGCCTGCTTTTTTTAATTTACTCATAATACGGCGAATGACCACTGGATTAGTATTTACACTTCCCGCAATATCCTCCGACGTCTGTAATGATCCTTTTTCAAGTGATAGCAAGGCCAGAATATGGACAGCGACAGTAAATCTGCTGCTGATTTTCATGTTTTCTCACCTCTGTTGTAATCATTATAGTTACATCTCATCAGAATGTCAACAAAAAATCTGCCGAGCTACTCAGCAGACGTAGGTTGACGCGCTTCCATCTCTTCTTTTGTATAAATAATGCGCATTGGATTCCCCCCCACAAAAGAACCTGTGGGGACATCCTTATGAACAAGTGTACCTGCTGACACAATGGCACCATCACCGATTGTCACTCCTGGCAATATTGTTGAATTTGCCCCAATCATCACTTCATTTCCAATATAAACTTCCCCGAGCCTGTACTCTTTAATCAAATACTCATGGGTTAAAATCGTCGTATTATATCCGATCACACAATTTCGACCGACACTGATTTTTTCAGGAAACATAATATCTACCATGACCATTAAAGCAAACGCTGTATCCTCCCCGACCTTCATGCGAAGGAATATCCGATAAATCCAGTTTTTCAATCCCATCCAAGGCATGTACCGTGCAATTTGAATAAAGATAAAATTTTTCATGACCTTGATAAAGGGGACCGTGCGATAGACTTGTCTAAGGGAATTGACCCCTTTTACTGGAAAACGGTCCGTTTTTCTCAAATTAATCAGCTCCAACAATCGCCAGCAGATCACTCATTTGTTTTAACATAAAATCTGGGCGATATTTTAAAAGGGCCTCTTCTCCCTTAATCGACCAAGACACACCTGCAGTTTTTGTCCCTGCCGCTTGACCAGATAAAATATCATGATAATTATCGCCAACCATCACCGCTTCCTGCGGATCACTGCCAAGCTTCGATAGCGCCAGCAGTACCGGTTCCGGATGCGGCTTCTCATTCACTACATCATCAAGTGTCACAATGACTTCAAAGAATGGCTCTAAACCCGTCAGCTTCAATCCCATTTGGACAGTATCACGAATTTTAGTTGTGACAATCCCAAGTTTAAATCCTTGATCCTGCAATACTTTCAATGTATCTAAAACAGTCTCATACTCAGACACGAGCAAATCATGCTGTTCATGATTAAAAGTGCGATACATCTGAATCATGTCATCAGCGAGTTCCGGGTCCATAGCGGAGAATGTATCATACAACGAAGGACCAATGAACTGAAGAATATCATTACGGCTATATTGCCCAGGATAATAATGATCCAACGTATGCTGAAATGAGGCGATAATTAATTCATTTGTATTAATTAATGTACCATCTAAATCAAAAAGTACTGTATTGATCGTTGATTCGTTCATATTGCTTCCTTTCTAACAGCTGCGTGTTCCCACTTCCGCCAAATAAAACTAATGGCAGCTGTCAATAAAATGGCAGAGATAAGGCGAATGAAAAGGAGTGGCCACACTGGAATTCCAAGTGGTATAAAAACTAGCGTATCTTCAACCACTGCATGACAGGTGACAAGGAAGATGAAGGCAAGGGTTAAATCTTTTTTGCTGACACCGTCCTCTTCGACTGCTTTCATCATCACACCTGCACCGTACGCCAGACCAATTGTCAGACCGGCTACCATGGTCATGGACGTATTCTCCTTCATCCCAAGCATTTTCGTAAAAGGAGATAACCATCTTGACAACGCATATAGCCACCCCATGTCTCTCATCAATTGTATGATCACCATAAGCGGAATGACAATACAAGCAAGCTGCAGTACACCGAGAACGGCTTTCTGTAAGGCAAGAAGAAGAATCATGTACCAGCTTGAAGGCACATCAGCCGTTTGGGTTGCTGCAAGCAAACCATACTGCGCCGTTTCTTGTCCCCCCTGCCAAACGAGATGAATCACGATAGCTGAAACAGCTGCAAGACTGATTCTCACTAACAAGATAACAGACACCCTCAGCCCTACTTTTGCGGCCACTGTCGATTCAATCATTAAATTATGGCAGAAGGATAGCATCACTGCCAGAATGAATACCTCTTTGACAGGTAGCTCTAACGTTAAAATAGCAGCGATCCCAGCATACAAGTTCAGCATATTCCCTAATACAAGCGGAACCGCCGCTTCCCCTGACAGACCAAACAATCCCATAAACGGTCTAATGAATTGTATGATCCAATCCATCACAGGTGTATGTTGCAAAATGCTGACGAGAATGGTGACCGGAAAAATAACTTTTCCAAGTGTCCATGTCGTCGATAATCCTGCTTTCAAGCCATTTTTCCAAGTTTCCCCCATCTTACCCCTCCTATTCATTCGACGAGTTATTCTCTTTATACGGAATAGATGCGTAACCTCTTATTCTTCTATACACAATTAGCAAAATGGCCATTGCAAATATTGCAATTGAAATCACTTGTGCAATACGTAAATGCTCTGTCAGCATTAAACTGTCTGTTCTCATTCCTTCAATGAAGAAACGGCCGATAGAATACCAAATTAAATAAGACAAGAAGATTTCGCCTCTGCGTAGAGAAGTTCTGCGTAATAAAATTAAGATCACAACGCCGGCAATATTCCATAATGATTCATATAAAAATGTCGGGTGGTAATATGTTCCATCAATATACATTTGATTAATAATAAACTCAGGTAGATGCAAATTTTCTAAAAAAGCTCTTGAAACAGCCTCACCATGTGCTTCCTGATTAATAAAGTTCCCCCAACGCCCGATGGCTTGTCCTAGCAAAATACTAGGTGCAGCAACATCAGCGATTTTCCAAAAGGACACTTTTCTCAACCTTGTAAACACAATGGCCGTAAGCACTGCCCCTATGAGCCCTCCATGTATCGCAATCCCGCCATTCCAAATCTTAATGATTTCATTTGGGTGCTGCTGATAATAATCCCATTCAAATGAAACATAATAAATACGTGCACAAATAATCGCAATTGGAATCGCAAATAAGATCAAATCTATAAACGTATCTTTATTGATCCCTCTTTTTTCACATTCTCTTAGTGCGAGCCATAACCCAAGCAAGGCTCCAACACCTATGATCACACCATACCAATGAACCGAAATAGGTCCAAGCTGAAGAGCTATCGGGTCAATGGGTTTAATTGCATCATTCATATAGACAACTCCTATTCATCCTGACTATTATCTTCAATAACATCGGCAAGTTTACTTGTAAATTGCTCCGCTGCATTATGCCCCATTCGTTTTAATCGGAAATTCATCGCAGCCACCTCAATGATGACCGCTAAGTTTCGTCCTGGACGAACGGGAATCGTCAGCTTTGGCACATCTGTATCAATGATTCTCATTTTTTCTTCTTCAAGCCCTAAACGATCATATTGCTTGCCTTGTTCCCAAAGCTCAAGATTCATGACAATCGTAATTCTCTTATAGCTTCTGACCGCGCCTGCTCCAAACAAGGTCATGACATTAATAATACCTAACCCGCGGATTTCAAGAAGGTGCTCGATTAGCTCAGGTGCACTTCCAACTAATGTATCCTGATCTTCTTGACGGATTTCCACACAATCATCCGCAACAAGCCGATGCCCTCTCTTCACTAATTCAAGGGCTGTTTCACTTTTTCCTACTCCGCTTTTCCCAATTAACAATACACCTACACCGTATACATCCACGAGCACACCATGGATAGCTGTCGTTGGTGCTAGCTTACTTTCTAAGAAGTTCGTTAAGCGACTAGAGAGCCTTGTTGTTTTCAAACTTGAGCGTAAAACAGGCACTCCATTTTTATTTGATGCTTCAATCAATTCCTTTGGCACTTCACGATCTCGTGACAAAATAATAGCAGGTGTAATATCTGTACAAAGAGACATCATTCTCTGCTTTCTTTCGCGCTCAGGAAGCTGTTCAAAAAAGGAAAGCTCTGTTTTCCCTAAAAGCTGAACTCTTTCTTTTGGGTAATATGTAAAATATCCAGCCATTTCAATACCTGGTCTGGAAAGATCACTAATTGTAATAGGACGATTAATCCCTTCTTCCCCACTTACCAGTTCAAGATGAAATTGCTCCATTATGTCCTTTGTACGAACTTTCGGCACGTTTCTTCCTCCTTTTATCACAGGCGTTTCAGAAATACAGCTCTATTTTATCACTTTCAATGATGAACCCAAAACAGTATTTTATCCTGATCCTGTCTCATCCTATCCAACTGGTATAGACAACTATACTTAAAAAAGGTAAACTAAAGTCAAAAGACAGCGAATAAGGAGGCATCAATATGAGCAACTCTTTATTGCTCTCCAATATTCATATTGTGACAGAGACACGTATCATTCAAAATGGTTTTGTCGGTTTACGCGATGGCAAGATTGACTATATTTCTACATCGCCTCCGACAGAAAATTATGAAAAAGTATATATTTCCCGGGAAAACTTTTATTTACTTCCCGGAATGATTGATATCCATATTCATGGCGGATATGGTGCAGATATGATGGATGCGACACCAGAAGCCATGAATGTGCTCGCTGACAACTTACCATCAGAAGGAACGACAAGTTTTTTAGCAACAACCATTACCCAAAACCATCATGAGATTGAACATGCACTTAAAAATGTCGCTCACTGGAAAGAACAAAATGAAAGAAAAGCCGGAAGTCAGGCACAATGCCTAGGTATTCACCTTGAAGGTCCATTTATCTCTAAGCAAAAAGCTGGGGCACAGCCTGCTCAATG
Source organism: Bacillus sp. Bos-x628 (assembly GCF_040500475.1). Lineage (GTDB taxonomy): Bacteria > Bacillota > Bacilli > Bacillales > Bacillaceae > Bacillus > Bacillus maqinnsis. Next base: position 2,643,409 of record NZ_CP159358.1, on the reverse strand, counting down.
GATTATACCGCCTGATCTCCCGCTTTTTGAGAAATGGCTCGATGCATCTAAGCAGCTCATTCAAATCGTTACGTTTGCACCTGAGGAAGATCCTGATTTTGCTTTTCTTTCATTGCTTCAAGAAAAAGAATTGATTCCTTCTATTGGACATACGAATGCACATAGTGACATGATTGAATTAGCTGCAAACAATGGTGCACGTCACATTACTCACCTTTATAATGCGATGAGTTCTTTTCAGCATCGTGAGCCGCATGTTGTAGGTGCTGCTCTAACGAACGAAGACTTGCATACAGAACTGATTACAGATGGCATTCATTCTCATCCACTCTCCATTAAGCTTGCATACCTTGCAAAAGGCAGTGATCGTTTGATCATGATCACAGATTCGATGCGGGCAAAAGGACTAGGTATTGGAACATACGAATTTGGCGGTCAAACTGTCACAGTTAGCGGCGAGAAAGCACTGCTGCCAGATGGTACACTCGCAGGATCTATATTAATGATGAAAGACGGCGTAAAACGGATGAGACACATCACAAAATGTGAGTGGACAGATATCGCCAAGATGACCTCAACAAATGCAGCGAAACAGCTTGGACTCGATCATCTCCTTGGATCAATCGAGACAGGGAAATTCGCTGACTTAGTGATTTGGGATGAATCTGGAGAACTGATTTTAACCATCTGCCGTGGACAAATAGTCTGGGAAAAAAGGGAGGACAATCACTAATGAACATCATTGAATTTGCGGATAAAGACCAATTGGGAAGAGAAGCCGCTGCCATGATTGCTCGTACAATCGAAGCTAAACCACATGCAGTGCTCGGTCTTGCAACTGGCGGTACACCTGTCGATACTTACAGGGAGTTGATTCGGCTTCATCAATCCAAACAATTGTCTCTCAAACAAACAAAAACAGTGAATTTAGATGAGTATGTGGGACTTGATTCAGATCACGAAAATAGTTATATGACGTACATGAAACGTCATTTATTTGATCATATTGATATCCCGAAGGATCAGTATTACTTGCCAAATGGTAACGCATCAAATTTAGATTTAGAGTGTTTGCGATATGAACAACTCATTCAAGATTTAGGCGGCATCGATCTTCAGCTTCTTGGTATCGGACAAAATGGACATATCGGCTTTAACGAACCTGGTACACCATTTACCTCAAGAACCCATGTTGTCCAGTTAGATGAGAACACACGCCAAACAAATGCAAGATATTTTTCTTCTATTGATGAAGTGCCAACATATGCGATTACGATGGGTATTGAGAGCATCCTTTCAAGCAAGAAAATTCTCCTTCTCGCATCAGGAAAATCAAAAGCGAAAGTGATACAATATTTAGAAAAAGCTGAGATACACCCAGACTTCCCTGCATCCGCCCTGAAACTTCATCAAGATGTAACAGTTTTCATTGATAGAGAAGCTGGTTCACTACGCTAAACACGAGAGGGTTTTCACATGTTTATTGATAAGCAATCACCTATCCCTATGTACCATCAAATTATGGAAAACTTGAAAAAACAGATTGAAAATGGAACATTAGCACCTGATACACTCATTCCTTCTGAAAGAGAATACGCCGAACGTTTTGGGATTAGTCGAATGACCGTCAGACAAGCCTTATCAAACCTTGTGAACGAAGGATATTTGTATCGTCAAAAAGGAAAAGGCACCTTCGTTAGCCGAAAAAAGTTTGAACAGCCGCTTCAAGGCTTAACAAGTTTTACAGAAGACATGAGACAACGCGGGCTAAAAGCTTCCAGCCAACTGCTCGATTTCAACAAAATCACATGCCCAGAGCACTTGTTATCAGTACTTCAACTGTCAGACAGTGATTTCGTATATGCATTCAAACGAATACGCCTTGCAAATGATGAACCGATGGCCATTGAAACGAGCTATATACCAGAAAAATTCGCAGGCTCTTTAACGAAGGAACATTTAACAGGTTCTTTATATGAATATATGGAAAACAACACAGGCCTTGCGATTGCGCATGCGAAGCAGGAACTAGAAGCCAATGTTGCAACAAAAGCAGAAGCATACCTGCTTTCAATTTCTACTGGTGCTCCTGTGTTATCTATTGCAAGAACGACTTATTTTCAAAACGACCTTCCATTCGAGTATGTTCTTTCCGTTTATAGAGGGGATCGTTACAAGCTCATTCATACAATGGAAAGATAAACTGTGCTCCTAAGTTGGAGCACAGTGATGTTTATTTATGAAGAAATTTTGTTTGATCGTTATCTTTTGTATGGATTTTCCATATTGGTGAAACAGCTTTCCCTTGGAAACGGTCTTTTGCGACTGTGTACCAATAATAGTCTTGATTTGGTTTTAACCCTTCCCACTCAAAGCTGGCCTTTTTGCCGCTTTTCACACCTCTTACTTCTCCAAGAAGTACGTTTGTATACACATTCAGCTCAAAATAGTTGGTCTTAACTGACTTCATTTTTGGCGTCAAATCCACATCAATTGAAAACTCATCTTGGTCTCCAAACGTTTTGGGATCATAGAAATGCTCTTGATTCATGTATGGTGAGTATGTTGTAAAATGAAGCTGATTTTTCTCTTGATCTGCCGTGATCAATCGCATAAACCCCTGACCGCCTTCAGGGCCTGATTGATAATCGGCGAGAATTTGATACACTTTCCGATCGACTTTTCCATCATGGTCATCATCTAGTTCATCTACCTTTCTGCTTGCACCGTGGTAGTGACCGCTAAATACTGCTACGATATTAGGATGACGCTTCACTACTTGGTGGAAGATGAGATCGCCAATCGGGCTTCGATTTCCACTTACTAACAAATATTCGTGGAAGTTTAAGATGACGATACGGTCTGGATGCTCAGAAATTACCCGATTTAACCAATCGATTTCTGCTTGCCTGATTCCCCAGCCCATATACACCATCATATAATCATTGCCGCCGGCGGAGATGAGGTCATAGTGCCCTCGATTATTTTGGTACGATTCTCCGTAGTAAGGTTTTTCTGCAAATCGGTTCGCACCGAAGTAGTGGCCATACTCCGTATAAAAACCATCCTTGTGCCTCACATCATGATTCCCTGCCAATACACCATAAGGTATGTGATGCTCATCTAAAACACGCATAAATGTATCAGCACGCTTCCATTGTTTGTCCTTCGAATCATCCACTATATCGCCTGTATGGAACACATATTGGATATTTAACTTCTCTCTCTGATCTCTAATCCACTCAACCATTTTTTTGAAGATATGAGGATAACTTTTTGCATAATATTGTGTATCAGACATCCATACCATTTTGTAAGGCTTCTGTTTCTTGCTGATCTCATCTTGCACAATCAAATCAAATGTTTGATTTTTCATATACTGTCTGAACGACAGCCATCCTTTTAGATAAAACTCTTTTTGATCCTTCGCAAAGTGATGGGTAATTTTGTCCCACTTTTCCTGCTGATGATTCCAAGCATACATTGTCACCTTTCTGCCTGACAAAGAACTTCCTTTCCAAACAGCCTCTACTGCATCTTTTTCACCTACATGATGATTTACCTTGATTTGAAAATGATGATAGGGAAAACGATGTAAGTCCTTTGTTTCAACAGCCTTACCATCAGGAAATGCAATGCGTTTTCTTTCATTGTCAGAAAAGATCATTTCTCCTTTTTGAACGTAACCTTTTGGCGGTTCTGTCTCTGCAGCATATTTAAATATATTCATCGTGGGACTTAGTGATGTGTGTTGATAGGCACGATAAAATGAATAATCCAGCTTGTCATTTGTGGGATCTTTCGTCAAAACGGTTTGCTTGGATGATCCTTCTTTTGTCATATCTGCTATTCGCTCTGGCGTTTCAGGGTGTTCATGGACAGTGGTGAATTCTCTTTTCAATGTAGTCATGTTCCCTGCCGCATCTTTTGCTTTCACCAAAAACGTATGTTGTCCAGGTGTTAATTCACTAGAAGACGTCTGATAAGGCAAAGAAATTGGTTCACGATCTAAGAATGCACGAACTTCCTCTATGTCACTCCATCGATCAGACACCTTTGCTTTTAACGTAAAAGCTCCTTTATATTGGTCATTTGCATGTATGTTTGTCTTTATTTTTGGTCCTGTATTATCCACTTTAACACGAACTGATGCATGTTCATCTTCTGTTTTGGCATGAATGAGATGCGGACCTTCTTTCAGCTTTCTAGTATCCCACTGGATATATGTTGATACATATGCTTGTTTGGGGATCTGGAATTGAAAGGATCTCACTTTTTTTGCTCCATCACTATCTCCCATCTTCCATTCTTTTTGCTGTTCTCTATCAATTGGATGGATTTGTTTCCCATTCGATAAAATCAATCTGACATTCTTCAGTTCAAAATCATCATGATTCTCTCCTGATAAACGATCAAACGGAGAAGATTTTGTTCCGGCGTGGAATGATATTGTTTGTAAACCTGACGTTTTCAGCTCTGCTTCTGGTATGGGCATTGTATAGGTTCGATACACTTTGGTCGAATCATCAAAAATCGAAAGTAAGTGCTTACCTATCGAGACACCGTTTTTAAAATATAAATTTGTCCCTTTGACATCAAAGGCGATATATGGATCAGCCTCAAGTGCAGAAAACGTATGTCGATTCTTCTTTCCATCTATCGTAAATTGGATCGGTTTTTTTAGATCTGACGTTGCCTTTAATGCGAATACACCAGATACCGTATCGCCTTGTTCTACGTTGAATCGAAGGCCGTGTGCTTTACTAATTTGCTCCACATCAATTAATTTTTTCATGGTGACTGTCTGATTCTCACCATCTGACGCTTCAAGTAGATATTCTAACTGGTCTTTACCAATCAATTCAGGTGAATAGATAATGTGATGAAACAGCCGATCATTATGATCTTTTTGAAGAAGAACCTCTTTAAAATGATCCTTGCGATTGGTGCGATAGCGCAATTTGACCGTTTTGACTAACTGATTATCCTGTACATCCGCTTTAATCTCAATACCTTCCGTCGGTTTAATCGGTTTTCGATTGGTCATATCTTCAATAACAGGTTTATGGATATCTTGTGATATTTCTTTTTTCTCAGTAGGAATTTGCGCTTTTAACACTTTTCCAGGAGTTGGTTCTTCTTCGATTTTTGAAATTAGTTTCATTTGTGATGTTCCGTCCATTGGATACTTGAACAGAAGGGATTTATGCTCACTAAACAATGATGGTTTCAAGCGAAATGTCGCAGATGACATCTCTTCACCAATATTCGATGTAATTGAGACAAGGCGAGCTTTGGAGTTGGACAGCCCCCTGCTCTCGACGACCGATAGATGCTTGCCCTCTCTTAAATTGCTTTTGTACATTTTATTAAAATCTGCCACAGTCAAGTGCTCCTGACCTTTTCTTTTTAACCAAAATACATAAGGTTTCCCAGGCGAAATCGTCACCGGATTTGAATGAAAAGAATAAATTTCATCCATCTCGGTGTCCTGTGCAGGGTTGCGATAGCGTAGCTGATAATGTTGAAAAGAAATAGGTGAATGCGTTGTGTTGTAAACCTCTATAAATTCAAACGCATCTTTGCCTTGACGATTCTTTGAATTCACCACAATCTCCGTGATTAGTAAGTCTGGAATTTGTGAGAGATCCTCTTCATAGCCATCCAATTGGACAGATTGTTCTGCCGTTCTGATCACAGATTTTTGTGTTAGAAATTCAGTGTAGTAATGTACTTTTGAATTCCATAATTGATCTGGAGGAATTGTCGCAGTAAATTCTGGCTTCATCCCTGGCAAACGTTCCATTGGGATGAATCGGTATCCCAGTTCATCGCTTTGTTTGTAGTATAAATTTGCTGACAATACTTGTTCTGACTGACTCATCTTTGCCCGAAACTGCAGATCACGGCCTTTTTCTTGAATGGGACGCACGTCCACATGAAACTGGTCAAAGATAAAAGGGGAAAAAGGCTTGTCTGTCATGTTCACTTGTTTTTGAACGAATGACCCTGCTACAGCAGGCTGACTGAAACAAAAAAGAATGATAAAAAAACATAAAAGCCACATATGTCTGCTGACGTTCACCATCATGCACCGCCTCCCTTCGGCATATTGTGTCTCCGAAAAGAGGTTTTTATGTCACGACGATTGGAGAAAACAAGACCAATTTACGCAAAAAAACCGTTAGCTTTTTTTCGCTAACGGCTCAATGATTCCTTTTTGTATTAACAGATGAAAAATTGATAAGATGACAGCCATCCAAATAGCCGTCCCAAAGCCATCAATGTTAAAACTATCTCCCATAAAACTAGATGTCATCATCAGTGTTATGGCATTAATGACAAATAAGAAGAGGCCTAGCGAGATGACCGTGACCGGCAACGTTAAAATGATCAAAAAAGGTTTTACTAAGATGTTGAGCAGAGACAAAATGATACTCGCAACAATTGCTGCACCAAACCCTTCAACATACACACTCCCTAGCCCTGGGAGGATGCCGGAATCAAAATACCCAGCAATGACAATCAAAAGTAATGCATTCACTAAAATATTGACAATCCATCTAAGCATTGATGTGGGCGCCTTCTTCCGGAACAACTAAATACCAAATAAAATAGATGAGAAAGATTGGCATAAATGCTGTCATACATCCGATTATAACTGTTAAAATTCTAAGCAGTGATGCATCAACACTTAAGTATTCTCCAAGTCCACCAACAACACCGGCTATTTTCTTATCAGTTGCTGAACGATAAAGCTTCTTCATGTAGAATCACTCCTTGTTTGATTGATGCTTTACTTGTATTGAACCTGTCTTTGTTTCTGCAAAAATAGATATACTGTGCATTTCATTTTGATTGGCTTTGATCATTTTTTCTTTTTGTAATGTTTCGTTTTTCTCTTTTATCATGACTGCATCAAGCAGATCGTGAGAAATTGACCCAAGGTTGCTTTTCAGTTCAGCAGTCACTGCACATGTCGGCGGAATATTTACATCTACACTGCCTGTTGTTGTTTTCGCATAGATAGAGCGGCACTTCTCATCTAATAGCTGAACCACAATGTTCCCGTTAAAGCTTTGGGCATCAATCGTTTCGCTCTTCCCACGTAGGTCTATGAGCCCATTGATCGTTTCTACTTCAATCATACCACACTCGTGATCAGCCAGTTTGATTTGTCCATTTGCTGTTTCAATTCCGACTTTGTCTGCCTGTAGAGAGGCAAAAGAGACAACGCCATTCGTCGTTTTCGCAGCAAGTTCTTTTGTCATGAGCTTTTCCCCACGAATCGGTCCGTTAAACAACTTCACCTTGATCTTATCGTATTGAATACGCGGTACATATAATGTCACATTGACTTTCATTGTCTTTTTTTCTGTCCGAATAAAAAATTTGTCACCTTCGAGTCCACAATCCAGTTGATTGAGAAATTGCTGTCTTGCCTGCTCTCCGTCCTCAGTTCGGTAGATTTTCGCATGGCATTCTGCTCGAATATCACTATCATCCCAAGGCATCACATTTAGGCTACCGTTAGCCAGTTGAATATCTAAGTGCGACATTGAAGCATCTTTGAACTGAAAAATATGTTCAACATCTAATGACTGTCCAAAGTTTAAATCGAGATCCACATCTTTAACCTTTTTTACCGCAGAATCTAACCAGTTAAACAGCTTTGCCCCCAGATTTTCCGTACCGTTTCTTTTATTTTCTGGTCCAGTCTTTTCTTCATGAAAAGTTTGATCCGTTGTTGATGACTGGCTCTCCTCTAATTTTTCTAAAAGGATAATGGCCTCTTTTGCTGATAAAGTTCCGTCTTCTACCAGTTTTAAAATTCGTTCTTTTTCATTCATACAAAGCCCTCCTATGATTGTATTGATTGAAGCACTTTAATGCCTTGAATGATATTCCAAATGACTGAAATCAAAAAGCTAATGGCTATCACAATTGACAAGATGAACACCGTCATCACTGGGATAAGAGAATCATTCGCTTGCGTTACAAGTAAAAATGGAATTGCCCCAAAAATGAGGATACAGCAAGCTGCCACTGGAAGCAGATGAGACCAAAATGCCCGTTTCGCATGCCGTTTTGTTTCCTGTTGATCTACAACGAAATATGCCACAATCGGTACGATAAACGGCATAAAAAAAACGCTGAAATAACAAATAGATGCAATGATCGACTGATCTCTATTCATATATATTCGCTCCTTCATGATGAAAATCCCTTTCTAACTCATACGTTTATTGCGTGTAAAAAGTTTCAAAATCATTCGATTTACATATGACCTTAGACACAAATTATTTCTTTTTCCCCCGAAGTATAGATTCTTCATAGATTACCCTTTAAAATATGTTGAAAAGATGATGATTATCAATATAGGGGGTAATTATTTTGACAGATCATCACAACTCCAACAGTGCGGCACAAACGCTATTAGACCTCATACAGAAACAGAAAAATCTGAACAGCGATATGATGAAGGAACTTGAGGCGATTCATCCGTCTCATCCTCAATATGGTGATATCCGTTATTTAAAAGTGCTGCTCGACAGCAGTAGTACCCATATTTTAAAGGATTTAACTCATTTAAGTCATTTAATGCCCAAAGAAGATGCACAATAAAAGGAAAACCCCCTCACCAAGAGGGGTTTTCAATAACTTCTGAATTCATTTTCTATCCTGTCTAACACATATTCATGGTATGCGTTCAGATGTTCCTTGATGAGGCAATCATTCCTTATTCCAAGCACCATCTCATTCTAGGCTCAAACTATTTTCACGTGACACTTTCCGTTTCTTTGACTAATTGCTTCATTCGTTCCCGATCACGTTCCAAAATCGGTTTTAAATATTGACCTGTGTAAGAAGCTGCTTCTTGGGCGATTTGTTCAGGTGTGCCAGAGGCGATGATCGTTCCACCTCCTGCACCGCCTTCTGGTCCTAAATCAACCAAATAATCAGCGGCTTTGATAATATCAAGGTTGTGCTCAATTACAAGAACAGTATCCCCGTTTTCCACTAAGCGCTGCAGTACTTTTAATAATCGAGCAATGTCGTCAACATGAAGGCCTGTCGTTGGCTCGTCTAAAATGTAAAGAGATCGTCCGTTTGAACGGCGATGAAGTTCAGAAGCCAATTTCACCCGCTGTGCCTCTCCGCCAGACAGTGTCGTCGCAGGCTGTCCAAGTGTAATATACCCTAGACCAACATCATATATCGTTTGAAGTTTGCGCTTAATTTTCGGGATATTTTCAAAAAAATGAAGCGCATCCTCTACTGTCATTTCAAGAACATCTGCAATGTTTTTCCCTTTGTATGTGACCTCAAGTGTCTCACGATTATAACGTTTCCCGTGACACACTTCACAAGGCACATACACATCAGGTAAAAAGTGCATTTCAATTTTAATGATTCCGTCTCCACGACAAGCCTCACAGCGTCCACCTTTAACATTAAAACTAAATCTGCCTTTTTTGTAGCCTCGTACTTTGGCTTCATTTGTTTGCGCAAACACATCTCTCACATCATCAAATACACCTGTATACGTGGCCGGATTGGATCGTGGTGTACGGCCAATCGGAGATTGATCAATATCAATGACCTTATCTAAATGTTCCATTCCTTTGATTTCTTTATGCTGGCCCGGTTTCGCTTTCGCTCTATGCAATTTTTGTGCAAGTGATTTCAATAGAATCTCATTCACAAGCGTACTTTTTCCTGAGCCAGACACACCTGTAACAGCTGTAAAGATACCTAGAGGAAACTTGGCATTTATATTTTTCAGGTTATTTTCTTTTGCGCCTTTTATTTCAATAAAGCGGCCATCCGGTTTTCTTCTTTCAATCGGAAGTGGGATAAACTTTTCTCCAGATAAATACTGACCCGTCAAAGATTTTGGATCATTCATGACTTCTTCTGGCGTTCCAGCAGAAATCACTTCTCCTCCATGAACTCCTGCCCCTGGTCCAATATCGATTAAATAATCTGCCGCAAGCATCGTATCTTCATCATGCTCCACGACAATAAGCGTGTTCCCAATGTCGCGCATGTTCTTCAATGTACCAATTAAGCGATCATTGTCTCGTTGATGTAAACCAATAGATGGTTCATCCAATATATAAAGAACGCCGGTCAGTCTCGACCCGATTTGAGTGGCCAGACGGATTCGCTGCGCCTCCCCGCCTGATAACGTTCCAGCAGATCGGCTTAATGTCAGATAATCTAATCCGACATTATTTAAAAAAGACAAGCGTTCTTTGATTTCGCGCAAAATGAGCTGTGCAATCTGCATATCTTTCTCAGATAACTCGATTTTTTCATAGAAATCAAGCGCATCAGCTACAGACAAATCTGTGATTTCACCAATGTGCTTGCCATTAATCAATACAGCAAGCGTCTCTTTTTTGAGACGATACCCTTTACACGTCGGACATGGCTGATTGGCCATGTATTTTTCCATTTGCTCACGGATATAATCAGAGCTTGTTTCCTTGTAGCGTCGTTCAATATTACGAAGAACACCTTCAAACTCAATTTCATTCTCACGTACCTGACCAAAGTCATTTTCATATTTAAAATAAATCCGCTCAGAACCGCTTCCATATAAAATTTTATCAAATAAATGCGACGGGATATCTTTCACTGGAATGTCCATATCAATCCCATAGTGTGTACATACTGACTCAAGAAGCTGCGGATAATATTGTGAGCTCTGCGGCTCCCATGGCGCAATGGCATGCTGACGTAAAGTCAATTCTTTATTTGGAATGACAAGCTCAGGGTCTACTTCAAGTTTAGAACCTAACCCATCACAGCTTGGACATGCACCGAAAGGACTGTTAAACGAGAACATTCTCGGCTCAAGCTCTCCAATAGAGAACCCGCAATGCGGACAAGCATGATGTTCACTGAATAAAAGCTCCTCTTGCCCAATCACATCAATCATGACTCGACCTTCTCCTAGACGGAGCGCCGATTCAAGTGAATCAGACAATCTGGCAGCAATACCTTCTTTCACCACAATACGGTCAATCACGACTTCAATGGAATGTTTTTTATTTTTTTCAAGTTCGATATCTTCTGAAAGGTCTTCCATCTGTCCATCGATTCTCACACGAACATAGCCCTGCTTCCGAATCTGATCGAGTACTTTGACATGCGACCCTTTACGCCCAGAAACAACAGGCGCAAGCACTTGTAGCTTTGTTCTTTCTGGATATTCTAAAATCCGATCTGTCATTTGTTCTATCGTTTGCGATGTAATTTCAATTCCATGTATCGGGCAGACAGGTTTTCCAATTCTTGCATACAAAAGACGCAAGTAATCATAGATTTCCGTCACGGTTCCGACAGTTGATCTAGGGTTCCGGCTTGTCGTTTTCTGGTCAATACTTATCGCCGGAGAAAGACCTTCAATGGCATCTACATCTGGTTTGTCCATTTGACCGAGAAACTGGCGCGCATATGCTGAAAGAGATTCAACGTACCGGCGCTGACCTTCCGCATAAATGGTATCAAAGGCGAGCGACGATTTCCCTGAACCAGACAAACCCGTAATGACAACCAGCTGGTCACGCGGGATATTGACATCAATATTTTTAAGGTTGTGCGCTCTTGCACCTTTCACCTCTATTCGTTCCATAGCCATCAGGCAATCATCCTTCCGCTTTTAGCTCTAACAATAAATCTCTTAATTCTGCTGCTTTTTCAAAATCAAGCGCTTTTGCTGCATCTTTCATTTCCATTTCGACTTTTTCGATCACTTTTTCTCGTTCTTTTTTGCTCATTTTCGAGAGCTTTGGTGCTGCTTTTGTTTCATATTCTTCCGATTCTTCATGAACAATCGTTGCCTTAATGACATCTCTAATCTTCTTATGAATGGTTTGTGGTGTAATCCCACACTTTTCATTATACGCTTCCTGCTGCTCTCGTCTTCGTTTCGTTTCTTGAATTGCAATCTCCATGGATTTCGTTATATTGTCAGCATACATAATGACTCGGCCTTCTGAATTTCTCGCTGCACGTCCGATCGTTTGGATCAGTGATCTTTCAGAACGCAAAAAGCCTTCCTTATCTGCATCTAAAATTGCCACAAGCGAAACCTCAGGAATATCTAATCCTTCACGCAGAAGATTAATACCGATCAGTACATCAAATTTGCCAAGACGCAAATCGCGAATAATCTCAATTCGTTCAAGTGTCTTAATTTCTGAATGCAAATAATTGACCTTAATCCCAATTTCCTTTAAGTAATCTGTCAGATCTTCAGACATTTTCTTCGTCAAGGTGGTCACAAGCACTCGCTCATTTTTCTCAACCCTTGCATGAATTTCGCCAATTAAATCATCAATTTGTCCTTCAATTGGACGAACTTCAATCATCGGATCAAGCAAACCAGTTGGGCGAATAATTTGCTCCACGACTTCTGGTGTCTTCTCAAGCTCATATGGTCCCGGCGTTGCAGATACATACACAATATGGTTAATGTGCTTTTCAAATTCATCAAAGGTTAATGGTCTATTATCAAGTGCTGACGGCAGACGGAATCCGTGATCAACCAACACTTGTTTTCTAGCCTGGTCTCCATTGTACATCGCCCGAATTTGCGGTATTGTTACGTGTGACTCATCGACTACAATCATAAAGTCATCTGGGAAATAATCAAGCAATGTATATGGAGTTGACCCAGGAGGACGTAATGTCAGATGTCTTGAATAATTTTCGATTCCAGAACAAAATCCCATCTCTCTCATCATCTCAAGATCGTATCTTGTCCGCTGTTCAAGGCGCTGCGCTTCAAGCAATTTGCCGTTTTCTCGAAGCTTTTCAAGCTGCTCCTCTAGCTCTTTTTCAATATTGATAATGGCTTTTTCCATTTTTTCTTCTCTTGTGACGAAGTGAGATGCTGGAAAAATAGCGACATGTTCACGATCCCCTAGTATTTCACCAGTCAGTGCATCCACTTCACGAATACGTTCGATTTCATCACCGAAAAACTCCACTCTAATACAATGTTCATCTCGTGAAGCAGGAAAAATTTCAACAACATCGCCTCGTACCCGGAAGGTTCCACGCTGAAAATCTATATCATTACGAGAATACTGAATATCAACAAGTTTGCGCAGCAACTGATTACGTTCAATTTCCATTTCTGTACGCAATGACAACACAAGCTCCCGATACTCTTCTGGCGAACCTAAACCGTAAATACAGGACACACTGGCAATAATGATGACATCCTTCCGCTCAAATAACGAGGATGTTGCGGAGTGTCTAAGCTTATCAATCTCATCATTTATGCTTGCATCCTTTTCAATAAATGTATCTGTCTGAGGCACATAAGCCTCAGGCTGGTAGTAGTCATAGTAACTAACAAAATATTCAACAGCATTATTCGGAAAGAAATCCTTGAATTCACTGTACAACTGGCCGGCAAGTGTCTTATTATGAGCAATGACAAGTGTCGGCTTGTTCACTTCTTGTATGAGATTTGATACAGTAAATGTCTTTCCCGTACCTGTAGCACCTAACAGCGTTTGATGCTGTTTCCCCTGCCGAATTCCTTCCACAAGCTGTTCAATCGCTTTCGGCTGATCTCCTTGGGGCTGATAGTTAGAAACTAATTCAAAGCGGTCACTCACATCAAAGCCTCCATTCGTTACGAAATCTATCTAATGAATATATTATCATAAAAGAACACAAAAATACGAACTAAAGTTCGTGTCCGAGTTGATTTTTATTTCCAATGAAATATTCCCCTTTTCTACCAATATAAATAGCCCTCGAAAGGAACCTTCCTTCCAGTATGGAACAAGATGGGCGAGATATTCCAACAGCAGACAGGAAGCGAAAAAAATAAAGCCGTACTTACTTAATAGTAAGCACAGCTTCCTTTTTAAAAAGAGCACATTCCTCATACTTCGGCATCCATATCACAAATGATTTTTTTCAGCCTTCTCTTTCTTTTCAATTTCTTTTTTAGCCATAAACAATGCGCCAGCCACTAAAGAAATAATATCTAACCCTACGATAAAGTAGGTCTCTGTATAACCTTTCATATACGAGGCAAATAAAAGCGCTGCTGTTAAAGCAATGCCAACATAGTGATTATAAGTAGCCTTTGAAAATAAAATAACGAGCAGGAAAGGAAAAACAAGAGCAAATATGGCTTTTGTAATCACAAAAACCCTCCCTCTACTATGGTCTACTTCTTTGATTATAGTAAAGATTGACATAATGAACAATTCATCGTTTGCGATTTCACGTTTTTTGAAGACTTTTGATGCATGAATAGGCACCTCCGTTCTACATTCATCTAGGGAGGAGGAAGCTTTGTTCATTTCCACCACTGTATGCTAAGAAGCTCACTCCGAGCAGATCTTGAACATGATTTTTTGAAGATAAAAAAATGCACTATCAGTATCCAATTATTGAATTTTAACTACAAATTCACTCCATTTCTTCATCCAAAAGCTTCTTTTAATATCTTCCAGCATTGATAACTTCGATTTTTTTTCACAATTTTTGTGGTATGCTTTTTGAAAATAGAGAACGCAAAGGAGGAGAAGAATGAAACGTGTGAAATATTACTTGATCTGCTTGTTAGCTCTGCTGATTTTCATAACAGGCTGTGGAAAAGACCAGCAATTCACACCACCTAGCAGCTCTCAATCGATCGCTGTTGTCTCACAATTGAAAAAAGCATCCTTTTCAATTGTCGATTTGCAAAAGAGTAAGATTGTCTCTTCCGTTCATTTAAAACACCCACTGACTGACTTCATTCAAATCAACAATGATCTGATAATTGCAACAAGTAAAGAAGATCAATCTCTCATTGAAATCAACTTAAAAAAGGGAACAGCAACGGATTATATGAATATGAAAGAAGGGCTGACTTCACTTACATACGATTCTACATCGCACACCTTGTTTGTAGCAGATTCGGAGAAAAACGTAATTTATTTTATTAACACTCAACTTAAAAAAGTCAAAGCAACGGTGAAAACTGGGAAACTTCCCTCCTCTATGACGCTTTCTCCTTCAGGAACTCTGTTTGTTCTAAATGCTGAAAGTCACACCGTTTCAGTCATAGATACAGAAAAAGAAAAAAATATTCGAACATTCTCTGTGCTGGAACGACCTTCTGGTATTCATTTCGATGGTCATTCAATTTGGGTAGGGGGACACGGCAAACCCGGTAGCTTAAATAAAAGCATCTTCGCTTATGACCCAAAGACAGGTAAACAACAGCGTGAAATCAAACTAGGTGTCATGCCAGCTGCATTTTTTTCAGAGAAGGGTTCTTCCATTTTATATGTATTATGCCACGGAGACCATACGCTCTACAAAGTCGATACTGAAGCGAATAAACAACTTGCTTCTGTTGAAACTGGACAAAATCCAAATTATATAACGGCCGGTGCATCATCAATATACGTGAGTAATTTAGATGATAACTCAATATCAGTTATCGACAAAAACACATTTATGATGAAAAACCGACTGCATATCCCTTCAGGACCCTATGCAATCAAGTTGGAGGAAAAGAAATGAAAGAACAAATGCATATTTTAATAGTAGATGATGAGTTAGATATGCTTGAATTAATTGGCTCCTTTTTGCAGAAACAGGGCTTTCACATCACAAAAGAAAGTAATGGCATTGACGCATTAAATCAACTTGAAAATGAACCCGTTGATCTTGTTGTATTGGATATTATGATGCCTAATATGGATGGATTTGAAGTCTGTCAACACATTCGAAAATCATCTCAAATCCCCATTTTGTTCTTAACCGCAAGAAGTAGTGAAGAGGATCGAATTAAAGGGCTCGAAATAGGAGCGGATGATTATATTATGAAGCCTTTCAGCCTACGTGAGCTCTCTGCAAGGATTGAAACGACTTTAAGAAGAATTAGAGGACTATCCCTAAAACGAAGCCGAATGCAGATAGGTGAAATTGAAATAGATCAAGATGGAAGACAAGTATACCTTCATCAAAAGCCTATTAATTTAACAAGAAGAGAATATGATTTACTCATGTTTCTTCTGCTCAATCAAGGACAAGTTTTTTCCCGCGAACAGCTCTATCAGAAATTGTGGGAATCTCACTCTTCCAATGGCTCTTTGAGAACAGTGGATACACATATTAAAACATTGAGACTGAAATTAAAGGGCGCTGAACGATATGTGAAGACGGTTTGGGGCGTTGGCTATAAGTTTGAGGAGGACAAATGAAGCCATTATCTATTAAAAAGAAAGTGCTTTTATTCATTCTTGCCGTTATCGGTATTGTTGCAGCCTCAGCTCTGGCACTTACCTATTACTTATATCAACAATTATATATAGATAAACAGATTGAATCCTTAAGTCTACAAGGAAAAAAGCTGGCAGAGGTCTATCACACACACGGCAAAGATTCATACTTTGCCGATAGAATCAAATGGGCCAATGAATCAAGTCAACCAAATATTATTTTTACAGATGACCCAATGGAGCTTTCAAGCGGTATCCCTTTTGACACCAACACAAATGATAATCTCATCACTTTCAAGGAGCGTCAAAAATTGCTCCAAGGAAAAACTGTCGTGTTAATCAGAGAACACCCTCAGTTTCATCAAGATATTCTCGGTATTGCCATCCCTGTTTTTAAAAACAAGAATGATTTGTCCGGTGTGATTTTTCTTTCCATGCCATTGTCTGATGTTTATGAACCCTTTGTACAAATTAGGCTGACACTTGGACTATCTATTTTAAGTATCTTGCTACTTATTTTCTTTATTGGATATAAGAGCTCCAATCAAGTTGTGAGAACAATTAATAAAATGAAAGAAATTGCAATAGAAATGGAATCAGGTGATTTTTCAAAACGAATGGCTGTCACCAAAAAAGGTGATGAGTTAAATCAACTAAGTCGTTCCTTTAATAAGCTGTCCTCTACTCTTGAAAAGGTTGAGCAGCAACGTAGGGAGTTTCTTGCTAATGTATCTCACGAACTCAGAACTCCTTTAAGTTATATGAAAGGATACGCCGAAGGAATTGAAGAGGGTGTCATTGATCAAAAGAAAGGAATGCAAATGATCCAAGATGAGGCTACACGTTTAAGTCGACTCGTTCACGACCTTTTAGATCTTGCACAGTTAGAGAGGGATTCTTATCCTCTTACGACTGAACCTATTGTCTTTGCACAGCTTATCCATGATGTTCTTGATCAAGTGGAATTCATCGCTAGTCAGAAAGGCATTACCCTCAAACGAACGCTTCAAGAGGATTGTATTATTTATGGTGATAGCGATCGACTTCAACAAGTGGTTCGAAATTTGCTGGACAATGCCATTCATTATACTCCTTCGGGGAAATCGATTTCAATTGAATTAAATGTTCAACAAAACGCTGCCGAATTACGAGTGACAGATGAAGGCAACGGAATACCAGAAGAAGATCTTCCGCACGTATCAGAGCGATTTTATCGTGTGAATAAGGCCAGAACGAGAAAAGACGGTGGTTCTGGTCTTGGACTAGCTATTGTCTATCAAATTATTAAAAAACATCATGGCACTTTTGATATTCAATCTGAGCCAGGAGCAGGCACAATAGCTACCATTCGATTGCCAATGCAGCATTCAATGAAAATTTGATAATCCAGTGAGAAGAGCTTCCACAATGGCAGCCTCATTTTATATCTTTTAAAATAGAAGTCAATATCAGCTAACAAACTGTTCGCTTCTTCATATTGAACCTGTCATCCCTCCATTTCCTCCTAACAGCTCTTTTTCAACAAGAGCTGTTTTTTTATTTTCTTGAAAAATAAAGAATTGGCCTTTTTTTATTAACAATTTATTCATATTTGCTTGTTACACTTTTTTCAAGTTAAGAAAAAGGAGTGACGTGCTTTTGATCAAACGTCTTCAAAAATTTGATATTTATTTATTTTTCATACTGATCTTATCTGCCATCTTAAACATTTATCATATTTGGAAAGATGATACGGTAAATGCGTATTATACAGCGACCGTTACAAGTATGATGCAAAGTTGGCATAATTTCTTCTTTGCCTCCTTCGATCCAGCAGGGTATGTCACGGTGGATAAACCACCGCTTGCCTTCTGGCTACAAACGATCAGTGCCAAAATATTTGGTCTACATGGCTGGAGTGTTATCTTACCTCAGGCTTTAGCCGGCATTGGGTCAGTTTATCTGATCTATCGTCTTGTTAAACCGACTTTCGGTCAGGTAGCGGCAAGATTGGCTGCATTGATCATGGCTTGTACTCCAATAGCGGTTGCTGTATCTCGTACAAACAACATTGACAGCTTGCTTGTCTTTATTCTTTTACTGGCAACAGGGATGATGTTTAAGGCGGTAAAACAGCAAAAAGTTCTTTGGGCGATCGCCTCGTTTGCAATGATTGGCGTCGGCTTTAATACAAAAATGTTACAAGCCTATATGATCGTGCCCGCATTAGTACTTTTTTACATCATTGCTTATCGAACAACATGGAAGAAAAAATTGCTTTCACTGATGATTTCAATGATTGTCCTTTTAGGTGTATCCGCAACATGGTCCATAGCGGTTGATCTCACCTCGAAAGATAAACGCCCTTACATGGGGTCAAGTCAAACCAACTCTGCTTTAGAACTAGCTTTTGGTTATAACGGACTTCAGCGGCTGACTGGTCAGCAGTCTATGGGCGGCGGCTCGAGTGAGGGTAAAGGTCAACCGCCTTCACAGCAAGGTGCTCAGAAAAATGAAAACAATTCATCAGCAGTACCTCAACCACCAACTGATGCTAATCAAAACAATACAGACAACTCAAATCAGTCTTCAAGCCAAGATCGACCATCTATGCAAGGACCTCCAAGCAATTCATACGACGCGACACCACCTGAGATGCCTGGTGGAAACGGTGATGGTCCTCCAAGTGGCGTAGGTGGAAAAATGGGGAATGGCTCTGGCATGTTTGGCACAGGGACAAAAGGCCCGTTACGTTTGTTCCAATCCGAGCTGTCCGATCAAATCAGCTGGCTGCTACCATTTGCACTCTTTGGCACCGTTGGCATCTTCCTTTCAACTGTCTTTGAAAGAAGACGTCTTAATACAAAGCAAAAGGAAACGTTATTCTGGGTCGCTTGGCTCGTACCAGCTGCTGTATTCTTCAGTGTGGCAGGATTTTTCCATCATTATTATTTAATCATGCTTGCACCACCAATTGCTGTATTAGCCGGAGCAGGCTGGGTAGCCATGACTAGGCTGTTTCAAACAGAAACTGGCATAAAAAAATGGCTATTTCCGGTTGCAATTTTGGGAACGACAGCATTTGAAATATATATCTTATCCACCTTTACAAACACAATCGGATATGGACTTAGCATTGCAGTCGGTATACTCGGGATAGGCACAGTCCTTGCACTGCTCTTTACAAAAGGAAAAGAAAAGCTGAAACAATTGATTTCGCTCGTCGCTATCCTTGGCATGCTGATCACCCCGCTGTATTGGGCAAGCACACCGCTTCTCTATGGAGGGAACAGCGTGCTACCAGAGGCCGGTCCTCAGCTTGCGTCTTCAAGTAGAAGCATGAGCTCACAGGTGAATGAAAAGCTGATCAGCTATCTTGAGAAAAATAACACTGGTGAAGAATTCTTGTTTGGCACAACAGATGCAACCACTGCCTCTCCCTACATCATTAAAACAGGGAAAGCCGTCATGGCACTCGGTGGATTTAGTGGATCTGACAACATTCTAACGCTTAGTGAGTTTAAAGAGTTGGTCAAGGAAGGAAAGATCAAATACTTCTATATCTCCGGCATGAGAGGTGGAAGTTCAGACATTCTGACTTGGATTCAGAAAAATGGCAAAAAAGTGGCTACTTCTAAATGGCAGAACACACCTTCATCCACAACGAATCAACAAACGAGCCGTTCAAACAACCAGCAGTCTGATCAAAATAGTCAGTCAAACGGTGGAATGGGTCGAATGGGTGGAATGGGAAGCGGCACACTTTACGAACTGTCTGTTGACTAATAAAGAAGGAGGAAATGGCTGATGGAAAAAAGTATACAGTATTCTGTTGTTGTACCCGTCTATAATGAAGAACTTGTAATCCATGAATCCTATCAGCGACTTAAGACTGTCATGGATTCGACAGGAGAAACGTATGAGCTTCTCTTCGTCAATGACGGCAGTATAGATCGAACAGCTGAACTGATTAAAGGATACTGTCAGACTGATCCGAATGTGAAATTAATTGATTTTTCTCGTAATTTTGGACATCAGATAGCGATAACAGCCGGGATGGATTATGCAAAAGGAAATGCCGTTGTGGTGATTGACGCAGATTTACAAGATCCTCCCGAATTGATATTAGAAATGATTGAAAAATGGAAGGAAGGCTATGAAGTTGTGTATGCCGTCCGCACGAAAAGAAAGGGAGAAACTTTTTTCAAAAAACAAACGGCCGCTCTTTTTTACCGGATTTTACGTAAAATCACTGAAGTGGACATTCCAATCGACACCGGTGATTTCAGACTGATGGATCGTAAGGTATGTCACGAAATGAGAAAAGTACGAGAGAAGAATCCATTTGTTCGCGGCTTAGTTAGCTGGCTCGGCTTCAAACAAACCGCTGTTGAATACGTACGAGATGAACGACTGGCAGGAGAAACAAAGTATCCGCTCAAAAAAATGCTCAAGCTCTCAATGGACGGTATTACTTCCTTTTCCTATAAGCCTTTGAAGCTGGCAAGCGTTACAGGTATTGCGCTTTCTGCCATTGGATTCATTTCCATGTTTCTTGTTTTATACTTAAAGCTCTTTACAAATAGTACGATTACTGGCTGGAGTTCTTTAATCGTCATACAGCTTTTCTTTAGTGGGATCATACTCTTTATGCTAGGGTTGATCGGGGAATACATTGGCAGAATTTACGATGAAGCAAAAGATCGACCGCTTTACATTGTCAGAGAAAGCTACGGACTTCAGTCAAAACCCCAGTCGGTTCAATCACCAGTTCATTTCAAACATTATAAACAACATTAAAAAAAGCGTGCGAGACCTGTTCAATAGGTCCTGCACGCTTTTTCCATTAAGCCGACGATGTTTCAAAACGCTCCCTTTTGATAAAGAAAGAAAGCGTAATGATGATATAAATCCCCATTGTTACAAAGGTTTGTACAATTGGTGTCGTTGAAACAACACCGATAAAAATGGCAATAATCGCAATCACAGAAAACCACGTCGTGATCGGGTAAAGTTTTACGCGATAGTTCCCTGGCGCTTTCACGCGGCGAGATTTCAAATGACCAACTGCAATAATAAACCAAATAAATAAGACCGTATAACTTAAAGACCCCATTAAGTAATGAAAGGTTTGACTTCCTACAAAAAGAGAGATCAACACAGCCGCATACAATGTAGAAGTACAAATAAGAATGGCTCTTACAGGTACTTGCTGCTTTGAAAGCTTTGAGAAGCCTTTCCATACACGACCGTCCATCGCCTGCGTATAGAGCACCCTTGATGAAGCATACAGACCAGAGTTCATAGAAGACAGAATGGCAAGTAAAATGATGCCGTTCATGATGTCACTTGCATATGGCACCCCAATGGTTGCAAACACTGTAACGAATGGACTCACTTGTTCATTGTTCACCTGATTCCACGGGATTAAGCTGACAATGATAAAGAAAGGCAAGACATAGAAACCAATGATCCGAACAAATGTACTTTGAATCGCTTTTGGGATCACCTTTTCAGGATTTTTCGTTTCCGCTAATGTGACACCGATCATTTCGGTTCCGCCATAGGAATAAACCACGACAAGCATTGCTGCAATTAGTCCACCAGTGCCATTAGGGAAAAACCCACCGTGTTCGGTTAAATTGGATAAGCCGGGTGCTGTATGCTGTCCGAATGAGACAAACAACATGGTTAAACCAATGATCATAAATAAAATAATCACGGCAATCTTAACTGAAGTTAACCAATACTCTGTCTCAGCAAACATTTGCACAGAACAGACATTGATTAACGTCACGGCAAGTGAAATGATTAACACAAGAATCCAAACCGGAACTTGTGGGAACCAGTAACGAATAAAAATTGCAGAGACAATGGCTTCTGCTGCAATGTTCAGCACCCACATCTTCCAATAAATCCAATCTAAAAAGTAGGCCGGATATTTACCTAATACAGGTTCAATCAAATCGCGAAACGTTCTTGCTCCAGGTCGTGCGACTGTCATTTCGGCAAGTCCTTGCATAATAAATAATAAAATAAGACCACCCATCATATATGCCAAAATGACAGCAGGACCTGCAATATCAATGGCAGAACTGCTTCCTTTAAACAGGCCAGCACCGATTGCACCGCCAAGCGCAAGCATCATCATATGCCTTGACGTCATTGTTCGTTTTAATTGCACTTGTTCCTTTTCCATTTGCTATAGCTCCTTTTAAATTTGAATCTTCAGACAAATACAAGATGAAAACAGATAAAAAGGCCAGCCATCTCCTTGAAGAGACGACTGACCCTTGCAACCGCGTTACCACTCTTATTAATTCCAGCTATAGCTGAATCCAACTTAAAACCCGATAACGGAGGTCACACGTAAAGACTTACTATCTATCCATTCAGTCTTACCGCTCATTGAGCGAGTTCAACGAATCCGTTTTACTGCGTTGCACCGACCCGCAGCTCTCTTCAAAAACGGATGTTCATTTACTACTCTCAAGTCAAAGCGTTTATAATCAACTTTTATAATTATCAAAGATTTTATTTTTTAAATATACTGACTAACCACGCAGTTGTCAACATCCTTTTTCAGACAAACAACCCTTTAACGAATCCAAACCGCTACTTCATCCATTGGTCGTCGTGTTTTGCCTCGCTTCGGTTCTGTTACTCGATAACCAAAAGCCACCATCACCGAAATATCGTACTGACCATCCTCAAGTAAACCTTCTTCCTCAAGAATGCGATGGATATCATCGTAGCTAAAGCCTTCTACTGGACATGAATCAATGCCGATTTGCGCAGCTGCTGTCATCATGTTTCCAAGTGCAATGTACGTCTGTTTCGAAGCCCAGTCAAATAGTGTACGGTCATTCTCAAGCAAATGAAGATCGTTCTCTTGGAATTGTTTGTAGCGTTCCTTCACCATGTCAAACGTCTCGTCTGTCATCCCCTTAATTTGTTTATTGATATATTCCGCATATGCTGAATCATAGCGCGCATCCGTTCTCGCCAAAATGATGACAAAATGGCTGGCAGTTGGAAGCTGCTTTTGCGCCCCCCATGTATACTCTTTTAATTTTTCTCTAAACTCTTCATTTTGAATCACGAGGAATTTCCATGGCTCAAATCCTACAGAACTTGGAGAAAGTCTTCCTGTTTCTAAAATAAAAGCAAAATCATCCTCTGGAATCTTTTTCGACGGATCAAACTCTTTTGTTGCATGACGGAATTCATACGCTTCAATGATTTCCTTTTTTAAGATTTCTTTCTTCCTCATATTGTTCATCCTTTCTATTTAACGCTTTTTCTTCAACCCAATTTCTTTCCATTCTTTTTAAGAAATAGTGATGTTATACCTCTATAGTAAAAGAACAGCTTACCTTGATTCAAGTAATTACATTTACAATAAAGTCTTTGATACACAAACTCTCGATCTCATTGTGTAGAAACATTGATATGACAGTCTTTCTCGACTAGAATGTACCTTTTCAAAGTTAACTAGGTAAAATTTAAATTAGGCGTACTTCACTATATAAGCGCATATGCACCATGGAAGCCCTGCGACTCAAATACATGGTTCAAATGAAGAACAATCGTTCATACAAACGAACAGTCTGTAAAGTTGCGCCTAACATTTTATCTAACTTTAAAGCTGAAAAGCCAAATGAGAAATCGGGTCCAATAACAATTAAAAACGAATAAGGCATGAGTGCAGTGTTGAACCGCACTCATGCCTCAAAAGTACCTAATATGAACCGTTTCCTAAATTTAGGGAGGGCAATACATTGCGAAGATTTTTTATTAAACAGAATAACCGATAATGCCTTATGACTTCACTTGACTTTGGAATAAAGATCCTTTTCATAAAATTCGATTTAAATGTTCGTAACCTTGTTCTTTAAAGGCATTCATTGAATCATTAAAGTATTTCATTTCAAGTGATCATTTATTGTTAGGAAATAACTGAGTCCTAAATTATATAGTGCAGATGCTTTTAATCTTTTCGTGTTACTGTCAAAGGCTTTTACTAGTTTTATAGAAGGTAATGGCGTTAAGGTAGTCATAATTTTCAAATTCAACATAAGACTTTACCTCTTCCCCCAATTTCCTTATAATGACATATATTATCATTTTATAGGAAATTCATTACCGCAAAGATCACGCAACTTTTTTTCTATTCAAGAAGATAAAAAAACAGGTCACGAAAGCTTTTATTGAAGTCGGCGCTCTAAGAGATGTCGCTAAGACTCTAGCAAAGTTTATTATTAATCTTTTTTAACAAAAAATAAAAGTGCTAAATAGCGCTTCTTTATGGAGGATATTCATGTCTTTTTCTTATGTCATTTCGTTGACTTTTTTAGTGCTCCTTTTAATATCTATCATCACCTATACTATTTTAAGAAAGAAAAATATTCTAGAGGAACCTCCCGGAGCATTTGCTGCCATTCTTTTTATTGTACTCATTTTATTTTCCCTAAGTGTTGTTATCACAATTCCTAGTGTCATGCTTTATTTCGTCTCTTTAGGAGTAAACTTTCTTTTCGGGGAATATATAACTTATGATTCATTTTTTTCTTTGTTGACTTTCTCATTATTGGTAAGTGTTCTCTCCCTTTTTGGGTCGATATTTATGTTATTCATAGGAAAAGGCATCACATATTTATTGGAATTCCCTGATTGGCTGACCTACATCTTAGAATTTATTAGTTTATGGGTTGTTATTTATTTTTCCATTCAATATGTACTCAACTTAAATTTAGTGAAAGTGACGATTTGGAACAACGGTACTTTGATTTTATCTTTCTTCGTCAGCTTTTTATTTATT
The DNA here is from genome assembly GCF_040500475.1 of Bacillus sp. Bos-x628. Classification (GTDB taxonomy): domain Bacteria; phylum Bacillota; class Bacilli; order Bacillales; family Bacillaceae; genus Bacillus; species Bacillus maqinnsis. The sequence continues at coordinate 2,618,353 of NZ_CP159358.1, read as the reverse complement.
GGAATTGATTTCATATTCTCTGCATTTGACCAAGGAGACAAGAACATTGATCATCACGTTTAAACAAAAAACCCCTTATCCAATGAGGCAGGGGTAATCATTTCAATTCCTTGCTTCTAATTAAAATTTTGTCTCGTTTTCATTGGTTAGTCAACAACATTTCCCACCTAAGAAAAGGTTAGAAATGAGTGCGCCATCAACTACAGTTTAATATTTCCCGCTCATAAAAGATGACAAAGGGCTAAAATAAAAATCATTTTAGCCCTTTTCAGGATGAAATATCGGTCTGTTCTTGCATCGAGTCATCTTTCACAAATAAGATCCCAAGCTGATGATGCTCACCTTCATAAGAAGCACGTTTTTCAAATCTTGTCTGACCATTTAAGCCAATGATCTCAAGCTTTGTCAGGGCCCGATTGGTTTGAAGGGCTTCATAAAACTCAGAAACGGTTTTGACCTCAATTCCATTTACCTTTGTAATAACTTCACCGATCTCAAGCTTTAAATCAGCCGCGGGTGTATTCGGAATAGTTCCCAGCACCATCAGCCCTTGATTGCGCTTAGAGAAGTAGAAAGGCGCCGCATTGTCATTGACTCTCTGCTTCCAAGAAAGAAAGGCCCTTCCTAAAATGGCCATCACAACAGCTCCCCAAGCAATCGGCTCAAACCAAATACTTGCAGCACCTAATAATGCAATAGCCAGTCCGAGCATAAGAATACGCCGTGCAGTAATTTGAATACTGACAATTGGCAGCGATCCCTGAATCCGTTGACCGAAGCCAATAATATACGGAATACAAATGAATGAAAAACTCTGATCGTTCACCTGAAGCACCGGCCACCATGGCAGAGAGGATGTTAATTCACCTGCTGGCATCAGCAAGACAAGTGGTAGAAGCCATAGACGGTTTGCCCTCTGCTGTCCAATCAGAAGTCCTCTCGCACTCATCACCATTGCAGGCGATGTACGTAAATGTGCCGTTCGATATGCTAGAATACCTTCAGTCATTAATAGTAACCCTAGCAGGATGACAACGGCAGATGCATTCATCATTGAAAGCTGCGGCAGCCAAGAAGGGCTCACTTGAAAATGCATCAATCCAAATGCCGCAATAAAACTGAAACCGAGTGTGTATGCAGACGAGAGCGCACTCGCCTTAAAGAATAGAGAAAAAACGATGGTCATAGCTGCAACCAGCACGATGAATCCAAGCGGCAGGGCAATCCCTAAACCTACTGTTACAATGGATAGACAAATCCCTAGAACCCATCCCTTAGAATATGTAAATTTTAGTTCATCGTATACATCTTCTATTCTTGTTTGAAACGCTTTTCTCTCTCGCTTCACGCGGATATAGCCATACAATAGGCTTATCAATATCATTAAATAAAAAAGAGGATGGATGAAAAACAGACCGATCGCTTTTAATCCCACTCCCATCCATTCCGAACTCATTATCGTTCACCGCCCAAGTCAAGCATTTTCTCTTATTCTATCAAATAAATCGTTGCTTGACATCAGGTTTATTTCTCCTGATTCATCCAAAGTGTTACATTCGACAGTGAAAAGTCCTTTAAATAGTGATTGACATCTACATCTAGTATGCCGCCAAGAAGCTGCATCGACCTTTTAATGTCGGTTAAGTTTATACCAAGTCTCTTATGATTATCCATTAAATAATTGAAGTATATCTCAGCACAGTCTTCATCAATTTCGTCGACTGATTCTACCGTTGTGTAATTGACTAAGTATCTGCTTAACAGCATGAGCAGACTTAATGCCTTTGTAGAGGAAAATGTCACATTTTTCGTGCGACTCTTAAGTTCCTCTACCAATTCGTAATATTTTTTCTCTCTCACAATACTTGCCCTTTTCAATTGTGTACCCCCATTTACTAGTTCTTTTAAGAAAAGCGCAACCTCAGTACAGCTTAATACTCAAGCTGAATATCCGCAAAAAATAAAATAAAATATTTTAAATGAGTGCTACTTTATAATTGTAAGAATTATTTATGTAACATACAACTTTCAAAAGTTTCATTTTCATGGCATGTTTAAATCAACAGAAAGTCTCTTATATAAATATGTTATCGGGTAAATTCGAAGGAATGTTATGTTTTTTGTAAAATAAATGAATATATTTCTCGATATAATTTATTTTTATGAATAAATTTTTACATGTTTGTGACACTTATGAACCAAAAATAAAGAGGCGAATAAAGGCCTCTTTATTTTTTGAGATATAGTGCTTTTAGTGCAGTTTGTAGCTGAAGATCATTCTTTTCGTAGGATTTCACTTCATCGACCTTCTGGTTCATCAACTTCGCTGTCTTCAAATCAATCACACCTGTTTTATCAAGATGATATGTGCTTTGAAGAGCAAGTACTGCTTTTTTCGTTTCTTCATCAAAATATCCATCGAATCTGCCAGGGTCAAACGCAAGTCCCTTTAATAGCGTCTGCGCTTGTTTGACTTCTTCATTATTCATATCCAGCTGAAGGGGCTCCTTTAACTGAAGCGGACCGGCTGTAAAATAATCTGGTTGATGAATAGCGATTGTCGGCACCACACCTTTTTTGTGTATCCAATTCCCTTTTGGTGTAAGCCACTTATATAGTGTCAGTTTGATGTTGCTGCCATCCCCCATCGGAACTGCCTGCTGTACAGTTCCTTTCCCGAAGGAAACATCACCTACGACATCATAATTCCCCGCTTCTTTCATCGCACCTGCGAGAATTTCAGAAGCTGATGCACTTCCTTTGTCAATGAGAACGTTGACTGGATAAGGCTTTTTCTCTTTCCGTTTTGAAAAGTATCGTTTCCGGTCGCCATTGCGTTCTGCAATTTGAATATATGGCTGGTCTTTTGTGATAAAATGCTTCAATATTTCTTCTACACTTTGTAGATACCCACCAGGATTTCCTCTCACATCAATCACAAGTCCCTCTATGCCCTTTTTTTCGAGCCTGTTCAGACTTGAGGTGAAATCCTTCGCTGTATCTTCAGAGAAGCTAGATATCGCAATATAGCCTGTTTTATGACCCTTCACATCTTTGATAGAGGCTGAGACGGTTTCAAGCGGGATTTCTTCTCGTTTAATACGGAATGTTAAATCCTTTTCCATTCCGTTTCGTCTAATTTTAATCGCTACAGACGTTCCTTTTTTTCCTCTTATTTTCAACACCGCGTCATTTAGACTTTTTTCTTTCATCGATTCTCCATCAATGCTGATGATTTCATCTTTCGGCTTAAGACCCGCTTTTGCTGCAGGGGATTTCTTAAAGGCAGATACAATAATAATCTTCCCTTCATCCATCCCCACTTCAGCACCAATCCCTTCAAAAGATGAGTCAAGAGAATCAGAAAATTGTTTCGCTGTTTGCTTGTCCATGTACACAGAGTATGGATCATTTAATGTCGAAAGCATTCCTTGAATCGCACCTTCAAGTAGCTTTTTGCGATCGACCTCCTCCACATATTCATTCGAGATAAGGTCATAGGCTTTCTCGATTTTCTCCATTCCGTCTTCTTTAGCCCGATCACTAGATTGAACTTGTCCAGCCATTGCAACAGGTGTTGCCGGCGACTCCGCATGAGTCCCCTCCTTATGTGTAAAAACACTGGCGCTTACTATTAAGATGACACTTGCCATGATTGATGCGATTTGTTTTCTCATATTTGGCCTCCTTCTTCAACTCTTCCTAATGACCTGAGTTATTATATGCCAGAAGAAGGCATTTCATGTAAGTACATTCTCGCCGTGAAGACTTGACTAATCATTTCATTAGGTGTAATTTTTATTTTGTTATGATTGAGAAGGAGTCTTCGTCATGTATATTATATTGACTATGCTTTTATTAGGAATATTATTAGGTTTTGTAGGAGCTGGCGGGGCTGGTTTTGTCATCGCATTGCTTACATTGATTTTTGATGTACCGATTCATACAGCACTCGGAACGTCTTTAGCTGCTATGGCCTTCACAACATTATCTGGTGCATACAGTCACTATCGGGAAGGGAATATTCAGCTAAAATCGGGCTTGATTGTCGGAGCTTTAGCTTGTATTGCCTCTTTTGCAGGAGCAAAGGTTGCACCATTCATACCAGAAGAAAGCCTGCATTATTTAACTGCCGGCATGCTCTTTTTATCCGCTGTTTTTATGATGATTAAATTATTTGTCCTCAATGAGAAAGCTGAGCAGCAGCCGCTTTCTTCACGTCAAATTTGGACAAGAGGCATTATTTTAGGGCTCGTATCCGGCATGCTGTCAGGGATGTTTGGCATAGGGTCTGCCCCATTTATACAAGTTGGACTTTTGATTATGCTGAAGCTGTCCATCAGACAGGCTGTCGGCACGACCATGCTTGTCATTATTCCGATCTCCATTGGAGGTGGAATTGGTTACATTTCAGAAGGCTATGTAGACTTTATCTTGCTAATTCAAATCTTAATTGGAACGGTATTGGGCGCATATATTGGTGCTAAATTCACTCGTCTTGCACCGAAGCTTTTACTGAAATCTGCAGTGCTTTTAACACCGATTGTTGCCGGATTGCTACTGCTATTTTAATTCAGCACCTACCTAAGCAAAAAGCCGATAACATGATGTTATCGGCTTTTTGCTAACGTATATATTGAGCAGGATTCACTGCATTTGATTTTGCACCATTCCATAATCCTTTATGAATTTCAAAATGAAGGTGCTGACCGTATGACTGACCTGTATTTCCCATGTAACCAAGGAATTGTCCTTGCTCGACTCTTTGTCCTGTTGAAACACTTCTCGTTGACAAGTGAGCGTACACGGTTTGATACGTTTGACCATTCATGTTGTGCGTAATGAATATCACATTCCCGTAGCTAGACGAGTAGCTTGAATTGGTGACCGTTCCAGATGCTGCTGCCACGACAGATACTGTGCCTTTCGCAGCAATATCTAAGCCGTAATGCTGCCCGCCTGAACGTCTTCCAAATCCTGAAGAAAACCTTCCGGCAGCCGGTTTGATAAAACCTGAACTACTTGCCGGTGTATCTGACACATGATTTGAAGAGCCTCCACTGTTTGATGCAGGTGCAACTGCTTGCTTCGCTTTCTCGGCTTCTTCCTTTTGACGACGAGCTTCCTCAGACTTCACTGCTGCTTTTTGGTTTGCTAAAATGTCTTTCTCATTTTCAAGCTTGCCAAGTTCATCATGTGCATGTTCTTTTTCTTCTGTCACATGCCCAAGCACTTTCCCTTTTTCTTTCTGCTGCTTGGAAAGGTCTTTTTTTAAAGATTCAAGCTCCTTCAGAGAGGCTTCAAGTCCACTTAATTGATTATTTAGCTCTGCTTCTTTTTGCTCCACTAGCTTTAAATCGTTTTCGTGTTCTGTAATCATGTCTTTATCGGCTTCTACAATCGTTGTGACGGCCCCAACACGACTCACAAAATCACTAAAGCTACGAGCACCTAGCAGCACATCTAAATAGTTGATTGTACCGCCACTTTTTTGCACTGAACGAATTCGGTCTTTGAAAATAGCTTTTCTTTTTTCTATTCGCTCATTGATGATCTTAATGTCTTTTTTTAGTTTTTGAATCTCTTGTTTGGTTTGTTTAACCTCTTTTTCCTTTGCAGCGACTTTTTCAGTTGCAGTACTTAACTTTTGGTCAATTTTTTCAATCTCTTGATTTAGCTTTGTTTCTTTCTTTTCAAGCGTTGCAAGCTCTGATTTCTTTTTCTTAAGCGTTGCTTCAGTATTCGATGTTTTCTTTTCGATTTGTTGACGTTTTTGTTCTAGGTCTTCGTATGCGAAGGCACGATTTTCGTTCCCTGGAATATATAGCCACGTTGTTCCAATAAACGCTGCCATTCCAGCCATCATCAGCTTTCTTTTCAAAACGATATTCCCCTCCCATGACAACTATTGACATGAAGATTCGACCGGATGAACAGGATCAGCCGGTCACATCTTCTATAGAAATCTTCGAATGCTGCCTTCAAAATAAGATATTTATACTTTCAAGAATTTACGGATGGACGTTAAGCTTCCCCACACCCCAATGATTGCCCCAATCAAAAGAAGGATAAGAGATATTTGATAGACAAACGGGTTATATGGAAGCATTGAGATAAATGAACCTTGGACTCTCGGCGCCACCCAGCCAACAACATATTGATACGTGCTAAGCAATAAGGCGATTGGTATAATAGAACCAAATACACCGAGCAGTAATCCTTCGATGAAAAATGGCCAGCGAATAAACCAGTTCGTTGCACCTACTAGCTTCATAATCTCGATTTCTTTACGTCTAGCAAAAATCGTAATTTTGATCGTATTTGAGATTAAGAACATCGCTGTAAACAGGAGCCCAATGATGAGAGCAATCCCAACGTTACGCGCAACTCCTACAACATTAAAGAGTCGACTGACCTCTTCTTTACCATAGGTCACTTTATAAGTACCTTTCAGATTTTCTAATTTTTTCGCTACTTTTGGTGTGTCATGAGGGTCTGTTGTTTTCACAATAAATGCATCATTTAATGGATTTTCTTGATCAACAAGTCCCATGGATTGTCCATTTTCACCAAAGCTTTTAATCAGAGCTTTCAGTTCGTCATCCTTTGATGAGTATTTGACATCACTAATTTCAGGAATCTTTTCAATCTCTGCTTTTAACTCATTTTGCTGCTTTTTATTTGCTGTTAAATCAATTAACACTTTTACTTCTACTTCTTTTTCAGCGTTAGATGCCATGTTATTTAAGTTGAGCATAATGACAAGAAAAACCCCAACTAAAATAAGTGTGACAGTTACCGCACTAATAGATGCAAACGTCATCCACGTGTTCCTTCCGAGTGAACGGAAGCTCTCACGCAAATGCCGCGAGAGAGTTTTAATCATAAATTCCGTACTCCCCTCTTGCTTCGTCACGCACAATGATACCGTCTTCGATTGCGATGACGCGTCTCTTCATGCTGTTTACGATCTCTTTGTTGTGTGTTGCCATAACGACAGTTGTTCCGCGGTTATTAATTTCTTCTAATGTCTTCATGATTTCCCATGATGTATCCGGGTCAAGGTTCCCTGTAGGTTCATCTGCTATAACAACCTCAGGATTATTAACGATTGACCTAGCGATAGAAACCCGCTGTTGTTCACCGCCAGACAGCTGATCAGGAAATTGACGTGCTCTGTGCTTTAGTTGCACCAAATCTAGCACATCAAGCACTTTCTTTTTAATGATACTAGGCTGTTCACCAATTACTTCAAGCGCAAATGCCACATTCTCAAACACTGTAAGTGTCGGAAGAAGCTTAAAGTCTTGGAAGACAACCCCAATCTCTCTTCTCACATAAGGGATATCCTTTTCTTTTATCGACCCTAAATCTTTGTTATTAATTAAGATTTTCCCTTTAGTTGGCTTCTCTTCACGATACATCATTTTGATGAAAGTGGATTTACCAGCACCGCTGGGACCAACAACATACACAAACTCTCCTGGATGGATAGAGACGTTGATTCCATTGATCGCCTTTACGCCATTAGGATAAATCTTGTAGACTTCCTTCATTTCAATCATGTAATCACCTAATCTTTTCTTATTCGCTATCGTCAGCATATTAATGATGTTTTTTGCAACTTTCGGCAAAAAACGTATGTATGGTCACGCACATACCCTTCGATACGCACAAGCAATTTATGTCCTTTTCATCCAAAAAGATGAAAAAATTGAAATCCTCTAAATTTCAACAACTCCCATTATACGTCATGAATCGACACAATGGTATTACATTTATATTTCAAAACGTATAAATAAAAGTAAAATAGAGCAATCAAAAATCAAAAAAACATGCCTTTTTACCCTTAAAATTTAATATAGTGCGCTTTCATACTATTCAAAAAACTTTTTTATATTTAGAGAATAAAAAACCCCTGTCCATTGGGACTGATTCACTTATAGTCGGTTTTTTTCTCAATTTCATGATAAAAACCATATAAACGGAATTCTAGCTACTCTGAAAAAGTACTTTCCATACTAATTTATTGCCTACCATTTTAAATTCAAATATTCAAAGTTTAAATTTATCATAAAAAACAAAAAGCACTTGTTGCCTAAAAGACAATCAAGGGCTTTGCATTCATCTGTTTTTAAGTAACATTTTTATAATAAGTCATCATTTGTATATAGTAACAAATATTACGTATAGTCGATTTCAACTCGTGCTTTTGCTGTTGGTGAAAAGTCAGGACCTGCATTTTTACACACAATTCCTTTCATACCAGCTTCATTTTTTCTGTAGTGTAGGATCTGGTGGTGGTTTGGGTGGTTTTATAAACGGCTTTCCCGCCTTTGAAGATGCACCCTGCCAATACAAAGTGCTAAGATTATATAACTAATTCCCGCATTTTTGGTATCTAACTGTTTGATTAAAAATGGCATATTTGAAGCCAAAATAATATTGACCATACCTAATAAAAAATAATTGATATAAAGACTAGAAGCCGTTCTCACATACGGATTTCTCATGTATCTCACAGCTTACATATCCTTCATTTATCAAGCACTAGCCTTTATTTTATATGAATGTGAAAGGTAATGATAGTGAATTGCTTAAATTTGAGATACAGGGGCCTTTTTGCTAATGGATATGTTATTGATCATTGTCGTTTTAGAGGTATCATAAGTATAATGAACTCTCACAGCCCCCAAGTACTTAGCTCATAAAAATACTCTGGGCGCTCTATACACAACCCAAAATGAAAATCCTCTGCTACTAAAATGAAATCCCCATATTCACTTGAAAATTTCGTTTGCTCAAGAAGTTGATTTAAAAGAGTAAAACATTCATTCACACTTAATAATAGCGCTTCAATTTCATGCTCCCGAAAAAATATCTGTCTACCTTGTTTAGGAGTCACTTTCACCCTGCTGACGATTTCCTTTAACATTTGTGAAGACTTTTCAATATGCTCTCGATAGTTATCTCCATGTATTTGAATTTTATGTTCTTTCGAGTGAAGGAAAGTAAATACCTTCTGACAAAACAATTGATTTTCTTCGATATCTAAAAAAGGGTTTTCTGGAATTGTCATATAGCTTTATTCGTTCAATAAGTGCTTTCTTCTGCTTTTTCTTTTTAAGCTTTCTATTTTTGTTTTTTGGTTATTCCTCATAGGAGGTCACCTCCATAAAACATATAAACACCATGATGCTCTTTCGAGACGAGAAAAACAGAGAAGCAACTAGCGATATTAACCTGTTAGTAATCATGTACATACAATTTTATTTCCACCAGTTAAAGGTTAAATTTTTTGTATTTCATAATAATCTAATTCAATGCATCTTCTAATGTTTTCTTTTCATGTTCTAACATACCACTTATTATAATGCCACAAACTACCCTATCTTTATCTAAAGCAAATCCTACTGTATCATTTTGTAAAATAGATAAAGCATCATTTTCTGAAAATGAAATCAATACATTATCTATCCCTATATATACGTCTAATTGACCTTCTTCGTCTATATAGGTCATATCATTATATTCTTCTACTTGAAAATTTGGTACGCCTTTAATTATATTTATATCTTTCAGATCAAATTTCAAACTTTCCATTTTGTGTACATTCTCACTTAATGTTAGTGTAATTGAACGAAGGCTACCTGTATATTTCCCTATACCTATTTCAATTAGAGATTTCTTGAAATCTCCAGTTCTCCAATATATCGTTGGCTCTTTTGATATATTCCAACTACCGAATTCTATATTAATCGGTGTATAAAGATCATATTCAATATTTATAGGCTGACTATCTTTATATTCTGTTACTTTTAACATTATCATGTCTCCTTCTAAGGCATATACACAGCGTGCTTTATTACTGGTCGTAATCCGTCTCCACGGGGTTTACTAAATATTAATTCCCAATTACCTATCTTCATAATTTCTTCATATTTAATTCCTTGCTTAGTAGCATTGTTAACAGAGTTTTGGAAACTCGACAATAAAGTTTGACTATTTATCGGCATACCATGTGTAGTCGCATCTCTTGTTATATACTCGACCATATGTTTTGTTCCATTTGGATGTACCCAGAACTTTTCACCTGCTGTTGCTAATTCAAAGGATTTTGGGATTTTTGTACCTTCATAAAGTGGTTGAGTAATTTTTATATTCTTCCACACTGTACCATTATCTACATTTTTAACAGTACTCTTAACCCCAATCTTCCCATAAAACCCTTTCGCCCCAAACGGCAAAAGCATCCCCAGCGCCGCATTCATACTCGCTTCCTGTTGTTCTTTTGAGATCTTGTTCCCAAACATGTCTCTGCCAGTGATGGCTTCGCTGAAGCCGTTTGTGGCGGTGAGACCATATAAGCCTTTTTGCGATGTTTTTAGGACGTCAAAGGACTTTTGTGACGTTTTGTAAATGTCAACCGCACTGATTGCGGCTTTGGTAGCTTGGGTGGTTTTATAGACGGCTTTTCCGCCTTTGAAAATGCGCCCTGCCCAGCCGACAATTGGGATATAACCTGCTGCTGCCATTCCGCCTGCGGCGACACGCTCTCCTGCGGTGAGATGTTTGCCTGTGATGGGATCAATGCCCGTTGCGGCTCGTTTGGCGTCATTCACTCCGGTCAGTTCATTCAAAAGCATACCGCCATCATCAAGTGCTTTTTCATACCAAGGACGGTTCGCCAGTGCTTCCTGTTCTTTCGCAATCTTGCGGGCTTCTTCTTGTTCTTTTTTGTTTTTTAAATATTCAGAAGTTTGCTTCTCAATATCGTCTTTTGCCTTGTAGATTTCGCTATTTTGATACGCTTTTTTATCAAAATTGATCGGTGAAATGGTTTTTCCGTCATTTGTCGCATTCATCATTTCGGCGTACAATGCCATTGTAGCCTGCTCTTCAGTCTCTGACAAAGCATATTCAGCTTTTAGATATTGGTCTAATTCGTTTAAATCTTTTACGGTCTTTTTCCGTTCGTCTTCGGCATCCGTTATCTTTTCATGAAAGATTTGATCATCAAACACATCAAGAGAGATGAGATCATCTATATCCTGAAAAATGGTTTCCAGTGCCTTCTTTTGATCAGATACAATGCTTTTAGCGTTTTTTAACCCCATCTCTACTTTATTTTCTAAAAAGTGTTCATCAATAAAAGTATCACCGCCGAAATTGGCATCTTCAAGTGTACCCGCAACACCTTCGTGAAAGGCTTTTTGTTTATCTATAAAGCTAGTAAGCATGTCCACATTTCCTGCTAGTTCTTGATAAAAACTTTTAATATTGTCGGCACCTTTTCCAGTGAAATCATCACCTAGATTCGCCACACCTTGTAATGCGTGCTTTAAATCTACCATTTGTTCGCGGAGTTCCTGATAGTGCTTCGCTCTTTCTTCCATAGCGCTTGTTAGTGCTTTGGCATCAAGTATTTTCCCCAGAAGAAGTCACTCCCTCCTATTCATTGATAAGGACAATTTTACCAATGCAAAGATTGTCATTAAATAGGGAGAAAGATACAAAAACAGCACTCGAAATCATACGAGTGCTGTTGAAAGGTTAAATGTAGCCAGCTTTTTCAACTGACAGTATTTATTTTTTCAACCTCAGCTCTTCGCACACCTCCAATTCTTTCAACACATGCGAAGTAAGATATGTCATTCTAATACTGTCATGCTCAAGTTTCATCTAGACTATTTTCTAGTGTTCTCACAATCTGGTGTCATTACTTTCGTTGAGTTTAGCAAAAAGGACCGTTACACCATTTTCTTTTGTTTTTGTTCTCTTCTTTTCCCCTTGCCGAGTAGCTGACTCTTGCCCTCATACAAAAAACACCTCCAATTTCTTTTCAGGTATTCTATACCCGATTTTCAACTTAAAGGTGTTTTTTATCAGTCTCAGTCCATTAGACAAAGATTTTATTTTTTCTTTGCGAGCCACTTCGCAACTTCTTTTGCTTGTTTTTCATCAACCATTCCGCTTGGCATTGAACCTTTACCGTTCTTTGCAATATCTGCGATTTGGCTCTCATTATACTTTTTGCCGATTTCTTTCAAGCTTGGTCCGCCTCCGCCTGATAAATCTTTCCCATGGCAGCCGATACAGTTTTGCTGATAGATCTCCTCACCACTGCTAACAGTAGAAGCACTCTTACTGCCTTCTTTGTCACCGCTACTTGAATTCCCTCCACAAGCCGCAAGAACAAAAAGCATTGCGGCAAATAGCAGGGCTAATCCGCTCTTTTTCATCTATTTCCCTCCCCAACAATCATTTGGTCAACGCTATTATATCCTTGTTTACGCCCTTTTAAAACCCTCACCGAGAACCTCTTTAACGTCCATTACAATAACAAATGCTGATGCATCAATCGCCTTGACGACTTGTTTCAACTTTGTGAATTGTGACTGACCAACCACACACATGAGAATAGGCCGGTCATGATCTGTATATCCTCCAACTGCCGAGATCTTCGTAACACCACGATCGATTTGGTCAAAAACAGCCTGCCGTACCTCATCCTCGTGTCCTGTGATAATCATCGCCATTTTTGAGTGACTAAAACCAGCCTGAACGACATCAATCGTTTTACTAGAGATGAACACACCAATTACGGCATACAGACCTTCTTCGATCCCAAAAACAGTCATTGCGGCCAACACAATGAGTCCATCCATCATCGCAAGACATGTGCCTAACGAAAGTCCCGTATACTTATTGATGATTTTAGCGGCAAGTGCCGTTCCCCCCGTTGATCCATTGCCAAGGAACACAAGCCCAATCCCGATACCAATCACCACTCCTCCAAAAATCGCCGCAAGAAGAGCTTCATGTGTCACCTGCGCAATATTCCTTGTTAAAAACACCATCAAAGGTAAAAAAATAGAACCAACAAGAGTTTTCACTCCAAATGTACCGCCTAGTAAATAAAAACCGGCGATAAACAGTGGAATATTCAAGCCCCATTGCACATAGGCCGCTTCAAATCCAAAAGACTGCATAATGGTACTAATACCGCTTACACCACCGGCGGCAATTTGATTCGGTAATAATAACGTATTAAACCCAATCGCCACAATGGTCGACCCTATTAAAATGAACATATAATTTTTCGTTTCAATCCAAAATTGAGAATGAACCTGCTTCATGTCTTTCTTCCTCCGTTACTTCTTGAATGCACACCTATTTTAAGCCCTCCTATTCGGATTGTAAATAACAGCCAAATACAGTGCTAATGGATTAATACTTTAACACAGAGATGGATCAGCGTATCCGTTAGTTGGAATGACATGAAATAATGGTATATTTAATAAGTACATGAGAAAGAAGGGACATGCAATGAAAAGAATACTGAAAATCACCAGCATCATATTACTCACACTAATCATCTTGGCTTTTGGTGCTTTTTATATATGGAGCCGCTTTACATACAGTCCATCTCAGGAGCTAAAAGAACAAGTCAGCCTCGAACAAGTTCAGCATACAAATGGCGTCTATACATTTGAAGCTCAAAAAAGAAATGCAGGCATTATTCTTTACCCTGGTGCAAAAGTTGAACCTCTTGCGTATTCCTATATAGGCAATGCTTTAATGAAAAAAGGCTATTCCGTCTTTATTCCTGACATGCCTTTTTCCTTCGCCATCTTCAACACAGATAAAGCGCAGGACATCATAAAAGATCATCCAGCCATAAAACACTGGTATATTGGTGGACATTCACTCGGCGGCACAGCAGCCGCAATGTATGCAGAAAAAAATCAAAACAAACTAGACGGCTTGTTTTTTCTTGCCTCCTATCCGGCATCAGATGAACTCAAACAGACATCCTTTCAAGTACTGTCCATTTCAGGAGAAAAAGATGGGCTAGCCACACAAGAAAAGATCAATCAATCGAAAAACAAGCTGCCTTCTCAAACGATTTATCATGAGATAAAAGGTGGAAACCATGCTCAATTTGGTATGTACGGCAAACAAAAAGGTGACCAGCCTGCTGATATACCAGCCATCACACAGCAAAAGGAAATCATTCAAACCATGCTCGATTGGTTAAAACCATCAAAAAAGCTCCCATAATGAAAACTATGGAAGCTTCTTTGATGTTTACTTTGCCGTCATCTCTAAAAATTCCTCGGCATCTGCCACAGCTAAAGAGATGGCTTCTTGCCAAAATGCTTTTTTTGTTAAATCCACCCCCAGATGCTTATACGCTAAGTCTTCCACAGTCATTGAAGCAGTATCTTTTAATAACGCGATATAGTTCTCTTCAAACGCTGTTCCAACCTTTAACGCTTTGGCATAAATACCTAACGAGAACATATAGCCAAATGTATATGGGAAATTATAAAATGGAACACCTGTAATATGAAAATGTAACTTAGACGCCCAGAAATGAGGATGGTATTCACCTAATGTGTCACCAAAGGCTTCCCTTTGTGCTTCTACCATGAGCTCATTCAAACGGTCAACTGGTACCACTCCGAGCTTACGCTCCTCATAAAAACGCTGTTCAAATAAGAAACGTGATTGAATGTTCATAAAGAACGCCACACTGCGTTGCAGCTTATCTTCCAATAAACTTAGACGCTCTCCTTCTGTTGATGCCTCTTTTAATGAAGCATCTGCCACAATCATTTCTGCGAAAGTCGACGCAGTTTCAGCTACATTCATCGCATATTTACGGTTCAGAACACGAACGTCCTGCATCACTTCTTGATGGAAAGAGTGACCTAGCTCATGAGCCAATGTCGCTACATTCGACGGGCTACCTGAGAATGTCATAAAAATGCGTGATTCCCCGCTGTCGGGGAAATTCGTACAAAATCCGCCTACTCGTTTATTAGCCCGATCTTCCGCTTCTATCCAACGTTCATTAAATGCTTTTTCAGTAAATGCAGCGAGCTTCTGACCAAATCCAGCAAAATGTTTGATAATGAAAGTAGCTGCCTCCTGATAGGAATATTTCTTCGTCTCGCTTCCAATTGGTGCACCAACATCAAACCAGCTAAGCTTTTCGATCCCTAGCATCTCTGCTTTTCGGTGTAAGTAATCAATGAACGGCTGTTTATGGTCTTCAATCACAGACCACATCGCATCAAGCGTCTCCTGCTTCATTCTGCAAATATCAAGCGGCTCTTTTAAAATATGGTCCCAGCCTCTTGCTTCATACACTTGTAAACGAAAACCAGCTAGATGATTTAGCGTGCTCGCAAATAAATGTTCATCTTGCGTCCAAGCTTGCTCGAGATGTTGATAGACTGTCTTTCTCACATCTCGATCTGAATCATCCATAGCATTTTCCGCCTGACCAACAGATATCATCTGTGTTTCGCCATTTTGCTCAAATGGAATGGTTATTTTATTTACTAGACTAGAATAAAGCTCCTCCCAAGCATGATACCCATCTACAGATAACTGTTGAATCAAAGTTTCCTGTTCAACAGGTAATTGATCTTTCACACGCTCTCTGCGTTCATTTAATATGTAACGAATATCTGAAAAGACCGCTGAATGGATCAGTTCATCCCAGTCGTTTTGAGGTATCGCACCAAGTGATTGATCAAGCAAAGCAAGAATCGTCCCCAATTCAGCTTCAAGCTTGGCAATGGCTCCCCGAAGGCTGCCGGCTTTCATGTCTTTTGTGTTTTGAGATTGTAGACAAGTAACAAACGAACTTGCTTGAGAGAGTTTTTTAAATGTGATTTCATAAGTCTCAAGGACAGAGACTAATTTGTTTTCAAAATGTGTTTTTTCTTTTTGAAAGACTTCCACCTTTTGGCGTAATTCATCTAACAGTTTCTGAATGTTTTGTAAATATGTGATAAATTCTTGTGACGAGCTACCGCCCTTGAAAAAATGATCTAAATCCCACGTTTCTTTTAATGGTTCTAATCCCAATGTATTTCCCCCTTTATTTGTTCATTTCATCATACAAAGGATATAGAATCAGTATGGCGTATGTATTCCTTTATATTCAATATATTTTCTCACAATCAAAAAAACCCGGCAAGAAGCCGAGTTTTTATGATAATTTCGAACGTAAATAAGCATCGATGAATAAATCTAATTCTCCATCCATCACCGCTTGTACATTTCCCATCTCTGTATTGGTTCGATGGTCTTTGACGAGTGAATATGGGTGGAATACATAAGAACGGATTTGGCTACCCCAGCCAATTTCTTTCTGTTCTCCTCTAATTTCATCCAGTTCCGCCTGCTGTTCTTCGATACGTTTTTGATAAAGTTTCGATTTCAGCATTTTCATCGCACGTTCTCTATTTTTAATTTGTGATCTTTCTGTTTGACAAGTCACAACGACATTCGTTGGAATGTGAGTAATACGAACAGCAGAGTCAGTTGTATTGACGTGCTGACCACCCGCACCGCTTGCACGATACGTATCAACCTTGATGTCCTCCGTACGAATGTCAATATCGATTTCTTCATT
The DNA here is from genome assembly GCF_040500475.1 of Bacillus sp. Bos-x628. Classification (GTDB taxonomy): domain Bacteria; phylum Bacillota; class Bacilli; order Bacillales; family Bacillaceae; genus Bacillus; species Bacillus maqinnsis. Next base: position 2,601,918 of record NZ_CP159358.1, on the reverse strand, counting down.
AAATTCTGGCATCACATCGCAGGAAACGAATGATGTATGTCTACGACCAGAGGAATCAAAAGGGGAAATACGAACCAAACGGTGCACACCCTTTTCTGCTTTTAAATACCCGTAAGCATTGTGCCCTTTAATCAGCAATGTAACAGACTTAATACCTGCTTCATCACCAGGAAGATAATCGAGCGTTTCAACTTTAAAGCCTCTGCGCTCTGCCCAGCGAGTGTACATTCTTAGCAACATAGAGCCCCAGTCCTGTGATTCAGTTCCCCCTGCACCAGGGTGCAGTTCAAGGATCGCATTGTTTTTATCGTAAGGCTCGCTTAGAAGAAGCTGCAACTCGAATTCATTAAATTGCTTCGTCAAATTTTTCAGCTCTTTTTCAAGCTCTTGATGAAGCTCCTCGTCATAATCATCTTTTAATAAATCGTGCGTCATTTGCAGCTCTTCATGTGATTCACTCAGCTCATGATAGGTATTCACATCATCCTTAAGTGCATTGGCTTCATTAATCACACCTTGCGCCTGCTGCTGATCATTCCAAAAATCAGCCTCTGACATTTTCGCTTCGAGTTCTGCTATTTTGGTCTCTTTCGTTTCGAGGTCAAAGAGACCCCCTAAAATCGGCTAGCCTGCTAGCCATATTTTCAAGCTCTTGTCTAATTTCTACTAATTCCATTTTTTTCACCTCATAGATGTATGGTGATCGACATGAAGAGAAAGAGGCTTTCACCTCTTTCTCTTACTTATTCTGTCATCCCATGACAATTTTTATATTTCTTGCCGCTTCCGCAATGACAAGGTGCATTTCGCCCGATATCAACGACTTTACGTACCGGCTTCTTTTTCACTGTTTTCTCCTCATTACCTTCCTGAGGCTGATGTGCTGTGGTTTGACCTTGAACGATTTCCTCACGTTCTAGGTGATTTTGAATTTCTGATTTTAGTATATATTTGGCCACATCATCTTCAATGGAAGCGATCATATGTTCAAACATCGCAAATCCTTCCATTTGATACTCACGAAGGGGATTTGTTTGTGCATAAGCACGTAAATGAATACCTTGACGCAACTGATCCATTGCATCAATGTGATCCATCCATTTCGAGTCTACTGCACGAAGCACAATCACTTTTTCAAATTCACGCATTTGTTCTTCGCCAAACATCTCTTCCTTCGCATCGTATTTCTCTTTAATACGATCCATGATAAAGGATGTGATTTCATCCGCTTCTTTGCCGAAGATATCTTTGACCGTCATGGCACCTTCATCTAAGTAATTCGTGTTGATTAATTCGACAAGACCGTCTAGTTTCCACTCTTCTGGAAGCTCATCTTTTGGTGTGTAAGAACCAACCGCTCGTTCAATAGAAGACTGAATCATATTCAATACAATTGACTTCAGATTATCAGAATCAATGACTTCAAAGCGCTGTTTATAAATGACCTCACGCTGTTGACGTAGCACATCGTCATATTGTAAAAGCTGTTTACGAGAGTCAAAGTTGTTCCCCTCAACACGTTTTTGAGAAGACTCCACTGCCTTGGACACCATTTTGCTCTGAATTGGTGTCGAGTCATCCATGCCGAAACGATCAAGCATAGCCATTGTGCGCTCTGAACCGAATCGACGCATTAATTCATCTTCTAGTGAAAGGTAGAATTGTGTAACCCCCGGGTCTCCTTGACGACCAGAACGACCACGAAGCTGATTATCAATACGGCGTGATTCGTGACGCTCTGTACCAATAACAGCAAGTCCGCCGAGCTCTTTGACACCTTCGCCAAGCTTAATGTCCGTACCACGTCCTGCCATGTTCGTTGCAATCGTTACGGCACCTTTTTGACCGGCTTCCTCAATAATTTGTGCTTCACGCTCATGGTTTTTTGCGTTTAGCACTTGATGAGGAATTCCTTTATTTTTAAGCAGTTTAGAAATAAGCTCAGATGTTTCAACCGCCACTGTTCCCACAAGCACTGGCTGACCCGTCATGTAGCGCTGAGCGACATCCTCAGCAACCGCTTTAAATTTGCCCTCCATCGTACGATAAATTAAATCAGGTCTGTCTTCACGTACAACCGGTTTATTCGTCGGAATTGTTACAACCTGCATGTTATAAATGTTCCGGAATTCTTCTTCTTCCGTTTTTGCTGTACCTGTCATACCTGATAATTTTTCATACATCCGGAAGTAGTTCTGAAAAGTAATTGTTGCAAGTGTCATGCTTTCGTTCTGCACTTCAAGGCCTTCTTTAGCTTCGATGGCTTGATGTAGACCTTCACTGTATCGACGGCCTTTCATTAAACGGCCTGTGAATGAATCAACAATGACGACTTGACCATCTTCTACAACGTAATCAACATCTTTTTGCATCGCAACATGTGCCTTTAAGGCTTGAGCAATGTGATGGTTCAAAGCAACATGTTTCACATCAAACAGGTTATCAATACCAAATGCTTTTTCCGCTTTCGTCATTCCGCTTTCTGTGAGCTGAACACTTTTTGTTTTAATGTCATACGTGAAATCGTCTTCTATTTTTAATGTTCGGACAAATGCATTCGCTTGTACATAAAGCTTTGTCGATTTTGCTGCTTGTCCAGAAATAATAAGTGGTGTTCTTGCTTCATCAATTAAAATTGAGTCAACCTCATCAATGACGGCATAATGAAGCGGCCTTTGAACCATTTGCTCTTTGTACAGCACCATGTTATCTCGTAAATAGTCAAATCCCAGTTCGTTGTTTGTTGAATACGTGATATCAGCAGCATACGCTGCTCTTTTTTCATCTTTGTCTAAGCTGTTTAAGTTCAATCCAACAGTTAGTCCTAGAAATTCAAAAATTTTGCCCATTTCCTGTGCATCACGGCTTGCCAAATATTCGTTGACTGTCACGATATGGACGCCTTTACCAGAAAGAGCATTTAAATAAACAGGCATCGTTGATGTCAACGTTTTACCTTCACCTGTTTTCATTTCAGAGATGTTGCCTTCATGAAGCGCAATCCCACCCATCAACTGAACCTTAAATGGGTACATTCCTGTCACACGGCGAGCTGCCTCGCGAACCGTTGCAAATGCTTCAACCAATAGGTCATCCTCTGATTGTCCTTTTTCTAGCCTTTCTTTAAATTCAATCGTTTTATTTCGTAAAGCCTCGTCCGATAATTTCTCAAAATCTTGAGCGAGAGCTTCGATTTCATTTGCTTTTTTTTCATATCGACTGATCGTACGTTTCGTAGGATCGAACACTTTGTTTAAAATTCCAAGCATATAATAACGCTCCTCTATTTCATGCTATTGTTCGGCATGTCCAGTAAGTTTGACAGGTCCATATTTACCTTCATTTATCATACCATACCTTCTATGATTTCCAAAGAATTTGCAATGATTTAGGACAAAAAACCCGCTCCTGATTAAGGGAACGGGTTTGCTTCATTTATGTTGTTTTAGGATCAGCAGAACCGGCAGTTTAAGCGTTTGGTTCAATGAGTCCATATTTGCCGTCATTTCGGCGATAAACGACATTGGTCAAATTTGTCTCAGCATTTGTGAAGACAAAGAAACTGTGACCTAGCATGTTCATTTGGAGAATGGCCTCTTGGCTATCCATTGGTTTTAAATTGAAACGTTTTTGTCTGACGATTTCTGTTTCATCAATTTCTTCGTCATCTTGAACCGCTACATCAGCAGCACCATTTCCTCCAGCAAACAAATGCTTTTTCACACCTTGCTCTCGGAATTTACGGTTCACTTTTGTTTTGTGTTTTCTAATTTGACGTTCTAATTTACTGGCTGCTAAGTCTATTGCATTGTACATATCCTCATTATGCACTTCAGCTCGAAGTGCTAGATCAGTCATTGGAATGGTTACCTCCACTTTAGACTCTTGATCGTTGTAAAACTTCAAGTTCACGTTGACTGAAGCATCAACATCTGACTCAAAATAACGCTCCAGCTTTCCAATTTTTTTCTCGACATGATCTCTTAGTGCAGGTGTTACTTCGATGTTTTCTCCTCTGACATTGTAATTCATATAAAGAACGCCTCCTTTTAAGTTAAGGATATGTAAACTTATTTCTACTTTACCCTCCTTTTCTCCTGCTCAAACGTAAATTAAATGTGAATTTTCATTGAAATTTGTCGAATCTTGCGTTGCTTCAGCTTCCCTTATCTTCTGATGAATATATATTCGATTTATGCGTGAAAAAGACCAAATCGTATGTAAATGTGCGATGAAGACAGAAATTTCAAATCCTCTATTATTGCTTTCAAATCTTCGTTGACCGCAGCGATTTTTCTGCCGCCGACATGTACTCGGTCTCTTCAGAGTTACGTTTTGCCCCTTTTTCAATGACACCAATCGTTTGGGAAATTTCCTCTGTACTCGCTGAAATTTGCTCGATTAGTAGCTGACAGCTTTTCCGCCATTCACAGATTCCTTAATGGAGCCCATTTGTTTCACAAATTGCTGAATGTGAGGTGCACCTTCAAGCCTTTTCAGTCACTGAAATTGAGCGACCCGAAACATCAGGTGCTTGTGTTAAACTGCATTTTGCATACATGGTTGCAATTCTTAATGGAGATAAGCCACTTTTGCTACTGCATCCGATTGTTCATGTTTCACAGACCTGTTCAATGTATTATTAATCTCTTCATAGAGTTGCTCCATCTTGTGCCACAACATACGTCTTCATTTGGGCTTCCGATTTTTGCAATAGCACTTTAATGCTAGTGGTGTCTGATACAACTTCACTTTCTTGAGTAGACCTTTATGAACCTGATTTGTTTTGTAATAGATAAAACTCCCTAGAAGACTGATCAACAATACACAAAACCTAAATAACAATTGATTTTTTAAACTCATAAATCCCTTCAAATGATCAGAATTCAAAGAAAATTAATGAATGACATACGGCCTCATGCAGGCATGTATGTCATTCATCCAATTTCTATATTCAGGTAAAAAGTATGCATTAAGGAATGTTTGAAAGTGATTTGAAGGGAATGTATAGAATGCTAGTATATCGAAACTTAAAAAAATTTGATCAAACGAACGAATCGTCTGTGCAAAATGCTCATTTTCTATAATTGAAAGTAGAAGAGGATGTGTTGTCTCTAAATGAAAGAAGGCATGGATCAGATCATTAAAAATCCGATCCCCTTCTGTTTTTGCAAAATCCTTCGCCATTTCATCCAAATATTTTAGACCCTCTTCTATGGTGTATAGAAGCTCATAATATGTGCTTAATAAAATATAGTCATCTGAACGATACGCCACAAATCTCACCTATTTATTTCCGTTTATCGTAGTATACGCCATCACTAGTGATTGGTTGATACGGATTTTGATAGTTCATCTGTTTTGATTTTTTTCTTTGAATGGCTTGGATATCTGCTTTTATCCCTTTTTGAATCTCAGTTAATTGCTTCGCCATCTTTTGATCCGTTTGAATGATTTCTTTGATCTTCTCTTTTTCTTGTAATGAGAGTTCATGCTGAATGTCTCTCATCAATTCGTCTCTTTCAATTAAAAAGGCGTCAAAGTCTTCAACCAATGTTTCGCTCTGTGGATTTGATTCTATTTCAGCAGCCATTTTTAATGTTTGTCCGTGAAGTTGATCAACAATATTCATAGAGAACCCCCGATGGATTGATGACGACCTTTTCGATCTGTTTGAATTACTTGTTTCCAAGCATCACGGAAATCGGTCACGTATTGTTCTACTTCACTCAGAATCTCTGCATCATTCTTAAGATTTGCATCAATGAGCCTGCGATAGATGTAATCATACATACTCGCCATACTCTTCGATACATCATAAGAACGATTTAAGGTAACATTTAATTCTTGAATGATGTTTTGGGCCTTTTTCAAGTTCAAGTTTCTCGTTTCAGCATCCTCTTGGTGAATGGCGTGCTTTGCTAGTTTGATGAACTTTAAGCATCCTTCATAAAGCATAAGCGTCAACTCAGCCGGTGTAGCGGTCTCAATAGAATTTTTCTGATAGGCGGCATAAGGATTCTGTATGGCCATATGTTATAAACCTCCAATTTATTGTCCAAGCAGTTGAGAAAGATAGCCAGATTGGTTGTTTAGCTTTTGAATTGCACTATCCATGGCATTAAACTTTGTGTAGTAACGATTTTCGACAATTTTTAAGCGATCTTGGAAATCACTCATTCGTTTCGTCAATGATTCAAGGTCCTTGCCAAGTCCGTATTCCTTTAAATCCATAGATGCACTGCCGGCTTTCGTTTGGATACTCTTCGTGAAGGCCGTTAAGGAATTTTTAATACGATAAATAATTCCCTGCTCCTTATATTGCTGCTGAGCCTTGTCTTGATCTTTTGAATCAACATTTAAAGAACCAGAGATAAACATTTGACTAACCTTTTGAGGATCTTCTTCAATAGCTTTTCTTAGTTTCTCTTCATTAATTTCAAGCTTTCCGCCATCTTTATACTTTGCTGATGTGGTAATTCCGATTTGTGTAATGTGAATATTTGAATCACCAGTCTTAATATCCGTATAAAAGTCATTTCTTAATTTAGAAGTTCCCGATCTTAAAATGGAATCACTTCGTAACAAACCAGACTTGGCTGTTTTTTCCCAAAGCTCAATTTCCTTGTCAGACATCGCTTTTTTCTCTTCAGCCGTTAATGGTTGATAGTCTCTATTTTTCTTTTCATTGACTTTACCATTGATCTGCTCAACGAGTTCGTTGTACTTATCAACAAATTGCTTCATTTTATCATAGATCGTATCGACATCTGTTGAAACGTTTAAGCTAACAGGCTGATCGGTCGTTCCTTTTAACTCATATGTGATGCCTGCCTGCGTAAATGTATTATTGTTATTTTCCATTTTAAGACCATTTATTTCGTATTGAGCTTTTTGTCCTTTAGTCGTAGCAACAAGTTTGTTATCACCATCTACCTGAAATCCTAGTTGTGTAAGGAATGAAGCAGAATTACCATCAGTTGCTTTAATACTTACACCTTCACCAGTTGTTCGTGAAGTAAGGGCAATGGTATCCACATAGTTTGTCCCATCAGAGATTTGACCTTTATAAGCCGTCACACCAAGTTGTGAGTTATTCAATTTTGATACAATCGTATCAAGTGTATCAGTTTCTGACGTGTTGATCGTCACCGTTGTTGGTTTGGTTGAATCTGGTGTAGTCACTTCGAAAGTAAAAGTACCGTTTGCTGGAGTAAATCCAGATATTCCAGACGATTTGAAAACGGAAGCTGTCGCAAGCTGAGTCACATGAATCATGCCAGAGGTAGCATTTGTCGTTCCAGTCGCTGTCACAGCAGATTCATTGGAGCTTGACACTTTTTTTGCGCCATATGTACTTGGACGCGTGAGGGCTAAACTGTTAATCAAGTCATCTAATTCTTTGACTTTTGAATTAATCTCGCGATAGCTGTCTCTTTGCCATTCTAGTGTCTGTTTCTGACGTGTCATTTTATCAAGCGGAGCTTGTTCGGTTTTCATCAACTTTGACACGATCTCGTCAATATCAAACACATTTGAAAATCCGGTAATTCGATTGACCATTGTGTATGTTCTCCTTTCATTTACATTCTTTTATCTACAAATAATCCGACAATTTCTGTCATAGCCGCATAAAAATCAAGCCATTCTTTGGAAGGAATTTCTCTAATGACTTCATCTGTTTGGTTATCCACTACTTTGACATAATATTCATTAAGCTTTTCATGTAATTCAAATTGAAGATGGAACTGAGTAGGTTCAATGAGCTTGTTTGCTCCTTGAATCGTTTTATCAATTTCCTCCTTTGAAACCGCACTGCCATTTTCTTGTAAATCTGCGTTTACAGTGTCATTTTGATTATTAGAAAGGCGGGTATGATATGCATCGATAATTGAAGCTAGCGGTGTCAACTTACCAACAGACATAGTTATTCAGCTCCTGTGCTTTAATCTACCTTTTATATCGGCTTTGAATTTTTAAATTAAATATAGATGAGCCGATTTGTTAATGTTTCATATAAATTGAAGCTGAAAGAAAAAAGCACATTGAAAGCTTTTCTACGGGAAAGGAGTGAATGATTAGATAAAAAAATCCTCACTTTTTTTGTGAGGATAATTGAGATAGAAGCTCTGATGACAAGCTTGCAGCGCGACTATTCTCTTCTTGGATGGATAGATAAATTTCTTTTCTGTGAATATCAATATGCTTAGGAGCATCAATTCCGATCTTCACTTGATCTCCTTCAATTGAAATAATCTTAACTTCAATATCATCGCCTATTTGAATCGACTGATTTAATTTACGAGACAGGACTAACATGATGAAGCCACCTCTAACAAGTGTTTTGTATGATAGGCTGAATCATGTAAAATCACCTGTTTGGCTTTCATATTTTTCAGGTTTACAATAATAGGTGCTCTTAAATTGGCTGTCGTTTTCTCAATAGAAGATTCCATTGTTAAGATGACCATCACTTCAACATCATTTGCATCTTCAATACCAAGTATGTCAACAACAGATTCTTCTATATCAAATTCGTATTGATTGAAGAATAAAAATGGACTGCTTACAATAAAACCCAATTCTGCGTTTTTTAATGATTGGAGAACTAAAAAGGGAGATTCTTCTGATAAAGGTAAAATAACAAATTGCTTTTGATCTAGAAATCCTGGTATCCCATTAGAGAAGGTGATGATCTGCTCCTCTTTAATTGTCACTTCACCATGATATTTTGTTTGAATGATCATAATTCACGACCTTTTTCATTTTCTTAACTATACCTTATCACCATTTTAACCCGTATCGTCAACTTCTATTTTCAATTCAGGGTATTGTAACATATCAATATTTAATTTACCTGGATAGTAGGTAACGATAGGTTTATGTGGCGTTGCCTCAATCACAGCTTTTTGCGGCTCAATGTCAATTTGAAGCTCAGAAGGCTGATAATTCACTTTGACACTAAAGAATGAAGGAATGACACCAATCGTGAATTCTTTTGCGGAAGGGCCTCCATTGATTTTGGCAAATTCAGCAATTGCATTACCACCATCCTCAATTTTAATGAGTTCGCTTCCCTCTTCCGCTCTTCTTCCCATTCCTTCTCCAACGGCACGTTTCCCCTCTGCCGCCCACTCCTCGGAGCGCCTAAAAATCGACTTTAAGTCCATATCTGCAAATGCTTCTGATTGATCAATTGTTAATTTTGATGGTGTTCTTGTGATATTCATCACTGCCTTAGGTTGCTCAATTTCAAGGTCCGCTCTTGGCTGTTCTATTACCTGTCTAGAAGGCGTTGTCGACATTTGCAGCTTTGCATATTTTTGTTGCATTAACAATCTAGGAATTTGCATATGTTCACCTCCATGATGCAAAAAAGCACCCAAAGGATGCTTTTTATTATCTTAAGAAATCGACAAGCGACGGCTGAATCACCTTAGCTGTCGTTGCTAAAGCAGCTCTATTCACAACTTCTTGTTGTAAAAGATCAATAATGGCTTTTTCACTTTCAACATCTTCATTATCTGATTTCGCATTTTTCAGCACTTCGTATTGTGAAGTCAAACGACTGCCCACTAAGTCAATACGATTGGATCTAGATCCAAGATCTGAACGCTCCGCACTCATGACCTCTTTAAACTGGTCGATATCCCCAAGTGCCCCATCTGAATTAGTAAATGTTCCATTTTTCAATGAGTTTTCTAGGTCATTCAGCATTTCGATGACATTTTGACCACTTGCAGACTTTCCACCAAACGCTGAAAGTGGATTTGAGTTCACATTCAAAGTAATACCATCTGAAATGTTAGACTTCACTGCATTTGCTTCCGTATAATTTTCAAAGTTAAAAGTATACGTACCGTCCGCATTTTCCACAACAGGTTTTACATTTGTGTTTGTTCCATTAAATACATACTTACCTAACATCTGAGTGTTCATTGCATCAATGATTTGTTTCTTCATCTGACCAATTTCCACTCCGATTGCCGCTAAGTCTTCAGGCTGCTTTGTCCCGTTAGTCGCATCAATTACTTTGTCTCGAACATCTGACATAATATCAATGATTTCAGTAACACTTGTTTCTGATGTATCAATCCAGTTTCGAGCCTCGTTTAAATTATTCTTATATTGTTCATTTCGAAAAAGGGCCGTACTATATTGAAGACTTTTCACTGCCGCAACGGGATCATCCGACGTTTTCGTGAAACGTTTTCCTGATTGTGCTTGTTCATTTATTTGAGAAAGACGTTCATAACTTTTACTAATATTGCGAAGTGAGTTTTGAGAAATCATACCCTGCGTAACTCGCATCAGTTATTCCTACCTTCCTACGACACCCATGCCGTTGATTAGTTTATCTAATACTTCATCTTGTAATGTCACAATTCTTGCCGCAGCATTATACGCATGCTGAAATTGAATCATGTTAGACATTTCTTCATCAATTGAAACAGCGCTAGTCGACATTCTACGTTCATTGGCCGAACTGACAAGGGCAGCTGAATTGCTTTCAAGCGTCTTATTCTTTTTCCCTTGTATACCCATTTCAGCAATAACGTTCTGATAGTAATCCTGAATTGTCGTTGTGTTTCCACCAATTGATAGTTTTAAGTCTTGGATATTTGCTAAATGAGTGGCATTCGAACCATCACCTTTAGTTTGATTGAGTGATGCAGCAATATTATCTGTTGATGCTAAAATTTCATCACTGACCTTGATCCGAGCTGCTACTCCTTTATTCAAATCATTATTATTCTCAATATCAAAGAAATTTTGTCCGTTTTCACCATTTAACGTATACCCTTGTTTATGCACTTCATTGAATTTATCCATGAATACTTGTGCTACTAGATCTAGTTCTGCAAGCATCTCTGGATACATTCCTTTTTCAGTTCCATTAGACATGTAGCCGTAAGCCTCAACAAGTGCTTTCACTTTACCATTTACTTGTAATTGATCTGCTGCAATTGTCGTTGTTCCGAATTGAAGAGAATCTACAAGACCTGTCGTATTGTCATAGGAGATCTGCAATTCAGACTTTTCGTTGGTAATGCCGTTCAGAATGGTTCCAACAGATTGTCCATTTGCACCTATGATGTCAATATTGACAGTACCTTCAGCAATTTTCAGCGCATTTCCACCAGATTGGTTGTAGCTCACCTTAATATCAACAAGAGAGGATAGTTGATCTACAAGGGCATCACGCGTGTCATAAAGATCGTTTGGAAGGTACCCATTTGGCTCAACCTTTGCAATCTGTTTGTTCACTTCATCAATTTGAGTCAAGAGTGTGTTTACATTTTTTGCAGTTGAATCAAGCTCTGTTTTCAAATTCTTTTGTATTGTTGTTAAAGAAGAATTTAGTAGGCGAAATTGATCTACCAAAGCCTGTGCACTCGTTTTTACAACAGTACGTGCAGATGCTGTATCTGCACTTTTCGTTTCAGAAAGGACCTGTAATGATTTCCAAAGATTATCAAAAGCTCTGTTTAAGCCTTCATCTGTTAAATCATTCATGACTCCTTCCATTTGTGAAAGGGCATCAGACTTCGCTGCATAGTAAGACATGTTGTTATTATGACCTCTGTATTGAAGGTCTAAAAAGCTGTCTCTAATTCTTTCAACGGTTCCAACTTGAACACCAGTTCCCATTTGTCCATAGGTCTTGCCGTCATACACAGAAATAACTGGATAAGGGTTATCTGATTTAAAAGTAACTCTCTGTCTTGAATAGCCATCCGTATTTGCATTGGACACGTTGTTTGATGTGACATACAGCCCTGCACGCTGGGCTGTAATTCCTCTTTTTGCTGTTTCTAAACCCATGAATGTAGAACCCATTGGTATCCTCCTTGATTACGCCTTTGAATCAAACAAAGCCATATGCTGTTTAGGCTTCGAACTTCCAAGACCGTTTTGTCCGTAATTCATATTGTCTTTGTTAGGGTTAACGAGATCGAATGTCAGTGAAATAAATTGAAGTGACTGCTGAATGAGCTGTTTATTTAATTCATTTGCATCTTTCAGTTCCACCATGATGTCATTTAATTTCTGAAATAGCGAAATGAGCTCCTCTTTATCCGTACCTTCAGCCTTTTCAATACACGCAGTAATCGTCGGTGATTGATCATTCTGTAAAAATTGAACCGCAGCTTCAATCCGCTTTTCTTCTAGTTGAGAAATGGCCTGAATATATTTTTGCTCAAGATTTAGAATCTCTGAAAGAGCATCAATCTCATTACTTTTCAGAATGTCTGTTTTATCCTTAGACAGCTTTAGAAGCTGTTCGTGTAATCCATAGAGACGATGCAGCTCTTCAATAATTATTTTAACTGACATTCACGCTACTCCTTTTATTATTGTTGTTTATAAAAATTCAGCATTTTATCAGCGATGCCTTTTGTATCAACTTGATATGTCCCAGCTTCAATGCTTTTTTTAATTTGCTCTATTTTTTCTTGGCGTTCTTTCATTAAATTTGGCACCTTTTGCATTTCGATTGCCTTTTTAGAAATTTCTACTTTATCGGTTGTTTTTGGTTGATTCGATTGCAACGTTTGTTTCTCATATGTTTTCTTGTAAGGATTTACTGGTTGTGTTCCATATCGATTAATTTTCACGGGATTCCTCTCGCTTTCCGTTACAGTCTATCTTGATTCTATCTATTTTATCGACCAAACTGCAACTTAGTTTAGGGAATCAGTCATTTTTAGGATTAATGGCATAATAGGTGTCTTTTTTTCTAGATTCGATCTCCTTTTTACGTGCCTCTTCTCGGTTCATTTGACTGATTTGAGAATGAATATCCTGTTCACATTGGCTGCATAGCTTGTTTTTCCTAATCGGTTTGCCACATCTTTCACAAGGATAGTTGATATTCGGAAATTGACTAATTTGAAGTCTTTTCAATCGAATAAATTTTAAAATTAATTCCTCAGCTACTTCTGTTGCTTCTACTATTTCAGCAATTGTCGATTGTCTATTAATTTGCTTCCGCAAGAATTTATAAACGATATCAAATGAACGCTCTTCTTCTTCAAAACACTTGTTACAAACCGTTTGGATGGTCGTTTTCAAAAATAACTGATTACACTGTGGACAGTTTGCCAATTGATTCATAACCAAAACCCCTTACATTATATTCTTCTATTATTATCGGTTGATTATCATTATTTTTAACTGCGAATAAACGTAAAAGAGGAAACACTTTTCGCACCTGAATCTTTTAAAATTCTTGCCGCATCATAGATTGTAGCACCCGTTGTATAGATGTCATCAATTAATATAACATTCCTTCTAACTATCGTATCCGGTTGCTCCAAACGAAATAACCCAGTTTGATATAAACGTTCATTCTTACTCTTCTTAGACTGCTTACTTTGATGACTCTTAACGAGTGGCTGAGTCATAGGCGTACCAAGTAAGGAAGCCAGCACAACAGATTGATTGAATCCTCTTTCCTTTAATCTCTCTTTACTTAAAGGGATTGGAATTAGTAAATGGTCTTTCATTGAAAACGAGCGCTTAAATGCTGCTTGAACATCTTGCTTAAACAGCTCAGCTAAAGCAGTATCACCTCGAAATTTGAAACGAGCCAGAATGTCTTTCATAAAATCGTTATAGGCATAAACAGACCTGTTTTTCACAAGAACTTCAGTAGAATCAGCTCTTTCATTCCAACGGATACAATCTTGGCATAATTGATCACTTGTCTGTGCTCTTCCGCATTTGGGACAAATAGGATCATGAATCTTCTCGAGACGATTTATACATGCCAGACATATACAGTCTTGATCTGATAGCAGTAAAGATTTCCATGTAAAAGCAGTTACAAAATGCCCGTCACAGATTGGACAAATCAAATAATCTCTCCCTATTCGCCGCTCGTTGAATGGCGCATCTCGGATAAGCTGTTACTTTTGAGGCCGCTCCTATAAGAATGGTCAGTATAGTTGTATTTTTTTTATCCACCATCTCCGATTTACTGTAAGATATCTTGTCTATGTCTGTTATATATTGTGGTTTTACTTGATTTAATAAAATGGCTAATACATCTTCCAGACACTTTTCACAATGACAAATCATATTTAATTGGTTGAGATATTGATAGAGTGATTCTTTTAGTCGTATTTTTTTGCATTAAAAAGCATCTCTCTCCTACCATTTGTGTATTATGAATATAAAGTACCATGATTTAGTTGATCCCACACTTTTTTTCAGAAAACTCGCTCATAGCCGTTTGATTCATTTGTACAATATGCTTCTTAGCTTGTTTCATATTTCTCGTTACACCAAAATGAAAAAAAGAAACATCTCCCTTAGAATATTGAGGATGCCTACCTGCTCTTCCAGCAATTTGAACAAGTGCACTTTCTGTAAAAATAGTAGATTCTGCACCTAATACACCCACCTGAACATTTTGAATGGTCACACCTCTTTCTAGAATAGTCGTTGTAACAAGTACATCGTATGCATACTCTCTAAATCGTTTGACTTTTAATTTTCTATCTTGATCGTCAGCAGAAACACCCTCTACATTTAAGTGAAGCCCTCGAAGAATAATCGTTGCTTCCTTCATCATGGCGATCGAAGGAACAAAAAGTAAAATTCTTCTCTTTTCTTTGATATGATGTTGTATCCACTTCGTCACAACAGACGGCAACTGTTTCTTTTTTATCTTCTTCTTCCACTGCCCTATCCATTTAAAAGACGGGACAGGCAAAGGTTGTTGATGGAAACGAAGAGGGATCTTCACAGCTTCTAATTGTCCATTAGAAACATCTCTTTTCATGTTTCGAGATGGTGTGGCACTTAAATATATCTTGACCCCTTTTTTACGAATGGCCTTTTTTACAGCAAACTGGAGACGCTCATCTATTGAATAAGGAAATGCATCAACTTCATCTATGATTATGACATCAAAAGCATCCTTGTATCTAAGAAGCTGATGTGTTGTAGTGATCATAAGTGGCGCTAATTGAAATCTCTCAGGACTCCCACCATAAAGCACAGCGATATTCAATCCTTGAAATACTTTTCTAATCCGCGGTTCGAGTTCAAGTACAACATCTGTTCTCGGCGTTGCGATACATACTCGCCGACCTATATTTAACGCATACTCAATCCCATGAAAAAGAACCTCTGTTTTCCCTGCTCCACAAACAGCCCAAATTAATAAGTCAGACCTGCTTTTTATTGCTTCAATGATCTTTTCAGATGCTCTCTTTTGCCCTTTAGACAACTCTCCTTTCCATGTTAATGTTGCTTGGAATGTTTCATCACAATTCGGACCAACCCATTCATAAAGAGCATTGCATTCTGTTGCTTTTCCCATCATGATACATGATCTGCAGTACACACATTCTTTTTTGCAATTTTCACATGGTGAGAAGGCAAAATATCGCTTATTTGACACACCGCACCGGCAACATCTAAAACCGTTCGACCCAATCTCAATAGCGGGAGTCCATTTTATTAAGCCCTGTTCCTCCAGCCTATCAAGACTGAGCTGTGAGCAGCGACATTCAAAAGTAAGCAGATGTCTCGATTGTAGTTGCTGTCTAAGTTCCATTGCTTTACTCATATTCATTTCAAACAAACACCTTTCAATTGATGTTTGCCTATTATGTACGAAGACTTGCCCTTTCGTCCAACTACAAAAATGGAAAAACAAATCCCCTTTTCTAATAGAAAAGAGGATTTTTAAATCTACCTTATTACCCAGCCAAGACCAATTGATCCTTCGCCTAGATGAGTACCAATAACAGCACCAAAGTAGCTTTTATAAAATTCTACATGAGGATATTTCGCTGATAAATGCGCAACCAATTCATCTGCTTCTTCATCTCTATTTGCATGGATAATTGCTGCTCTCATAGGGACTCCACGACTTGCATCTTCATCAAATAATTCCAAAATACGCAAAATGGCTTTTTTACGTGTACGAATCTTTTCAAAAGGTACAATTCGCTTATTGTCAAAATGAAGAATAGGCTTTACCTTTAAGAGACTTCCAATAAAGGCTTGCGCACCATTTAGTCTGCCGCCTCTTTGCAAATGAGTTAAGTCGTCTACCATAAAATATGCTCGTTCATTTTCTTTCAGTTGATTTAAGTGTGCAATGACCTCTTCGGGGAGAGCTCCTTCTTGAATTTTTTCTGCCGCTTCTAATGCATAAAAGCCCTGAACCATACAGCTGCTTTCCGAATCAAAAGGGTAAATGTCAATCCCTTCAACCATATCGTTCGCTGTGACTGCACTATGATAGGTTCCGCTGATTGCGCTTGAAAGATGGATACTAATGACAGCATCGTAAGTTTTACTCAGCTTTTCATATAAGTCTACTAATTCACCAAAAGCGGGCTGAGAGGTTGTGGGAAGATCTTTATGTTTTTTTACTTCTTCATAATACGTCTTCCAGTCCATCTCTATTTCTTCTCGATACGATTCGCTACCAAAGATAACATGAAGGGGAATCATATGTATTTGATGTGCGTCACGTAGTTCTTGCGGTATATAAGCAGTACTGTCTGTTACAACGGCTATTTTCATTCTTAAATACCTTCCTTATCCGTTACTGTTTTCCATTTTTTTAAAAAAACCTTTGGTTTTCATTAGATTTATAATAGTAATCAAAAAAGCTTGCCTAATCAATAGGCAAGCCATTTTCTCCGCAAAAGACTCCTTGTATCGCAAATACCTTCTCACAATTAAACGACGTGAGAAAACCGAAACAGTCGAAAAAGGAGTGCTTGTCCGGAATATTATCTCATTTCTACCCAGCCGTTTTTAATAGCCACTACAACAGCTTGTGTACGGTCATTTACATTCATCTTTTGTAAAATGTTACTCACGTGATTTTTCACTGTTTTCTCACTAATAAAGAGCGATTCACCGATTCCTCTATTGCTCTTACCATCAGCTAACATTTGGAGTACTTCACATTCACGTCTTGTTAAGATGTGCAATGGTCTACGAATCTCCGGATATACCTCATGCTGAGGATGTGCGGAAACACCACTAGTTGCCAAGCGCCGGAATTCATTTACTAGATTATGAGTTACTTTCGGATGTAAATAAGAACCTCCGTCAGCTACTACTTTAACAGCTTCAATGAGTGTATCTGCATCCATTTCTTTTAACAGGTAGCCTCTTGCCCCTGTTTTTAATGCATGCGTTACATAGTTTTCATCGTCATGAATAGATAGAATAATGACTTTTGATTCGGGATAAAGCTCAACTAGCTGCTTTGTTGCCTCTACTCCATTTACATTCGGCATATTAATGTCCATAATGACTACATCCGGATGATAATGCTCTACGATACGTGCAGCTTCGTCACCGTCGTCTCCTTCTGCAACTACTTCAAAAGTAGGTTCAAAATCTAAAATCCGTTTGACACCTTCACGGAATAATTGGTGATCATCGATAATTACAATATTTACTTTAGTCACAAGCTACGCCTCCCCATGTTTATTGTTCTACACCTGATCTTTATGGTCAATATGTCTTTTGGCTCTATTTTACAATTTTATTTTGTAATGTTAATGGCACTCTAATCATGATGAATGTCCCTAGACCTATTTTTGAGTCAATCGTCATTTTACCTTCTAGTAAGTCTACGCGTTCTTTCATGCCAAGTAAACCAAACGATTTGTTCTTGTTCGTTTTGACATCTTTCATATCAAAACCTTTTCCATCGTCTTTGATAATTAATGTGGCAAAGTCTTTCGTTACTTCTACTTTTACAGAGATTTCCTCTGCCTCAGAGTGTTTTAAAGAATTTGTTACAGCTTCTTGAGCTAGTCTAAAAAGTGCCACCTCGAATTGAGAGGGAATTCGTTCACTTTCTGTATCACCAATGCATTGGAATGTAATCTTTGTTTTCCCATCATACTCTTCAATTGTGTTTAAGTATTTTCTTAATGTTGGAATGAGACCTAAATCATCTAGAGCCATCGGTCTTAAATCATAAATGATTCTTCTCACTTCGTACAGTGCATTTCGAACATTTTGTCTAAGACTTCTAATTTCCTTAAAGCCTTCCTCTGTACCGCGGTCTCTAAAAATCCTTTCTATTAATTCAGAACGCATCATCACGTTTGCAAGCATTTGTGCAGGACCGTCATGAATTTCCCTTGAGACTCTTTTGCGTTCTTCTTCTTGGGCTTCAATAATTCTTAGACCAAAATCTTGTTTTGCTTGGGCATCTTCAAGCAAAACGCCCACTTGACGTAAATCTTGATTGAGATAGTTGAGAACGACAGTGATTTGACTGACAAGTGTTTCAGAGCGTTCGATAACGTCTTGTAAGCTTAATAATCGTCTTTCAAGATCGTCTCTTCTTTCTCTCAACTGTTTTTCACGCTGCTGTATCATGGTGAGTTCTACTTGAAGATTATGTGCTTTTTCGTAAGCTTCTCTAATTTCATCTTCGCTGAATTTGTTGAAATTCCTGCTGACCTCAGATAAACGGTTTCTGGCATGCCTCGTATGGACTTCTAGTTTATCCCCAAAGTCGATCACTTCGTTCACTTGCTGCTTGATTTGCTTGAGCTCTTCTACTAGGCTTTCATATTGCTGACGGGACTGCTCGCCTATTCTAAATACTTCGTCCTTGCTGTCATCCACTGTACTTAGCATTTTCATGATGATTGAATCCAACAGTTTCGGATCCATTTTTGCTGTTGTCATGGCTCTTCCCTCCCGTAACAGTGATGTCATCTTTTTTTATTATAAATGTCATTGATCTGCATTTTATGTCGAATTATAATGAGAGAATGCGTATAAATCATGAAGTTTTTATGACAACCCTTTTTCCGCTCCCTTCATCATAACAAAATACGCTGTAAAATTCTAAAACCAATGCAAATTTTCTCTAGACTTACAATTTACTAGTCAGGAGGGTATGTCTTTTGCTGAATCGCTATCTTACAGTAAAAAGTCGTGGCGAGCATGAGATCGTCATTGAAAAATCACGTTTTATTTGTCATATACAACGTGCTGTCTCAGAAGAAGAAGCACAAGCATTTATACAGTCCATTAAAAAACAACATTGGAATGCCACACATAATTGTTCAGCTTATCTCATTGGTGAAAATGACATGATTCAAAAGGCAAATGATGATGGTGAACCAAGCGGTACTGCCGGTGTGCCAATGCTTGAGGTGTTAAAAAAACGTAAGCTTAAAGATACAGTCGTTGTTGTGACTCGTTATTTCGGCGGTATTAAACTAGGTGCCGGCGGCTTGATCCGAGCATACGGAAAATCTGTATCTGAAGCATTAAATCACGTCGGTATTGTTGAACGTTGTTTAATGCGTACAATGCACACAACAATAGATTATACATGGCTAGGAAAGGTAGAGAATGAGCTTAGAGCCTCATCTTTTCAGCTAAAAGAGATACATTATGCAAAAGACGTTATTTTTGAGACTTATGTAGAAGAAACGCAAACAGATTATTTTATTGAATGGATGACAGAGCTTACAAATGGAAAGAGTGTTACAAAGGAAGGCGAACTTACTTATTTAGAAAAGGACATTGGTTCGATAAAGGAGACAGATGAATGGCACAACGAGTAAGAGTGCGCGTACGAAAGAAAAAGAGCAAGAAGAAAAGGATTTTCAAACGTATTTTGGTTTTATTTTTGCTTCTCTTCATCTGCCTAGGCGGATTTGCAGTATATAAAATCGTCAATACACTTCAAGCTGCTGACAAAACATATGATGAACTAAATCGCGGTGAAAAATCTAAGCTCCGTGACGCTGTTATTGATATTAAGAAAAAACCTTTCTCTGTTCTATTTGTTGGAATTGAGGATTATGCTACAAACAACGAACATGGTCGTTCAGATTCACTCATAGTTGCAACAATCAACCCTCAGGATAAAACCATGAAGATGGTCAGTATTCCTCGTGATACACGGGTACAGCTTGCAAGTGACCCAACAGGAAAGAAAGTAAAGATCAATGCAGCCTTCGCTAAAGGTGGAAAAGACGAAACGATTGAAACTGTCGAACAATTCTTGCATATTCCAATCGACAAATATGCAACCGTGGATTTTGACGGCTTCAAAGATGTCATTGATGAGGTTGGAGGAATTAATGTAGATGTTCCATTTGACTTCAATGAAAAAAGTGACGTCAAAAAATCAAAAAAGATTTATTTTAAAAAAGGAACGATGCATTTAAACGGGGAAGAAGCATTGGCTTACGCTCGTATGAGAAAACAGGACCCGCGTGGTGATTTCGGGCGTAACGATCGCCAGAAACAAATTTTACGTGCAATGATTGATCAAATGTCGAAACCAAATAACATTGCTAATGTGGATAATATCGCAAAAGAAGTGAGCGATCATATCACAACCAACTTCCGTATCACAGAGGGACTTGCTCTTCAGCAAATCTACAGTGGTTTCAAAGGAGACGACACAGAAACACTCTCAATTAAAGGAACTGACCTTTATTTAGGACCAAATCGCACGTACTTCTTTGAACCAGATCAAACCAATTTGGCCAAAGTGCAAAATGAGTTAAGAGCCCATTTGAAGCTGCCTGCTGAACCATCAACTGAAACAAATTCACAGACTGATTCTTTTGGTGAAACAGGAACAACGGATTCAACGACTTCTCGTACAAATTCATCGACACAATGATGAAACAGCCCGCTTCCTATGAAACGGGCTGTTTTTTTAGTTTCTTTTGACCATACGTTTATAGAATTTCGTAAAAGGTTTGAACTCTTCGTTGACCAAACCAGTGATTTCTGCAATCACTTGCATAAACATGACAAGTAAAAAAATGATAATCAGCGACAACCAAATGGTGGCACTTGATAGCAGAATCGCACTTATGCTGAAGACCAAGCCAATCATGTAAATCACAATGACAGCCATTCGATGAGACAAACCAAAAGCCATCAGTCTGTGATGAATGTGAGATTTATCAGGGGCCGAAATCGGCTGTTTATTCAATATTCTTCTAATAATCGCAAAGGTTGTATCAAAAATCGGCACACCTAAAATAATCACAGGAACAACAACACTAAATAAAGTGACACTTTTGTATAAACCTAAAAGCGACAGCACTGAAATCATATACCCTAAAAATAACGAACCTGTATCCCCCATAAAAATCTTTGCAGGATGAAAATTATAAAAAAGAAAACCAATTGTACTGCCAATGACAACAAGTGATAAGGAAAGGATCAGTACTTTGTCAGCAGAAAATGCCATTACTGCAATGGTCGTTAAACCGATAACGGAAATACCGGCAGCAAGTCCATCCAAACCGTCAATTAAATTAATCGCATTTGTAATACCGACAATCCATAACACAGTCAGAGGATACGCCATCCACCCTAGCTCTAGTCTGTCTGTTAAAAAAGGAACAGAGAAAAAGTCCATTTTTAAACCCGTGCTTACAATCAAACAAGCAACGAGTACTTGTACTAGAAATTTGAATTTTGCACTTAAATTATATTTATCATCAAATATACCTAAAATGACGATGAGTACGGCACCAACTGAAATAGCTGTAATTTTATTATGTAGAAACAGCCCGCCTGCTAATGATCCAGCCACTACTCCAATAAAAATTGCCAAACCACCCATTCTAGGCATCACTTTATCATGAACTTTTCGTTTATTCGGCTGGTCCACTGCACCAATCTTAATTGCAAACTTTTTGACGATTGGTGTCACAATTAAAACTGTAGCTAGAGAGACAAAAAACGCTATTAAGGCGCGTTCGTAATCCATAGTTCAGTCTCCTTCTAAATTGAAATCTGTATTTTGTATATTGGCCGCTCTTTTCATTATACAATTGAATATAGGATGATCACAAGCTCCTCCCATGAAGAAGGAACAAATAAAAACGCACAATCCCTGAATGGAATTATGCGTTTTCTTTAATATTCGTTAATTCCACCATGTTTGTGAACAGCGCATGCCAATCTTTTTTCTTTGCTCGGCTTTGTCTTAGATGTCGATAGGTTATATCGTCTTTTTTGCTGATCACTTTCAGGCAGGCTTCTACGAAGGCAGCAGGATCTTCGCCATCTAAATATTCATACACATCATTTTCTTTTAGCCTTTCCGTTGACGGAAGATTTAAACCGACAACAGGTATTCCTGCAGCTAAAAATTCAAATAGTTTTAACGGAAAAACAGCTTTATTATAAGGAGACTGTTTATACGGCATCATGCCTACATCAATCAGTTGCATATAGGCAGGCACTTCTTCTGGAGCAACAGCCCCTGTCCAAATGACATTGGGCAATTTGAGCGCATGGCGAAAAGATGGATCTCCATTTGTTCCATCTGGACCGACAAATAAAAATGTCCAATCTGGCTGCATGTGTGCAGCTTGCTCAATCAATTCAAAATCGAGCTTCGGCTTAATTCCTCCGATAAAGCCAAGAACCGTTCCTTTTCTTCCCTCTAACACATCTTCTTTACTAGGTAGATTATTTTTAGCAAATACATCGTACTCCACACCATTTTCTACCGTGAACACATCTTTCGGTTCGCCCATCAGCCGCTTTTTGATTTGATCATGTAAATACTCCGAAGAGCATGTAATGCTGTGCGCATATTTAATAATTCGATTCTCTGCTTTCACAATGACACGCTGTCTCATATAAGACAGGATGTTGTTTTTTCCACTAATTGGCTCTCCCCAAAGATCACTACAATCGTACACAATATGTTTCCATTCAAATAATGAAGATAAGAGCGGAAAGCCAGGGAAGGTATACCATAGACAAACAGATACTCCCTTTTTTTCCTCCTGTCTCAAGTGATCGAGAAGAGGGGAAAGTTTATGAATATAAAATATATCTTGATATCGACCGAAACGAAAAAGTTTGCTCTTGAGCACATCAGAGATCGTGAATTGCTTCATTCGATCTGTTATGGGTTGAAAGGATTCTGTATGCCGGGCTTTAGACGGACATACCCAAATGACTTCTTTTGTTTCTGGATCAGAAGCTAGAAATTCTGCTAAGCGATGCCGCCTATATCTCAGACCATCCTGTCCCCATTCTCCTGTCGCTACGATAACATGTATGATCGAGTCTGCTTTCACCTTCATCACCTTTTTTCCCTTTTGTTTATAAGCGCTTCTTCACCGCATTAGTGGCATAGTGCATAAAACACCAAGACGCTTTGACAAAATGAAGCTGCTCAATTTCTCTGTAGACAAACCAAGTTTTTTTAGCTGCTTTCCATTTGTTACTAGAGATTGAGTTTCCAACAATGCGATATTCACTTAGCGGTTCACTCATTCCATAAGCCGTAAACCCTCTTTTTAAAATAGACAGCCATGTCGCCAAATCTTGTCTTGTTCGAATGTTCGGCATTTCAATAAGACCCACTTGTTCACGATCCAGCATCACAGTCAAACAACCGATAATTGTATTTTTCAACGCTTCATTGTAATTCAACTGGCTAGGTGCAGTGACTGTTTTTTGTAATGGTTCTCCATTTTCTGCAATGACGTCATACGCTGTGAATGTGAATGCATGACCATTTGACAGCATAAAGTTTACTTGTTTCTCGAGTTTCGTCTTTTTCCATTTATCGTCGCTGTCTAAAAAGGCGATAAAGCGTCCTTTTGCCTGCTTGATTGCTGCATTTCTAGCAATGGCGGCCCCGCCATTTTCCTCTAAATAAATGACGTTGATTCTGTCATCCATTTGACTTAATTCCTCTAAAAGCTTCCTAGTTCCATCTGTTGAACAGTCATCTGCGATGATCATCTCCCAATTTGAATAGGTTTGAGCAAGGACGGAATGAACTGTTTCCGTTAAATAACGTTCCGCATTATACGCCGGTGTAATGATTGATACTAACGGTTGTTTGTTCACCTAAGACTCATCTCCAGTTCTTCATCATTAAGATTCTTTGAACAATTCAGGTAATACAGCAAACAACAATGAGATGCTAAAGCCGATGACAAGTCCAAGCAATGCACGCTTTTTCGCTGACATGCCCTTGTTGCCTTCATCAAGTAACTGAGCTGGGTCGACAATCTTTGCCTGTTTCATTCCGAGCTTCGTAGACTCCAATTCATATAAGAATCGTTCTTTATCTACCTTGGAGTCATTACTGACAGGCTCATCTTCAAGAGCAGATAATCTTTTTTCAATGACTTGCTGTCTTTTTGTAAATAAGGTTTTGTCTTGTTTTAAAAACGTATCAGACATCTGCTTCACAACAGCAAGGGCACGATCATTTTCGGCATCTGTAAACGATAGTTGTAATTGAGTATCTGATTGATTGGTGAGAATGAGGCGGCTTTTCACATCTTGCCTTTCCTCTTCTTTTACATCACCGAGTGCTTGTTTGAGAAACGCATCGCTTTTTAATAGAGACATCACTTCTTCCATGTTGTTATACACTGCATCGTCGTATTTACCAAGTGTAAGAGTGACAGATGCGGTATAACTCGACTGTTCCAGTGTCCCTTTTGCGAAAAAGAAACCAAAAGCTGCTAATAACACAGGCAGCAAAATCATCCATACGATGTGCTTTCTGATTCGCTTGCCTATTCTTAAAATGAAACCAGACATGTTCATTCTCCCAACATTTGCGTATTTGCCTTTTTTCTAGTGTTGCCATACAAGCCGATCATCACACATATTTTACCAATACCTTAAACGCTGTTTATTTTTCAACATATTCACCGCTGCGATCACGAGCCCTAAAAACACCCAGTGAAAATATAGATTCGAGACGGAACTTGGACTGATACTTGATACAAGAAAACTAAGCATGGCAGCAAATAAACCTTCAATGATCATTTTTGCTGATCTTGTATCTGCCATTTGGTATTGTTTGTAAAGTGTCACCATGAGATAGGCGTACACTGAGATATAGCCAAGCATCATCGCAAATCCGAAGTTCGTCATGATCTCTAACAGCCAATTGTGCACTTCAACGACTTGATCTGTATCAAAGATCGAAAAGTGGGCTAAGTAATACGAAACATTTCCCGCACCTACCCCGAAGCCATATGAATTTGCGAAGAAATGCCATGCATTTTTAATTAAATTCGCTCTAGCGATGTTGGACGGGAGTGGTTCACTAAAAGAATGTGCCACTTGTGAAGCAAGAAACAAATCATAAAAGACGGAATAAATCTTGGCTGAAAAGACAGCGATAAAGACCACACCGAGTCCGCATAGTGCCACGAGAGACCACTTTTTCAAAAGGCGCGGCATGAGTAGCCACACATAGACAGCAACTCCCGCAAATACTCCCAGTAAGCTGGCACGTGATTCGGTTAATAAAATGAGATAAAGAGCTGAGATCGCACCCAATAAACCAAATGCTTTGACATATCCGTTTTTCATTTGACGCATGCAGGCAAAATATAAGAAAAAACTGATAGATAAAAACGTCGCAAAGTCATTTTGATTAAAGAAAACGGATGTGGGATAGTGCTGTTTATACACTGGGCCAAGATACAATGATGTATTCGGCAAATGGTTTAAGGTAAAGTGGTTATAGAACCCGATCCCCATGACAAATACTGTCATAATTAGCCAGATGCTATAAAATGTCACGAGCTGATCCATACGTTGGATGTACATGACAACGATAAAGACAAAGCCCATCCCCATTGCTAAAAGAGACATATACTTTAAGCCATCTGTGACTGAATGAGCCCACAGCAGTGAGAGGAGCCCATAAAGAAACCATGCAGCGAAAAACCCGAGAATACCTTTCACTCGAATATTCTGCCACTGCGATATGTATGTCCCCTTCTCTCTCATCCGCCAAATAAATAAGGCAAAGACTAAGATGAGCATCATGCGATAAAGAAAAAGACTAAAGAAACCGACACTTATTGAAAAGAATGCATTATTGAGAAATGTGAATGCAATGAGAAGATAAATGGCTGACATCCATATTTGTTCACCATTCATGTATCGTTTGATCAAAACAGCAACTACCGCCAATATGACAAGTAGAATAGGAATTGCCATCATCTTCTTTAACCCAATGGGCTGCATTGATGCTGTTTGTACAAGCCATATCCCTGCAACTAAAAGAATACATCCAATCATGATTTGCCATGCTGTTTGTTTCACACTCATACCTGTTTCCCTCCTAAGCCATCCATCCGATTTGAGGGATTAAGCCTTTACTTCCTGTTCATAGTAGGAGATGGTACGAGCCAAACCTTCTTGTAAAGAAACGACAGGCTCCCATGCTAAGACTTGTTTTGTTTCCTCATTCGCCAATGTACTGTGCACAATATCTCCCGCACGCTGTGGCTTGTAAATCGGTTCAAGATGAGATCTCGTGACATGCTTCATCGTTTGAAACAGCTCATTTACTGTGATGGAATGACCACATGAGATATTTAAACAAACGTTTGATTGGGCTGTTAAAGCCGCTACATTTGCTGCTGCGAGATCACCTACATAAATAAAATCTCTTGTTTGTTCCCCGTCTCCAAAAATGTATGGCGTCTCATGTTTTACAAACTTGTCAGCAAAAATAGAGACAACACCGCCTTCGCCAAGAGCATCTTGGCGCGGACCATACACATTGCTGTATCGCAAAATACAATAATCTACATCATAGAGCGATTTCGCCATTTCTAAGTATCGTTCAACCGTTAACTTTGATAAACCGTAGGGCGAACTTGGCTGCAATCGATGGGCTGTATCAACTGGAAGATAAAGAGGATTTCCATAGACAGCTGCCGATGAGGCGAACACCACTTTCTCGACACCTATTTCAGCAGCTGCTTTTATGACGTGAAGAGAGCCTTTTATGTTGACTCCCTCGTCATATACGAAATCTTCCACGGATACTGCTACACTTACTTGTGCTGCAAGGTGAATGATATAATCCGGGGCCATTTGTTTTATCACATCTATTGTTTCCGGATTTGTTATATCTGCCTCAATGCATTGAACGGGAAGATGTGCTATGTTTTGCTGAGATCCTGTTGAAAAGTTATCAAGCACGATGGGCTCGTAACCTTTTTCTATTAATGTCTCAACCGTATGTGAACCAATAAATCCGCTGCCCCCAGTAACCAATACTTTCTTCATCCAAGCTCCCCCTATTATTGTGCCTTAGATACCAATTCTGCTTCCCATACGCCTGGGCGGCCAATAGACTGGTAAATAAATCCTCTTTCTTTCATTTCTGCTGGTTCAAACAAATTCCTTCCGTCAATTAAAATTGGTGATCGAAGAAGTTGCTTGATTTGCTCTTTATCCATCTTTTTCACTTCATCCCATTCCGTTAAGATGAGACAAGCATCTGTATCTTTGACTGTTTCATAGAGATCGTTGCTAAAGACTGCCTGCGGACCAAGCTCTCTTTCGGCTTCCACATAAGCAATCGGATCATAGGCTTTCACAAAAGCACCAAGCTCTCTCAGCATTGGGATAATATCTAATGCCGGAGCTGATCGTATATCGTTTGTATTTGGTTTAAATGCGAGCCCTAATACGGAAATGGTTTTTCCTTTAATTTCACCGAACACACTCATTAGTTTGCTGACAAGGTGTGCTCTTTGGTTGTTATTTGTTTCGATAACGGATTCTATCAGCTTGAACCGATAGCCCGCTGTCTCTGCTATTTTGAGAAGAGCCATTGTGTCTTTCGGGAAGCAAGAACCCCCAAAGCCAATGCCTGCCTTTAAAAATTTATGCCCGATGCGACTGTCTAATCCAACACCTTCGCTGACTTTTTCAACGTCTGCACCTACTCGCTCACAAATGTTTGCGATGTCATTGATGAACGAGATTTTCGTCGCGAGCATGGCATTTGCGGCATATTTGATCATCTCTGCGCTTTCTAAATTGGTTTCAACTATCTCTGTTTGAAATGGTTCATGCAATTTTTTAATGATATTCGATGCATGAGTGCTCGTAGATCCGATGACTGCCCGCTCCATATTCATTGTGTCACGAATCGCAGAGCCCTCACGAAGGAACTCTGGATTTGATACAACATCAAAAGGATATTTACTACGTGATGCCTTTTCTACGATGGCTTTGACAAGACGCCCTGTTCCAACAGGTACTGTACTTTTATTGACAATCACTTTGTAACCATTTAGGTGTTCACCAACTGTTTGAGCGACCGTTTTCACAAAAGTTAAATCAGCTTCCCCCTGCGCTGTCATTGGTGTTCCGACTGCAATATAGATAATCTCTGATTCTCGAATCGCAGCAGGAATATCTGTAGTAAAGCACAGTTTGCCTTCTTCCGTATTCTTCTCAATTAATTCCTTTAAGCCCGGCTCATAAATCGGAACGATACCACTTTTAAGGCTGTTGATTTTAGTTTCATCTATGTCACAGCATATGACGCGATTTCCTATATCAGCAAAACATGTACCCGATACTAATCCGACATATCCTGTTCCAATCACAGCAATTTTCTTCAACATTCTTCATCCTCTCAGTAAAAGCATATTGACCGTTCCAAACTGTTTATCTATTAGTCTTTGCACAATTCATCATGTTTAAACAATGGATATTGATCGATTCAGCACATCTTGATATTGTTCAATGAGGTGCTGGACATTTTGTGATGATGAGTATTGCGTATGAACGATTTGATACAGATCGTTCTTCACTTGCTCAGTCCATTTATTTTCATAAAGATAGGCATGAATGGCCTCTTTTAGCTGACTCGTTGAACGCGGCTCAATGAGCAGGTGTTGATATGTGGAAAATAATGATGTGAGACCACCAACTCTTGTTGCAATGACAGGCACTTTTAAGGCTAGCGCCTCAAGCACAACTGTCGGCATTCCCTCACTGTAGGAAGGAAGAGCCAATAGATCAGCTGCCATTAAGTAATCCTTCACCTTTTCATTCGGCACTTGTCCGGGAAGCAAAATGGATGAACCTGCCCGTTCAGTGAGTTCCTTTGCAATTGGACCCTTTCCCACAAAGACCGCCTTCACACCGCTCATCCCACTGACAGCATCAGCTAGTTCAAATAGCCCTTTTTCTTTGACTAAGCGGCCAACAAACACCACCAGTTTGTCGTGAAGAGGCAAACCTAACTGCTTCCTTATTTCTTCTTTCTTCTCTCGCTTATCGGAAAATGACTTGAGCGGGATACCAAGTGGAAGGAATTGAGCGTCCACCTTCGTCATTTCCTTTGTCTTTTCCGCAAGCTCCTGACTCACTGTGAATACAGCAGATGCCTGTTTCACCGCTGTCTCAAAGGCTTTGAAAGCCCCTTTGCTATAATGCGGATACACGTTAACATCACTGCCATGCAAGGTAAGAACATATGGGATTTGTGTCTCCTCTTGAATGACAGCGGCAGCTCCTCCTGACGGCATGGAAAAGTGCGCGTGTATGAAATCAGGGGATAGCTGATGACGCTGAATCGTATGAAGTACAGCAGCCGCTATTCGTTTACTCGGCTGAGCCCATTTCAGTTGACCAGGCAATGCTGTATACGGTGGTCTGTAAACGGTCACGCCACCTCTCAATTCCTGTTCTGGCACTTCTCTTTTCTGGCGATAGGATGCTTTTAGCATCCGTAAAATGGGCGGATTCACAGGATTGGGACAAATGACTGTCACTTCTATTCCTTGCTTGAGAAGCTCCTGCACTTGTGTTTCGTGAAATACACCCTCACTCGGATTCCTCTCACTTGGATATACACTTGTCAGCCATAGAACCTTCATGACGAACGACCTCTTCTCAATAGTTTGCCTGCAATCCGTGGATACATTTTTAAAAACAGCAGGCTGTATAAAGCAGCGCTTAAAAAAACGGTCAGTATTAATTGAATTAGGCTATTTGCAAGAGTCAGCTTTAACCCTTGATGAACAGCAAATGCACATACAGCCATTAATAGCGTCATCACAGTAGGCTTTAAGAGCGATTTCATGTACACCTTCATTTCAAGCTGGATGACATGGGCCATGAGCCACCTCCCAACAAGAAAATTCAGTAAGCTGACACCTGAATAAATCCATGCCACTGTGACTAGATTGCCTGACCTTACTCCTGCATATAACGCACATCCATATACAATGAGCATGCCCGTATCCCAATAAAAGGCTAAATCCGCCCTTCCCTTTGCAAGAAGAATGGAACCGTTTGGATTCATCAACACACGAAGAAGACCTACGATACATAAAATATTTAGGACAGGAACAGCCACTAGCCATCTCTCTCCAAACACGACTTCTATAAAGCTATCTGATACGGCAACAAGACCGATTAATAATGGAAAACTAATGAGTGCTAGCATATTCGTCATACTCAGAAAACCTTCACGTAGCACCGAGTGGTCACGCTGACTTTTTGAAAACACAGGAAATGCCACTCTCGTCACAATCGGATTAATTTTCAGCACAGGTATCGTCACAATTTGATAAGCCAAGCTATAAATACCTAACGCCTCTGCCCCAAGAAACCGGCCAATTAAAATCATGTCAATGTTAGAGCCTGCTCGATTGACGAGCCTAGACGCCAACTGAAAGGCACCGAACGAGAAAAATTCTTTCACTTCCCCTAATGCAAAGACCGGTGATGGATGCCACTTTTTCCAATAAGCCGCTGCATATAATAGACCTTTTCCTGATTGCAAAACCACTTGAGACATGACATAAGCGACGATTGGATTGATCAAAAAGACAAGCACGAACAAAACAACTAGCGACAAAAGATTCGCAATGGTTTCAATTGTACTTAATGTCTTAAACGCTAAGTCTTTTTGCAGCATGTACTGATATTGCTGACCGATTGGCGCAATCAGAAACATAATAGATAATAGTTTGAGTAGACCTTCTAGTTCATGTCGAGAATAAAAGGCGGCAATGATCGGGCTTACAAGGATGAGTAGACAAAACAATACGACCCCTGTTAATAAGTTCATCCAATATAATGTAGATAACTGGCGATCAGTTGCTTGTTCCTTTTGGATAATCGCCGCTCCGATTCCTAAGTCAAGTAAGATCTGCGTAAATATTGTGACGGTTGTGATCATGCCAACGAGTCCAAATTCTTTGAGCGACATCACATTTCCTAAAAAGGCGAACTGTCCGATTTGGATGATGGTAATGATCACCGCGGACAAGCTTGTCCATTTCGCACCACTTAACATGCGATTTTTTATACTTGCCATTTCTCTTCCCTACTTTACTTATCTGGCTCCGTCTCCAGTCATAATTACTTTTAACGTTTTTACCATAATCTTCGTGTCGAGAGAAAATGTCAAGTTTTGAATATACTGTAAGTCGTATGATAATTTTTCACTTGGACTCATTTCATATCCTCCATTTACCTGAGCAAGACCTGTCAGACCCGGCTTGACCGCCAGCCTTTTTGTAAAACCTGGAATGGTTCGATTAAATTCTGCGGTAAACATAGGTCTTTCCGGTCTTGGCCCGACAATACTCATTTCTCCTTTTAACACGTTGATAAATTGTGGTAGCTCATCAATTCTTGTTTTTCGAATGAAAGCTCCAATTTTTGTGATACGTGGATCATTTTTTTGTGCCCATTTCGCCCCACCGCTTTCTGCATCGGTTCTCATTGATCTAAGCTTCCATAATTTGAAGTAAACACCGTCTTTCCCGACCCTTTCCTGCATATAAAAGGCTGGCCCTGGTGTTTCTAACTTAATTAAAAGGGCGAAAAGCAAAATGATTGGCGTACTCAAAATCAATCCGATGAACGAGAAAACTAAATCTATGAAACGCTTTGCAAATAAATAGCGAACCATATGTTCTGTTAAGGCAAAAGAGTGATTTCGTCTCACTTCAAATTCTCTGTAAAGATTCATCGCTTTTTCTGCGCTCACTGACCTGCACCTCACCATTCAAATAGTTGTTGTGTAAAGAGATGTTCTATGAAAGTCAGTTTATCAGAGCAACATTAAGCAAATGTAAATGCGTTGTTAAGTCTTGTAAAAGTGTGTTAAGAATGTGCACGTATATCAAGATTATGCCCTTTTATACGTAAAAAAGACCCGCAATTCTGGTATGATTCTCTCTTACTTAGAAAATGGAAAAACTCTTGGATACACGTATAGGTGGAGGGGGTTTTTCATGGCGCAAAAAGGAAAACAGTTTCGATACGAAAGAATTTAAAATGAAGGCTGTCAAACTGTATTTAGAAGGAAATAAAAGCTATCACACGTTATCTGAAGAATTAGGTCTTCGAAGTACCGTGAGGGCAAGTCTTTTGAAGATCAAAGAGGCAAAAATATAAAGGCAGACAATCCTTTTATTGGATACCTTAAGACAACGCTTAAAAGTCTGGAGGGAGAACGAGATTAATTAAAGGAACAGGTTGAAGGACAAGCTCATTGAAAAAGACATTCAATTCTATTATCAAAAAAAAATGAAACCAGTGCGCTCCGGTATTGTATCCGAGCGCACTGGTTGCTTTAGGCTTTTTATGTTTGACTCACTTTATGCGGGCAGTCCCGTTCCCCATTCCAAGGTACTTTTTTTATTTTGCCTTCACTGATTCTATTGTTTTCAGTCTAAGTGTTCCGTTTGCATCTTTTGTATAAGTGACTTTTACTTTTGATTCCTCTTTTAAGTTATTCACTTGCTTAGAGAAAGTATTGCCAAATTGAATGGCTACTTCTTTCCCGTCAATGTTCACTGCAATTGTATGTCCATCAGCCAAACCGACATATGTGCCTTCCTTGGTGACTTCATTTTTCTTATTTGTTATGGATTCTTTTTTCGTTTTAGACTCTGATTTTGATTGATTGTTGGTTGTTTCTTCTTTCTTGATTTCTTTACTTGAGCTTTCTTTTGAGTCGTTATTGGATTGACCTGATTGGTCATCCGTTTGAGCATTCGTCTCTTTGCTTTGATCGTCTGCTTTTTCATTAGCTGACTTCTCTTCATTTGTTTGATCTGATCCGTTTTCTTCCTTCTGATCAGTGGCTTCAGATGTTTCTTTTTTGCTGCGGTTAGTAGTACTGTCGTTTGATTGATTTGTTGTGCCGCATGCTGTAAGCAGTACACCTAGAAGTAATATAAGAAACGGCATCGTAATTACTTTTTTCAATATTGTCACCTCTTCATGATTTGTCGATTTGCTGTCGATGGCAGGTAAACATGTAAAAAATCCACCTTATGTTTCAATTATAACAAAAATAACCTGAAATAAAATATAATTTTAACTTGACATACGAAGCACCGTTTTTATTTTGTCCCAAAATAAGTTGATACCCCATTCGCAATCCCAGATGCCAGCTGTGATTTGTTCGTCGAGGATTTTAACACGTTGGCATCAATTGGACTTGTGACAAAGCCAGTCTCCAGCAATACACTTGGCATTTTGGAATATTTAATAACATAGAAACCTGCCGTTTTTACGCCTCGATCTCTTGTGCCAAGTGCATTAGCCATCCTTGGTTGAATTCTCTGCGCTAGCTTTAAGCTGTCTGTTGCGGCGTATGAGGTATCGTAATACGTTTCTGTTCCATTCGCACTGCTGTTATCGTTCGCATTTGCATGAATGCTAATGAACACATCTGCATTGGCATTCGCTCCCTTTCTCACACGTGTTTGAAGAGAATCAAATGTATCAGATGTTCTTGACATGGCAGTAAGAGCACCAGCTTGATTTAACTTCGTTTGTAGTTTTAATCCTACTTCTAAATTGACGTTTTTTTCGAGCAAACCATTCCCTATCGCCCCAGCATCCTGTGCACCATGACCTGGATCGATGAAAATCGTTTGACCTAAAACTGGATTTTTTAGCTGTGAGATGACATTTGTGCTAACTGTTGATGTACCACCTAACACATGAAATGTCGATATCTTTTTAGCCCCTATGATGCTTCTTGTTGCGTTTGGCACCGTTTGATCGTTCGTGAGAAGAAGCGTTTGCCCCTGCTTGGCCGCAATGCTTGCAGCGGCTGCGGCATCCGCATAGGCATAGCCATTACTCATATACGTATGACTTGTCTTCAGTGGATATGTCTTAGCTATTCGAGCTGCAACCTCATAGCGATTGGCTCCGCTGATTCTTGTTGGCGAAGGAAGCTGACCAAAGGCCGTTTTGTTGACACTGGATTCCCCACCGATCACAATGGTTCGTTTCACCGCTCTATTTTTTAACAAATTTGCCGTTTCATGACGAAGCCCTTGCTCATCTGTTAATAAAATGGGATATCCTTGTTTTGCTGCATATGGTGCAATCGCCACTGCATCTGCATAGGCAGAACCGTTAACGATGACAGCTACATCAGCACTTTTCATTCGCTTTGCAATGTGAAGAGCCAAATCATAGCGATTCTTTCCAGTAATACGTGATACTGATAAATTCATGGCTTTTAGTTGCGTCACAACTTTCTCAGAAACACTCGCTGTTCCGCCAAGTATGATGACACGGTTCGTTTTCAATTGCTGAAGGCCTGTCCTAGTGGCTCCTGAAAGACTGCCGGCATTCGTTAATAGGACGGGGGCATCTTGTTGATAGGCAAAAGGGACAGCACTTAGTGCATCTGCGTATGCATCTTCCCCTACAAGAACAACTGTAGAAGCAGTAGACCAGCCTTTTTTCGCTGTATTCACCGCCACTTCATAACGATTGTTCCCATCAATTCTTATCGCCGTATTTTGAGCAAATACAGGTGGTGTATACAAGCATAACACGATGACAGTAAGTAAAAGCCATTTGATTTCAAAACGCATGAAGTCACCCTCCTTAGAATGGACCCTTCAGACCTTAGAACCAACTTCAATGAACACTTTACAAAAAAAGCTGCCGAGAGACTTTCTCGAACAGCCTAAGAGGAGTATCTCAGGCACTCCTCATTTTTTTATCTAAAGTAGCCTGAAACGCCGCTTGAAATACCAGCCGCTAATTTATCTTTATAGGTGGCGGATTTCAAAATATTTGAATCAACAGGGCTGGAAACAAAACCTGTTTCGAGCAAGACACTCGGCATCTTAGAATATTTGATGACATAGAAGCCAGCGGTTTTTACACCGCGGTCTCTCGTGCCAAGCGCACTGACCATTTTTGGCTGGATGTTTTGCGCCAGCTTCAAACTGTTTGCAGCCGCATATGTTTTGTCATAATACGTTTCTGTTCCATTTGCACTGCTGTTATCGTTTGAGTTCGCATGGACACTAATAAAGATATCTGCTTTCGCATTCGCACCCTTGTTCACACGTGTTTGGAGACTGTCAAATGTATCTGAAGTTCTAGACATCGTTGTGATTGCACCAGCATTTTTCAGCTTAGTATTCAGGCGCTTCGCAACATCTAAGTTTAAGTTCTTTTCATATAATCCATATCCAACAGCACCTGAATCTTGTGCACCGTGACCTGGGTCAATGAAGACTTTTTTTCCGACTACAGGGTTTTTCAATTGAGATACGACGGTTGGAGTCACTGTATTTGTACTGCCTACTACAGTGAATTTTGTGATTTTCTTGCTACTAATCGTCGATCTTGTTACTTTTGGTAAAGTCTTCTCATTTGTAAGAAGAAGT
This sequence comes from Bacillus sp. Bos-x628, assembly GCF_040500475.1. GTDB lineage: Bacteria > Bacillota > Bacilli > Bacillales > Bacillaceae > Bacillus > Bacillus maqinnsis. Next base: position 2,566,441 of record NZ_CP159358.1, on the reverse strand, counting down.
GCTTTGTTTTGTTTTGCTGCAATCCCTGCTGCAGAAGATGAAGTGGCATAGCCAAATCCTCTTGATACATAGGTATTATTCGTACTCATATTATACTTCTTGACAATATTCGCAGCCACGTCATAACGGGTAGAGCCTTTAATTCGCGTTGGAGATTTCAACTGATTGTAAGCTGCTTTTGTGACATCATTCTCTCCGCCTACCACAATCGTTTGTTTCACATTGCTTGCTTTTGCTACAGAAGCGATTTCAGAACGAAGTCCCTTTTTATCTGTATATAGGATCGGAAATCCTTTTTGGGCAGCCACAGGTGCAATAGCGATCCCATGTGCATAAAATGAACCTTCAACGATCACTACACCTGCAGGGGTTTTCATTTTTTTGGCGATATTTGCCGATAACTCATATCGGTTTTTTCCTGAAATGCGTTGTGTTGAGATGCCCATTTTCTTTAATTGATTGACGACGTTGTTAGACACACTAGATGTGCTTCCTAAAACGATGACAGTCTTTGTTTTTAATGACGTTAATCCTTTTTTCGTATCAGCCGAAAGACTATCGCTGTTTGTATAAAGAACTGGTGCATTTTTTTGGTAAGCAAGTGGAATTCCAGCAGTTGCATTTGCATATGCTGTTTTCCCTACTAACACTACTGTACTAGCAGTTCCCCAACCTTTTTTCGCTACATTCACCGCTACAGCATATCGACTCCCACCATCTATACGTGAGACTGAATTGTCCGCTGACGCAGTTGGTACTATAACGAAAAGTGCGATAAGGCTAAGGATGACTGTTTTCATCATTGATCGCTTCATCTAAATCCTCCTTTAACCTTTAATAGTTTGTTAATTTTGTACCTGGATAATAGAACGAGAGTATGGAAGAATACGAATTACCAGATTCCGCTCTAGCTTTAGCCCCATATTGGCTCATACCAATTCCATGACCATATCCTTTTCCTGAAATCGTGAAATCATTTTTATTATTTTTCACTGTCGCAAACGTACTCTTTATCTTTGTTGCGCCCATGATCGATCTAAATTCCGTCATCTTCATGTTCGCAGTTGTGCTTTTATTTACTGTATACGTACCCTTTTTATTTTTAAGGTGGTACGTCAACTTCATCGACACAGTCTTTGCGCGATGCCCTTTTGTTTTTCCTGAGAAGGTAAGGCTTGAGATCGATGCAATTTTCATGTCAGTTGCTGCTGTTTCTTTGTTTTTCAAAAGCCATGATTTCAGCCCTGCTAAGTCAGTCGCATTTGTCTCTTTTGCCGTGCTCCATTGGGACGATGCTGTACTTGCACTAAATGTGTTGCCCAATTGCTTTTTGGAAAGCTTGAATGTCCAAGCATTGACGGGATCTTTCGTGTCGGCTTTTGCCACTAAGTACGGCAGCGCATTCCCCCACACTTCTTCACTCGCCTCTGTATATCCGCCATTACTAGAATAATAGGTCGCTGAAATTAATTGATTATTGTATGTCAGTACCTTTCCTTTTGTAGCATTGACAGCTTTGGTGGAATTGGTATACCAGTTATAGCCACCATACACTTGGAAGGCTGTTGTATCAGGTACGACTTTTCCAATACTTTTCACCGAGTACGTTCTTGCTGCAACAGCCTGTGCTTTTAGCGCTTCGACATGCCAGCTTGCAGGCATTTCATTTGGCACAACACCTTTTAAATAGTCTTCAAAAGGAATATTTTCGAGAGTCGGTCTGATATATCCAGATTCAATTGCAAAATTTACATTCCCTAAATACGGGTTACCCGCAATTTGAAGAACATTTTTCGTTGAATATTTCTCAGGAACAATTCTTAATGTGTTATATGTCTTAATGCCTTTTAACGAAATGTTCCCGTTAGCAATATTCAATTGATAGTTTTGATTTTTCTTCAGGTAGACTTGTTTGGCTAAAGATTTTTTCAAGCTGTCTTGAATAGCACTTGTGCTACCTGCAAGATGGTAGGCGTATGTCCCCTTTTCTTTCAGGAGCGATTTTAATGAAGCTGTAATGGAATCTGGTTTCACATATACAACCGTGCTGTTAGATTTAGCTGCCAATTGTGACAGCGGCATTGCATAAATAAAGCTGGAGGCTTTCGCCAAATACACTTTATCTGCATTGATGTTTAGCTTTTTGATGATATTCACAGATAATTCATAGCGGTTTGCACCGCTAATTCGTGTGACCTGTGAGGTTTTTTTGAGTTGATTCTCCACTTTTTGTCCAGTACTTTTTGTACTACCAATGATGATGACTTTACTTGGTAGTTTGTAAGTCGGGATGGAATCTTTTTTTGTTAACAAGATTGGATACCCTTTTCTAGAAGCATAAGAAGCAATCGCAATCCCATTCATAAAGGAGTTACCACCGACAACAACGGCTTGTTTATAGTTCCCCATTTCCTTTGCGATTTTTTGGGAAATTTCAAACTTGTCTTTTCCACTAATCCGTCTGACTTTGCCATACTTTTTAATGGATTTCTCAGTAGCTGTTGAAATACTTTTCGTATTACCAATAATCAGGATGTTATCCGGCTTCATTTTCTTCAGCTGGTTTTCGGTTGTTTTCGTAAGCCTTTCAATGTTCGTATACAAAATAGGTGCGCCCAGTTTGTATGCTAACGGTGATACAGAAATGGCATGATCAAATGCATCTCGGCTGACCACAACAACAGTTGAAGGATTTTTCCAGCCAGCAGAAGCGATGCTATTGGCTACTTCATATCGATTTTTTCCATCATACCTTTTCGTGACAGCGACATTCGATCCTGAAAGCTTGTATTCTCCAGTTGTAGATAAATCCATACTTTTTTTGTTTCCGATATTATTAGACAATTTCACAGAAATTGTCGAACTAGCCATGGCAGACTGAAGGGGTGCTATGATTAAAGTCAGTGTCATGAGAACAATTAGGGTAACGCCTGTTTTTTTCAATGTTTTTCATCCCGTCCATCTTTTTTACTTCTGTTTTTCAATCTTCTGAATTTCTTTTTGTCCACTATCGTTGATAGAGTAAGTGATCTCTACTTTGTCACCTGGTTTAAATTCACTTAAAACATCTTTAAAATTATCCGTAAACTCATAGCTTAATGTCGTATTCACTTTTTTCACTTCGACTGTATGTGTATCAGCCATTCCAATAAATTCAGCTTTTTCTTTTAACAACTGAGGGGCTGTACTGCTTGTCTTGTCTTCCCCAGAGGATTGCTCAGCCGTTCCGCATGCTGTTAGCACGATACCAAGTAGCAGTATTAAGAACGGTAAAACGACGATTTTCTTCATAATTTTCACCTCATGTCTTTGTATCGTCTTATAACTTTATATTTTAAAGTAAATTTAAGGTTTTTTGAAACCTTTTTTTTGTTACAACGTCTATATCTAGGTTCAGAGTAAAAAAATTACTTGTCTATCAAGTCTAGTAAACCTATAATCATGGAAGAATCATAGAAAAGGTGAGGGACATTATGAGGGCTGAGAGAAAAAGAAAGAAGAAAAAGGTTCTTTGGATTGTTTTATCAATGATTGGCTTGTTCGTATTAGCAACTGGCGGATATGCATATCATCTTTGGCATACAGCTGCTTCTACAGTCGCAGGCATTCAGGAAAACTTAAAGAAATCAGATAAGCGTGACAAAGATGTCGATTTAAGTAAAAAAGACCCAATTTCCATTTTAGTGATGGGTGTCGATGAACGAAAGAACGACCGTGGTCGTGCAGATACATTAATTTACATGACGGTCAACCCAAAAAAGAAAACAACCGAGATGGTCAGTATCCCCCGCGATACGTATACAAAAATTGTCGGGAAAGGAACAATGGATAAAATCAACCACTCCTATGCTTTTGGCGGCACACAAATGGCAGCAGATACGGTAGAGGAATTGCTTGATGTACCTGTTGATTACTTTGTGAAAGTGAACATGGAAAGCTTTAAAGATATTGTCGATACACTTGGCGGGATCACCGTGAATAGCACGTTTGCATTTAGCTATGACGGACATTCATTCGGGACAGGGGAAATTAATCTAAATGGGGATGAAGCCCTTGCCTATACAAGAATGAGAAAAGAAGATCCAAAAGGGGACTTCGGCCGTCAGCAAAGACAGCGCCAAGTCATTGAAGGAATTATTTCGAAAGGTGCCAACATTTCTTCAATTACAAAATTCGGCGATATGTTCAAAGTCGTCGAAAACAATATGAAAACGAACATGTCCTTTGATGACATGTGGGCTATCATGAATGATTATCGTGATGCAAGACAACATGTCAAACAGCACGAACTAAAAGGAACTGGTACAAGAATCAACAATATTTATTACTATCAGCTTGACGAAAATAGCCTTGAGAATGTGAAGAAGGAATTAAAAGAAAGCTTGGAACAGTAAAAAAGAAGACTACGGTGATGTAGTCTCCTCAGATTGTTGACAAAGGGCTAAAATGATATTAATTTTAGCCCTTTGTCATCTTTTCGGCGTGAATTGAACAATCGTGAGCACCGGCGGACAGATTTGACAATGTGAGAGCTGTCTACATGTTGAAGAGATTACGGTGATATAGTGATCTTTTTAATTACTTAAATGGTGCTGGTTTTTCTTCACTGAATCCAAAACGATGAAGCAACTCTTCAACAATCCGTTTCGACGCTTGTCCATCACCATATGGATTGGATGCCTTAGACATCCTCTCATATTCATATGGATTTTCTAATAGCTCTTTTGCCAACTGATAAATGGTCTCTTCATCTGTACCCGCAAGCTTGAGCGTTCCTGCTTTGACACCCTCTGGTCGTTCTGTTGTATCACGCAGTACAAGAACAGGCTTTCCTAGAGAAGGTGCCTCCTCTTGGACACCACCTGAATCGGTCAAAATAAAGTGAGAGGCAGCAGCAAAGTTATGGAAATCAACAACTTCAAGCGGTTCAATTAAGTGCACGCGGTCAAGATCGCTGAATTCTGTCTGAGCTGCATCACGAACTGCAGGATTTAAATGAACAGGGTAAACGACCTGAACATCTTCGAACTCTTCTACAACACGCCTAATTGCTCTAAACATGTTTTTCATTGGCTGGCCGAGATTCTCCCTGCGATGAGCCGTCAACAAGATCATTTTATCTGTTCCTATTTTCTCTAAAATAGGATGGTGATATTGTTCTGTAACAGTCGTTTGCAGGGCATCAATCGCTGTATTACCTGTGACAAAAATCGTCTCTTCTTTTTTATTCTCTATTAATAGATTCTGCTTTGCCTCATTCGTAGGTGCAAAATGAATATCGGCAATGATGCCTGTCATCTGGCGATTCAATTCTTCCGGAAATGGCGAATATTTATGATGGGTTCTCAAACCCGCTTCGACATGTCCGACTGCTATTTGATGATAAAAAGCGGCTAGACTCCCAGCAAATGTTGTCGTCGTATCTCCATGAACAAGCACAATATCAGGCTTTTCTTCTTGAAATAACTGATCTAGCTTAAGTAAAGCGTTTGATGTAATTTCAGACAACGTTTGGCGTTGTTTCATAATGTTTAAATCATGATCTGGTGTAATAGAAAAAGCATCAAGCACTTGATCAAGCATCTCTCTATGTTGAGCTGTCACTGTCACAATAGAATGTATTTGTGGATGTTTATTTAGTTCAAGGACAAGTGGAGCCATTTTAATTGCTTCAGGTCTCGTTCCGAATACAGTCATTACATTTAGTGTTTTCAATAGTCGATGCCTCTTTCCTTCTCATACATAATGTCTCCATTATACAAAAAATATCTTCAAATGATAATCGAACCCCATTTACAAATTCATAAACCTTTTACATAATAGATTGCTGATATTTACAATTTTCATTTAAAATGACTTTAACCAATACAAAAGAGTTTGTTTACTTCTAAAAGTAAGGTAGAATTTAGTAGTATTCTCTTAAACCATAGTATTTAAGGTAGGTGCAAAATTCATTGAAAAAAGTACGTAAAGCGATTATACCCGCTGCAGGTCTTGGGACACGTTTCCTCCCTGCAACAAAGGCCATGCCTAAAGAAATGCTCCCAATCGTTGATAAACCAACTATTCAATATATTATTGAAGAAGCCGTTGAATCAGGAATTGAAGACATTATTATCGTAACTGGCAAAGGAAAAAGAGCCATTGAGGATCATTTTGATTTTGCGCCTGAGCTAGAGCGTACCCTTGAGGAAAAAGGGAAAAGCGAGTTGCTTGAGAAAGTGAGAAAGTCCTCAAACATTGCAGATATTCATTATATTCGTCAAAAAGAACCAAAAGGACTTGGACACGCTGTTTGGTGTGCACGTAATTTTATCGGCGATGAACCATTTGCTGTTTTACTTGGTGATGATATTGTTCAGGCTGAAACACCTGGACTTCGTCAGTTAATGAATGAGTATGACAAAACACTTTCGTCTGTCATTGGCGTGCAACAGGTAGCTGACAGCGATACACATCGTTACGGAATCATTGACCCGCTCACGCAAGAAGGACGACGTTATCAAGTGAAAAATTTTGTTGAAAAGCCGCCGCAAGGAACAGCACCATCGAATCTAGCGATTTTGGGCAGATACATTTTTACACCAGAGATTTTTATGTATCTCGATCAACAAGAGATTGGTGCAGGCGGAGAGATTCAACTGACAGATGCCATTCAAAAACTAAATGACATTCAGCGCGTATTTGCCTATGACTTTGAAGGAAAACGATATGATGTCGGTGAGAAGCAAGGTTTTATTGAAACAACTCTTGAGTTTGCTCTTCAAGATGAAGACTTGAAAAAAAAGCTCATTCCATTTATGAAACAATTGCTTGAAAAAGAAGAAGTGAACTAAAAAAGCTGCCGGCTTCGGCAGCTTTTATTTAATCGCTGAAATAGTCAACGTATGCTGTTCATTATTAATCACAAACAGATTATTTTTACCCTTCACAACGAATTTCGTTTGTTTCTCATTTCTCCAGACATTCTGTTCTGTCAGCCCGAGTGTTGAAGGTGATACTGGCATGATCTCTCGAAACACAATGGTATCAGCCTGCCCTTGATGAATCACATAATCCGTTTTTTCTGTGACCAAACGCTGAATGTTTTCTCCTTGATCACTTTTCACCGAGTTCAGTGTATGCATTCTTTGCAGAAGTACAGATTCTTCTTTCCCAAGGAAAGAAAGTAAATACTCATAAGATGCAGCTGATGCAGGTGATACATAGGAGTTAAACTGTCCCTGCTGAATAGAGAGTTGTTTTAATTCGTCTTCATTTTTCAGAGAAGTCGGTTTCACAAAGTACGTCTGATTAGCTTTCCGTATTTTTACCGTTTGCTTGTTCTCCGCAACAACTTGTACTTGTTCACCAAAAGGTAAAGTGAATGCTGCTTTCTTTTTCATTGCTTGATCTTTGTAAACAGTCATTGGATCAGCCATGACAATGGCTTGTCTGTTCACCTTTTTTAAATCAGACGCCCCTTGATTGTGAGGACTCGTTGACTGAAGCACCTCTGTTTTATTTGATGAACTAGCACCAAATGTCACCAACGTACGAAGCGGACGATCCGAAAACATAGAAAGGGCAAGTAAGATGGTCAGAATGGTTAAAACTGTCACTTGAAAGGCCGGTCCAAAAAATGAACGGCGCTTCCCGTCTTCTTGATACCGCGTGACCTTTTCTGCCTTTTGTACACCTTTTCTTCCTTCTTTATGTTTCAGTTGATATTCCTTTTTTTCTTTCTTGGATAACTTGTTAAACCAGTCAACAAACTCTTTGTATTCTTTCACGACTTTTTTCGTATCGTCAAACATACGCAGCTCACCATAATGCATCCAAGCGACCCGGTCACAAATTTTTTGAATTTGACTGATCGAGTGACTGACAAAAAAGATCGTCTTTCCTTGCTCTTTAAATTCTGTGATACGATCCACACATTTTTGATAGAAGGTTTGATCTCCAACTGACAACGCTTCATCAATAATGAGGATATCAGGATCAATATGTGCTGAAATTGCAAAACCTAATCGAGATTTCATTCCACTTGAATAGCTTTTCACAGGCTGATCGATAAAGTCGCCAATATCCGCAAACTCTACAATTTTTTCATAAAGCTCGTCTATTTCCTTATTCGTTAGTCCCATCATTAAGCATTTTAATCGAATGTTGTCTTTGCCGCTCAATTGGTTGTTCAGTCCTGCCACAATGGCAATTAACGAAGGCTGCCCATCCATATCAATTTCGCCGCTCGTCGGGGGAATAATTTTCGCAAGAAGGTTTGACATCGTTGATTTCCCCGAGCCATTGATTCCAACAAAACCAATCGTCTCACCTTCATATACATCAAAGGACACATCACGAACAGCGAAGAAACCTTTTTCATTTTTATTAGGAAAAAACAGTCCTTTGATCTTATCTGACTGTTTTTTATATAGCACGTATTGCTTGGATACGTTTCGAAACGAAACCTTTAGTTTCATCGTATAATCTCCTTACTTTTTAAAGAAAATCGACAAATTTATCCCTAAATTTCATATGAAGCAATGAACCAACTGTTAAGAGAAGAAGCGTAAACAGCCAAAAATAAAGCGTGTATTTGACATCATGGAAGAACCATTCGCCCTTTAATAAGCTATTTCTGAAACCATCAATAATGTAGAATAACGGATTGAGTCTTAAAATATCACCGATCCATGCGTTGTCTCCAGTTAGCTTTTCAGAGATATTCCAAAAAATCGGCAGTAAAAAGAAAAGTAAACGTGTCACTGATTGTAATAAAAATTGATAGTCTCTCACGAGTACACTAATCGTGGAATTAAACAAACTAAACGAAAACATGAACGCGATCATACATATGAGATAGTAAATATATTGTATCCAATGTGCATCGGGATATATGCCGTAGGAAATCAGCACAATAAAATACACACCCATCATGACAAAGTAGCTGAACAAGTTGGACATAATCACAACAGATGGCAGTGCACTAATCGGAAAATTCATTTTTGACACCATATTAATGCGTTTAAACACACTATTTGATCCATCAAGGATTGTCGGACTAATGAAAAACCAAGGGATCAATCCGGCAAGCATCCATATAATAAATGGAACCTCCATGCCACCAATCACAATTGGCTGACCTCCACGAATCCCCATACCAAAAACAAACCAGTAAGCCAACATTTGAATCAATGGATTTAAAAACTGCCATAAAACGCCTAAATAATTCATCTGATATTTTGATTTTGTTTCATAAACAGCAAGTCGCATAATCAGTGAAAATGAGCTGATTTGCTCCTTTAATATCGTCAACATTGCGTTCATTCTAATCTTCCTTAGAAAAAGTTTTGAGTACTATTAAAATTTAAAAGCACCGCTCATAATTGTAACAGAAATTAAAAAATTTTTCACTTTTCATAAGCTTTAGCAACACGTAGACTTTATTTAAATACAATAAAGTCTCCAATAACAACGGCACACTATTATACCTGTTATATGGAGACTTTTTATGTTTAAATTATTTTCTCATTTGATTTTTCTTGGGTACAATCTTGTTTATTAAATAAGTTCAACATCGCAATCCATTTTTCACCTAAAGAATTAAAGGAATATCTTCTTACGTTTTTTCTTGCGAGTTTACCCATTTCTTTTTTTATGTCTTCATTTTCTATTAAATACATTAAAGCATCTGCAAAAGCATTAATATTTTCTTTTTCAACTACAATTCCATCTTCATTATTTTTTATAATTTCCGCAGGACCAGGACAAGCAAAACTAACACATGGAACTCCAACAGACATAGCTTCTACAACAACCATACCAAACGATTCTTGCCTAGAGCTCAAAGCATAAATAGATGATTTACTCATCTCCTCTAGTATATTATTAGTTTTCGGCATGAGAAAAACATTATTATATAATTTTTTCGAAAATATCAAATTTCTTAATGTTTCTTCTTCTTCTCCAGCACCAAAAATTTTCAATTTCCAATCAGGATGTTTATTTATAACAATTTCAAAGGAATTAATTAACATATCAAATCCCTTTTCATAAACATAACGCCCAGCCGCAATAATTGTTTTTTCATTTAAATCTGAACTAAAATTTGGCATTTTAGTAGCATTTTCAATTTTAAAGAGTTTAGTATTACTTCCTTGCAGAATTTCTTTATATACAGCAATTTCTGAATCCGTTAAGCAAATTAAAGAATCCAATTTTCTATAGTATTTTTTTATTTTTTTCTGCAACCTTGGATGATAACCATTATAATATTTATGTTCTTGACCTATTTTAATTAAATCTTTCGAAGCAAAAATCGGAGATAATAAATTAAATGAAGGGATTGTAGTTATAAAAACTCCCTCATCTATTTTTCTAATAGCATTTATAATTTTTAGGTCAACAAATAAATTAAACATATGATATAGCTCTTCATTTTTGTCAATTAAAATGCTAGGTATTTTCATTAACACAGTTTTTATCACTTTCTTAGATTTAGGAGTATTTTTCCCAAATAGCATTCCTCTTCTGGCATCAAAAATTGGCTTAAGCTTTATTCTCTTATCTAATTCAAACATTGGAGTTGTTCTTGTTTTACGAACACTAATTATTTCTACTCGATATCCTTGATTAGCAAGAAAATTAGCAGTATTAGCAACTGTCCTTACAGTTCCGCCCATTCCATAAATGTTATATACAAGAAATGTAATTTTCAATTCTCTGTCCCCTTTTGTTCTTCTTTGACAGATAATATTTCTTTATAAATTCTTTCAGAATTGTTCCTGTCAAAGTATCTATAGTATTTCTTAGATTTAATTTTATACCTTTGCTCTGCCTTGAATTCTCTTTTTATATATTCCTTTATCAAAGCAATTAAATCTTCACTTGTAGTCGCAGTGGGACCTAATAAATCTGTTCTCATATTAACGTAAGACCCTCTATACTTTAAATAATCTTCTAAATCAAATTGATAGAACATAACAGGTTTATCTAAATAATGAAAATCAAATATCACACTTGAATAATCAGTAATCAGCAAAGAACTTTCACTAAGAATACTTTTTACAGTTTGATCTCCAACATTAATTATTTCAATATACTTGTCAAACCCGTGAAAATATTCATTAAATTTTCTTTGGAGCTCAATATGCATAAAAAACTTAAGTTTTATGTTATTTTCTGTTATAACTTTTTTAAGTTCCTCACTCTTTAATAATTCTGCATAATTTAAGTAAAATGGAGATGTTGCAAATTCTGCATCGTCAATCCATTCTCTCCAAGTAGGCATAATAACAATTTCCTTTTGCTTTTTCAGACTACTCATATCTTCTAATGTATCAAATCTTGAAAATCCAGTTACACAAACTTGTTCTGGTGAAAAACCCATTTGCTTAACAAAGATATCTTTTTCAGATTCAGAACAAACAATAAATTTCTTTATCATTCCATTGTAAGATTTGCGATTAAATTTTAATTTTTTCATTGCAGTAATTCCATGTTGAAGGTAAATTACCGGTTTTTCATTTCTGGACATTTTATTATGGACAAATGTCGGTACGACATCTCTTATTCCATGACTTACTATTAAGAACTCGCTTAAGTGATAGTAAACGTAATGTTTAAAACTATCGTATTGAATGACGTTTTTATTATATTTCTCTAGCACATCACCATTTTTATTATCTTTTACACTTATATAATAAAAGCTCTGTTCATTTTTGTTGTGATACAAGTATTTAAAAAAAGCAATACCATTATCTTGAGCAACTTCGGCTAGATTTTCCCCAATGAACCATATTGGCTTAACCTTTAAATGTTTGATGAATTTAGAAACTAACTTTGCACCATAAAACTTTATTTTTTCTAAATAACTCTCATAAGCTTTGATATCTCTTACTTCTATATTCAAATTATTATCTCTAGTTCTAAATACAGCTAAATGTTTTTTCTTTTTCACTTTAATCGAACCAGATTTGAATGTTGAAGGAAACAACTGCTCTCTTCCATCTTTAGGAGCTAACCTAGATAAAAAATTTTCACCTTCTTTCGTAGTAGTACGAATAAATAACTCCCACTGCTCATCTTTAATTTTATCCATACTAAAAGTTGATTTATCAATTTGAAAAACTATGGAGTTTTTTATAACATCATTATTGTCTATAGCTAACTCTATTTCTTTTTTATTATTTATTAAGATTAATTGAGTTCGATTAAATAGTATGTCGTTACTACTTATATGAACAATCAATTCAATTCTCTTAGCCGTCTTTTTAATAGAATAACAATAAGGTTTTATTGTATGAGTTAAAGTTAATTCAAAAGAGTTATCTAAATTAAACTCTGGATGAATTGCATATTGTTCGTTTACATTAAAGGTTGGATAAATGTGTGATTTATATTTTTCCTTTTCTCCATGGTTAAACGAAACAGGATAAACTAAAAGTTCTTCACCTAACTTAAGGGTAGCTAACAAACTATATTCCTTTTGATATTCAATTTCTGCTTTAACATCATTACAATCAATTTCGATTGAAAAATGATAACAATTGTTATTAATTTTACTTTTATAATTAGTCTTTATGTTTTGATTATTTTCATCTAAAAGGGTCATTTGTTTCAATATAACTTTGGATGTATTTAAATCAATCCAACCTTTAATTAGCATTTTACCTTCATCTATACTAATTGTATGTAAATCCGCAATATAGAAGTCTTTTTTTATTAACAAAGCTAGTCTATTATCTTTTGTTAAGTAAAACCTTGCGCATTTAATCTCTTTATTGTTATATATTGTTTCAGGTAAGGTTACAAGACTATTTATAAATTCTTGATTTGAACTAATGGGAAACTCTACAGTACAGTCATTAATATTATAAATCAGAAATATATCCCAAATACCATCATCAAACATTTTGTTGCATTCCATAATGTTTAATTCTACTTTATAAGTATTATAACCATTATTAATTACAGGAAATACCTTTTGGCTATAATTATGTCTACTTCGGAATACTACAGAAATCACACTGTCTTTCTGGGTAAACATAGTATTAAATACAGAAGTGAAATGAATTTCCATTTTATTATCTTTTAATAAAACATTATTCACAGTATTTTTTAATAACTCTCCAGTATAATTAAACGGATCTATTTGGAGGTGTCCAAACTGATTTCTATATAGTCTGTACACCCTTGGTTCCCCTTCTACACTAGTGAATTCAGAATAATATTCATCATAGGAGTTAAGTGAGAAAGTAAAATCATTTTTTTCATCATCTTTTAAAATTAGACCCATACTCCAAGGTCCTTCATAAGTTATAGTATTAGATAAGCTTATTTTCAGCTTTACCTTTTTTTCTTTACAAATAAGTTTAGAGGGCTCTATTGTTAACCTTTCTTTCGTAAAATTATTTTCCAAATATATTTCTTTTACCGCATTATTATATGTCAATAGAGGATTGTCTTTAAAATCAAAAATTAATTCTGTCGAATTTCTAAATGAATGAACATCGCTGATTACTAAGTTAATGTTACTTTTTTTCTTAACACTGAAATAACATGTTGATAATTCTTTTTCACAAGAGTTAATAGTAATCAGATTATTTTTTATTTTGTCTACAAAAGTTTCTGTTAAACTATTTATTAAATTTATTTCTATAATATCTTTATTTAATATGAATGAGAAAATGATAGAATATTCGGACTCATCTAAAGGAAAATAATCTTTTGCAATTTCACAAACGATTTTATCTTCTACAATTTCAGCTTTAAAAGATAAGATATATTCTTCTAAGTTATTTAGATTTATCAATTTTATTTTATCTATATACGAAATAATTTTTTGTATAGTGTAATCTCCATTATATACTATATGGAGGTGAAAATTATCTTCCTTCGATTCCACATTACTTAGTTGAAAACTATTTATCACTTCTACCTCGCCTTTCTAATCTCTTTATAAAGATCCTAACTAGATTCAAAAATAGGTTGGATACAAAAGTTGCATTTTTTTAAATATTATATCATACACCTTTACAATAATGTACTTCAATATCCATTTTTAAAAGGACGAAAGAACCACTTTTTGAATTTGAAGTAAACTAGACTTTCAATTAATAAAAAAATCAGCACTTTTGGATTTGATTCCTCAAGAGCTGATTAAAATTAAATATTGCTTTTAATTACTCGACTCAAACACCACTTCCACCACCCGCTTCGATGACTCCCCGCTTTCTAAATAGCAGAACTTATTATAAAACGGTGCAAATGAATCAGGAAGTGTGAAATCGGCTTTTTCTGTTTCTCTTACCCAGTCTACGACACTTGCTGTGTCTTTCACGAGCGGGCCAGGTGCTTCTTGTTCAAAGTCGAAGTAAAAACCTCTTAATTTGTCACGGTATGTCTCAATGTCTGGAACATAGAACAGCATCGGACGCTTTAAGTTTGCATAATCAAAGAAGACAGATGAGTAGTCTGTAATGAGTAGGTCTGAAATCATATAAAGATCTCTGATATCCTCGTAATGAGAGAAGTCATATGCAAACCCTTCATAAGGACTTAAATCAAAGTTTTCAGCGACTAAATAGTGCATACGAAGGATTATGATATATTCATCCCCGATGGATGCTCTTAGCTCATGAAGGTCAAGATCTAAATCAAATTTATATTCTCCTTTTTTATAAAATTGATCGTCTCTCCAAGTTGGCGCATATAAGATTAATTTTTTATTAAGCGGCAGGTTCATTTTTTGTTTGAGCGTTCTCATCGTTTCTTCATTGTTTTCATTATGAAGGAAGTCGTTCCTCGGATATCCTGACTCGATCATCGTTTTTTGAAATTGGAACGCTCGAGTAAAGATTTCAGTAGAGTAAGCATTAGGAGATATTAAGTAATCCCAATTAGATGCTTCCTTCGTGAAGTTCTTTTTGTATTTTTTCGTGTTGGTTCCAGGCATATGCACTTCATCCATATCCATTGCAAGTCGTTTTAAAGGCGTACCGTGCCATGTTTGCAAGTATGTGGTATGAGGAGGTTTTGGAACCCAGAGCGGCAAACGGCTGTTCACAACCCAATATTCTGCTCTTGCCATGGCAAAAATCCATTTGAGTGACAAACGATTGATATAATATATGCCCTTTTCTCTAAATGCCGCTTCGTGCCCTTTTTTGACGCTCCAAATCAACGTATATTCAGGGTGGTTTTCTTTCATATATTCATAAATGGCACGCGGGTTACAGCTGAATTGTTTCCCATTAAAGCTTTCAAATACAACGGTTTTCTTTTTCACGGACAGTTTACTCGCCAGCGTAAAGGTCGTTTTAAAGGTTCTGGTCACAAGACGATTGCGTACTTTTTTTATTTTCCCGATTTGCTTTTTGAATCTCTTCCACTTACTTTTGAGATAGTATTTGGCTCGTGTTTTCATGGTGTAATCATTAATTCGTATGCCTAACGTTTGTCTCTTTTTCTTTCGATATACTTCATAACGAATCGGTACGTCATTTCTTTTATGAATTTGGACAAGCCCTTTGAGTTTATTTGATCGATCTCCAAGCACAAGAGAAGATGTCGTTAACGTTTCCTCTACTCCGTTCACTTCGCAATGAAATTCAAGATAAAAGCGGTATATGAAGCGCTCGTGCAATGAATACGTCAATTCTTCTAAAGGAACTTCTGCAAAAAATTGATAGAGTTGTGGTACCTGGCCATCATCACGGTATTGAACGACTTCGTCTTTTTTATGCTGGATGTCCACTGGGAATCGGTGTTCAACTGGTTCATCTCCATTTTTTTTCAAGAGCAGCTTGACTTCTTTGATGCGATAAGGATGCTCTGCACTAAGAACACCTGCATATCCAGATAAGGATAATGTACAAGAGTCCTTAAGCTCAATTTGATTGAATTTAACAACTTTCAACTCACGCTTAATTTTGAATGAGACATTGCCTTTGTCTGTGCGATAAGGGATGACATATAACATTGCTTCCTCATTTTCTAAAAAAGCCAACTCCGGTGTCTCAATTCCCATTTTTAACCGTCTTTTATAATAAGGGGTCTTCTCTTGTGATTCCGAAACTGAACTTATCTCCGTTTCTTTTGATTCTTCATCCTCTTCTTCCAAATCCGAATCATAGGCAGAGTCTTCAAGTTCATCTTCATCCTCTTCCTCGTTTGTACTGAGGTAGTCCGTAACATATAAGTTATACGTTTGTCCTTGCTCCAACGAAAGTGGAAACGATGCTTCACTCAGCACCAATTTAAATAGATTTTCTTCTTGATGAACAAGCGGAAGAAATATTTCTTGCTTTGATACTCTTTCTCTCATGAACAAATAAAATTCTCTATCTGTTAATGGCATGTCATCATGAATGCGAACAAGCATTTCTAAATTCTCTTGATGATTTTTTAAACCTTCAACGACACTCTTTTTTTGAATTACCTCTTCAATCATTAATCGCTTATCTCCTCTGTTCAGAAATCTTACCGTTGTACTGTTACTTCACTTTCCATGAATAGTTTCCTTGTTTTGTTTGATATGACCATCCATCTACTGTTGATGGCTTGCTAGTGAGCAATTCTCCATCTACTTCGAGGCGTTGCAGGACTTCGTGCCCTTCCTCTGTCTGAAAGCGAATATAAAAATCAACATATTTCGTATGGTTACATTCAATGTTTTTCTTTGTTTGAAAATGACCGATTGGGAAGCTCACTTGATTGTTTTCGTCTATCGTTTGTGAAATAATTTCAGCTCCATTGACACGATCATATCCTGCAAAATCAATTTGCACATGATCCGTATTGACCATTTCTTCTTTCACATCAAGCTGAAGATGAAGGACATGATGTTTAGAGCTCAAATCACTCAAGACAAATTTCGTGCGCTCCATGTAATTGCGCAGCTCGTCTTTGCGTACTCTGTTTTCCAACATATGTTGGAGAGGTGCGCTCCAAGCTGCCTCTTCATCAGATGATATGGTATAAAAATACAATTGTTCTCCCAAAATCTTCTCTACATCTTCTTTATGCTCGTTATGTCTAAAAAAGACTGCATCCACATGCTGCTTTCTTACATGCTTAAACAATTCTTCATATTCAGCATCTAACTGATGCAGGTCTTCCTTATAATGAGCAGCATGGACAAAAGCAGCATAATAAGCTGTGTCAGGTTTGTCTATTTTAAAAAGGTGGCGGTCCTGCTTTCTGTCATCTGCAATAAACAGTTTAAGCCGGTCATTTTGTGATTGAATGGTTGAAATCCATTGTTGTGTTATATCCGTTTTCTTTACAAATGTTTGAATTCCTGTTTTTTTGAACCAATTGATATGACGGACTGGATTCTTATTTGCATCACCAGAATAAATCTTTTCCATGTAGATGTCACCGTCACCCTTGATCAATTCCTCCATGTACAGTGCACCTGTTTGAGGGACAAAGCTCTGTACTCTTCGCAAAGCTCCCTCCCAATTGTATTCTTCCCGCTTCACCAATTGTTGCTGTTCATTATATTGATCAATATAACGAATAGGTGATGAAGGCAGCTCATAAGTGGTAACACGAATCGTTGTCTCATCGATTGGTATGACGGCTTGATTGATCGAATGCGTCACTTCACCTAAGATAAACTCTGAATAGCGTCTTTTACTCCCGCTCTCGGGTATTATATAGTGTTCAAATAAGTTCAAGATTCTTGTATATGTCGGCTCAATATCAACTTTCTCCTGAAAACTGAGTATACGTTCTTTCGCATTGGCATCAAAATGCAATGTCAATATAGATGTACGCATCCGTTTTTCGGCAAATGGTTTTAGTCTCTTGTTGAAAGACGTCGTAATAGCTTCATCAGGTCCTGGTATCTCACCTGTCATAAAGTAGTAGTCCATATCAGGGAGTTCTGTTGATGTCATCGTTTCATCTTGTTTTTCAGGTTGATCGAATGCGTGTTCAACTTTTTTCTTCATCCAATTTTGAAACAAAGGAAACTCTCCTTAAAAAAATGATGACTTGCTTATTGTATTTTACATGAAAAAGCACTTCTCACCAAAAGATAAGAAGCACTTTTTTCAATCTATTAAAGTCCAGCAATTTCTTCCTTAATTTGTGTGGTGGAGATTCCTTCCGTTCTCTTCAGGTAAACGACTTCACAATATTCTTTTAAGAAATCGAATTTACCTTCCCAGTCGTCTCCCATAACAAACACATCAATGTCATGTTCTTGTACATCACGGATTTTTTGATCCCAGCTATTTTCAGGTATGACTTCGTCTACGTAACGAATCGTTTCTAAAATTAGCTTTCTATGCTCGTAGCTGTGATAAGCCTTTTTTGATTTTTGTAAATTAAACTCATCTGTAGAGATGGCCACAACTAAGTAATCTCCAAGTTGTTTTGCACGCTCGAGCAACTTGATGTGCCCCCAGTGTAATAAATCAAACGTCCCATAAGTAATAACTTTCTTCATTGCAAACATTAACTCCTTTCTCCATTCCTTATTCGTCTGCTTTCAAGCAGTCATGTTTATCCGTCAACCTATTATTATCAATCGTGTTTTCTCGCTCTTCGGAACCTCATTATATCACAATGCCCATGAAACGTTAAGCAGATGTAAAGACAAACGATTTCCAATTGGCTGGATAGTGCAGTAAAAGTCCGAAATATCAGTGTTTCATCGTGTTCTAAACATATCAATTTAATAAATTGTCACTAAATTTAAAGGTTTGTAAAGTTATTGTTAATATTTCATGGAGCAACTGTGATAAAATGAATAGTAGCCTAAGAATGAATTTACAATGAACGTTATATATAAAATGAGCAAAAAAGGAGGTCTACACAATGCAAACAGAAGTTGTATCCAACTTATCTTATGTGAACGGCGACTTAGATGAATTTATTCACTATATCAATCAGCATCATATATCTCAACGAAGAGGGGCCATGATTGCGACAGTAAATCCTGAGATCGGCTATGCAGTCATGAAGGATCATGCGTATCATCAAGTGGTCTCTTCTGCAGATTATGTATTACCAGATGGGGTGGGCGTTGTCTTGATGTCACGCATCACCCAAAGTCCGCTCAAATCACGAATTGCCGGTTTTGATGTGTTTATATCTATGCTTGATCTTGCAAACAAGCAGTCTAAAAGAATCTTTTTATACGGTGCGAAGAAAGAAGTGCTTGAGGCTGTCAAACAACGGATTAATGCGGAATATCCAAATGTGGTCATTGCGGGCAGCTGTGATGGCTATCAGGCCGATAAGCGTTTCGTAGCAAAACAAATTGCACGATCAAAAGCAGATATGGTGTTCGTTGCTTTAGGGTATCCGAACCAAGAAAACTTTATTTATGAATTCCGCCATTTATTCCCGCAAGCTGTTTGCATAGGTTTAGGCGGAAGCTTTGATGTGTTCAGCGGAACAGTAAAGCGTGCACCACGCTGGATGATTAAAACAAATACTGAATGGCTATATAGACTTGTTGTGAATCCGTGGAGATGGAAACGTATGCTGAATATTCCAAAGTACGCATTTGCGGTCATGAAAGAACACAAAGGGAAAAAGCACTACTATCCTGAGCAAGTAAAGGATCAGACGAAGCAACTGTGAGAGACTGATAAATGATGAATATACGCTCGATGATGACCTCATGTTATGCTGCATTCGTATCTTTACTTGGCTCGTTGATGAGCGGCGTAAAACCACGTGAAAATCAGGTGACACTGCTTGTTTCTTTTCACGAGAATGCAGCTGCTCTAATCCATGCATATCAAAAACAAGCGACAAGGCCTATGAAGCTGACTGTCCTCTATACGAAACATGCTTCCACTATAGAAAAGGGCGAGCTTCATATGTCATTTCGCTATTTTAATGAAAAAAATCCCTTCCATCTCATCAAATGCATCTATACTTTGTTCAAAAGTAGGGTCGTTGTGACGGACAATTACTTTCTCATGACGAGTGTGTTAAGAAACCGCCCTTCCACTACTTGTATTCAAGTATGGCATGCAAATGGCGCTTTGAAAAAGTTTGGCCTTGAAGACGCTTCAAACCTCCACCGAAGTCCACGTGATATTGAACGATTTAAGCGAGTGTATGCGTCATTCGATTATATCGTCACTGGTTCTGATCAAATGCGTGAGATTTTCAAAAAATCATTTGGCGTGAAGAGTGATGATCGTTTTTTACCAACAGGCGTGCCGCTCACTGATGTGTATTATAATGACGATCATCCATCTTCCTTTTATACAGACGATCTCCCGCAAGGTAAAAAATTGCTACTATATGCACCTACCTATCGGGACTTCGCGATGGATCGTCTTGTCCTACCGTTTTCAAAGAAACTATTACAGACGCAGCTTAACGGTGACTATATTCTGCTTGTGAAACTGCACCCTGCAGTCAAACATCTAGCGCAGGCAGAGACAGATTCGGAGTGGATATTTGATGTATCGGATAAGCCGCTCTATCCTCTGCTCTATGCCTGTGATGTACTCATTACGGATTACTCGTCGATTGTGTTTGAATATGCACTGCTTCAAAAACCCGTACTGTTCTTCACATATGATCTGGACACGTATCGAGAAAAACGCGGATTAGTCAATCATTATGAACGCATCATTCCTGGAAAGGCTTGTCTGACTCAAGACATGCTGTTGAAGGAACTTTTAGGTTTGAAAGAGGCAGCAAATAGAGACAAACTAAAGGCCTTTGCTGAAGAATGGAATCAATATTCAAAAGGACAATCAAGCGAGCGGCTGCTATCATTTATTGACCAGCAGCTTTTACGCAAAAAACGTCCGGCTTCTCATTAAGAAGCTCGGACGTTTTTTTTACTTGTTATAGACAGGAATATCATAATACAGTGTATAGTTATCAAGTAAATGATACAAACTGTACATACGGGCAACTTGCTTATAAGCCCACCCAATATCGGTTGCATATTGATGAGAGGCAGTAGCTGACCAGCGCATTTTATAAAGGGTATCTTGTTTGTATGTTGCGTTATTAATATAGCTGTCCCCTATGAATTTTGCTCCACCAATAATGGCGGCCTCTGGCGTGAACCACTTCTGTTCATACGCATATTTAGCACCAAAATAGTTCGGATTGCTATCGTACGCACCAATTCCATACATGTTATATACTTTCTTTCCATTAAACATTGTACCATTCGCTAAAATAGAGCTTCCGTTACCAGTTTCGAGTAAAGCATGAGAAATGAGATAAACCTCGTTTACGTTATAAGTCTTAGCTGCTGTGATAAAGGCTTGTCCTTTTCCTGCAAGAATTCCTTTACCCGCTAAGATTTTTGTATTGACTTCATTCGGATTGAGATTCGCAGCTTGCGAGAGTTTCAGGAACTGAAAATACGATTCGGTGCCTTCTTTGATATTCGCTGGGTCTACATACTGTAGTACTTCTGTTGAGCTTGCATTTCTCCAGCCAAGGTTGATCTTGATCCAGTTTCCTTCTTTCCCGATTTGATTCACTTTTGTACCTTTATTTAATTGTGCCACAATATTGTTTGCAGAACTTGCATCAGGTGTTGAACGTACGTTTAATCCGTCTGTGTTCACTGTCGACGTCGCTTGATCGACATATGCAGCATATACATATGCCGCGCCATCCGTTTGCGGTGACACTTTCATTTGTTTATTCACCATTTCATTTACAGTCAGATTATAATTCGTTTGCATGACCATTGGACCGTTTTTGATTTTTGTTGCTGTGGCTGTCCAGCCATATTGGCTTTTTACGAATGCAATGGCCGCATTTGTATCTGGCCATCCTGTGAATGGCTGTGTGATGATGATTTTGTATGCCGGTTTCGTTGTTGTTGTATAGACGGCAGATTCATTCCGTTTTTTGAAAAATGCCATACCTTGATCCCGTAATACGGCGGTCGAAATGACACCTGTTTTGATTTGATATTGTCCATAATCGGTTGCACCCGTTTTTTGCACAGTAGCCGACATTTTTTGTTTCGTCAAATAGGTAAGCGCCTGATTTATTTTCGTTTGATTGACGGTCGGCTCCGTTGTTAAACGATATTGCTTCACCGCTTCCGTCATCGTTTTTGTGCTGCTGGCTACACCATTTTTCTTCATAATCTCTTGGGCCTGCTTTACTTTACGTTGATCATATACAGACGATGTGATGAGGCGATAAGCTCGACTAGCCGATTGACCCTTACTTGTCGTGATTGTACTTGTGATCTTTTGCGCCTTTAAGTATGCGACACCTTTATTTATTTTCATTTGATCTGTTTCTTGATGCACAACAAGTTGATACGTACTATCAGATGACTGACCGGTTTTTTTCGTTGTGGCGACTACTTTCTTCTTTTGAAAGAAAGCAGTGGCTTTTTTCGTTTGGTCATCCCCTAGAAGAGCCCCAGTCACTACTTGATAGGGCTGTGTTGAGGAGATTTTTTTGGATGTATAATGCCATTTCTTTTTCTTAAAAAAGGTCACGGTTTTTGAGTAAGACGTATCGTCTAATTGATTGAGCTTCACGATATAATGTTTGGTCTTGCCCACTCGCTGGACAGTACCTGATGCGCCAGTTTGTTTCTTGATTTGAGCCGCAGCTGATGCTGCTTCTTTGTTGTCTTTAAAATAGCCCGATTCCATGCTATATACACTTTTACCGGCCCCTGCCTTTTGAATCTTCCCGCTGATGTTCGCTTCTTTTTGCAACTGGGCAAGAAGTGTTTGTGCTTTAGACTGATTGGCTAGTGCAGCGGTTGTGACGATATAATATGGCTTACCTGTCGCCACCGTTTGAAGTACTGCTTTTAAACCGGACTCTTTTTGTAAGCCCTGTAATATCATATTGGCTTTACCCTGTCCGACAATGTTACCTGATACAAGTTGATAAATGGTGTCAGCTTTACTTTCCGATTGGTATGTACTAGTAACACCGGCTTGCTTTTGTAATTCAGTTTGAATATCCTTGACCTTCGTTTCAGAATCAATAGTTCCTGATATCACCTGATAGAAAGGTCGGCTTTGTTTGACTACTTCATAGGAGCTGTTTAATCCTGATGTTTTTGTTAGCTCTAAAGAGAGCTTTTTTGCCTGATTTTCATCATTGATGAGATTAGAAACAACCTTTTGCAAAGGAAGACGGTCACCAACTGGAGAAACGGTTCCGCTTATTCCCACCTCTTTTTTTAGTGCTGCTGCACTTGCGCTTGCTGCAGCTTGCGAGTCATATCCAGAGGCAGTAAGCTGATAGGTCGATATATTTCCGGAGGTTTGATAAGTGGCTGTCCAATTTTTGTCCTTTTTCAATGTTTCAACTGCTTTTTTCACTTCTGTTTCTGTTGTAAATACCTTTGAGGTGTTGATGGTGTAAATCGATTGATCGACATAGGCGGCTGCTTGCACTTCTTTACCCGTGTGTAGTGTCATACCAAAGGCGGCTGCGAGTAACATAATCTTGATGTTTTTTTTCACGTTCCTTGTCCCTCTCTCACTTTGCATAATAGTCTACTAATCTATTTATCGACAAAAACAAGTGCAATTTCAAGTCATTGATTCAATTGAAAAAGGAGTGCCTCTCTATTTGAAGCCCTCTACTTTCTTTATATATGTGACACAATTAATTCACAAGTTCCTTCTATCGAAAAACTGCCGACTTCTGCTGGCAGAATAAAATGAGCTCCTTTTTGCAGAGGATATGTGATCCCCTCATGCGCTAAAGAGCCTTCCCCTTTTATCACACTGCACAGCAAAAATGGATGGTCTTGAGAAATCTCTACTTTTTGATCAATTTCCCATTTATACACGGAGAAATATTCAGCTTCAACAAAGGTTTTAATGGTAATCCCTTGACGTGTTTCAATTGATTCGTCTGCATCAACATCTACATGAGGGACCGTTGTGACATCAATCGCTTGCGTGAAATGCAGTTCACGCTCATTGCCGTCTTGATCCTTCCGTTCATAATCATACACTCGATAAGTTGTATCAGAGCTCTGCTGGGTTTCAAGGGCAAGCGTTCCCTCACACAACGCATGAATGGTACCACTTGGCACATAATAAAAGTCGCCAGGTTTGATCTTCACTCGTCGCAAAAGACCTTCCCAATCTCCACTATTCATCATAGTCACAAGCTCAGTTCTTGTTCTTGCATTGTGCCCATAAATTATTTCTGCACCTTCTTTGCAGTCAATGATATACCAGCACTCTGTTTTCCCAAGCTCTCCATTTTCATATCTTTCAGCATAATCATCATCTGGATGAACTTGAACAGATACGTCTTGGTTTGCATCTAAAATTTTGGTTAAAAGCGGGAAGCGATCTCCCTCTATTCCCCCGAACAATTCCCTATGATTGTCCCATAGTTCGATCAATGTTTTCCCTTTATATGGACCATCTTTCACAACACTTGGCCCGTTTGGATGAGCAGAAATTGCCCAGCATTCTCCCGTTTGATCAGAAGGAATATCATAACCAAATTGATCTCTTAAGGCTGTACCCCCCCATATTCTCTCCTTCAATTCAGGCAGTAAAAATATTGGTGACTGCTTCATTTAGGCTGACTCCCCCCCCCTTTGCTAATCCTTGCGGTACATGATCTAGACGAGCAAGTCTCAACTTTTATTATGACGCTATCTAAAGAGAAGTCAATCCTTTGAGTGCACCATATGAGAACAATCACTTCCCGAGAAGAATAAACAAAAGTGTCAGCAGTCCTGCCAAAATAGCACCTGCCATTTCAGATTGTTCATAAAGGGCTAAAATGGTTTTTATTTTAGCTCTTTGTCCTCTTTTTAGTCCTTGAAGTCTAGGGAAGGCACGAGTACTGGAGAAAATTGAACATTTGTGAGCATCAGCACGTAGGGTCTGACAACGAATGCGAGGATTTGTCTACACGCTGATTGATTTGATAGCCTGATAGATTTGCAAAGCGACTACGACCGATTGTTGATCAGCGATTGTCATCACAGCAAATAAAACTCGTTCCATTCTTACATAAAAAAAGAGCTGCTTAAAGCAAACTCCCTCAACCTCATTCATTTGTCATAAATAATCCGATTGACTCCTTCTATTATGTGAGATTAATGAAGAAACAACCGGCTGTTTGTGTAAACATGTACATGCATGATTAGCTCCTTTCACGAGCCCACCATGATTTTTGAGAGGATGCTACATTTCATCAAGATGAAGAAAGAACAGCTTTTAACTCTTCTTCTGTACTGCTTTCGAGCTGGCTGCCAACACCTACTGCTATCGCTCCTGCTTCTAGCCATTTAGGTACATCTACTGGGTGAATGCCGCCTGTTGGAATGAATTCAACCTCCGGAAACGGACCACGCAAGTTTTTCATATAAGACAAACCGAACGAACCGCTCGGAAAGAGTTTTAACAGACGGTACCCATCTGCTTTTGCCTGCATGATTTCACTTGGTGTCAGCACCCCTGGAACATACAATGTATCGTGAAATGATACATGCTCACCGATCACAGGAAGATATCCAGGGCTCACCATAAATTGAGAACCTGCCTGAATTGCTGATTGTGCTTGTTCAATTGTCGTAACTGTCCCCGCTCCCACAATCAGTTCCTGCTCCTGCCTAAAGGATGCAATGATTTGTTCAGCATTTGGTGTGGTATACGTCACTTCTATGGCACGAATCCCCTTGTTCTTTAAGCGTTGAATCATATCAATGCCTGACGCTTCACTATCCGCTCTGACCACTGCAATGAGTTTACAGGCTGCCAATTGCTCTTTAACGATTAAACTGGCTGCTTTCCCCATGTACATCATCCCCCTTTACATGCTCTCGTCTGTTATGCCGTTTGGCCTGCTGTAAAAATGCTTGAAGTTCCTCACGGGTGGGCAGTCCATCCATATCTCCAGGAGACATCACCGCCAGCGCCCCAATCGCATTGCCCCTTGTAACTGACTCTTCATATGATAATCCGTCAAGCAACGCACTCATGATCCCAACAGCAAATCCATCACCTGCACCGACAGTATCAACGACATGATCAACTTCAAAGCCTTCGACAATGCCTTGATGAGCTTCACTTTTAAAAAAGGCACCTGCTGCGCCGAGCTTAATGACCACAAACTTTACGCCTTTTTGTAAATAAACATCCGCAATCGCTTCCGGCTCCTGCAAACCGGTGAGCTTTTGTCCTTCCGCAAGCCCTGGAAAAAACCAGTCCACTTGATAGGCAAGTTGGTTCACCGTATGAATCATGTCTTCTTCCTCTTCCCATAGCTGAAGTCTAAGGTTTGGGTCAAATGAAATGGTTTTGCCTGCTTCCTTCATCGCTTGAAGTGCACGAAAAGAAAACGCTCTCATTTCACTGGATAAGGCAGGAGGAATTCCTGTCATATGAAGGTGTCCCGCCTTTTGAAAATAGTCTAAAGGAAAATCATTTACGTTCAACGTGCTTGCGGCAGAACCCTTGCGATAGTAAGTAATATCAGGATCTCCATCTATCACTTTTGATTTAAGCAATATGCCTGTTTTGGATCCATCATTTGACCGGAGCACTGCCTCTGTGTCGACTCCTTCTTTTTGAAGCTCCTCTAAAATAAATGTGCCGAGTGAGTCTGCCCCAACTTTGCTCATCCAGCCAACATTAAACCCTAATCTTGCCAAGCCGACAGCTACATTACTTTCTGCACCTGCAAGTGCTTTTTGAAACGTGTTCACCCTATGGAGCTCTCCGACTTCTTTTGCGTAAAACATCGCCATTGATTCCCCAAATGTGACCGCATCTAATGCTTTCATCATTCCTCCCCTTTCTTGGTACCGGTTTCAAATCGCTTCAAAAAGAGAGAGTATGCACAGATGTATACTCATTCTCTTTATACCTCAAATGATTATAAAGATTTTCTCTCTATAATTTCTCCATCCAGTTGAATGGTTTGTGGAGCACTTTCATCCCCTTCAAGCCGCATCAAGATTTTTTGCATGGCTACTTTCCCCATTTCATGTGATGGCTGGGCAACGGTCGTAATCCCTGGTCCAATCAGTTTATACCATTCTGTATCATCAAAACCAGCAATGCCGATCTCTTCTGGAATCTTGATGCCAAGCTCAACCAGCTCACTGATCAGCTTGAGCATCAGTAATCCATTGCCTGCTAGAATCGCTTTTTTTTGATTGCCTGATTGTAAAAAACGACGAATTTCTTCTCGTATTTGTGCCTTTTGTTTCAGATTGATTTCTGCAATAATCGGTTGTTTGTTATCATTTTTACTAGATGCAGCCTTTTCATATGCTTCTTTTCTTTCTTCACGAGGACTGATGCCATCCACCGGTTCAGTGAAGAAAGCGATTTGTTCATAACCCTTCTCATACATTTGATGAAGGAGGCGGCTTGTAATGTCACGGTTATTTGTTGTGACTGTGTCGACCTTTAGTTCAGGTAATTTACGGTCAACAAGTACAATCGGTACGCCGCTTTTCTTAAAATCTTGCAGGATATCATTGTTTTGACCTGTTGTATTAATGATGAGCCCTTCAATATAGTGCGCATTCAGCTTTAAGAGCATTTCCCGTTCCTTTTCTGGACGATTATCTGTGTTACAGACCATGATGCTGTACCCGTATTGATCACAGATCTCTTCGACACCACGAAGCGTTGCTACCGAAAATGGGTTGGTAATGTCTGCAACAATAAAGCCAATGACCTTGCTTTTTCTCACTTTCAGTCCTTGAGCAAGCTGACTCGGGCGATACTGGAGCTCATCTATGGCTTTCTTAATCTTTTTTACTTTTTCAGAAGAAATTTCATTTGTTCTGCCATTGATATACCTGGAAACAGTCGATTTTGAGACACCTGCATGAGCAGCGACTTCATTAATCGTTACTTTCGTTTGCTTTTTCTCTTTCATTCAAAAACTCCTACGGTCTATCATCTGTTTTATTTCGAAACCGATTTCAAATAAACTTAAAAAGAGCATACCACACATTTGCTGATATCAGAAGATTTTTTTAACTGATATTGTGAAAAAAGAACATCCTTTTCATTGAAGAAAGCGATTTCAAATTAACGGTTGACGCCGCCCCCTTTTTCCTCTAGAATTTTCCTTGAAACCGATACCAAATAAAATGTCATTTTTCGTTTCAATGAAAGGGAGGCTCTATCAATGGAAAATCGTTATGCTGTACATCCCGAGCAAGTCAAACGCTTTACTACCGAGGAACTTCGCAGTCACTTTCATATTCCTTCGCTATTCGTTAGTGGTGATTTAAAGCTATATTATTCACATGAGGATCGTGTGGTTATTGGTGGTGCTATGCCCAAAGCAGTTCCCATCAAGTTGGATGCTGGAGACTTTTTGCGTACGGACTATTTTCTTGAAAGACGAGAGATTGGAATTGTGAATGTGGGTGAGCAAGGAACAGTCACTGTTGATGGAGAATCCTATGTGCTAGAGCATAAAGATTTTTTATATATTGGACTTGGACACAAAGATGTACAATTTGCTAGTTCATCAGGGAAGCAGGCAAAGTTTTATCTTGTTTCTGCAACAGCTCACAAGGCATACCCTACCCAAAAGGCAGCAATTGCTGAACTAACGCCAAATCACTTAGGAGAAGCGGCGTCTTCAAATGTGCGAAATCTATATCAAGTGATTCATGCAGATGGTATCCAAAGCTGTCAGTTGATGATGGGGATTACCCAGCTCGAGCCGAATAATACTTGGAACACCATGCCTGCCCATATTCATGACAGACGTATGGAAGTTTATTTATATCTTGATGTAGAAGCGGATGTACGAGTCTTTCATTTTATGGGGGAACCATCTGAAACGAGACACCTCGTCGTTGCAAATGAGGAAGCGGTCATCTCCCCTGCATGGTCCATTCATTCTGGTTCAGGCACAGCCAATTATTCATTTATTTGGGCAATGGCGGGCGAAAACTATACGTTTAAAGATATGGATTTTGTCCCGATGGACCAGTTGAGGTAACGCAATGACCACAACATCATATATAGCGACCCTCTTTTCACTTGAAGGCAAAACAGCACTTGTGACAGGTCCTGGAACAGGCATCGGTCAAAGCATTGCAGTGGCACTCGCACGTTCTGGAGCAGATATCGTCGGCACGTACCACCACACACCGCTTGATGACACAAAAACGCTCGTAGAACAGGCAGGCAGATCGTTTTATGCGTATGAAGTTGATTTTGCCGATCCTAAGTCCGCACAGCGGGATGTTGATAGCATTTTAGAAGCGCACGCTATTGATATTTTAGTCAATAATGCAGGAACAATTAGAAGGGAAAAAGCCGCTCACTATTCTGAAGAGAATTGGTATGATGTCATGAACGTGAATATGAATAGTCTCTTTTTCCTTACACAAAAGGTTGGACAGAAAATGCTTGAAAAAGGGCGAGGAAAAATTGTCAATATTGCCTCTCTCCTTTCTTTTCAAGGCGGCGTTTTCGTTCCTGCCTATACAGCGAGCAAGCATGCAGTGGCTGGTCTGACAAAGGCTTTTGCCAATGAATGGGCGCATCAGCATATTCAGGTCAACGCCATTGCACCTGGTTATATAGCGACCAATAACACACAAGCGATTCGCAATGATGTGAATCGTAATGAAGAAATCCTCAAACGAATTCCTGCTGGGCGCTGGGGGAAACCAGACGATTTGGCTGGTGCAGCTATTTTCCTCAGCTCACCTGCTTCTGATTATATGAATGGACATATTTTAGCAGTTGATGGCGGATGGCTTGCGAGATAATCCACATTTAGAGAATTCCTGCAAAGGGATTCTCTTTTTTTCTGTTTGTATAATTATCCTCCTTAGGTGTCACTCTATAAAAAACAAGACATGAGGGTGAGGCATTATGAAAAGTCGTATTGAGCAAGATTTACAGACCGTCATCAAGCGCATCAAAAGCTTTGTCGGGAAAAGCGATGATGTCGTGTTCCATTCTTTTTCATTTGGTCCTTCCGCTGTCTCCGCATGTCTCGTGTACATAGAAGGACTCACGGAATTTGAAATGCTGTCAAAGCAAATCATTACTCCAATGCAAAAAGAGCTAGATGTAACCGAAGTCGATCACACCACATTCTCTTACCTGTCTAAGCAGTTCTTTGGCATTCAAAATAATGTGCTGGAAGATATGAACCTTGCGATCGAGCAGTTATATAGTGGCAGGGCCATTTTATTTGTAGATGGTGCCGCTCAAGCACTTGCCCTCCAAACAAACCTTTTTCAATTCAGAGAAGTAGAAGAACCGCAATCTGAAGTGCTTGTCAGAGGACCACGCATTGGGTTTATTGAGAACCTTGAAAAAAACACAGCTTTACTCCGCGAACGGGCAAACGATCCAAATCTTGTAATTCAAAAGATCTGTGTGGGCACGCGTAATAAAAAATCTGCCGCACTCGTGTACGTTCGGGATATTGTTGATCCAACGCTTGTTGAAGATGTTGTTTCTCGAATGAAAGATATTAAATTGGATGATATTCCTGAAACAGGCTACATCGAACAGTTGATTGAGGATAGTCACCTGTCTATTTTCCCCCAGATTCAAAACACAGAACGTCCTGATCGAGTGATTGCATCTGTTCTTGAAGGGAAAGTGTCTATTCTGCTGGATGGTACTCCTTTTGCTCTCATTCTTCCTATGACGTTTGCCGCATTGATGCAATCACCTGAGGACTATTATCAAAGATGGACGAGTGCGACTTTATTGCGTTTACTCAGATATATAGGTGTACTTTTGACTGTTTTTTTACCCGGTCTTTACATCGCCCTTGTCTCCTATCATCCAGGCTTATTACCGACACGAATGGCGCTCACCATTGCAGGAAGCCGGCAAAATGTACCGTTCCCCCCTGTTTTAGAAGCCATTCTCATGTCCTTTACCATTGAACTTTTGCGGGAAGCAGGACTTCGTCTTCCTAGAGCCATCGGGCAAACCATTGGACTGATCGGCGGAGTTATCATTGGTCAGGCCGCTGTTCAAGCAAATATCGTTAGTGCCTTAATGGTCATTATCGTCTCGTTGACAGCATTAGCCGATTTCACAGCACCATCGTATGACTTTAGTTTTCCTTTGCGCATCCTTCGTTTTATGGCCATTTTTAGCTCAGCGATGTTCGGTTTATATGGATTAATCATGTGTTATTTATTTGTGCTTTGCCATCTTATGCAAGTAAAGACATTTGGTTTTGACTATTTTACACCTGTTCTGTCTTCACCATTTTCAGATTTAAAGGATACTTACGTTCGTTTGCCTGTTGGTCTATTTAAATCAAGACCGAAAACAGCTAAGACAAAAAATATCAAAAGACAAGGGGAGTAAGCGATGTACAGAGCTGAGAAGCTATCATTGTTACAAGTCACCATTTTATGCAGTTCTACAATGATAGGCGCTGGAATTTTAACCATTCCACGCAGTTCTGCCAGTTCAGGTTACCCTGATGGCTGGATCATTGTATTATTACAGGGAGCTCTCTTTGCTTTTATTGCCTTTTTACTAGGATGGTTTGCAGAAAAGAATGCACCTGATACCATCTTTGATTCCAATATAAAAGGCGCTGGCGCCATCGTTGGCACAATCTTTAATTTAATGATGATCGCTTATTTATTGGCCATTGTCGGTTTTGAAGCACGTGTACTTGGCGAAGTGGTTCAGTTTTTCCTGCTTCAATCCACTCCGATGACAGTAATTATCATGATTTTCTTACTCGTGGCTATCTACCATTTAAGAAGCGGCATCTTTCCAGTGGTAAAAATAGTGACGTATATTTATCCTATCACGATGGTTATCTACATTGCTTTAATGCTCTTTAGCCTCAAAGTGTTTGATTTTGATTATTTACGACCTGTGATGGCGCACGGGTTAAAAGATTTTAGTAAACTCTTTTCGCAAACATTCATTCAATTTACAGGCTTTGAAGTCATCCTGTTTATTGTGCCGCTTATCTACAAAGACAAATGGTCAAAAGCGAAATGGGCAGCAGCGATAGGTGTCGGGATTACCTCGCTTATTTACTCCCTTACCCTCTTTGTCGTAATTGGCTCGATGACAGTCGGCGAAACGATGTCACTCACATGGCCGACGGTTTCACTCATACAAGCTTTAGAACTTGAAGGGGTATTCATTGAGCGATTTGATATCTTCTTACTTACGATCTGGACATGCCAGCAGTTCATTTGTATGCTCGGCTTTTTCCAATTTGCCATTAAAGGCTGTAACACCGTCTTTAAGACGAGGAATTTAACGAGACTGCTATGGGTGCTGTTTTTGATCACATCTGCATTATCCCTTTTTCCGAAAAATATTAATGAGGTCTTTTACTATTCAACTCTACTCGGTTATTCTCTGTTCGCCGTTTTAGCCATTCCTTTTATAACAGCCCTACTGCTGATGATTCGCAAAAAATGGGGAGGTCGTTCTGCATGAGACTATGGCGTCGTCTACTATTATTCTCCCTGTCCTGCTTTCTTTTTCTTCTATCAGC
This sequence comes from Bacillus sp. Bos-x628, assembly GCF_040500475.1. Classification (GTDB taxonomy): domain Bacteria; phylum Bacillota; class Bacilli; order Bacillales; family Bacillaceae; genus Bacillus; species Bacillus maqinnsis. The sequence continues at coordinate 2,534,002 of NZ_CP159358.1, read as the reverse complement.
GGGATGCTGGGATATAAAGGATATCGAAAAAGTATCATTTGTACGCGGAGTCGGAATCGACAAAACAGAAGATCAAGGTGTAAAGCTCACTTATCAAAATCTTGTGCCGAAAACGGGCAGTACACAAGAAGCAGACTCACCTGACTATGTAAATGTGGTATCAAAAGGAAAGAATGTGCTAGAGGCTGTCAGTAATGTCTCATTGAAGGAACCGCCTATATACAGTGATCATCTCAAGATTTTCTTATTCGGCAGAAGTCAAGCAGAGCATCATGATATCCAAGGTACTCTCAATCACTTTATACGAGATAATGAGGTGCGAAGAAGCAGCTATCTTCTTGTATCTCGAGATGATGCATCGAAAGTCCTCAATCAAAAATTAAAATCGCAGCAAAAAGTACCTGTCGAGCATATCTTTGAAACATCAAAAAATCGGAACTTTAACGGGAAAATTTTGCTACCGCTTCGCATTGGCAGGGCGTCTGATTACTTTCAAATGAGTATTAGCTTTCTTGTTCAAAGTGTCGATGTGATCAACAACGAGCTTGTCTATGATGGAGCAGGAATTATTCATGGGAAAACGCGAAAGCTGATAGGCTTTATCTCAGCAAATGATGTACAATCTTTAAACTGGGTTACAGATCGTATTTCAGGTGGTGTTGTGCCAGCAACCTACAAGGGGTATCCGATTACCTATGAAATAAAGAAAGCAAAAACAAAGGTCGAACCCTACTTAAAAGATGGGAACATTTCGTTTAAAATCAGTGTGCACTCAAGCGGGATGCTTTCTGAAGATCAGTATCCCCCCGAAAACTCATTTGATAAAAATTACATCAAACGATTTCAACATATTTTTGAAAACCAAATTGAACATCGCATCAAAAAAGCTGTTAGCCACTTGCAAACAGAAGTTGGGGTTGACCCAATTTTTTTAAACCGTCAAGTGCGTATGAAATATCCTGACTTTTGGGAGAAACATCGTGATGAATGGGACGAATTGTTTCAAGACGCGACCATTGAGTATGATGTCAGTGTAGACATTTTGAACTTCGGAGCTGAAGGTGCAACGAAAAGCTTTAAATGGTAATAGCAAAAAGGCGGTTACTCCGAGGGAGAACCGCCTTTTTTACGCGCCACAAACAAGAGCTGGTATAGATTGACCTGATCAGATAATGCCTTTGTCGCAAATCCGAGTGATTCTCCTAATCTCGCCACTTCATCAAAGAATAACTGTACGTTTTGATCAATATGGACATTGATTCGTTTTTCACTGACAATATCAAACAAAGCCTCTGGAAAAAGCGCACGCATCGTTTTTGGTGTGAAAAACCTGAGATGCGTTCGATCTAAAATTCCGACATCTTGATAAGTAAAATCCCCTGTCATTAATGGAAGAAGTACTTCTGCATGCATCATATTAGGTAAGCAGCAAATGATCACACCGCCCGGCTTTAGTGAAGCGTATGCTTGAGAGATCGTTTGCCACGGATCTGAAATATGCTCTAATACATCAGAAAACAAGATAGCATCAAAAAAGTTTTCCTTCTCTGACCATGGGTACTCATCAGCTGCCGCTTGTGTGACTTCACGGTAATATGCATTGGCTATCTTCGCTTTCAGTGAATCGACTTCTACCCCGTACATATCAACAGGCTGTCTATTGAGTAGCTCAAGACCCGTTGCCCCTGCCCCGCATCCAACATCCAGCACGTTTTTGGCATCTTTAGGAAGCATTGACGCAAAGTAAGGATGAGGTGTTATCAGATTTAAATCAAGCCCCCATTTGTCTAAAAAACGATACCGATTCTCAGCAAATAGTGTGGAAATGTACGTATCTTGGTTCGCATGGAAAGTGGCATGCCCGTGATGATGAACAAATGAATCATGCACAATTTGCAGTTGATACCCCTTCAGCAGTGATCGCAAACAAAGATCGTCATCTTCAAATGACCCATATACAAATCGCTCATCAAACAACCCAACATCCTCGATCAGCTCTCTTTTGACAAGCAGACAAAAACCAACCAGCCTGTGTACATACGTTCTCTGCCCTTTTCTTGCGGCTGTATATTCCTTTGCAAATGAAGGGAGTTGATCGACATCCGTATAAGAAGGCTGTACCATCTGGGGACCACTCACATAATTTGATACAGGTCCCACCATCCCGATCCGGTCTGACTCAAATAACGCTTCAATTAAAGGAGGAAGCCAATTCTCTGTCACCATCGTATCATTATTTAAAAAGAGAATACTGTCTCCTGTCGCTCTTTTTGCCCCTTGATTACATCCCTTTGCAAAGCCTTGATTCTCTTCATTTTCAATGACAATGACGTCTTCTAGCTCTCTAATATATTCCTTCGTGCCATCTGTTGAAGCGTTATCTACAATGATGAGCTCATATTGTTCATTTGGGGTATGTTGCTTAATACTGTCGATACATTTTTTTGTTAAATGAAGCTCGTTGTACGTTAACATGACAATACTTGTTTTCCCTTTCATCTCATTTCCACCTTTCACCCGCCTGTTTCATATGTATGTCAAATCAAGCAGGTTCAGAAGATAAAGGGGTTGTCTTTTTCTTCATTAAACGTTTGTTTAAAAACGAGGAAAAGCTGACTTTTTTATACCGTTTCACTTTCGTCCTTCACGACGGCACGATTTCTCAAATCTTCTTCAATTTCTTCAAGGCTTTCCCCCTTCGTTTCTCTTACCAAGTATTTCACAAATAAAAAGGCAGCTACTCCAATGACGGCATAGATAAGGAAGGGATTACCAATCCCAATGGGTCTAGCAGGGAAAGTCAGTGAAATGATCAAATTCCCTGTATAAAGAAGGAACGCTAATACACCTATACCGATTCCTTGGACATGCACGGGAAACAGCTTTGGCAGCAGGACCTATACTACAGAACCCCAACTTACTGCAAAGATCACCAATTAAAATTGAGCTCACCACAAGCCCTTCTGTAAAAGCATTTAACCTTAAATCTTCTTTTATAAATAAGATAGCGCCAGAGTTGACACCTGTATCATAACCATATAAAGCGCCGCCAAGTGCGCCGCAAAAATAAAGCCATCCCCATTTCGATTTTTCTTGACCATAGCCCCACTTTATATATGTTTTCTCTATGAAAAAACAATTTTCCTCACATTCTGATGTTTGAAACATTTCAATGTTTTATGACAAATATATTTCATTTGCGTATCAATGAAACTTTTTTAGATAAGAGAACGTCAATTAAGCGTTGGATGAAAAAAATGTCGCACGATATCCCGTTTTAAGGTATATTTGTTTTAGTTTGTAACCATCAGAAAGACGTCTTACTATAAAATTCATAGGCGAGGGTTTAAAATATATGGATCAATCACGAAGCAAACGCAAAAGGAAAAAGCGCTTAAAACCATGGGTGAAAGTCACTCTTTTTATATTAGGAATTTTGTTACTCACAACAGCTTCCGTCACAGGCTATGCCTACTATAAAGTGACAAATGCAGCCAAAAAAGCACAAGTATCATTAGATCGAGGCTCACAATCTGTCAAACGCATAGAATCATTCGATCCTGGGAAAGACAGTTTTTCTGTCTTGCTGCTTGGTATCGACAGTCGGTCAGGAGAAACAGTGAAGCAGGCACGAAGCGATGCAATGGTCTTAGCTACCATTAACCGTACAAACAAAACAGTGAAATTATTAAGCATACCAAGGGACTCATATGTCAATATTCCAGGTCATGGCTATGACAAAATTACACATGCGCACGCATATGGCGGTGCAGATCTAACAGTTGAAACGGTCGAAAACTTACTTGATGTTCCGGTTGACTTTGTCATTCAAAGTAATTTCAAAGCATTTAAGGAAATTGTCAATGAACTAAATGGTGTGCCCATCACCATTCATGATGAATACCTTGTGAAACAAATTCAAAAGGATACAAAAGGAAAAGTAGTACTTCAAACGGGAACACATACACTAGATGGCGATCAAGCTCTCGCTTATGTGAGAACAAGAAAAGCCGACAGTGATTTAATGCGCGGAAAACGTCAAATGGAGGTTTTAAAAGCCATTTTTGACAAATCAAAATCATTAACCTCTATTCCATCATATGACAATATTATTGATACGCTTGGAGATAATGTCACAACCAATCTTTCAATGAAGGAACTAGTCGGGCTCTTTCCGCTTCTCACTTCGTTAAAATCTGTTGACACGATTCAGTTGAAAGGTTCAGACTATCAGCCAAACGGCGTTTATTATTTCCAGCTTGATCAAAATCAGCTAAATGAAGTGAGATCTCAATTGAAGAAGCAGCTTGAATTATCTTAAAAGAGAAGCGTCCTATGCAGGCGCTTTTTCTATTGTAAGCATTGATCATTGAGACATTTTTGTTTAGCCTTTATAAAGAGGGATTAAATGCCTCTCACTTTTTCATGAGAATGGAGGAAATCGTACATACTTTGATGAGAGGTTATTGCATGAGTGAAGGAGGAACACCGATGAAAAAAATGATCGCGATTGATTTAGACGGTACGCTCTTAAATACAAAAAGTGAAATTTCAGCTAAAAATCGAGAGGCACTGATTCGAGCAAAGGAAGCTGGCTATATTGTCATCATCTGTACTGGACGAGCTACTTTCGACGTCAAAGAACTTCTTGGAGATTTAGACATCCCAATTATTGCGGCAAACGGAGGCACAGTCCATACAGAGGGATACAAACTGTTCAGCAGGATGCCACTCGACCGAGAAGCTGGAAAACGCGCCGCAAAAGCTTTAGTCGAGCGCCACATTTATTTTGAAGTTTATACAGATGATGCCCTCCTATCCCCATTCGATGGAAAAGAGAAATTGCAAGCAGAGTTCGATTTGATCAAAAGCGCAAATCCTAACGAGGACTTGACCGATTTATGGGAAGGGGCCATGACGCAGTTTAAACAATTTGGCATCAAGCCAGTGGACGATATTTGCCAGATTTTCGAAACGAATCAAGCGACCTATAAGTTACTCTGCTTCTCATTCGATATGAATAAACTGCAAGAGGCAAAAAATCTTCTCGGAGAAATGCCCGAACTTTCACTTACCTCATCTGGAAAACATATTATCGAGGTGTTGCCGAAAGGGTCTGGGAAAGGACATGCTCTCAAAGAGCTCGCCGCTCATTATGGCGTAGACCGTTCAAACATTTATGCCATTGGCGACAGCCCAAATGATTTATCCATGTTTGATGAAGCAGGTCACCGGATTGCAATGGGAAATGCAGTTGATATCATTAAGGAAAAAAGCACGTATATCACAAAAGGCAATCATGAAGATGGCGTAGCCTATTTTATTGATGAGCTTTTACAGAATCAATTCCATGAAAAAAAGACGCTTGTATAATCAGCGCCTAGAATGAAGTCCGATTTGATGGATCATCGGGCTTTTTCTTTATTTTATTCTCACTGCTGTCTCATATTTATCCTTCCAGTAGGCGCTTGTTTTCATATTGGTCATGACAACACCATTTGAGCTTGTCACATGAATGACTTGATCTAATCCTGCATAGATCGCCGGCGTCAAAGAGGCCCCATTAAAAAAGACAAGATCTCCGGGCTTAAGGTCTGAACGTTTGACAGGCGTGCCTGCCTTCACTTGTCCAGAAGCATAGCGTGGCAAATTAATGCCGAGTACTTGTTGATAAACATATTGTGTGAACCCTGCTGTATCAAAGCCTTCCTTCGGACTCGTACCACCTTTGACATATGGGACCTCACCAATATACGTCGCAGCTTTTGACACGACTGGGTCTTCTTTCGCCAATTTCAAATCGGTTAACCGTTTAACCCCTGTCCATTTCTCCTGCCAATACGATTCAGATAAATAGGAAATGGTGACACTTTCAGAACGGCTCGCATGAATAAAGCGGTCGCCCCCAATGTACATCCCTACATGAGATATTCCTGTTTTATAGGTATTGCTAAAAAACACAAAATCTCCGGGTTGGATTTGGTCTAATGTCACTTTTTCACCGACCAGCCATTGCTGTTCAGCGCTTCTTGGTAAATAAATGCCTAGTGACTTTTCAAATAAGTACTGTAAAAAGCCTGAACAATCAAAGCCAACCTTAGGGTCCGCAGCACCAAACACATAAGGAACGCCTAGATACGTCATCGCATCTTTGACAAGACTATTATCAGATATTCCCTGTGTAGCAGGCAGCCTTTTGGTCGCATAATAACGATCCATCCAATACTTGCTTTTACTGACATCTATTTTAGTGACACCTTGTGTGAGCGTGCTGTGAATGATCTCATGATTTCCAGCATACAAGGCTACATGTGTTGGAACATCTTTTGTTTCATCAAGACTTCGAAAATAAACAAGGTCACCAGGTTTTGCTTTTTCCAATGACACCTTTTCCCCAATCTGATACTGATCAACCACCTTCCGCGGTAAATCAAATGATTCCGATTCTTTATAAACATATTGAATGAATCCAGATGCATCAAAGCCCGTTTTCGGATCTGTTCCTCCTTTTTGATAAGGCGTTCCAATGAGCGTCTCAGCTTGCTCCAAGGGTGTTTGTGTTTGAGCAGATACCTCTGATTGAGGCATCATCATTAGCCCTACCAGTGCACACCCTCCAATCAACAGTCCTTTCCATTTCTTCATCATATCTCTCCTTTTTTAATCGTTTTGACGTACTTTCTTCATTTTACACTTTTTTAGACAAAAAAGAGCACGACTCAGCGTACTCTTTTCGCTTTGACTCATTATTTACTTTCTTTAGCTTTCGCTTTTGACTGTTTTTGTTGCTCAATCTTTTGCATTTCAACCGAAATCTTTTGTTTCTCATGATCTGAGAGACTATCACTAAATTTAAAGGCTGACATAAAGACAAATACTAAAATTAATGCAACAAACGGCCAACTTGCTTTTAGGAATTTCATTTCGTTTTCTTCACTCCGTTTTCTTTTAATTTTTGAACCTTATCAGCATGATTGACTTCAAAGAAAATATGACCGTCTTTTTCTTTCCAATCTACATTCGTACCGTTGGTGAGCTGACGGATAATTAATTTTGACTCAAGAGACCCAGCCTTTAATGGAGCAGGCGTTGCTTCTTTTATATACATTGGAACAACTTCAAACGTGGCTTTTCCATCTTGATTCAGATGATATTGAACAAGAGCGGAATCACGTGTTCTCGACCATCCTTGATCAAAAATAAAGTTCCCTAAACTATAGAAAATCGTCGTTCCATTGTAGACCTCCACCGGCTCGAGTACGTGCGGGTGTGCACCAATAATAATATCTGCACCAGCCTTCGACATCGCTCTTGCCAGTTCTCTTTGTCTATCGTTTACTTCATTGTTATACTCCTGTCCCCAGTGAGCATGAACGACCACGATATCTGCCTTCTCAGCAGCCTGTGAAATCATCGGGATAAAGATAGATGGATCTGCCGGCAGAATACCAGACTGATGATTTGTTGCTTTAAAATCTTTACCGTACACATCTGTAAAACCAAGTGTTGCGATGTTAATTCCGTTGACCTTTTTGTATGAAATGTTCTTCTTCGCATCTTGAAGGTTACGCCCTGCTCCAGTAAAATCCATGCCCGCTTGTTCAAACGTATCAATTGTATTATTCAGACCCTTTTCGCCATAGTCTGCTGTATGGTTATTCGCTATATTTAAAACAGAGAAATTCAAGTCCTTTAACGCTTGAACAGACTCTTCGTCTGTTTTCAAATGAATATTCTTTTGCGCCGCTTTCTCTTGATCTGACGCAACTGGATGCTCAAAGTTCCCCGTTACATAGTCAGATACATCAAAATACGGTTCGGCATAGCGAAGGAGATGCTGTTTTCCATAGCGTTCGGTTACTTTCTCTACATTTCTTCCAAACATAATGTCACCGACAAACGAAGCGGTCAGGATATCTTCTGGGTTCTTTTCTACATTTGGTATTTGTGCTTTCCCGATAAATGAAAATAGGAATGTACAAGCAATAACGATCGGTAATGCAATGAGTACATGTTTATTCGTCTTTTTCTTTTGATTCTTTGTGATTTTCAGCAGCTTTTCCTGAAAGCTCAATTTTTTATTCATCATTGGACACACCTTATCTTAAAATAGATAGTAAACATACATGATGGCAAATGTTGCACCACTTAGAAGTAACGTACTTCCAAGGGTAATCGTAAGACCTTGCTTTTGAATCGTATTCGCAATCAATCCAGGTACGATGATTCCAATTCCGCGAAACTCTGCTATCTCAAATGGAACAATTGGATAGAAGAAATCAAATATGAGCTTTAAGGCAATCCCTGTAATCAACATCGCAGCAAACTTTCTCCGGCCGTATAAAATCATAAATTTTGATAAGCCAAAGCGTACAATGACATACGTAAGCAAGCTGACAGATAAGACGATTAAAATAAACACTGGTTGATTGAATACAAGTGCGAGATATCCAGGTACAACCAGTCCAGCGGGTACAATTCCTGTTTTTTCTGCAAAGATTAAACTGAGTAGGACTCCTAAAATTAACGAGATATAAAGATCTGATCCGAACATTTTCTATATTTCCTCCTAGCTGACAAGCTGCTTAATTTTGTATTCTTGAATTTTTTCGATTAACGGTTCGGCGGCGCCATGAATATTTCCGACTCCATAAATCACTCGATTATGAAGCTTTTTCTCAAGCATGTTTATAATTTCCTCTGTAGATTGATGTTCAAGGTTGTGTAATTGGTCAGCCGGAATTTTCCCTTCCTCATATGCCTTCACAATTGGTTCGGTCGTTTCACCAATTAAGACAAGCTCACTTGCTTCAATATAAGGAAGTACATCTTCTGCAAATTGAATCGTTCTGTCTACACGATCCGCACGGCAGTTCATAATGACAATCGGTTCATCTGTTGGATACCCTATTTCCTTCACACGCTTCCAAATGTTCAATGTAGATGCTGCGTCATTTGCTGCAAAGCCATTTACAAAGTGTCCAGGTGTTTTTGCATCCATTAATGGGAGAATTCTCATTGCTCCTGGATCAGGCGGCGCATTTAACATTCCTCTGAATGCCGTATCTTCATCAATTCCTAATGCTTGTGCGACCCCAAGTGCCAGCGAAGCATTATCTGGGAAAACCATATACTCAAATTTCCGTAAATACTCATCAGTAATCTTGGAATTATCGGCAACAATGACCTCTGTGTTGCGTTTTTTCGCAATCTCTTTAAAGAAATCTGTATATTCACTATCCGTAATAACCAAGTGTCCATTGTAAGGAATTGTTGCAGTAAAGGCTTCTGCTATTTCATCAAGAGTCGGCCCCATCACATCCATATGATCTTCAAGAACGTTTACGATCACGCCAATATTCGCTTGAAGCAGTTCTTCTTGAAAGATAATTTGATAATCTGGATTCACCGCCATACATTCGCTGACGATAGCATTTGCTCCTCTTTCAACTGTTTCTCTCATGACTTCCTTTTGCTCTCCGATATTCGGTCCTTGCGGTTTCCTTTTAATCGGTTTCTCTTCTGGCGTATCCCAATAAATCATTCTTGCATCCGTTCCTGTTGTTTTGCCGACAGTTTTATAACCTGCCTCCATTAAGATACCGGTTGTCAATCTTGTCACGGTAGACTTTCCGCGAATACCATTAATATTAACGCGCACCGGCAGGGCATCAATATTTTTCTGATGACGCTTCTTTTCAATAAAGCCAATCCCTAACATGATGACACAGGCTATAACGATTAACCACATCGCTATCTACATCTCCTTTTTTTATGAGTGTGATATGTAAATTCAATCAACAGTATATCTGTTCAGCATAAAATCACAATCGGTATTATGTAACATAATCTTTCACTTGATGGTATGCCAAATTCCTCTAATCAGAGGGCGGATTTGCCTATCTGTATCACGAATAGGAAGGTCAAAAGACTGAAAAAATCCAGCTTGTTTTTTCTCTTTAGATGAGAGAAAGCGTTATCATCTATCTTTAAAAAATCTTTTGTCCTTTTCTCCCTAAATTTTTCGACAATTAATAAGATGCATTTCAAATCAATGTTTTAAAACCTCTTCATGTCTATAAAGTCAGTCATATCAACGCTTTAATGGAATAGTGTGTGTTTTGGAATTTTTTCGATTTTTAAATGAACAGGTCTGAAAGTCATCCTCATTGGTCAGAACGCTACGCACTGACCCATGACAAAGGTCACCACCAAAAAAATCAAGTGATTTGCTTATAATAGCGTCACGAAAAATTGGTATAAAAAGGGAAACATTGATCTAATAGATGTATCTTAACTGAACGATATCCACTTCTTATGACCTAATCAATGAAACAAAGTTCATTTGTTTTTATCAAGGTTCATCATTTCTTAACATTTTTAATATGATTTTAGTTGAAATATGTCGATAGATGCCACAGATGACGAATAAAATCAGCTCTTCAGCTTACACTATGGTTAAAAATTCTGTGAGAGGAGGCTAAAGATGCCAAACACAAATGAGCAAACACGATTGCATTTTCTATCAGGCAACTTTGAAGAAAAGATTAGAATTTTGAAAAAGACATTTCAGCACAGTGGAGATTTTGAATATCGGGAGTTCATGGTGAATGAAACGAAATCTGTGTTGTTCTTTATTAAAACAAGAATTGATGAAGGCAAACTGAACGATTTCATCATCGGGAATTTGCTGGGCACACCCGGCAAACAAGATTATATAAAGTCTCTCAGCACTCTTGAAACAGGCGATTTGACGCTCATCACAGACAGTATTATTGCAGGGAGCATTGCCTTTCTTGATGAAAACTCCTCACAGATCAAATTATTTGCCGTCGGGCAGCCGCCGCTGCGCTCTATTTCTGAGCCCTCTTCTGAAAGCATTATTACGGGGGCACATGACGGATTTGTGGAAAGTTTAGATACAAACATTTATTTATTACGTTCGCACTTAAATGATCGAAAACTTGCCCTGCAATATCATAAGATTGGCACAAAATCGGAGACGAAGATCGCCATCGTTTATATATCCGATATTGTGAATAAGGAAAAGGTAGAAGAGATAAACAAGCGGATTACTTCTATTAAAGTTGACACTATTATCAGCCCAGGTTCCATTGTAGAAGCTATCGAAGATGATTCGTTTTCTATTTTTCCTCAGCTCATTGATACAGAACGTCCGGATAAGGTCAGGTCTGCGATCCTTGAGGGCAGAATTGTGCTGCTGATAGATGGCAGTCCGATGGCCATCATTCTGCCTGTCACTTTCTTTAGCTTCTTTCAATCACCAGATGATTATAATAGCCGCTGGATTCCGGCGACATTTATTCGAATTCTACGTTATCTTGCTTGTCTGATTGCTATCATTTTGCCATCTTTTTATATAGCCGTGATTGGCTTTCACTATGAAGTCGTCCCTGACGAATTAGCCATCACCATGAAGAATTCGATTATCGGCATTCCTTTCCCTCCCTTGATTGAGGCCATGCTGATGGAGATTACTATTGAACTGATACGTGAAGCCGGGGTACGGTTGCCAAAACCAATTGGTCAGACCATTGGAATTGTGGGCGGTTTGGTCATTGGTGATGCCGTTGTAAAAGCAGGACTCATATCCAATGTACTCGTGATTGTAGTAGCAGTAACAGCCGTTGCTTCATTTGTTCTCCCATCCTTTGAAATGACGGCAACCATTCGGATGCTACGTTTCCCGCTCATGTTCATGGCATCAATGTTTGGTTTTATTGGGATTTCATTCGGACTATCAATGATGCTCATGAATTTATGCCGCCTAGAATCACTCGGAGTACCTTACTTATCACCAGTTGCTCCATTTAACTGGCAGGACTTAAAAGACACCATCATTCGTTTACCAATGTGGATGTACAAAATGCGACCTATTTATTTAAAGCCACAAAAGGAAAGACAAACTGAAGATTTGAGAGGGTGGAAACATAAACATGGAAAATAAAATATCTCCCCTTCAAGCTGTCTTTTTTATCATCCAATCTCAAATTGGTGTCGGCATTTTGGCACTGCCTAATTTGCTAATGAAAGATATGGGCCACGACGGTTGGATGGCCATTATCCTAGCATGCTTTTTTATCCAAATCATCAATACGATTTTCATTTACATCATTTATAAGTATCCTGATACATCATTTTTTCAAGTGTTAGTCGATGTATTTGGCAAATGGATCGGGCGAATGTTAGTTGTACTCTATACATTCTATTTCGCTTCGGTCTGCATTGTCGTTTTATCAATTTTCACAAGAATTATTGGCATTTGGGTGCTTCCACTGACACCAAACTGGGTCATTAACCTATTACTCATAACGTCGATCATCTATATCGCAAAGGAACAAATTACAGCTATCGTCCGGTATAACTTTATTTTGACTCCCCTTTTACTCCTGCTTTCTTTGCTGATGTTCTATTCGTTAAAAGGAACCAATATCGACTATCTCATGCCCTTTTTCCAAACAGATATATCGCAATTTCAGCTCGGTTTAAAGGATGTTGTTCTATCAATGAATGGATTTGAGATGATCCTTATTATCTCTCCATTTATGAAAGGTTCGATCAAACAACGGTATAAAGTGATGACCATTTCAAATATATGCACGACGCTTTACTACCTCTTTATTACATTGATTTGTTTTATGTTTTTTAGTCCGATTGAGCTTGATGTGATTCCAAACCCTGTCCTTTATCTATTAAAGACGATTACTTTTGGTGTCATTGAGCGGACAGATTTAATTTTTCTCAGTTTCTGGGTGCTTGTCATTCTTGCAACGCTAAGCAACTACCTTTATTTCTGTGCAAATGGTATGTCCACCATTATCAAAAAAAAGAAACACAAAACATATGTCTATTTTTTCGCCATTTTGATCTACATCGCTAGCTGTTTTCTCTCAAATGACAACTTTAGAATTCAGCGCTTTAATGATTTTACAACCATTGCTCAATATTCATTTATTTATACACTTCCGATCTTTATGGCCATTATCATCTTTATCAAACATCGCAAAGGGAAGGTGAAATCACATGCGTCATAAGTATATGCTGACGCTGATTATGTGTATTTCTCTTATCTTCATGCCCGGCTGTTGGGATCAAAACTTATTAAAAAACATCTCTCTTGTCTTAACTTCCGCTGTTGATCAAGGAGAAGATGACAATGCGAAATTTTCTATCACCTATCGAAAAGTACAGCAGTCTCAAGGCATGGAGCAAGGAAACACAGGCAGCTATTTAACCACCGTGCTCACAACAGAAGCACCCACTTTAAGAAAAGCAAGAAGCAACTTTAGCCGCATTGTCGATCAAAAAATTGATATATCGAAAATGCGGGTCATGCTCATAGGTGATGAGTTCGCCCAAGATCGCCTTCTCCCTTACTTAGATATGTTTTATCGTGATCCCAATAGCCCTTTACTCGCAAACCTCGCTGTTGTTGAAGGCGGAAGCTGTGTAGACGTGATTAACCAGCTACTAAAAGAAAAACTCATTGTCAGCGACTATTTAAACAATTTAATAACAACCGCATCAAGATCCTCACAAGTATCACCTAAAAACATTCAAACTGTCCGGTCCAAAATGCTACAAACAGGAGAGGATTTCACACTGCCGTTAATCCACTTTGATAAATCAAAGCAATTAATTAGTGTAAAAGGGGTCGCCCTGTTTGATAATGAGAAAAAGAAAGGTGAGCTGTATGGACAAGATGCGATTCTTCTCACCGTCATGGATGGGAAAATGGGCGATTATGCAAATTTCACGAAGAAAATCAGAAATGACATGAAATCGAAAGAGAACAATTACATCACCATCCAAGTCACAGATTCAAAGAGAGACATTCGTATTGTGAATCCTGATCATCGAGACTTAACATTCTCACTCGAATATGAATTCAATACCTCTGTCCTTGAATACCCTCCGGATAATTTAGATACAGATAAGAAGATTAAAGCCTTAAATAAAAGGCTATCAGCCATTTTGACAAAGGAAGCAGAAAAAGTCATCGCTACCTTACAAGAAACGAATTCTGACGTCCTAAGTCTTGGAAGAAAATACCGGGTAAGACACTATGATGAGTATATGAAAATGAACTGGACAAAGGATTATCAAAAGGTGAAAATCATTCCAAAAGTCAAAGTGAATATTACAAAAACAGGGATTATTAATTAAGAAAAGGAAGCGGATATCTTTCTTTTCTTTTTTTATTTTTTAAGATTGTCTTTTTCCCACTTTCATGATAATCTATCCATGTAAACGGTTACACATTTACGAAGGGAGGCACTCCATTGTCTACAATTAAAGATGTTGCAAAGGCGGCACAAGTGTCCGTCGCCACCGTTTCACGCGTGCTCAACAATACTGGATATGTACATGCAGATACAAAAGCCCGTGTGACACAAGCGATGCAAGAGCTGAACTACTTTCCCAATGAAGTGGCCAGATCCCTTTTTAAAAGAGAATCCCGATTAATCGGTTTAATCTTACCTGATATCACAAACCCTTTCTTCCCTCAGCTAGCAAGAGGTGTTGAGGATGAAATTCACGCCCATGGCTTTCGGTTATTGTTTGGTAACAGTGATGAAGATCACGAGAAGGAGCTTGCCTACTTGCAAACCTTTAAACAAAATCAAGTAGTGGGTGTCATCGCTGTGACAAATGAGCCCGAGTCTGAGTTGTACAATGATCATGATTTACCTGTTGTGTTTTTAGACCGCACAGCTTCAAATGCTCCTTCTGTCTATGCAGATGCCAAAACAGGCGGAAAAATGGCGGCACTGGAATTGATTAAGCGCGGTAGCCGTAAGATCACACTGCTAAAAGGACCTGCCCATCTCCAAACGGCACAACAAAGGTTTAAAGGTGCACTGGATGTCCTCACTGAAAAAGGTGTCGACTTTCACTTGATGTCTACTGCTTCTTTTTCCTTTCAGGAAGCTAGAAAAATCGCTACAGCTCTTTTCCAGTTATATCCTGAAACAGATGGCATCATTGCCAGCAATGACATCGTCGCAACTGCTGTGATGCATGAAGCACTCCGGCTTGGGAAACCAATACCAGATGAATTGCAAATTATTGGGTTCGATGATATCCCGCAAAGCGAACTACTCTTCCCTTCCCTTTCAACCATCAGGCAACCTGCCTATGAAATGGGAAAAGAAGCAGCAAAGCTATTAATCAAAGCCATTCAGAAACAACCGATACATCAACCAGTCATTCAAATGCCCGTCTCTTTTATTGAACGAGAGACAACGAGAAAGGTGGATTCACAATGAGTCAAATTGTTGTTATAGGAAGCTGTTCAATGGATCTTGTCGTCACATCGGACAAACGGCCGAATGCAGGAGAAACCGTCTTAGGCGAATCATTTAAAACAGTCCCAGGCGGAAAAGGAGCCAATCAAGCAGTAGCAAGTGCAAGGCTTGGCGCAGATGTGTATATGATCGGCAGAGTTGGGGATGATGCTTATGGACAGGATATTTTAAACAATTTACACGCGCAAGGTGTTCGTACCACTTATATGAAACCGGTTACTGATATGGAAAGCGGGACGGCTCATATCATTTTAGCAGAAGGTGATAACAGTATTGTCGTGGTCAAAGGGGCAAATGAGGAAGTCACACCAGACTATGTAAAAGACGCCCTTCATTCCATTGACGATATCAGCATTGTCCTCATTCAGCAGGAGATTCCTGAAGAAACGGTAGAAGCTGTATGCGCCATTTGCAGCGAAAAAGAGATTCCAGTCATCTTAAATCCTGCACCGGCTCGCAAGGTGAAACAAGAGGTCTTAAATCAAGTTGCCTACATGACACCGAATGAACATGAAGCTGCTCTTATTTTTGACGGTCTCACGACAGAAGAAGCGTTACGTCAATATCCAAATAAATTACTGATCACAGAAGGGAAAAATGGTGTTCGCTTTTTTGATGGGACGCAAGAAGTCCTTGTGCCAGGCTATCCTGTTAAGGCTGTAGATACAACAGGTGCTGGCGACACCTTTAATGGCGCTTTGGCTGTTGCACTGACAGAAGGCAAATCATTATATGATGCACTTCTCTTTGCCAATCTGGCAGCATCAATCTCTGTGACGAAGTTTGGCGCACAAGGCGGCATGCCGACAAGAGAAGAACTGGAGCGTGCGAAATGAAAAAGAACGGTATATTAAATAGTCATATTGCCAAGGTGCTAGCTGACCTTGGTCATACAGATACAGTGGTCATCGCAGACTGCGGTCTGCCTGTCCCAGAAGGTCCGATCAAAATTGATCTTGCTTTATCTATCGGCACACCGTCCTTTCAGGAGGTCACCTCCCTCCTTCTTCAAGAAATGGCGGTTGAAAAAATCACCATAGCAAATGAAATCAAAAAAGCCAATGAGCGTGAACATACGTTTCTAAAGAGAGCGATTACAACCCAATCCTTAGACTATGTAGATCACGAAGCATTCAAAGAAATGACCAAACAAGCAAAAGCGGTTATTCGAACGGGTGAAGCAACCCCATATGCAAACTGCATTCTTCATGCCGGTGTCATTTTTTAAAAGGAGGAGCCACATATGAACATTGAAATGCATAACATCCATAAGGCCTTTGGAAAAAACACCGTTCTCTCCGGGGTCACCTTTGACCTCGTCACAGGTGAAGTACATGCACTCATGGGTGAAAACGGGGCTGGAAAATCCACACTGATGAACCTGCTGACAGGTCTGTATTCATTAGATCAAGGAACGATTAAGATTGATGGAAAAGAAACCGCTTTCAAAAACCCGAAGGAAGCGGAACAACATGGGATTGCCTTCATCCATCAAGAGCTGAATATTTGGCCTGACATGACCGTTTTGGAGAATCTTTTCATTGGCAAAGAAATTCATACGAAACTCGGTCTCCTAGACACGAAGAAAATGAAAACGCTTGCCCAAACACAACTGGATCGATTATCAGTCAACCTATCACTTGATCAAGAAGCTGGAAGTTGTTCCGTTGGTCAAAAACAAATGATTGAGATTGCGAAAGCTTTAATGACTGATGCAAAAGTCATCATTATGGATGAACCAACGGCTGCTCTGACAGATCGTGAAATTGAAAAACTGTTCCAAGTCATTAAATCCTTAAAAAAGGAAGGCGTATCCATTGTTTACATTTCTCACAGAATGGAGGAAATCTTCACGATCTGTGATCGAATTACAATCATGCGTGACGGTAAAACTGTCGATACGAAAGCAATACCTGAAACAGATTTCCATGAAGTCGTAAAAAAAATGGTCGGACGAGAATTAACCGACCGCTATCCAGAACGCACACCTTCAACAGGAGATGTCGTGCTAGAGGTCAAACATGCAACGAAAAAAGGACTCTTTCAAGATATCACGTTCTCTGTAAAAGCAGGCGAAATCGTTGGTGTTGCAGGTCTAATGGGGGCTGGACGGACTGAAATAATGCAGTCACTGTTTGGTCTTAACCCTCTTGATCAAGGCGAGATATGGGTGCATGGGAAAAAGGCTGTGATCAAAAAACCAAGTGATGCAGTCAAGCTGGGTATTGGATTGATCACAGAAGATCGCAAGGATGAAGGGTTGATGTTAGATGCATCTATCAGGGAAAACATCGGTTTGCCGAACTTAGAAAGTTTCTCTCCAAAGGGATTGATCGACAAGAAAACCGAACAGGAATTTGTGGATCTCCTCATCAAGAGGCTGACGATTAAAACCGCTTCCTCTGAAATCTCTGCACGAAGCCTATCTGGAGGTAACCAACAAAAGGTGGTTATCGCCAAATGGATTGGAATTCAGCCAAAGGTTTTAATTTTAGATGAACCAACAAGAGGTGTAGACGTCGGAGCAAAACGAGAAATTTATCAATTAATGAATGAACTGACCGATCGCGGTGTTGCCATTTTGATGGTGTCATCTGAACTCCCAGAAGTTCTCGGTATGAGCGACCGTATCCTTGTCATTCATGAAGGAACCATCGGCGGAGAACTAGACAAAACCGAAGCCACACAAGAACGAATTATGACATTAGCTACAGGAGGGAAGTAACATGAAACCACTTACTTCAAATGGACGGTTTGACAACATTATGCAAAAACTTGGACCATTCTTAGGGCTCATCTTCCTTGTTGTCATCGTTTCTATCTTAAATCCGTCATTTTTAGAGCCATTAAATATCTTAAACTTACTCAGACAAATCTCCATTAATGCATTGATTGCCTTTGGCATGACCTTTGTCATTTTAACTGGGGGGATTGATTTGTCTGTCGGTGCGATTCTTGCGCTGTCCAGTGCACTGACAGCTGGCTTTATCGTTTCCGGTATGGACCCGATTCTAGCCATTATCATTGGATGTATCATTGGTGCCATCCTTGGAATGATCAACGGTCTTTTCATCACAAAAGGAAAAATGGCTCCATTTATTGCCACACTTGCAACCATGACCATTTTCAGAGGTTTAACGCTTGTTTACACAGATGGAAACCCCATTACAGGACTAGGCTCTAATTATGCTTTTCAGCTATTTGGCCGCGGCTATTTCTTAGGTATCCCTGTTCCAGCTATCACCATGCTTCTCACCTTTATTGTATTATGGACTCTGCTTCATAAAACGCCTTTCGGCAGAAGAACGTATGCCATTGGCGGTAATGAAAAAGCAGCTCTCATCTCAGGTATTAAAGTGCCGCGTGTGAAAATCATGATTTATTCACTGGCAGGTTTCATGTCTGCTCTGGCAGGTGCTATTTTAACATCTCGTTTGAACTCTGCACAGCCGACTGCTGGTACTTCCTACGAGCTTGATGCGATTGCAGCCGTTGTTCTTGGCGGTACAAGCCTATCAGGCGGCAGAGGACGAATAGTCGGCACTCTTATCGGTGTACTCATCATTGGCGTATTAAACAATGGAATGAACTTACTTGGTGTATCATCATTCTATCAATCTGTCGTCAAAGGGATTGTGATCCTGATTGCAGTCCTGCTAGACAGAAAGAAATCTGCTTAAGGAGGTAGCTGCTATGAAAAAATATTTGATTCTCATCATGACTCTCTCGTTGTTCATGCTTTCTGCCTGTTCACTTGAACCACCAGAGTGGGCCAAGTCATCAAAGGGTGGCAAGAAAAAGGATATCAAAATTGGACTGTCGATCTCAACTTTAAATAACCCATTCTTTGTTTCTCTAAAAAACGGGGTGACAAAGGAAGCGAAAAAACTTGGCATTGAAGTGGTCATTGCAGATGCGCAAAATGATTCAGCCAAACAAACAAGTGATGTGGAAGACTTAATTCAGCAAGGTGTCGACGCACTGCTCATTAATCCAGCCGATTCTTCTGCGATATCAACATCTGTCGAATCAGCGAATGCGTCGAATATTCCTGTGATCACATTGGATCGTTCAGCTGAAAGCGGGAAAGTGGAAGCTCTCGTTGCTTCAGATAACGTAAAAGGTGGCGAGATGGCAGCTGACTTTATCATTGACAAGCTTGGAAAAGGGGCTAAGGTTGCTGAATTAGAAGGTGTGCCTGGAGCTTCGGCTACACGTGAGCGCGGGAAAGGCTTCCACCAAAAAGCTGACAAAGACCTTGATGTAATAGCAAAACAAGCTGCTGATTTCGATCGGACAAAAGGATTGAACGTCATGGAAAACCTGCTTCAAGGAAATCCTGACATCCAAGCAGTCTTTGCACACAATGATGAGATGGCACTTGGTGCTTTAGAGGCAATCCAAAGCTCAGGAAAGGACATCCTCGTCGTTGGTTTTGACGGAAACGAAGATGCACTGAACTCAATCAAAGCAGGGAAGCTCTCTGCGACTGTTGCACAGCAGCCAGAGCTCATTGGAAAACTTGCAGTTGATGCTGCACATGACGTATTAAACGGGAAGAAAGTACAAAAAAACATTGCAGCCCCGCTCAAATTAGTACAAAAGAAGTAAACACGGAACCCCCCGATTTCAATTCAGGGGTTTTCACCTTATTCTGGTCTTTTGAGCACAAAAGACTCGCCTAAATGGGCATAATCATTTCCGGCTAAACGCGCGACAGGCTTTAATAACTTCGTTGAAACATATCCTTTCTCCACATCGTACACGGCTTCATCTACATGTGCACAAACGACCCGGCCAATGATATGGTCAACCGTGATGTCACCTTCATCATTTTGAAAGGTCAGGTGCTTTTCTAGCTTACATTCAAAACGAATGCGCGCTTCCTTGATACCTGGAACTGCCACAGCAGTGCTTTTTACTTGGTGAAGACGGGTTTGATTCAACTCACTCTCTCCCTGTGGTAATGTAGCTGCGGTCTCGTTAATATCCTGAATGATGTCTTCATCACTGACATGGACCACAAACTCTTCCCTGTCTGTGATATGCTGCGCTGTATCTTTCATCTGCCCATTTCGTCGACCAATAGAAACGGCTATGAGAGGTGGATTGGCACTGATGACATTAAAGAAACTAAATGGTGCGGCATTT
Organism: Bacillus sp. Bos-x628; assembly: GCF_040500475.1. Lineage (GTDB taxonomy): Bacteria > Bacillota > Bacilli > Bacillales > Bacillaceae > Bacillus > Bacillus maqinnsis. The sequence goes on along the minus strand of NZ_CP159358.1, from coordinate 2,513,522 downwards.
ACCACATGTTCTTTTGAAAGACTAGTGATAAAAGCAATCGGTCTCGGAACAATGGAACCAGATAGTAATTGATAAGCCTCTTTTTGTGACAGCTCATCCATTTGCAAAGTAATCATCTCAAACGCCTCCTCTTGATCTATCGTCATCATAACACATTCATTCCTTTATGAAGGCTACTCCTCCTCTACCCGATTTAGAATGTGATGGACAAGGTGGAATAAAGCAGGATTATGATTTTCACGTCTATATGAAATCGTCCACTCTGCAAGTAGCTGCTCATGTTCAATAGACCGATAAACGACATCAAGGTTGAATAAGCGACGAGCCGATTTTGGAATAATAGCAATGCCGATACCTGCTGTAACAAGCCCAATGACCATTTGATATTCCTCTGCTTCCTGTACAATATTAGGATAGAATCCGTACTTTTCACAAAGCAAGACAAAATGTTGATAAAGAGACGGCCATGACTCCTTCGATAAAGAAATAATTGGTTCATTTCGAATGTCTTCTATAGTCACTGCTTCCTTTTCAGCCAGTGGGTGATTTTTTGGAATCGCAAAAATACACTCACTTTGCTTTACCTTCCGGCTGACAAGCTCATCATGGGGAGCGGTTGGATGTAAGAACCCAATGTCAATCTCACCATTCAAAAGCTCACGTAGCTGCTGCAGAACCGAAAGCTGCTTGAGCTCAATGCTGACAGAGGGATACATCTCCCTGAATTCACGAACGACTGGGGGTAAAATATCATAGGTCGCTGTCCCAACAAAACCAATAATGATTTTCCCAAGCTCTCCTCTTGCTGTATGACGTGCATGATCAACAGCTTTATCGAGCTGATGCAGCACCCCTCGAATCTCATTTAAAAATACCTTTCCAGCAGCGGTTAACTCCACCACTCGCTTAGACCGATGAAACAAAGGAAATCCCAATTCTTCCTCAAACTGCTTAATTTGCTGACTAAGCGGAGGCTGTGTCATATTCAACCGTGCGGCCGCTCTGCCGAAATGCAGCTCCTCTGCAACGGTGACAAAGTATTGCAAATGTCTCAGTTCCATCCTTTCACTCCTCTAACACTTATTCGTAAAACATATTAAAACCACGTTAAACATATATTGGAAAATTTATTTTATGAAATGTATAGTAAATCATATCATGAAAATATATTTTCATAAAAAATTTTACTTGCCGAAAGGAGTGCGGGATACATGAATTGTCAAACACAACCCCTAACAAAACGAGGAGCAGAGTTGATTGTCGATACGCTGATTGCTCAAGGTGTCACCCATGTTTTTGCCATTCCAGGTGCAAAAATTGATGCTGTATTTGATGCATTGAAAGATCGAGGTCCAGAGCTTGTATTATGCAGACATGAACAAAATGCAGCCTTTATGGCAGCTGCTGTCGGTCGTTTAACTGGCAAACCAGGCGTTTGTCTCGTCACATCAGGTCCGGGTGCGTCCAATTTAGCGACAGGTCTTTTAACAGCCAATACAGAAGGTGATCCTGTTGTGGCAATCGCCGGAAACGTTATCCGTGCGGATCGGCTAAAACGAACACACCAATCACTCGACAATGCGGCATTATTCAAACCAGTGACAAAATATAGTGTTGAAGTACAAGATGTAAAAAATATACCAGAAGCGTTAACAAATGCTTTTCGTGCGGCACAAAGAGGTCAAGCTGGAGCAGCATTTATCAGCTTTCCACAAGATGTCGTGACAGAACATACCACACAAACACCTGTGTCTGCTCACCCTTCTCCAGAACTAGGTCCTGCACCGGATGCACTCATTAGTTCGGCAATCGCCAAAATCCAAAATGCACACTTACCTGTTGCCATTGTAGGGATGAAAGCTAGTCGTCCTGCTGCTGCAAAAGCAACAAGAAAATTACTGAAAACACTTGGTATCCCATTTGTAGAAACGTACCAAGGAGCTGGTGTTCTCTCAAGAGAGCTTGAACATCAATACGTTGGCAGAATCGGTTTATTCCGTAATCAACCTGGAGACCTTTTGATCGAACAAGCAGATGTGATATTAACTATCGGCTTTGATCCAATAGAATATGATCCAAAGCATTGGAATATAAAGCCACAGCAGCGCCAAGTCATTCATGTGGATGACATTCCAGCCGATATCGATCATTTCTATGAACCAGCTCTTGAACTTATAGGTGATATATCAGCCACGGTTGAACATCTAGCACATGACAGCGTTCCACTCTCACTATGCGAAGATAAACAAGAGTTACTGGCTGAATTGCAGCAGCTATTAACTGAAATAGAAAAAGCACCAGAAAGAGAAAGTCAACTGTCTCATCCACTTGATGTCATTCATACGCTAAGACGTCTGATTCCTGATGACACGAAGGTGACCTGTGATATCGGATCACACGCCATTTGGATGTCACGTCACTTCCGTACCTATGAGCCGAATACATTATTGATCAGTAACGGTATGCAAACACTGGGCGTTGCGTTACCTTGGGCAATTGCTGCCTCAATATTAAATCCTGACGAAACCATTATTTCTGTCTCAGGTGATGGCGGCTTTCTCTTCTCTGCTATGGAATTAGAAACAGCCGTCCGAATGAAAACAAACCTTGTCCATCTCGTTTGGAATGACAGCACATACAATATGGTCGCATTTCAGCAGGAAATGAAATATGACCGTACGTCCTGTATCGAATTCGGACAGATCGACTTAGTGAAGTATGCAGAAAGCTTTGGAGCAACAGGATTACGAGTCAACTCACCTGAAGAGCTTTCAACTGTGCTTCAAAAGGGTATAGAAATAGAAGGACCCGTCATCATCGATATTCCGATTGACTATCAAGACAACTCAGACCTCGCCAGTCAAAAATGGCCAGAAGTCTTTCGTGAAAAACGAACATTGAAAGTAAGATAAGCCTTCCACAATATGTACGTCAAAGGAGTGAGAAGATATGGATATTATGCACCCAATGAATCAGCATAAAGAAGCAAGACAACAAGACAAAAAACAAGAGGTCTATCAAGTCTCGACTATGACCTCTTTGTTGGAAGCTGTATATGATGGTGATTTCTCACTATCTCATATTCCTGAACACGGTGATTTCGGCATTGGTACATTTAATCAATTAGACGGAGAGCTGATTGGCTTCGACGGAGCATTTTATCGACTTCGTTCTGATGGGACTGCAACACCAGTAACAGATCAAGACTATTCACCATTCTGCTCTCTAGCATTCTTTGAAACAGATATCGTTCATCGCATTGACACACCCATGACTTCCAAAGAATTAGAGGAAGAAATAGATCGCATTTTACCAAGTAAAAATGTTTTCTATGCGATCCGCATTGATGGGGCTTTCAAAAAGGTTCAAACTCGTACCGTTGAAAAACAGGAAAAACCTTATGTCCCTATGGTGGAAGCGGTCAAATCACAGCCGATTTTCGATTTCGAGGATATTCTAGGAACGATCGCAGGCTTTCGTACACCACAATACGCCCATGGAATTGCAGTGAGTGGATACCATTTACATTTTATTGATGATGATAGACGTGTCGGCGGGCACGTATTTGATTACTCCGTCGATCAAGTCACCATTCGAATTTCACAAAAGAGGCATATGAATTTACATCTGCCAAACACAAAGGATTTCTTACAAGCAAACATTGATCGTGCTGATCTTGCACAGCAAATTGCCAGTGCTGAAAGCAACCCAAACCAATAAGATGAAGAGCACCCCAGCGCAAACTGGGGTGCTTTTTTATGCGATTAGATTATTAGACTTCTTTTATAATTTCATTTCGTCTTCAATATTAAAATAGTTACTTCTAATCGTAAGGAAATATGATAAAATACCAACAGAAGAAAGGTGGGAATATTGTGTCAAATGAATATACCATTCCGAACTTGACATTAGATGAAAGAGATAAGCAAATTTTATCCATTTTACATGAAGACGGGCGCATTTCATATACAGATCTCGGTAAAAAAGTAGGGCTATCACGTGTTGCTGTCCAAGCCAGAATACAGCAGCTCATCGACACAGGAGTCATTGAAACATTTACCGCTGTGATTAATCCTGCAAAGGTTGGGATTCATGTGTCGGTCTTTTTCAATGTGGAAGTTGAGCCGAAATGTTTAGAAACTGTTGCCCTGCAGCTTGAACAGGAAACAGCCGTCACAAGCCTTTATCATATGACTGGACCAAGCAAACTGCATATGCATGGCATTTTTCAAAATGAACAGAAAATGGAAACGTTCCTCACAAAGAAGTTGTATCCGCTTGAAGGCGTTGTCAGTGTAGATTGCCAGATGCTTATTAAACGATATAAAAGCCGAATGGGCATGAAATTATAGAAAGGAGTTGAACAACTTGAATTCATATATAGAAATGATGATCGCCATGGTACGAACAGGTATTCTCGGCTTTGGCGGAGGACCTTCTGTGATTCCCCTCATCCGCCATGAAGCTGTGATGAAATATCAGTGGATCAGTGATGACGAATTTGGAGAAACACTCGCCATTGCCAATGCACTTCCCGGACCGATCGCAACCAAGATGTCTGCTTACCTTGGATATAAATTAAAGGGTGTTTCAGGTGCTATCGTCGCAACAGCAGCCCATATTTTACCGACATGTCTAGCTATGGTTGCACTCGTTACACTTGTCAAATTCTTAAGTTCTGCACCTATTATTCAAAACATGATTGGTGCAGTGACACCAGTCATTGCCGTTCTTTTAGGCATCATGGCATATGAATTTGGTCAAAAAACATTAAAAGGGTTTGGCATGGTATTCGGGGTCGCACTGTTTCTTGTTGCGTTTATCGGTCTTCACGTGCTGACCATTCACCCAGGGATTATCGTCATCATCTTTTTATTCTATGGTGCATTTCATTTGAACCTAAAGAATCGCTGGAAAAAGAGAAGAGAAGAGAAAGGAGTCTCTTCATGATGCTGATTCTCTTTTTATTCTGGGCATTCTTCTTATCAAATCTACTGGGATACGGCGGAGGACCTGCGTCAATTCCCTTGAATTACGAAGAGATCGTAAGTCATTTTCATTGGATGACAAATGAAGGATTCTCTAATATGCTGGCTTTGGCCAATGCGCTGCCAGGGCCTATTGCCACTAAAATTGCGGCATATGTGGGCTATGATGTCATGGGCTGGCCAGGGTTTATTGTGGCGCTGCTTGCCACCGTGTTCCCCTCCGCAACAGGCTTCATTTTATTGCTTAAGCTCATTGACCGCTTTCGTCAATCTCCTGTCGTCAAAGGGATGACATTATCCGTACAGCCTGTTATTGCCATGATGATGCTATTATTAACATGGGAAATTGCCGGAGATGCTGTGAAAGCAATCGGCTGGAACCAATCACTTGCCATTGCTGCGATCTCATTTTTCTTTATATCAAAGCTCAAAATGCACCCTGCCTTTCTCATTGTCGCCGCCTTTTTATATGGAGGATTGATCCTTCCGCATTAAAAAATCCGATATATGACAAAGGGCTAAAATGGTTTTTATTTTTGCCCTTTGTCCTCTTTATTAGCGTGAATCGAAAACCCTTGAAGACTAGGAAGACCCAAGCAATTTATGCGGAGTGAATCAGACATTCGTGTGCACCGATACTCGAGATCTGACAACGATTTTTTACATATAAACAGGTAAAATAGGTCGTCTTCCAATTGAATGATATTCGATACCTGCCTTTTCTGCCTCTTCAAGCGTATGACAGTTTCGTCCGTCAAAAATGATCGGCTGCTTCATCAATTCCCTGTATTTCTTTAATGAATATGACTGAATTTCTGCCCATTCCGTTAAAATACAAACCGCATCGGCGTCCTTAATCGCTGCTTCTAGAGTTTGGGCAAAGATGACACCATCAGGCAGTTCGCGCGCTGCCTGATGCATAGCCACAGGGTCATAGGCAACAAGCTCCGCACCTAATTGGTGCAATTCATAAGCAATCGGAATAGACGGCGCTTCTCTCAAATCATCTGTATTGGGCTTAAAGGACAGCCCAAGAAGTGCGATTCGTTTCCCTTCTAGTTGCGATCCAAGCCGCTCTTGTATGTTGCGGATGAAACAAGTTCGCTGCTCATTGTTTACCTTAATCACGGCTTTTAATAGCTCGAAATCATGAGAGACATTCCCTGCAATTTGGACGAGCGCATTTGTATCCTTCGGAAAACATGAACCTCCATATCCAATTCCTGCTCTGAGAAATGAAGAACCAATGCGCTGATCGAGCCCCATCCCCTTTGCCACCAACTCGACATCAGCACCCGTTTTTCGACAAATCGATGCAATTTCATTAATAAAGCTGATTTTCGTCGCAAGAAAAGCATTTGATGCATATTTGATCATTTCTGCACTTTTTCGGTCTGTTTTCACAAATGGAAGATGAAAATTAGCATACATTTCCTCTAATCGGTCGACTACCTCCTTTGTTTCTGCCCCAATTACAAGACGGTCTGCTCTCAATGTATCTGAAATGGCTGAACCTTCTCTTAAAAATTCTGGATTAGACGCCACATATAACCGCTCATTCCGCCCCAGTTCTTGATGAACATAACGATCAATCTGATCACAAGTACCAACAGGCACCGTACTTTTCACAACGAGAATAGCTCCCGGTTTCGCTTCATTCCCCATTTCCTTTGCTACCTGAAACACAAATTGCAAATCGGCTTGACCATCCGCCTGCTGCGGTGTGCCAACTGCAATCATTAACACATCAGCCTGTCGGTAGGCTTCCTCTCCATTTACCTGAAAACGAATCGTTCCTTGCTCCATATTCCGTCTGAGTAGCTGGTTTAAACCTGGTTCATACACCGGTGAATTTCCACGCTTGAGCTGCTGAATCTTGCGCCTATCAATATCAATACACGTCACCTCATGACCTGCCTCCGCTAAACACACCCCCGTGACAAGTCCAACATATCCACAGCCGGCTATAGCAATGTTCATGACACCATCAGCTCCCAATACTCCTTATTCTTGTAATGTCAGCGTATGCCAGGAACGGTCTTTACATTCATTAAAAGCATACAAAAACCCCCTGCTGTACACAGCAGGAGGCAACTTTATGAAACAAGGCCATTTCGGATATGAGTAATCAAATTTTCAAGCATTTCTTTTGTTGTGACATCATTTGAATTTTCACCAATATCATGAGCGTACATCAAAATCTTTAAAAACTCTTCTTGATTTAAACCCTTATTATCCATGTCTATATCCTTTCGATTCCACTAATTTCATTATTATATGCTGTATGGTTGGTTTTTGCAATACCCTAATACATCATTCGACAGCTTTTGAAATTTATGACCATTTTCATGAAAAACTTTTTTATCAATCTCCATTGAGCTATAATAAAAGAATTGGAATCTTTTACTTGGTTAGGAGCGGATCAAATGCTTCAGCACAACATCAACGAAGAAGAAATCAAACAAACAGCCGAACAGATCAAAGAACTTCTTCCTACAACAGATGAAAACAAACAACTCATCAAAAAAGCTTTGATTACTTATAGACAGGACAGCGTGTATCGTCTCAAGCAAGAGTCTGATACCGAATGGTCAGCTTATGTACATGATGTCGTGGCAGCAAAGGTTAATCTGCAACTATTGCTACCAATCATCAGCAGATGCACTTGTCCTGCTGATGGACTTTGTAAACACATTCTCGCTGTCTTCTTTTCGCTATACGCTCAAGTAGAGAGTGTGACGGGCTTTACAGAAAATTGGTCAGAAAAGGATGAGTTACAGCGTAGTAAAGAACTTATTCGACAGCACTTCCAAGTGAAGCGCCCAGACGAACAATCACTTCAAAGCTGGCTGACTTTTTTCCAAGAGGAATTTAAACTCTGGCTGAAACGGACACCGAAGCATCAGCAGACACCACAACATTTGTATTACGGTTATTTATCAATCCTGAAAAAACACGCACCTGCTTCACCTGAATTCAAAAGTTTGTATGCAATTCATATGTCAATTGATGTGTGGTTAAGGTTACATGAGCTTATAGCATTTGGTCGACTCGATGCTGAAAAAGACTTTTACTCCATGAATCCATATATAGAACAGCTTATGAACACCATTTTTGATTCAGTTGATCATTTAAAAACATATGCACTTTCCTTTTCCCTTGATCCTTTTCTTGAAAACACGCCAACTGCCGTTCGGACACTTCTCCAAATCAATGGACCTTTCCAGCATGAACGAGTGGCGGTATTTATGGAAATTTGGGGAACCATATTAAATAGAGGAAAATGGGTTAAAAAAGAAACCGAATTACTGAAGAACGCACAAAAGCAAGTACAAACGGTAGAACGCGCTATCGGGCTTATGCATATGGATTACTTGTTGAAAGAAGATGAACATCTCTTTCAGCATTTACGTCTACTCAATGCAAATATGCTGCCAAATGTACTGAATTGGCTGAAGGATCTCACAAACCGCAAAGACTGGAAACGACTCAATATCTGGTACAATGAAATCTTTTACTTAATAGAAGAGTACTGTGACCTGAATCTTTCCTACAAAGAGCTACGAGGTGCAGTCAGTGATTTCTTCTTTTATTTAGATGCGTATTACAAGCAGACAAAGGATGCTCACTTATATGAACACTATTGCCAAATCTGCATGCCTTACGCCTTCACTGAGTATAGCCAGCTTTTATATGCACAGGAGCGATATGCAGAATGGATTGAAATTCACAGCCTTGTTGGTTTTTCCATCAGCGAACTGGAAAAGGAACTGATCAAACAGATTGCAAAAGAAGAACCAGAAGCCTTGATCCCATCATATCACCGCGAGATTTCACTGCTTCTTGATCAGAAGAATCGCAGTGCTTATCGAGAGTCTGTAAAGATGTTAAAAAAACTACGTACGCTCTATCATAAAACGAAAAAAACCGCAATTTGGGAAAGATATATAAAGCAGCTACAAAGTGCAACGAAACGGCTGCGTGCATTCCAAGAGGAAATGAAGAAAGGAAAATTGATTGATGACACGCCATAAACAAATTGTCATTCATGCAGAACAAACAGAAGATTTCTCTTTCACCATTTCGGCGCAAACAGAGGACGGACACCCTGTACCGCTAAACGAAATGAAAAGGCAGCTTTTCCAATGGCATGAATCATCTTTTTATGGAACTTTTTTAGAAGATGTAAGTTTTATTGGGACACCTGCCTTCCTGTTAAGCCCTTGGATGACCGTTGAATTGTTAGGAAAAAATTCATTTAATACCTTTAGTCATGTGACGTTAACAGATGAAACCGAGCCGCTTATGAAAACAGCCTCTACCATTTATGAATTCATTGAGGATGAAGATTTTGTTCCTGATTATCAAGCATGGACAGAAGGTGTACTTCGATTTAAAGATAAAGAAGGCTTATTAGATGGATATACAGCCGATTGGTTCTCCTATGCTGTACAGGACTACATTCAATATGATGATGCCTTGCAGCATAAATGGAACCGAATGACTGCACAATCACCTGCCCTTTCATCCTTCCAAGGACATTTTTTAGATGAGCAGGACTTCTTGGAGACGATTGGCTGGATCGAGGATGAGACACCTTTCACTGTCGGTCTGCGCTTAAATGAGCCAGAATATGACGGTGATGATTGGAAAATTGAAATGTTTTTGCGCGATAAAAAGAAGAACGATCTTCACTTTTTTGAAGGCTCAAGTTCTTTAAAGAGATCATGGCGTCCCTATCAAGATAAAATCACGAGAGAGCTTGAACGGTTCAGTCAAATTGTGCCTTGGCTTTCCTTTACATCTGGCACAACACTGATGACAGAAGAAGAAGCGTGGCTCTTCTTATCTGAAGCAAGCGAAACACTAGTGAATATGGGAATTGAGATCCTGCTTCCGTCATGGTGGCAAATCGTGAAGGAAAGTACGATGATGCTAAAAGCAAGAATTTCCTCTACACCAAGAGGCGATTCGCACGTCGGAATGGATGCCTTAATGGATTTCAATTGGCGTTTTGCTACAAATGGTATTGAGCTCACTGAAGATGAATTCAACGAGCTTGTACAAAGTAAACGCCGCCTCGTCAACATTCGGGGACAATGGATTAAAATCGATCCGACTTTCATCCAGCAAATGAAAAAATGGATGGAACGTGCCGAAAACGAAGGTCTGCATATGTCCGACATATTGGCACGTGAGCTGGCAGATCAAGAGGCATCAGCAGCAGCAATGCCAGAGCTTTTGGACAGCTCGGCATTTGCCCATATCCAATTTGAACTTTCTTCTCAATTAAGAAGACTTGTCCATCAGTTAAATGATACACACGAGCTACCTTCCTACGAAATGAGCGAGGCATTTAAAGGCACACTGCGTCCGTATCAGCAGCAAGGCGTGAATTGGCTTTTATTTTTAAGATCTCATGGATTCGGGGCATGTTTAGCAGATGATATGGGACTTGGTAAAACCATTCAAATGATTGCTTATTTCACCTATTTGAAAGAACATCAGCAAAATGCCTACCCATCTCTCATCATTGCACCTACATCTGTCTTAGGAAACTGGCAAAGAGAGCTTGAAACGTTTGCACCGGATTTACGTGTAGCATTGCATTATGGCCCATCACGACCACAAGGTGAGAAATTTACAAAGGCATATGCGTCAACAGATATTGTACTGACATCCTACGGACTGTCACACTCTGACCGTGATGAACTGGCTTCTGCTCAGTGGAGTACTATTTGTTTAGACGAAGCGCAAAATATCAAGAATGCACATACAAAACAATCCAGAGCCATTAGACAATTAAAAGGACAACACCACATTGCACTCAGCGGTACACCGATGGAGAACCGATTGACGGAGCTTTGGTCCATTTTTGACTTCATCAACAAAGGCTACCTTGGCAGCCTGACAAGTTTCCATAAAAAGTTCGTCCTTCCGATTGAAAAGGATCGTGAAGAAAAAAGAATTGAACAGCTACAACAACTGATTAAGCCATTCTTATTAAGACGGACAAAACAAGATGAAGAGGTAGCCCTCAATCTACCTGAGAAACTAGAAGAAAAAGAATTCATCCCGTTATCTGCTGAACAGGCTTCTTTATATGAACAATTGGTAAAAGATACATTTGAACATATGGCATCCCTGACAGGCATGCAGCGTAAAGCAATCATTCTCAGTATGCTTGGCAGATTAAAGCAAATTTGTGACCATCCTGCCCTTTATTTAAAGGAAAATGGAACAGATGTAAAGCTGCTCCAACGTTCATTAAAAATGGATAAATTAGCGGAGCTGTTAAAAGCAATACATGAACAGGAAGAAAGCTGTCTTATCTTCACACAATATATAGAAATGGGCAACATGATCAGACGGCTAGCTGAAAAAATGTTTGGAGAGCCTGTTCAATTTTTAAACGGAAGCTTATCAAAACATGACCGGGATCGAATGGTGGAACGCTTCCAAAAGAAAGAATTTAAAATCTTAATTCTTTCCTTAAAAGCAGGAGGAACCGGACTTAACTTAACCGCTGCTAACCATGTCATTCATTACGACAGATGGTGGAACCCTGCTGTGGAAAATCAGGCGACAGACCGAGCCTATCGTATTGGACAAAAACGATTTGTTCATGTCCATAAGATGATCACAACTGGCACCATTGAGGAAAAAATAGATCAAATGCTCGAAACAAAACAAACTTTAAATGACCAAATTATCCAAAGCGAAAGCTGGATTACAGAGCTATCGACGAATGAACTAGAAGATTTATTCACATTAAGTACTTCAGCACAATCATCCTAATATAAGAGGGCTTTTCTCATGACGACGAAAAGTCCTCTTTTGATCATTTCATATAGAAGCATGTTCACGTTCATAAAAGTATATAAAAAGCGAATCCTCTCTTATTTATCCCATTTTCATCGCAAGATTTAGTTTAAAACCGTCACGATCATTTCAGTACCTGTTATGAAAATGAAATTGATTTAGCTCGAATTACTCTTACGCAGAATACGCTTCATTCTATATAATTTTTCAAATACATACGTTCAGTCTATATTTAAAAGTTGACGAATCATATGAGCAACGCCATTCTCATCATTTGTTAAAGTCATCTGATCAGCCATTTCTTTGATATCTTTCCTCGCATTCCCCATGGCGACACCTACACCAGCTACTTGAAGCATCGAACGGTCATTTAAACTATCACCTATAGCTGCTGTATTGCTTAAAGGAATGCCTAGTCGATCTGCTAACCTTGTCAATGCCTGCCCTTTGGACGCATCCTTTGAACCAATCTCAAAGTTATAATCTGCTGAACTGACCAGCGTTACATTTGGATCTTGTCTAAACGTCTCCCATCCGGCCTTCAGTCGGTCTTGAAGGAAGGAGAAACCTAGGATGTTATAAAATAAAAGCTCCTGACCCTCACGAAACAATTCTTCATATGTATCAATATAAGCAAAACCTGACTGGCTGTATTGCACTTCTGCTGCTTGTTTTAAGACCGTCATATCTGTTTTGGGATTTTCACTTTTTAAGCGGTCCATTTCTATTGCAAGCAACTCTCTGCCATGATTCGGTGTGAAAATCGCCTCGTTCGTAAATACTTCATAGTAATAGTCACGTTCCTCAAGCCATGATAAAATCTGTTTGGCTTTCTCTTCTTGTAAAGAGGCTGAATAATACACTTGTCCTGATGGATCATGAATAACGGCTCCATTCGCACTAATGACCCATGTATTCATACCAAGCTGATCAAAGATGGACTTCACATCAAAATACGCTCTTCCTGTTGATACCACAACTTCAATTCCGCTCGCTACTGCTTCCTTTAATGCCTGTTCGTTTTCTGGACTCACTTTGTGTTCACTATTCAATAAAGTTCCGTCTAAATCCGTCGCGATTAACTGAATGCTTGCCATGGTTCTCTCCTTTTTTTCTCCATTTTTAGCTGAAAATCCGTTTATAAAATCAATCATCATTATGTAATGAGCATTCATAATTTGCAAGAGATGATCGGTTTAGCATGGTAAAAAGGGTATCCGGTCACCAAAAATGACCGGATACAATTACGAGGATTGGCAGGGGAAACATGACATGACATTGAAGCATTTGGTTCTATTACGCAGTGTGTAACAGGCAAAGTCTATCAGCCTTAGCTAGAGGGGGGCTGCTGACCGCTAGAACCTTACCTTTTTAACTCAGAATTTCGCCTCCTTTCCTTTCAACTAACACCTAGTCTACTCGGAAACAAAATATAAGACAAAACGCTAAAATGATATCTTCCATCTTTAACATCTTCTATTCACCATTTAATTATTGGTTTTTACTGCCTGAGCATAATACATTATCTTCTTTTGCTTCAAGAAATACTTATTTTTAATAAATTGATAAAAAACACCTGAATGAATCCACTTACTAGAAGGCATATAAATATAATCCGAGCCATCCCATGCAAACCAATAAAAGTCAAGCTTCCCATGAGTACACACGCATATTGCTTTTCGCCTTATCTTGGTCAAAATGTATTTCTCGAAGTTTATAGGATTCCATAAAACATCTCCTTTCACTTTATGGGCAGCGGTTTCATTTATACAGAAGTTGTATGCTATAATGATACTTACGAATAACGAACGCTTGTGAGGTGATAAATATTGAAAACCTTTAGGCTCATTGACTTAAAAATCGAACTTGATCCAAAGCAGGATAAAATGTCCAGTATCCCCCTTAGCGACGGTTTAATCATTAATAAAGAAGACGGTGAAAATCACTGGATGATCGAGGCACTCATCCCCAAAAAACATAGACAGGTGTTTGAAGTGCTCTTTCAACAGCACACAGAAGTGAAGATTCTCGTGACGATTACAAAAGAAAATAACCGACCTGTTCACCTATCTGTCAAAGTCAAAAACATCGTTGCATTGGAAGAACACATTTCGGTCTTACTCGACGGTAAAATGATTACAAATCGTTACAGAACAGAAACCGAAGAAGTATTAAAAGACCTCGTCAAAGAGGGGCTCTCAGGAGAAAAACTGCTGGATGCTTTTAAACAAAACACGTAAAAAAGAGCGGGGGTTAGCCGCTCTTTTTCTATTGCGTATCTTTTGATTGGCTCTGATTTTTCAATAAATCTCTAATTTCAGTTAACAGAATTTCTGTTTGATCTAGTGTTTCCACTATCTCTTCTTCCTGTACCTTTTTCCGTTTGAATTTATGTAGATAACGAATAAAGATAAAAATGGAAAACGAGATAATGAGGAAATCAACCACTGTTTGAATAAAGTTACCATACAAAATTTGAGCAGAACCGACCTTGATTGATAAACGACTAAAATCATGTCCTCCAATGATTATGCCGACAAACGGCATGATCAGATCATTCACAAGAGAAGTGACAATTTTGCCAAATGCTCCCCCAATGATGACACCTACAGCCAAGTCAAAGACGTTCCCCTTGACTGCAAACTCTCTAAATTCTTTCAGCATCTGTATCACCCTCATCTTTTTATTTCATGTGATGTTTTTTATCAGAAAAGCAAGTTCTTATCCAAGCTGAACAATTCCACATAAAAACGGCTCATGCAAGATGAACCGCCGGACATATCACTATACTTTAGGACCGATAGAAAATGTGAGTTCCGCTTCACAAGCGATCTCACCATCGACTGTCGCTACTGCTTTTCCTTTTCCAATAGGACCGCGGAGTCGCGTGATTTCGACCTCTAAGCGAAGCTGGTCGCCAGGCTTGACCTGTCTTTTGAATCGGCAGCCGTCAATACCAGCAAACAAACCAATTTTCCCCTTGTTTTCTTCTTTGCTTAGCATAATGACCGCACCAACCTGTGCCAGTGCTTCAACAATCAACACGCCCGGCATGACAGGATATCCTGGGAAATGACCATTAAAAAACTCTTCATTTGCTGTTACATTTTTAAGACCAACCGCTCTTTTCTCATCTTCAACCTCTAAAATACGGTCGACCAATAAGAATGGATAACGGTGTGGAATAATTTCTTTAATTTGCTGAGCATCAAGCATATCTTGATCTCTCCTTCTTTTATATATCGCTAATCATCAATTGATTCCTCTAGAAGTATATTATGAATGCTGTCATTTTTCAATGTCTGACCTCACCATATGGTAAAAGTTTACATAAATCATTACCTATTGTCTTCAAATATAATCCACTCTGCTCTCATTGTTTTTTCACAAATATGGTAATATATATTACAACAATGATTGAATAAGAGGGTAAAAATGAATTTTATAAGCGATAAATCCATTAAAAAACTTCTCCATTCCTGGTATACAATGCTAAAACATCGACATTTTTCAAAGGCTGAAGAAATCAAAGCCACTTTATCAAAATATAAACGAAAATTAGTAAAGAAACAGGAACTCTATTTACATTATCAACTCATGCTATTCCGTCATCAACTCTGGATGAACCAGATAGAAGACTTAGAGAAACTCAAACATGAGCTGCTGCTTCACAAAGATCAAATGAACGAAGAATTACAATATTACTTTTACTTTTTTCTCGGATTATACGAATCTGTAAAAAGTGATCAAAACAGTGCAATTCATTATATTGAAATGGCAGAAGAGAGACTTCCTGTACTTAACGATGAACTAGAGGAAGCGGAATTCCACTTTCGCACAAGCGGTATTTATTATAACAACCGCTATTCATTGTTATCGATTCGTCATATTCAAAAAGCAATGGACATCTTTGCCAAATACGGGGATATCCATAGTATCTATCGATGTAAAATTGTGCTCGCACTTAATTTTAGTGACCAGAAAAAATATGAAGAAGCGGAAGCGATTTTTATTGATATTATCGAATACGTCAAGATGATCAATGACCAAGAACTGCTTGGCATCGTTTATTATGACGCTGGTTTTATTAAATCAAGACAAAACCGGCATAAGGAAGCACTTGAATACTTTAAAAAGGCGCTTCGCCTCCCAGCATACCGGAAATCAACTCATTCATATGTATCGTGCTTATATGAAACTGTGCGATCCTGTTTTAAAGAAAATTTAACAGAGGAAGGAAAGCAGTATCTCCAAAAGGGGCTAAACGAAGCGATTGCCTCTCAGTTTGATATATTAAGAATGAAGTTCCAAATTTTATCTCTTCTCTACAGCCAAACACCAAAGGCAGACGAACAAATTGCAACGCTCGTCACAAGCCTTGAAAGAAAAGAAGCCTGGATTGATCTTGAGGATTTGCTTGCAGACGTCTCAGATTATTATAAAAAAAAGGGCGACTTTGAGCGAGCCGCCTTTTTTATCATGAGAGGCTGACACAAGCCTGCCTTCTCTATTATCTCATTTGATTAATCAATCCTAGCATCTGATCGCCCATTGTAATGGTTCTTGCGTTCATCTGATAAGATCTTTGTGTCGTCATTAAGTCTGTTAATTCTTTAGACATATCAACATTCGAGGTTTCAAGTGCACCTTGCTGAAGCTGGATGGTTTGGCGATTCGCACCATTTAGTGCTGTTAACGCACCTTGATAGTTGTCGTCTACTGAGAATAAATTATCTCCTTCAGAGATCAGAGCTGAAGAATTATTCACTTGAACAACACCAAGATTCACCTGCTGATTCGGTTGATTGTTTCTTGAAATGGCGGTTAGTCTTCCGTTCTTATCAATTGAAATATCACGGAAATTCGCATTCAAGACAATGGCTTTTCCGTTTTCATCAAGAATCGGATAGCCCTCACTTGTGACTAGCTGGACCTGATTAGGATTTGTACCAGGCTGCAAATAAAGAGAACCATCTCTTGTATAGCGAATATTACCGCCTGCATTGACCTGTAAATATTGTGATGGTGCCCCAAACGCAACATCGAGATCTCGCCCTGTCTCTTTGATGGAACCTTGTAATGAGTTGATTGAGGCATTCACCATGGTTCCTGTGCCAAGCCTAAGTCCAGCAGGTGTCAGTCGGCTGTTTGTCACCTGTTCATTCTTTTCATCTACCTGGTTAAATTGCTGTCTGACAAGCTCTGAGAAGCGGGTATTTTTCGAACGATACCCTGTTGTTTCACTGTTGGCAATGTTATTGCTGATAATATCAAGCTGCTTTTGCACCTCATTCATTGACACTGATGCATTGATCATCGTTCTTAGCATGCGAATCCTCCCTTCCTTTTTATTTTCTTTATTTATTAGTAAACTCTTCCAATTTCATTGACTGCTTTTTCTAAGCTTTTATCATACGCTTGAACAACTTTTTGATTCGTCTCAAACGATCTATAGGCCGTTGTCATTTCTGTATATGATTTGGTGACATCTACGTTCGACAGCTCTGATACCCCTTGACTTAACGTATAGGACATTTGACCGTTATTTACTGCACTTGGAAGAGGCTGGTTATTAGCCGTGCGGTACAAATCATTTCCTTCACGTGCAAGATTTCTTGTATCCATGGCTACTCGTACATCTATTTGTCCGAGATTTCGCCCATTTTCACTCACTATTCCATCCGCATTTACTTTGAAATTCTCACTTTGAACAGTAATCGGCTGACCAGTCACTGAAAGAAGTGCACGTCCATTAATGTTGAGCTGCTTTTGTTCATTTAATGTGAATGAGCTGCTTTTCGTATATCGAACACCATTTTGTGTATTGACTGCATAAAACAGAGCCGCTTTTTTGTTGGTCTCCGGATTCATTGGCACATTATTTTCTACTAATGCGACATCGGTTGTTTGATCAGTCGTTTTTAATGTCCCTTGTGTAAATTGCGGGATGAGTTCTTGCATATATGTCCCTGTATTGATTCCACCAATCGGCGTTTGCTGCGGGATACTAAAGCTTTTGCCTGAAGATGTTTGAAAACGTCCAGATTCCATTCGGCTTAGCAGCATTTCTGGAAATGCTCGCATTGCCCCTTCATCCGCTTTATACCCCGGTGTATTCGCATTTGCGATATTATTTGAAAGCATTTCTGTCCGTCGCTCCTGAGCGATCATTGCAGATGTTGCTGTATAGAGTCCTTTTAACACGTGCGCTCACCTCATTATGTTCTTTCATGACGTCAAACAATCTGTACACAATCTTCTACGATCTATATCGGCTTATTTTAAAGTTCTTTAATCAAAATCCCCCATTCTTTCTAAAAAAAGAATGAGGGATTTCATTAACTGAGTTTGCGCTTTGGCAACTTATCCATATTATCAAGCATCACACCTGTACCAACTGCCACACAGTCCATTGGGTTTTCTGCAACGAAAACCGGTACTTTCAGTTCTTCTGCAAGCAATTGATCAAGCCCGTTTAGAAGTGCTCCGCCACCTGTAATGATGACGCCACGATCAATAATATCAGCTGATAATTCAGGCGGTGTTCTCTCAAGAACTTGCTTAGCTGCCTGAACAATAACAGATACAGATTCACGTAATGCTTCTTCTACTTCTTTGCTTGTAACGGTAATCGTTCTAGGTAATCCTGTCACCATGTCTCTGCCACGAATAGAGATCTCTTCGTGACGTGCGTCTGGGAATACCGTTGCAACTTGGATCTTAATATCCTCTGCTGTGCGCTCACCGATCAACAGCTTGTACTCTTTTTTAATGTAGTTGAGAATTTCCAAATCAAATTTGTCTCCAGCCATTTTAATAGAAGAGGCGGTCACAATGTCACCCATAGAGATGACAGCGATATCTGTCGTTCCGCCTCCAATATCTACGACCATGTTTCCACTTGGCTGAAAAATGTCCATACCTGCACCAATTGCAGCTACTTTTGGCTCTTCTTCAAGAAATACATGCTTCCCGCCGCTTTTTTCAGCAGCTTCTTTGATCGCCTTCTGCTCAACAGATGTAATGTTTGTTGGGCAGCAGATGAGCATACGCGGCTTAGAGAATAACCCTTTGACATTTAATTTGTTAATAAAATGTTTGAGCATTGCTTCCGTTACTTCAAAATCAGCAATCACGCCATCTTTTAATGGACGAATCGCAACAATATTCCCAGGCGTACGTCCAACCATACGTCTAGCCTCTTCTCCAACAGCCAGTACTTTCCCGCTGTTTTTGTCAAGCGCTACAACAGATGGTTCATTTAACACAATTCCTTTTCCCTTGACATGAATCAGTACATTTGCAGTACCAAGATCAATTCCAATATCCCTAGCAAACATCTATATATATCCTCCTTGAAAAATCTGTTTCCATAGCAAATACCACATTCTGCCCTAATTATATATTCTATCATAATTTGCTGAAAAAAAGATATTTCTTTACAAAAGTCTTTACAAAATTTGTGGTTAGAAACTACCGATATGAGGAAGATATATATATCATGTTTATGAACAAAGAACTAAGCTTACTGTTTAACAGGCTCACCTTCTAAAATTTCTTCTTTTTTATACTTTAACTTGGTGGCTTCTCCCCCTCGAAGGTGTCGGATTGATTTATGATAATCCAGTATCTCCTTAACCTCATTAGCCAGATCTGGATTAATTTCTGGCAGCCTTTCTGTTAGATCCTTGTGTACAGTACTTTTAGAGACTCCAAATTCTTTCGCAATCACACGAACGGTTTTCTTTGTCTCCACGATATACTTGCCTATCTTGATTGTTCGCTCTTTGATGTAATCGTGCACACCACTCGACCTCCCTAAAATGGATGTGAGAAGTGTGAAATGAGATCCGTATAAAGACTATGCATTTTCAGCGGCACTTGTTCATCTTAATTTAACATCCATTAGGTAGTAAATGCCAAACACGACCCCTCACCTCAAACACTCTCTTTGTCAGGTTTGTAACAGTGTATTAGCATTGCATAGGGATTATGCTAAAAATGAAGATGGGACAAGGGATTTATCAGAAAATGCGAAACAGAAAATCATTTCGAGCACCGTACATTTTCACTTTACAAGGGTGTGAGTAACACGTAAAATAGGAAAGGTCATTTTATTTACCTAGCTAACTATTTAATTAAGGTGAGCATATGGATACGTTAAACAGAGAGTGTTTACATCAAATACATCAGAGCGCACGCCTGCTTTCTAAAAAGGCAAACGAAGCGCTCGCTGCTTATGACTTGTACATGTCCCAATGGACTGTGCTTTTTTGTTTGGACACATTTGGCCCTAAAACGCAAAAAGACATTTGGACGTATTTAAATGTCGAAGCTCCTACTATTACCCGAACTGTTACCCGATTAGAAACAAACGGCTGGGTGGAACGTGTACAAGGAAAAGACAAACGAGAAAATCTCATCGTGATGACGGATGATGCGAAGGCAAAATTTGAAGAAATCAAACTTACGATGGAACAATTTGAAGAAGAATGTCTTTCAGACTTTACCTATGAAGAGAAACTGCTTCTCCATACACTTTTACACAAATTATCAACTAAATAGGGAGTGACATTTATCATGAACGAACGCATTTGGACGAGAGACTTTATCATGATTGTCCTGGTGAATTTATTTACCTTCACCTCTTTTTATGCCCTTTTGACATTGTTGCCCATTTACACAATGAATGAATTAAATGGAACAGAATCACAAGGCGGTCTGCTTGTAACTGTCTTTTTATTATCTGCTATTGTGACAAGGCCATTTTCCGGGGCCATTATTGAGAAATTCGGCAAAAAAAGAATGGCGATTATCTCTTCCACGGCTTTTGCCTTACTAACATATCTTTACATTCCGACTGATCATTTTCAATCGCTTCTTATGCTACGTTTTGTACAGGGGATCTTTTTCAGCATTTTGACCACAGTAGCCAGTGCTATCGCTGCAGATATGATTCCAAAAAATAAACGCGGAGAAGGATTGGGATACTTTGTGATGTCCATGAACTTAGCAGTCGTCATCGGTCCGTTTATCGCACTGAATCAAGTAGGGAAAGTAGGCTTCCATTCATTATTCCTTCTGTTTTCCATCATCGTGACCATCGGAGCAGCTTTTACAATGATGATTAGACAGCCAGAACCTGAAACAGGCGGAAGCGTCATATTCCGATTCACGTTTTCACACCTATTTGAAAAAGGTGCACTAAAAACAGCGACAGTCGGCATTATTATTTCATTCTGTTATTCGCCTATTATTTCATTTATTTCAGTCTATGCAAACTCTCTTCATCTCATGGATGCAAGCAGTTATTTCTTCATTGTGTTTGCAGCAGCTATGCTTGGATCACGCCCATTTACAGGTAAGCTTTTTGACCGAGTAGGACCAAATATTGTGATCTACCCATCTATTGCTCTTTTTGCCGTTGGCTTATGTATGCTGACAGCCATACACTCAGCGACGATGCTTCTTTTATCAGGCGCTGTGATCGGCCTTGGCTATGGCTCTTTAGTTCCATGTCTGCAAACACTTGCGATTCAACACTCTCCAGCCCATCGCACAGGCTATGCAACGGCTACATTCTTTACACTTTATGATACTGGTATTGCTGCTGGCTCATTTGTATTCGGCATCCTTGTCAGCTTTACAGACTTTTCCAACATTTATCTTGTTGCAGGTATCTTTGTATTGCTGAGCATGGCTGTTTTTTATTGGAGTGAACGAAAACCTCAAGAGGCAAAAGCCAAAAAGGTTTCAGTCTCAAAATAGGATACTGTTTTAAACTTCACTTGAAACATGCTAAAATATAGAATATTTCAATTAAAACGTACAGACTCGTTTGAAAAATTAAATGGCATTAAGTGAAAGTATAGGTGATGTTTTGAATTACGAATTGTTTAAAGTCATACACGGGATGGCTCATCATTCTAAGTTTTTAGATCAGACCATGATTTTCATTACGAAAAAAGCCATTTTAGTATATGCCCTTTTATTACTGATTTGCTGGTTTTTCGGTAATCATAATTTTAAGAAGCACGTCTTTTTCTCTGGTGTAACAGGCATCATGGCGCTCATTGTCAATTTTTCCATTACACTGTTTTATTATGTAGAGCGACCGTTTGTTGCACATAAAGTCGATATACTCATTCCACACTCGGCAGACGCTTCCTTCCCAAGTGACCATACAACAGGCGCTCTGGCTCTTTCATTAGCCATTAGGTCCCGTAATAAAAAGATTGGCAACCTCTTGCTCATCTTTGGTTTACTAACAGGTTTCTCACGTATCTGGGTCGGTCACCATTATCCATTTGATATCTTAGCCAGCTTCATCGTGTCAATTGTGGTTGTCTTTATGATGAATAAATTAAGGAAATTCTTCGACTCTCCAATTGATCGCATCGTGACATTCTATGAGACAATTGTCGGGAAAGTCTTCAGAAGGAAGCAAAAAAATCAAAGCTCTGGCCTTTCAAACTCCTAAGCGACTTGTGATAAAGTGATGAAGATTCTGCTCTATCCTGTCGCTTTTTTTATTGCTTTTCTCCCTTTCACCATATTTGAGAAATACAGACTCACCCCAATGCCGATGAGAGAAATGATGATCAATGTCCAGCCTAAACGCTCAAAGTGGGCTCTGGCAATCTCGTGACCAAACAGCATCCCAAGAATAGCTGATGAAAGAATGGAACCAAGATAACGACATGTTTGAAAAAGTCCAGAAGACGTGCCAACCATTTGTTGAGGGCTTGCTTTGAGCATCGCGGCTTGAAGTGCTACATTGCCAATGCCGTAACTAAACCCAAACAAAGCAAGGATTACTCCTTTCCCCCATAATGGCGCAAGAATAAAAAAGAAAGTCATTGCAACAGCCCCTGCCAACATCAAAACAGTGCTTGCTAAAATCGGTTGACGTTCATCACTGCGATCAACCCACTTACCTGTCAGCGGTGACACAATGATACTCACCCCTGACATACACAGCATAAAAAGACCCGTCATCTCGACCCGCCAGCCCAATTCATCCTGAAAATAACTCGGTAGACCAAAAAAGAGACAATAAAAGAAAATATTTAAAATAATAAATTGTACATATACGAGTGAAAGGCGCTTCTCCTCTCTAAACATTCGAATATGAATAAACGGATAATCCACTTGACATTCCCACCATATAAAAGCACCTGCACTTAATAGACAGAGTACTCCCTGTGCGTACTCAATGCCATCAACTAGTGACAATAAGAAAGAAAGTAACAGCACAATACAAGATGTAAAAAGGAGCATTCCTGTTAAATCAAGCTTTCTCACTACCTCTCCCATTCGAAGCCCTCTTTTTTTCTGCTCCTTAGGAAACAAATACATCCCAAGGGCAAAGCTGATAATGATAAAAGGCAGATTCACTAAAAAAATAGCGGGCCAGCCGCCAAGCGTCATGAGAAATCCGCCAAGCGTCGGACCAAGCGCTGTCATTGCAGAAGCAAAGATCGACAACACCGCCATTGCAGACGCCTGTCTTTTCTTAATATGATCACGAATTAATCCAACACCAGATGGATAGATGGCACTGCTGCCAATCGCCTGTAAAAGACGAATCACAATCAGTACCGCAAATGTCGGAGCAAACGGTGCACTAACTGCAGAGATGGCAACAAGAGCTAATCCGCATAAAAATAATGTTCTTCGGCTCATCACATCATCCCCAATTCGTCCGCTCACTGGCTGCGTGACAGCGCTGGCTAAATAGAATGTTGAAATGAGCCAAGAAACTGTCGTAAACGACAAACCAAACTCGTGCTGAATTTGATGTAGGGCCAAAGAAATCATCGAGGAATTCAGCGGGTTTAGCATCGTTCCAAATGCGATAGCGATTAAAAAGATTTTACGGTTGTCTCTTGATACGTTCAATACACCGGCTCCTTCCTTACAATTGAATTCATCCTTGCCTGTCCTTTCGTTATTATGAGTTCCATTTTCCTTTTTTACCCCCTGTAATTCATGAGAAAGGACAGTTCTCTCTCGCGAGAGCAAGACATACATTATTAAAAAGCATGCTTGTTGGAAAAACACACATATCTAAAGCCTGCGATCTCCTTATCAGGAGCACGGCTAAGAAGGAGGAGAAGCATATTTTTAAAAAAAGACGGTTTTGGGTCCCAGTATTTTTATCGGTTGCAGTATTACTTCTGTCTTCGTGTAGTTCAAATGAAACAAATGGGAACGGAGATAAACGTAATTCTACAGCGAAAGGGTCCCCGATTTTAGAGGATGGAAAATTTATTTTTGCAGCATCAGGGGAATTTCACCCATTCAGTTATATGGTTGGAAACCATATGTCCGGCTTTGACATTGATGTAGGCAATGCGATTAGCGACAAACTCGGCCTAGAGCCTGTACAGAAAAAATACAAATTCGCTGGCATTGTCGAAGGCGTCAAGGTAGGAAAATTTGATGCTGCAGTTGCCAGTCATACCATCAATGAGGAACGAAAAAAACACGTCCTTTTTTCTAAACCCTACTATTACTCAGGTCCACAAATCTTTACAAGACCTGGATCAAATATCAAAAGTGCTGAAGACTTAAAAGGCAAAGAAATCGCTGTTTCAAAAGGCTCATCCTACGCCGAGATTGCAAAGGAACATAGCAGACAGGAACCAAAATATTACGACAGTGATGTGGTCGCCTTAGAAGCATTAGCCAATGGAAAACACGACGCTGTTGTGACTGATTTTGCCACGGGAGCAGGAGCGATGAAGAAAAAACTAACAATCGAAGCGCAAAAAAGACTCGGACAAAGTGAGCAAGCGATTGCTGTGTCAAAGGGTAATGAAAAGCTGATCAAAGAGATTAACGATGCAATCGACGCCCTCAGAAAAGACGGAACATTAAGACATATTAGCGAAAAGTACTTTAACGAAGATATTACTGTCAAACAAGATTAAAACCACGATTGTGCGCCCCTCTAAGGCGCACTTTCTTCCAATGGAGATGATGGTTTTGCCTAGCCTATCACACTTTTTTCAAACGCTCATTGGCTCTAGAGGGGTTTTCATTGAAGGGATGCTGCTCACCTTACAACTGACTGTGATTAGCATCTTAATTGGAATGGTCATCGGACTCTTCTTTGCCTTACTGAAAATAGCTCGTGTGGCCGTTTTCGGTTATATCGCCAACGCCTACATATTTCTTGTGAGGGGAACACCGCTTATTGTCCAAATCTTCATTTTATACTTTGGACTTACAGAATTAAATATACCTGACTTCTGGGCAGCTTCCATTGCGCTTGCTTTTCATAATGGTGCCTATATTGCAGAGATATTCAGAGGAGCCATCCAATCAATTGACCAAGGGCAAAAGGAAGCAGGACGCTCTCTTGGCATGGGACGTTTTTTAACCATGAGACGAATTATTCTTCCACAAGCGATGCGGCGTGCCCTTCCCCCTCTTGGAAATCAACTTATTATCGGCTTAAAGGACTCATCACTCGCAGCTTTTATCAGTGTCAATGAATTGTTTAATGTGGCCACTACTCAAGGCTCCAACAGCTTTGACAATATGACGTATTTACTCGTTGTTGCCGTTTACTACTTGATCCTAGTCCTACTGTTAACATTCGCAGTCCAAACCTTTGAAAAGAAACTTTCAGTCAGTGACCAATAGGAGGAGAAGCATGACAGAGTCAAAAGAAATCATCCGTGTTGAAAAATTAAATAAATACTTCGGAGACTTACATGTCTTAAAAGATATTGATCTGACAGTATATGAAAATGATGTCGTCGTCTTAATTGGTGCAAGCGGTTCTGGAAAGAGCACGTTACTGAGGTGTATGAACTTTTTAGAAATGAAAAGTGATGGAGACATCATGATCGACGGCAATCCGATTCATCCAAAACGTGACCAATTAAATAAAATGAGGCAAAAAATTGGCATGGTGTTTCAACATTTCAACCTTTTCCCGCACAAAACCGTGCTTGAAAACATCATTGAGGCGCCTGTTATGGTCAAGAAAACGAAGAAAGCGCAGGCCATAGCTGAAGCCAAAGTCTTGTTAGAAAAAGTCGGGCTTGCTGATAAAGAAAAGGTGTATCCTTCAAAATTATCAGGCGGACAAAAGCAGCGAGTCGCAATTGCACGTTCTCTCGCTATGAAACCTGATGTCATGTTATTTGACGAACCTACATCCGCTCTTGACCCAGAGCTTGTAGGAGAAGTCTTGCAAACAATGAAAAGCCTTGCAAAGGACGGCATGACAATGGTGATCGTTACACATGAAATGGGCTTTGCCAAAGAAGTAGCGGACCGAGTAGTTTATATGCACGAAGGACGCATTGTTGAACAAGGAATACCAGAGGAATTGTTTGATTCCCCTCAGGAGGAACGAACCAAACTTTTCCTCAGCTCTATCTTATAGGTCAAACGACCTCCATTTTTACCGGTCACCACACGTTTCTTCTCATTTTTCATCCATTTATATTTAAAATAACCAAAAACAATGTCAGATAAACTAACATAATTATGTTATATATTACTTTTCTCTCTATAATGAAGAATTAAGAAATTATTAATTCTGAATGATTCGGGGGAATGCAGCATGCAAATGGGTGATACAGTATTTATGTTCTTCTGCACATTACTCGTGTGGTTAATGACACCGGGTTTAGCCTTATTTTATGGAGGACTCGTGAGAAGCAAAAACGTGTTAAGTACAACAATGCATAGCTTAACATCACTAGCCGTTGTATCCATCGTCTGGATCGTGTTTGGCTATTCCTTGGCTTTTGCGCCAGGAAACGCATTGATCGGGGGCTTTGACTGGGTTGGTCTAAAAGGCGTCGGCTTCGAGCCTGGTCCATATAGTGACACCATTCCACATTCATTGTTCATGATGTTCCAAATGACATTTGCCGTTTTAACGACAGCCATCATCTCTGGGGCCTTCGCCGAACGAATTCGTTACTCGGCTGTGGTTGTTTTTACACTCCTGTGGGTCACCTTCGTATACGCACCAGTCGCACATTGGGTTTGGGGTGGCGGTTGGATTGGTAAAATGGGTGCACTTGATTTCGCTGGAGGAAACGTTGTTCATATTTCTTCAGGTGTAGCCGGTCTTGTCGTTGCCATTGTCCTTGGTAAACGAAAAGAAGCAACGAGTTCATCACCTCACAACTTGATCTACACACTTCTTGGCGGAGCTGTCATTTGGTTTGGCTGGTTTGGCTTTAACGTTGGAAGTGCCCTCACACTAGACAGTGTCGCCATGTTTGCTTTTATCAACACCAATACAGCCGCCGCCGCTGGAATAATTGGCTGGCTTTTAGTCGAATGGATGATCAATAAAAAACCAACCATGCTCGGGGCCATCTCAGGAGCCATTGCGGGTCTGGTTGCCATCACACCCGCAGCAGGGTTTGTCACACCATTTGCTTCTGTTATGATAGGATTGATCGGCGGAGTCGTCTGCTTCTGGGGTGTCTTCTCACTCAAAGCAAAATTTGGCTATGACGATGCACTTGACGCATTCGGTCTTCACGGAATTGGTGGTACATGGGGAGGAATCGCAACAGGTCTTTTCGCGACAACATCCATCAATGATGGAGGAGCCAACGGATTGTTCTATGGAGATCCAAGTTTGCTTTGGAAACAAATTGTGGCCATTGTGGCAACTTACCTCTTTGTAGCGATTGTGACTTACGTGATCATAAAAGTCGTCAATATATTCTTCAAAATTCGTGCAACCGAAGAAGAAGAATCAGTAGGTCTTGATTTAACCATGCACGGCGAAAAAGCTTATCAAGATTAAGGAAAAGGGGTGTCTGTATGAGCAAAATGTATAAAGTGGAGATTGTCACACGTCCAGCTAATTTCGAAGCATTAAAGGTGGAGCTTGGGAAAATCGGTGTCACCTCTATCACATTTTCAAACGTACACGGCTGCGGATTACAAAAGGGACATACGGAGCTATATCGCGGCGTCAAAAAAGAAAGCAATGTATATGAACGCTTAAAGATCGAAATTGTGCTGAGCAAAGTGCCTGTCGAACAGGTTGTCGAAACAGCTCAGAAGGTACTCCGCACAGGCGAGCCAGGGGATGGGAAAATTTTTATATATGAAATAGAGAATACGATCAACATCCGGACAGGTGAAGAAGGACCTGCCGCCTTATAACGCATCCCCCGCCATAAGGCGGAGGATTCTTTTGAAACAAAAAAACCTCTGTGACGAATGCACAGAGGATCTTGCAAGAGATTAAGATTGTTTTGTTTCTTCTGACTGACTGCTATCTTTAGATGGATTTGAAGACTTTTCTTGATCAGAGGATTTCCCCTTCTCTTCAGACTTTTCTTCAGATTGCTCTTCAGCAGGCTCTTTGGTCTTATCTTCAGTAGCAGGTTCCTTCGCTTTATCCTCAGCTTTTGGCTGAGCAGGCTCCTTCGCTTCTTCCGTCACTTCTTGCGCTGCCTTTTCAATTGTTGATACAGGCTTATCAATGAAGCTAAGCGGGTTAAGCGCTAGACCTTCCATACGAATTTCAAAATGAACATGGTTTCCACTTTCGGCACCATATAAATTTTTTCCAGAAGAACCGATGACATCATTCTGCTTCACTTCATCGCCTTCTTTTACATTCACTTGAGACAATGATTGATATACAGTCGATAAACCATTTTCATGCTCAATTTCAACCACGTGACCAAGGACTGGATCTTTTTTCGCTTGAACAACAGTTCCACTAAGAGCAGCTGTGACATTAAACACTTTGCCATCTTTATCTGCAAGATCAATACCTTTACTTAAGGTATAGGTGTTATTATAGTTTACAAGTGCTGCTTCTTTTTCTTTTTGATCAGCATCTGCTTCATAGAACTTTTTCACGACAGAAACATTATCAGAATTCTGAACCGGCATAGCAACATTTTCAATTGGCTTGCCAACTTCAACGGCATCATCACGTTGTTCTTGCCCTGTTTGATTCCCATCAGATAGTTGGTCTTTCACATCATTTGATACCGCTTGATACCAAAGTACTGCTGTTAACACGACCGCCGCGCTGACCAAATAAATAGCAGGGAATACCCAGCGCTTACGGAAAAATTGCTGAACTTTTGTGATTTTGGAAGTACTTTTCTTTTCTTCCTCTCTCATTTTTCATCACCTCAGCAACATTCTGAACACTTTTCAGAAAATATATACACACGAAATCATTTTTCTTTTTATTTTGCGCAATCACATAAAAAATATGTATGACGAATGAAAAAAATGGAGGACTCTATCGTGAAAACATTTAACCGCTTGGCAACAGAAGATGATCTTAAAGCGATTGTAGATATTTACAATTCAACCATTGCTTCAAGAAAAGTCACAGCTGATACAGAACCTGTCACAGTGGAAGACCGGCGAAACTGGTTCTTGAATCATTCAGAAAAGCGCCCGCTCTATGTCAAAACAGATCATGAAGGCACCATCTATGGCTGGCTCAGCTTTGAAACGTTTTACGGGAGACCTGCATACAACGGGACCGTTGAAATTAGTATATATTTAAATCAAGATTATAGAGGAAAAGGATTAGGTTCGCTCTTCTTACAGGAAGCCCTTGAATTAGCACCCTCATTAGGCATTCGTACGTTGTTGGCCTTTATTTTTGGCCACAACAAAGCCAGTATTAGGCTATTTAAAAAGCACGGGTTTCACACATGGGGACACTTGCCACGTATCGCTGAAATGGATGGAATCCGATACGACCTAGATATTTTAGGCAAAGAACTTTAAAGCAGAGTTGTCTCTCTGCGAAAAAGTCGCTTTATGATGCGATTAACAGTTGTTGAAACTGTTTCGCATCCTTGAAAAAAAATTTTCTTTGTAAAATATTACCTGTTCTTCAATGAGAAACACTTGTAAAACGACAGTACCTCACCTTAGTATCATCATTAGATAAAGATCGTGTATAAATCAGGCAGTAATTGAAGCAATAAGGAACCATTTGAAGTTTTATCTTCATGAATGAAGATTAGATGTGCATTTACATTTGTGAATTTTCAAGTAAAGGGGTATCCTATTCATTTGCGCTACCCCTTTCTGCTAAATTCATCTCATCAACAATGATACTTGACAATAAGCTCTAATCATTTTAGAATACAAATCGTAATAATTACGAAATAAAGGAGGATGACATTACGTATGCGTGTGAAAATTACCTTAGCCTGTACTGAAACAGGTGACAGAAACTATATCACTACAAAAAATAAACGAACAAATCCAGATCGATTGGAGTTAAACAAATATTCTCCTCGATTAAAGAAATACACCCTTCATAGAGAAACAAAATAATTTTTTAAACTACAAATCGTAATAATTACTCTTTAAGGCGACATAAAAGAAAATGATCACAGGAACAGAAACAAATGAATAAACGAATACCTGTTACTGTATTAAGCGGATTTTTAGAAGCTGGAAAAACAATTATATTAAATCATGTTCTGCACTAAATTGACTTGAGCATGTGCTGACTACACTTCAACCAGAAGCAAAAATCATTGGAACCTCAAAAGGACAGGTACAGCCAAATGACATTGTAAATACTTGGACTATTTGACTTTGAAAAATCAAGTGCATCCGAAGGCAGGTAAAAGAAATCAACGCAGAACATACCCAGCTTACGTTTGAAACAGAAGAATACCAAATCTCCTCCTTTGTTAACGAACGAAGACTTCCCTAGACTAAATACAAAATACATGGCTAGATGCTAGGCTAGAACAGATCGTTCGCGCTAAAGGATTTGCATGGCTGGTAACACATAACGATCTAACCATTTTAATTTCACAGGTCAGAAAATTAGTTGCTATTGAACCGATTGTATATTGAATTGCCGCCATGCCTGAGAAAGAAAAATCACGAATTTTAAATCAGTAACCAGAGCTTCTTGATGAATGGGATGCAGAGTTTGGCAGGTCGACACACAAAACTTGTATTTACCGATGTAGACTTGCCTAAAAGCAGACATCATTCGTACACTTGATTAATGCTTATTAACACCTGAGGAATTGAATCAAGACTGGACAACGTTTGAATACCCCTTTCAATGGAAAATACAAAATTAAACCGGCAGGAGGGTTTTGAGTGGCCAAGAAATCAAAGATTGCAAAAGAAAAAAAGCGACAACAGCTCGTTTTGAAATTTGCAGAATTAAGAAAAGAGTTAAAAGAAAAAGATGATAATGAGGCTTTGCGGAAATTACCTAGAGATTCCTCTCCTACTCGTTTAAAGAATCGTTGTGAATTAACTGGTCGTCCTAGAGGTTATTTGCGAAAATTTAAAATGTCTAGGATTGCATTTCGTGAGCTTGCCTATAAAGGTCATATTCCAGGAGTGAGAAAATCAAGCTGGTAAAGATTGATTTGATTTTATCACAGAACATGTAAAAGTAAAGCTCAGTTCAATGACTAAAAATCTATTTTCCAACCTTACTCTGACATTTTTGATGGATAAAATAGCATTTTAAAAACAGCAGGATATCTGCTGTTTTTCTTATGGTGATTGAGTTAAGACTCTTATCGTTCTTTTTTCAAAAAAGCATTTTCCTCATTTATTATGGCATTTTCTCTTCTTTTCAAGAATAAATGTTCATGATACATTGATGTCACTAACCTCACTAGCCACCAATGTAAGACATTTCTACTTTTTTGTGATTTGATTTATTTGCTTTCTGTTGCTCTCTCTCAGCTGAATATTGGTCATGTCTGTTTGACCATACTTCCTTTAGTAATTTCGTTATTTCTTGATCATCTTCTGTTGCACGAATCATTTGCTTCAGATCAAAACCCGAGGATGCGAAAAGACAAGTAAACAGTTCGCCTCGCGCAGATAATCTTGCTCTATTGCATGAACCACAAAAGGCATCCGAAACTGAGGAAATAATTCCAATCTCTCCTGAACCATCTTCATAAAAAAAACGATTTGCTACTTCACCTGCATAATGAGGTGCTTCAGGTTTGATAGGGTATTCGGAATGAATCAATTCAATGATCTCTTTTTTAGTCACAACATGCTCTAGATTCCATTTATTCGTATTGCCAACATCCATAAATTCAATAAACCTAAGAATGAGTCCCGCTTCTTTAAAATAGGATGCCATTGGCAAAATGTCTTGCTCATTCACACCTTTTTGAACAACCATATTCACTTTAATAGCAAGTCCAGCTTTTTTCGCTGCTTCGATACCATCAAAAACTTTTTGTATAGAGATTTGTCGTCCATTCATTCTCTTAAAACGTTCAGGGTCCAATGAGTCCAAGCTAATGGTAACTCGCTGAAGACCTGCTTTCTTTAACTTATCTGCGTATATAGGTAAAAGGGTGCCATTGGTGGTCATTGCAATGTCTTCAATACCTGGTATTTTAGCAAGCTTTTCTATTAAAATTGGTAAGTCCTTTCGCATTAAAGGCTCACCGCCTGTTATGCGCAATTTAACAACACCTAAATCTTTTGCAAAGAGTTTAGCAAGTCGTTCAATTTCTTCAAAACTAAGCAGTTCTTCTTTATTTAAAAAAGGATAATCTGGTCCAAAGATTTCAGCAGGCATACAGTAAGTACATCTGAAGTTACAGCGATCTGTTACCGATATTCTCAAATCACGCAATGGCCGATTTCTTTTATCTAAAATACTGACCATTCTTTGCCTCCTATTCTATAATGCGCTGGTGATGAGTATAGATATTAAAAGAATCACCTCTTACGAAGCCAACTGTTGTGATGTTTAACTCTTCTGCCATTTTAAGTGCTAGTTCAGTAGGTGCTGATTTTGATATCACAATTGAAACTCCCAGCTTTGCTGCCTTCAATAATACTTCTGAAGATATCCGACCGCTAAACACAAGTATTTTATCTCTTACAAAAATTCGGTGCAGCAAGCAATATCCAAAAATTTTATCCAACGCATTATGTCTTCCTATATCAGTTCTAGTGATGATTAGCTTCTCTGTGTCACACAGTCCAGCATTATGCACGCCACCTGTATGTTGAAATAACTGGCTTTCATTTTGTAAACACATCATCAAATGAATACAGGTTTCGGCAGAAATATTAATTTTATCAATTGCTGTTTTAGCTGTCTTCACATCTTGAAGAAAGTAAAAGTGTCTACCTTTGCCGCAGCAAGATCCAATAACCCTTTTGGTAAAATCCGATGAACGAAAATTCTTTGTGTCATTCAATTCAACATAGGCAAAACCCATACTTTCATCTATTGTAAACCTTTTGATCTCATTTTTAAATCGAATGACTCCTTCGGAAGCTAAAAATCCAATAACCAATTCTCTCAAATGTTCTGGTGAACAAACAAGTGTCACAAACTCTTCGCCATTTACCATAATGGTTAACGGAAATTCTTCTACAACTTCATCTGTTTTGCAATTAAATTTGCCCGCACGATATTGATGAATAACTCGTTCTTTTTTAACAGATAGATTCATTTTATGATCTTCCTTTCAACATCAATTTTTTATGTGAACCAATAGAATTATGATTTTTTAAAAGTAAGAAAAAGGAAACATCATTCTATCTTATCAAACTTTTTAATTGCTTTATATGGGTGGGCACACAATGAACAAATCAAAAAATCGTTGGCTTATCGCTACGATTGCTGTTGAAATCCATTTGTCAATAGAATTTCCATGAATGGAGTGTTTTGACGAATGATAGATTCTGTTGGTACTCTGGCTTAATTTTTCATTGCCATCATCATATCCCTTCTCATTCGAAAGGATATCTATCAGCTTAGAGAATTAAGCCTCGCTGCCACTTCCTCCATCTTTGCTCGTACTTAAATTAAATTTGACAGAATCGCAATGTAAAGGTAATTTTTAGATATGAAAACGCTTCAAAAAAGTATAGGAGGGTGATGATATCATGGGAAAAACTAAACACAAGGGACCTATTAAACTCAATAAAAAACCCTCGCCTAAGCTATGGGCCTCTTTTGCTCCTATGGGAATTGGAAAAGTGAAACCTAAACATATCAGAGATACAATGAAAGTGGCTTGGGAAAACAAAGATAACCTTCCTTACGCTTATCGTATTTTAACACAGGGCGTTTGTGACGGATGTGCGCTTGGTGTATCAGGTTTACACGATCAGACACTTGCAGGACCTCATATATGCACGACAAGGCTAAATCTACTTCGGCTTAACACCATGCCAGCCATTGATCCAAAATGGTTTCAAGATATTCATCAATTACAAAAAATGGATAGCACCTCTCTTCGTAAACTTGGACGTATTCCTTATCCACTTATCCGAAAAAAAGGCGAGAATGCCTTTTCACGAATTTCTTGGAATGATGCATTAGATCAAATCGCTGCTAAGATCAAATCGATTGATAAGCGTCAGCTTGCTTTCTACTTAACGGCTAGAGGGATTACGAATGAAGTTTATTATACCGCTGCTAAGGCTGCACGATTTATTGGTACAAATCATATCGATAATGCTTCCCGCATTTGCCATTCGCCAAGCAAAACAGCCCTTAAACGTTCTCTTGGAATAGGCGCTTCTAGCTGTAACTACAGTGATTGGATTGGAACAGATGTATTGGTTTTTTGGGGTTCTGTCGCAGCAAACAATCAACCTGTTTCCACTAAATATATGTATGCTGCTAAAAAGAAGGGAACAAAGATTATTGTTATCAATCCATATAAAGAGCCAGCTATGGAAAAGTATTGGATTCCTTCTATCCCAGAAAGTGCTCTATTCGGCACAAAAATTGCTGATGATTTTTACCAAGTCAATATAGGGGGCGATATTGCATTTATGAACGGCGTCATGAAGCACTGGTTTGATATGGAGCAAAAAGCTCCTCATTCCGCTCTCGACCATGAGTTCATTCAAGCACACACAACAGGCATAAAGGATTTAGAGCAGCATGTCTCGAAGCTAAAATGGGAGGACTTAGAAACATCATCAGGCATATCGAAAGAAAGAATGAAGGAGTTCGCATTATTGCTAGCGAGTGCCAATTCAGGTGTTTTTATTTGGAGCATGGGACTGACTCAACATCGTTTTGCAACAGATAATATATCGCAAGTTGCAAATCTCGCCATGTTACGTGGATTTATTGGCAGAAAACATTGTGGTGTCATGCCGATTCGCGGACACAGCGGTGTACAGGGGTCAGGAGAAATGGGTGCCGATCCATTTGTTTTACCAGGCAGTGATTTTGATGAAGAGAATATTAAAAGAGTCGAGAAAATATGGGGCTTTGATCTTCCTAAATGGCATGGTGATACCATTGGTCAATCTTTTGAAAAGATGGCACTTCCTAAAGAACACCCGCAAAAGCTCAAAATACTGTTTACTAGCGGAGGAAACTTTTTAGAAACCATGCCTAATCCAGAAACGATCGAAAAAGCTTTATCTGAACTAGAACTGCGTGTCCATCAAGATATTATATTGAACACCTCTACACTTGTAGAGGCAGAAGATGCTGTAATTGTTCTGCCAGCTATGACGAGATACGAACAGCCAGGCGGAGGAACGTCGACCAGCACAGAAAGGATGGTTTATTTCAGTCCAGAAATTGAGGGTCCACGTATTGAAGAAGCAAGAGCAGAATGGGAAATTTATATAGATCTTGCTAAAAGAGTCCGTCCAGAAGATGCAGAACTTATACATTTTGAAAGAGCTGACGACATTCGTCGTGAAATTGCAATTGCTAACCGAAACTATGATGGAATTCAGCATTTGCGTCATAAAGGGGACGTTTTTCAATGGGGAGGTGCTTGGCTTTGCGAAGATGGAATCTGTCCGACGCCAGATGGAAAAGGACACCTTCTTCCAGCGCAGCTTCCTAAATATCGGAAAACGGAGGGACATTTCAATATTACGACAAGACGAGGGAAACAGTTTAACTCAATGATTTACAGTGAAAAGGATGCCTTTAATGGAGGAATGCGCCATTCTATTCTAATGAATGAAGAAGATGCAAAAGAGCTATATGTCGAAGCGGGTGACCTAGTTGTTCTCTTTAATCAATATGGATCCTATCAAGGTGTCGCTCAATTTGGAGAGCTGAAACGTGGCAATATCGCCATTTATTGGCCAGAAGGGAACGTACTAATACCGAAAGGCGTATATGAGAGCTATTCTCAGATTCCAGAATATCATACGGCAGC
Organism: Bacillus sp. Bos-x628; assembly: GCF_040500475.1. GTDB lineage: Bacteria > Bacillota > Bacilli > Bacillales > Bacillaceae > Bacillus > Bacillus maqinnsis. Next base: position 2,477,560 of record NZ_CP159358.1, on the reverse strand, counting down.
GGTATTAGAAAAAGCTGAAACCTTTCATGCAAGAAAGGATCAGCGCTATGTCGAGAAACGAATCGATGAACTTGAAACAACCTTAAATTAAAGAAAGCTGGGGCATTGTTTTCCCCAGCTGCTCTTAAGTGTCTACTGACCGAATGAACTCGCTTCTTTCTGCAGAATGTAATTCAGCTCTTTTGCATTCGCTGCCGACTGATATTTTCCACCGCCAGCTTTTGCGACAGATTGCAAACTTTTTGCTTCATTTTCTTTCACATCAAAGCCAATGATATTGACAATCGTATCAATTCCGTCTTCATGTAATTCTTTTGCTGCTTGTGAAGGATTTCCGCCACAAGTTTCTTGACCATCACTGACAACATACACGATATTTTTTCCTTCGGCTTGATGATCTTCAAAATCTTGCTTTGTATCAGTTAGTGCTTTTGCCAATGGCGTCCAACCTGTTGGTCCATAAACATTTAATGCTTGATTAAATGCCGTTTGTTCATATGTTCCAAATCCATAGACTGCTTCAGAGCTAGCGCATGAAATGGCTTTTCCAGCATTTTTATTGTTGCCTTCATGACCAAAAACACGAAGCATGACCTGCGTATCTTCTGATAAAATACTTGAAAAGCTCTGGATAGAGCGCTTGGCAATATCAATTTTCTTCTCACCTTCTATTGATTGTGCCATACTACCGCTTAAGTCTAGTAATATGACCACGTGAGCAGGTTCCTTCTTTGTAACAGCATGAACCGGTGAAGAAAGAAGTAAGACAAGACTAGCTAAAATCGTCAAGATGATATTCTTTTTCATCAATTGTGACACTCCTTTTTCACGTTTTGTACGGAAAAAGAGAAACGATAGCACGAATCAATCGTTCCCCTTCTCTTCAGCAAGTTATTCGTGTAGTTTTAATGATTCTGCCGTTAATATAGACTCCATCTCTTTTCCAGTACTGGCTTGATAGTATCGACCTTTACCAGCTTTGGCAACTTGAATCAGTTGGCCTTCATAGCCTTCGTTAAAGTCTAATCCAATGACATTTACGACAGTAGATCCTTTTGATTTATGCAATTCTTTTGCTACTTTCACTGGATCTCCGCCACAAGTTTCTTCGCCATCAGTAATTAGATAAATAATATGTTTGGTTCCCTTATGCAACTGTATATCCGTTTGTTTTGCACTTTCAAGAGCACGTGCTATTGGTGTCCAGCCATTTGGCCCAAGTCCGTTTAAGGAGTTTTCAAAACTTTGTTTTTCATAAGGCTGTACGCCGTAAACTCCTCTAATGACTTCACAAGATTGAGCTTTGCCTGAATTTTTGTTATTTCCTTCAGAACCAAATAAGCTCATACGAATGTTGGCGTTTTTCGGAAGTGACTGTGCAAATTTAAATACCTCTTGTTTTGCTAGGTCAAATTTGCGCTCACCATCTACTTTTCTTGCCATACTTCCACTTGCATCAAGCAAGATCGTCACTCTTACATCTTTCTGATCTTTTTTGGCTGCTTTTGCCTCTGCAAGTACTGGTGAAGAGACTGACATTGATAATGTCAATGCAGCTAAGGCTACGAGTGTAAATACTTTTTTTAACATACTTTTCATTCCTCCTTATGTATTTGATTGAAACACCTTAATCGTAAAAGATTCTTTCTTGGAATGGTATAGGACACGATCCCTTTTTCTCTTTCATCTAAATCACTATAAAGCAGTTAGATGTCTAGATATTTTCACCTAACGCATCATTTTTTTCCTAAATTTCTCTGTCTTTCGAGCGACTTTGTATCAGCCATCAGTGCTTGTCAGGACATAAATGTTTAAGATTGCCTAACCTGCGTCTTAAGTCTCAATTTGACACAGTCTGTTCAAACCTTCTTGAAAAAATAAAAAGATGCCCCGTTTAGGAGACACCTTTGTTTTTATTTTTTCGCCATATATGTGTTGAGAAAGCGGTCAGCTGACTCAATTTTAATCCCTTTATAGTAATGTTTCACGATGCTTTCTACTTTTTTTCCTGACTGCGCCATATAATGTGCACCGTATTGACTCATGCCTACACCATGGCCATATCCTTTTGTTGTAATGACAATTTGTTGACCCTTTCGCTTCCAAGTAAAGTCTGCAGAGTGGAGTCCGAGTGATTCTCGAATATCTCTACCTGTTAGGGTTTTACCGTTTATGACTGCTTTAGCTACTTGATTTCCAGGTGTCCGTTCTGTGATCTCTCCAACCTGATTTCGATTGTTGAGGGTCACACCTAATTTTTGCTGAAACTCACTTACCGTCATCGTTTTTGTGTTTTGAAATTTCGGTGAAGCTGAATCCCATTTGCTTGAGACACTCTTTAAATAAGGGATTTCATTTTTCCAATAGGCTTCAGCATTTTCAGTCTGTCCATTACTTGTTGAAAAGAAAGAAGCATCAATTGGCTTTTCATCATAAGTCAGTACTTTACCTTGTGTGCTAGCCACAGCCTCTGTGACCTTTTTCAGTTTCCAATTGTACTCTTTCCCCCAAATTTTCTTTAGTTCTTGCTTGTTTTTGTAGACTTGAAACATTTGTGTGTCATCGACAAGTGATCCTTTAGGTGATTTTACTGTCTTATCAATGATCATTTGTCTGACGATATACGTTCTGGCGGCGAGAGCCTGCGCTTTCAGTGCCTCAATTTCAAATTCTGCCGGCATTTCAGAGGCTACTACCCCGATGACATACTCTTCTAAAGGGATATTCTCTACCTGCTGATGCACTGAACGATACACGGGTATGGAGACGGGTGATTGCTTCAATTTAACTGAACCTTTCACTTCTTTTTTCAATGATGGTTCTGCTGCTATGTGTTGATTGGCCGCCGTTTCCCCTTGGAACGTCGGCAATACAAGTAAGGTTGGAATCATTAAAATGATGATGCATATTCCTGCAATTGTCCATATCATTGGTTTCATATTTGGCTGCCCCCATTTGTCATTGAATCTCTTTTATCCTATGGACAAGGACAAGCTAATATGACAGGTTCTTTCATTCATTAGACAAGTCATTATGCTACTAGGTATATGATCATTCTGATTAGATTTACTGGTCGTCTTTATGAATAAAATGTAAGACAATTGGATACACTAATGATAAGCTTTTGAATTATTCATTCTATGATTCTAAAAAAAAAATCAGCATGTCGCTGTCGACACACTGATTCCTTTTTTATTACGCATTCAGATCTGAAACGACCTGTTCCTTTGTGATATCTGCTGATTCTTCGCTTACTCTTTCGATATCCGCACCGATTGCTGCAAGTTTTTGATGGAAATTTACATAACCACGATCAATGTGCTTCAATTCAGTGACACGTGTATGACCTTCTGCCACTAATCCAGCAAGTACAAGTGCTGCTCCTGCTCTCAAATCAGTAGCTGCCACTTCAGCTCCTTGAAGTTGAACTGGTCCATTGATAATGACAGAACGACCCTCAATTTTAATATCGCCATTCATTCGGCGGAATTCCTCAGCATGCATAAAACGGTTTTCAAAAACAGTCTCTGTGATCATGCTTGTTCCGTTCGCACGAAGCAATAGCGCCATCATCTGAGATTGCATATCCGTTGGGAACCCAGGATGCGGCATTGTTTTTAGATCAATTGGCTTGAGCTCAGATGGTCCAATCACTCTTAAACCTTCTTCTTCTTCAATGATTTGAATACCCATTTCTTCCATTTTCGCAATAAGCGATGTAAGATGTTCTGGTACTGCACCTTTCACAAGGACATTTCCTTCTGTAATGGCTGCTGCTACCATGAAAGTACCTGCTTCAATTCTGTCAGGGATGATGGTATGTTTTGCACCGTGAAGTGTTTCTACACCTTCAATCTTAATCGTACCAGTACCTGCTCCGCGAATCTTACCGCCCATGGCATTGATGTAGTTTGCCAAATCAACGATTTCTGGTTCTTTTGCAACATTCTCTAAGATTGTTGTTCCTTCTGCTAATGCTGCTGCCATGATGATGTTTTCAGTTGCTCCTACACTTGGGAAATCCAAATAGATTTTCGCACCTTTTAGTCGACCTTTTACTTCAGCCTCAATGAAACCATTACCTACTTGAATTTTAGCTCCCATCGCTTCGAATCCTTTTAAATGCTGGTCAATTGGTCTTGAACCAATTGCACAGCCGCCAGGTAATGCAACTCTTGCATGACCTGTTCTAGCCAAAAGTGGTCCCATGACGAGCACAGATGCTCTCATTTTACGAACATACTCAAACGGAGCCTCAGTTTGTAATGCATTAGATGCGTCTACTGATACTTCGTTATTTTCAAAATGTACTTCTGCTCCTAAATGACGTAACACTTCATTGATTGTATATACATCGGAGAGCGTAGGTACATCACAAATTACGCTTTTTTCTGTACTTGCTAACAAAGATGCAGCGATAACTGGTAAAACGGCATTTTTCGCGCCTTCTACTTTAACTGTGCCGTTTAACTTTTTACCGCCGCGGACGATGATTTTTTCCAAGGTCTTCCCCTCCGCGTCCCAAATTCTCTATATTAATATTCAGTCGTTACGATTGGTGTGCCAACCGTAATCGTATGTTTTTCGTTCATTTCCGAACTTCTGATGGCAATTTGAAGATTCATTTTATCATTTGAAGTCATAATGAACTGTTCCCACTTATCTGTGTAAGCGGAAAGCGATACAAATTTAGACTCAACGAGATACTCAACTGGCTTTGCTTGAAATTCATTAGCTAACATTTCAGCTTTTTTTTGCAAAACAACATCCATCATACCATTTACATGACCATCGAGACAAGTAAAAATCACAATTTTTTCTTGTAATATGCTTTTTGCATGACGTACGAACTGATCATATGTATTATTCCAAGTATTCAGGGGGCGAGCACCTTTTTGCTCATATAATAAATACGACTTTTGTTTGTTTTTTGTGTCGGTCTTTACGAGTAAAATTTTTGAAAATGTATCATTTTTTTTGTCTTTGTACGTTCCTGTAACTTTGGTGACATGTTTTTCTTTTTTTTCAGTCCACTCATACTGTCGTAGTTCGTCTTTCAAACGTTTCACTTTTTTAGAAAATTGTTTTGAGGTGATGTCCATATTTGTTTTGGCGTGAAGTGTCCAGCCATCGACTTCCACTTGCTGTTGTTTGAGACCTTTCGCCATTTGAGCGAGCGGTGATAATTCTTCGGCACGAACACCCTGAAACATAAGGACAAATAAAAGAATAAACGCTAACAATTGCCAACCTTTTAAATACTTTCTCACTTGTCATTCCCCCTTGCTACAAGTGTTGCCGCAAGGAGAGGAATGCATACGTGGAAAAAGTGATTAAAAAGCCATACTTTTGACGCTTCTGTTTATGTTCCCGCAGGTGGATGTGGCCAAACCTTCATTTAAAACATATAAGGGATTTGTCTGGAGAAATTTAAATAATCTAGGAAGAAATTGCTGACTGTTGATGCAATGGCAATGGTGAGTAGCATCATTAGCAATCTGGCTTGAACGACTTTCCCTTTTTTAATCAATGGTTCAATATTAACGGCAAGCAAAGCCCACCAGGTAACAGCAATAAAAAATAGATGGATTACAATACTGACAATTGCTTGTTGTCCCAGATCTTCCATACAGTTCGATCCTCCTTGTATTTATTTCTGTAAAGGAAAACTCCCTTTCATTATATCCCCGAAAAATCGGAAAGATGATTCATTTGGAAAAAAGAGCTACATTTAGCGTGAATCTCCTCTTATGTTGATGCCAAGGAGATGATATACTGCGTGTGGAAGGAGCTGAACATATTGAAAGATTCTTTTCCCCACTTTGTTGATTTGTACGGAGAACTGCTTCCCTCCTTCGATCATGAATGGGAGGCCATTGCATTCTACTTTGATTATAGACAGTCACAGCTAGAAGAATTAGCACAATTGTGTCATTTTCATCACATTTCTTTGGATTATTCACAAGAGAGCCTTTATCAGCTAGAATCTTTATATTTTCATGCTTTTGCTCAGCAGCTTTTTGCTGAGTGGAAAATGCCAATTGATGCATTAGAAGCCATGATGAGTGTATATGTGGGAGAGGTAGTGATTCGACATCATCCCGATGCTGACTGGGTCGTGCGCCCTTATATGGACTCCTCGCATCAATATACGCTTGGTTTGCGCCGAAACAATAAAACGTGGCATAGTATGCAGTTTTGTGAGCATTTATATCTTGAAAAACAAGCATCTCATCCTTATGTGTCTTTATATCATTCGTTCATGTAATTCTTAAAAAAACCCTTCTTATCTTAGTGATAAGAAGGATTTTCCATTTTATTTCCCTGCTACATTTAAACGGTTTAACGCTCGTTTTAATGCGAGTTCCGCCCGGCGTACATCACTTTCATTCGGGTGGTTCAAATGCTCTTCAGCACGCTGTTTTGCTAATTTTGCACGTTCTACATCAACTTGCTCTGATGTTTCAGCGGCTTGAGCGAGAATTGTCACCTTGTCAGGACGAACTTCAATGAATCCGCCACTGACAGCTACCAATTCAGTTGAATTCCCATTCTTTAAGCGAACAGCACCGATTTTTAACGGAGCAACCATTGGAATGTGGCCAGCTAAAATTCCAAGCTCACCGCTTTCTGCTCTTACACTGACCATTTCCACATCCGCTTGATACACTGGGCCGTCGGGAGTAACGATATTGACTTGAATGGTCTTCATGCTTTTACCCTCCTAAGGACCAGATTAGACCTCTACACCCATCTCTTTGGCTTTTTCAACCACTTCTTCAATGCGCCCGACTAAGCGGAAAGCATCTTCAGGAAGGTGATCGTATTTACCAGATAAGATTTCCTTAAAGCCTTGAACAGTTTCTTTTAATGGCACGTAAGAACCTTTTTGACCAGTAAACTGTTCTGCTACGTGGAAGTTTTGAGATAAGAAAAATTGAACACGACGAGCTCTGTGTACAACAAGCTTATCTTCCTCAGATAATTCATCCATACCTAAAATGGCAATGATATCTTGAAGCTCTTTGTAGCGTTGTAGTGTCTGCTGAACCTCGCGCGCAACGGCATAATGTTCTTCGCCAACAATCTCAGGTGCAAGTGCACGAGATGTTGATGCAAGTGGATCAACCGCTGGATAAATCCCCATTTCTGTCAGCTTACGCTCAAGGTTTGTCGTTGCATCAAGGTGAGCAAATGTTGTAGCTGGAGCTGGGTCTGTATAGTCATCTGCAGGTACATAGATCGCTTGAATCGATGTAACTGATCCTACGTTTGTAGATGTGATACGCTCCTGAAGCTGACCCATTTCTGTTGCAAGCGTCGGCTGATAACCTACCGCAGAAGGCATACGTCCAAGAAGGGCTGATACTTCAGAACCTGCTTGTGTAAAGCGGTAGATATTATCAATGAAGAACAATACGTCCTGACCTTGTTCATCACGGAAATGCTCAGCCATTGTCAAACCTGTTAAAGCAACACGCATACGTGCACCTGGAGGCTCGTTCATTTGACCGAAGACCATTGCTGTTTTTTCGATAACACCTGAATCTTTCATTTCATAGTAAAGGTCATTTCCTTCACGTGTACGCTCTCCAACACCTGCAAATACTGAAATACCGCCGTGTTCTTGTGCGATGTTATTGATCAATTCTTGAATCAGAACGGTCTTACCTACACCGGCTCCACCGAATAGACCGATCTTACCACCCTTGATATATGGGGCTAGAAGGTCAACAACTTTGATACCTGTTTCAAGAATTTCAACTTCTGTTGATAGTTGATCAAAAGATGGAGCTTCTCTGTGAATTGGATCTCTCGGTACTTCCACTCCAAGAGGCTCATCTAAGTCAATGTTGTCTCCCAGTACGTTGAATACACGTCCAAGTGTTGCGTTACCAACTGGTACTGAAATTGGCGATCCAAGGTCCACAGCTTCCATGCCACGTTTAACACCGTCTGTTGATGCCATCGCAATGGTTCTGACTATATCATCACCTAAATGTAGTGCTACTTCTAAAGTTAAGTCGATATCAACTTCACTTTCACTTTCCGCTTTATGCGAAACTTTGATCGCATTATAAATCTCAGGCAAGTGACCGTCTTCAAAACGAACGTCTACGACTGGTCCCATGATCTGACAGATGCGTCCTGTTTTCATTGCATTCCCTCCTGACAATTATTTCTATTCTAAGGCAGCTGCTCCGCCGACAATTTCTGTAATCTCTTGTGTAATCGCTGCTTGACGAGCACGGTTATAAGAGAGTGTCAAGTTGTCGATCAATTCTTTTGCGTTGTCTGTTGCACTCTTCATTGCTGTCATCCTTGCAGCATGTTCACTTGCTTTGCTGTCAAGAAGCGCACCGAAAATCAAGCTCTCTGCATACTGAGGAAGGAGGACTTCAAGAATTTCTTCTTCTGAAGGCTCAAACTCATATGATGCTGAACGCTTATTTGTTGCAACTGCGGTCGAAATGTCCGTTAGCGGCAATAATTTTTTCTCAGTTACTTCTTGAGAAATGGCACTGACAAAATGATTGTAGAACATGTAAAGTTCATCAAACGCTTCATCAGAGAACATTTGAACTGTACTGCTTGCTAACTCTTTAATTTCAGCAAACGCCACTTCGTCTCCAAGCCCTGTTACTTCAGAAATGACTGGGATACCGCGCTTTTTGAAGAAGTCGCGTCCGATTTTACCAATGACAATCACCGCATATTCATCAACGGATTGATGACGAGATTGAATGGTTTGGTAAGCTGTACGCAAAATCGAGCTGTTAAAAGGTCCTGCAAGCCCTCTATCAGATGTAATGACGAGATATCCTGTTTTCTTGACAGGTCTTGAAAGAAGCATTGGGTGCTTAGTACTTGTTCCATTTGCTATAGCAGCAACGACTTCCTGGATTTTCTCCATGTAAGGAACAAAAGACTTCGCATTGTTTTCAGCACGATTAAGTTTCGCAGCTGAAACCATTTGCATCGCTTTTGTGATCTGACTCGATTTTTTCGTTGACGTGATCCTTGACTTGATATCGCGTAATGAGGCCAAAGATTTCACCACCTTTTTTCAGGAATCCGTGTTCATTTACGTGAAAAGAGAGAAAAAGAGAATCTTTTTCTCTCGGAAAGATGACTAATTAGTTGCTTGGCGCAAACGTACGTTTAAAGCCTTCGATTGCTACTTTCCATTCTTCATCAGCAGGCATGTTTCCTGTTTGAGAGATTGTATCAAGCAAGTCTTGATGGTTTTCTTCAAGGTATAAGAATAACTCAGATTCAAAGCGTTTCACATCAGCAATCGCTATATCATCTAAGTATCCTCTTGTTAATGCGTAAAGAATCGCAACCTGTTTTTCAACTTTAAGCGGTTTGTTCAAGTCTTGTTTTAAGACCTCAACTGTTCTTGCACCACGGTTTAGTTTTGCTTGAGTTGCTTGGTCTAAATCAGAACCAAACTGAGCGAATGCTTCAAGCTCACGATAAGAAGCAAGATCCAGACGAAGTGTACCTGCTACCTTTTTCATCGCTTTAATTTGTGCAGAACCACCTACACGTGATACAGACAATCCTGCGTTTACCGCTGGACGTACGCCTGAGAAGAAGAGGTCAGATTGTAAGAATATCTGTCCGTCTGTGATCGAAATTACGTTTGTTGGGATATATGCAGAGATATCGCCAGCTTGCGTTTCAACGAAAGGCAATGCTGTGATAGAACCGCCACCCTTTTCATCACTAAGCTTTGCTGCACGTTCTAATAAACGAGAGTGAAGGTAGAAAACGTCACCAGGGAACGCCTCACGACCTGGAGGACGACGAAGCAATAAAGAAAGTTCACGGTAAGCTGCCGCTTGTTTAGAAAGGTCATCATACACAACAAGTACGTGCTTGCCGTTATACATGAATTCTTCAGCCATTGTTACACCTGCATAAGGAGCAAGGTAAAGAAGTGGGGCTGGCTGTGATGCAGAAGCTGTTACAACGATGGTGTAATCAAGCGCACCATGCTTACGAAGTGTTTCTACAACACCACGAACTGTTGATTCTTTTTGTCCGATCGCTACATAGATACAGATCATGTTTTGATCTTTTTGGTTTAGAATTGTATCAATCGCAACAGATGTTTTACCTGTTTGACGGTCACCGATAATCAATTCGCGCTGTCCGCGTCCGATTGGAATCAAGGCATCAATCGCTTTAATACCTGTTTGAAGCGGCTCATGTACAGATTTACGATCCATCACGCCTGGTGCTTCACTTTCAATTGGACGAGTTTTGCTTGTTAAAATTGGTCCCATTCCATCAACAGGCTGACCAAGCGGGTTCACAACACGTCCGATTAATTCTTCACCTACTGGAACCTCCATGATACGACCTGTACGTTTAACGTCATCACCTTCACGGATATCTGTGTAAGGTCCTAAAATAACGATACCTACGTTAGACTCCTCAAGGTTTTGAGCCATGCCCATTACACCGTTGGAGAACTCAACCAATTCTCCTGCCATAATGTTGTCAAGGCCATGTACACGCGCGATACCGTCCCCTACTTGAATGACTGTACCGACATCTTTTACTTCCATTTCAGATTGATAGTTTTGGATTTGCTGCTTTATCAGCGCGCTAATCTCTTCAGCTTTGATACTCACTAAGGTTTCACCCCTTCTAACGATTTTTGCCTGCAAGCTGACGTTCAATGCGGGAAAGCTTTCCGCTGATGCTGCCGTCATATATGCGGTTTCCAATACGGATTTTCACTCCGCCTATTAAATCCTTGTCAATCACATTTTTAACACGAAGTGATGTGACCCCGGCCTTTTTAGCAAATACTTCAGATAAAGATTGAATTTCCGTACCGCTAAGCGGTTTAACTGAATATACAATCGCATCATCTATTTGTTTCGTGCGATTTGCAAGTTTCACAAATTCCGCAGTCATCTCAGGAAAAATGTTCGTGCGTCCACGATCAATCAGTAAATACAGCGTATGCAATACATAAGTTGAGACACCTTTGAAGGCTTCTGCAATCAAGTGTTTCTTTTTGTCCGCATTAATTTTCGGATGAACAAGAAAGTCGTTCAGTTCTTGATCAGTCATTAGAACTTTTTTGATCTCATTCAGCTCTTTTTCAGTTTCGTCTACTGCCGAAGAAGCAAGAACGATGTCAAAAAGAGCAGAAGCGTAACGCTTAGAGACAATAGTCACGCTCATCGGCTTTCGCCTGCCTCTTGAAGGTACTCTTGAATTAATTTCTCCTGTGCTTGTTCATCTAGTTCTTTTTCAATCACTTTAGATGCAATCATTACAGAAAGTGATGCGACCTGCTCACGCAGTGCAGCAACAGCTTGTTCTCTTTCCTTGACGATTTCCGCTCTAGCAGATTCTTTCAAGCGCTCTGACTCTTGACGTGCTGCTTGAATGATCTCTTCTTTTTGCTTCTCGCCAAGTTTTTTCGCATTTTCAATGAGTGTATGTGATTCTTCGCGTGCTTCTTTCAATAAGACACGTTGCTCTTCTAGAAGCTTTTCAGCTTCAACATGCTTTTGTTCAGCACTTGAAATTTCATTCCCTATATAGTCTTCACGCTGCTTCATAATACCTAATAAAGGTTTAAGCGCAAATTTCTTTAAAAGTGCAAGCAGGACGAGCATGGCAATAAGCTGGAACAACATATCCCCAGCGTTGAAGCTTAAGCCTCCTGCTCCTAAAACCACTGGTAACTGTGACATTTAGTACGGCAACTCCCTTCTTTAAATAATATGTTAAGAAACAAAACATAAAGGAATGGCGAAGTTTCGAACTTATCTGATCTTCGCCATTAAAATTCATATTAGAACGCTTCTCACATATTAACGAAAGAATGCCAAGAATGCGATAACGACAGCGATAATTGGAAGGGCCTCAACTAAAGCTACCCCGATGAACATAAGTGTTCTTAGTTCTCTACCCGCTTCTGGCTGACGAGCGATTCCTTCAACTGTTCTAGAGACGATTAAACCGTTACCGATACCTGCACCTAGTGCTCCTAAACCGATTGCAATTGCTGCTGCTATTAAATTCATTAAAAAGCTCCTCCTTTAAATTAACGTCCTTTTTGGACTCTCAATTTTTTTAATGTTCGTCACTGACTTTATGAGAAATGTAAACCATTGTCAGCATGGTAAAAATAAATGCCTGGATTGTTCCAACAAACAAACTGAATGCCTGCCATACAATCATCGGCACAATAGCGCCTAATGTACCTATAATCCCAAGTGCAATGTTTTGCGAATAGAAATTAGTCGCAAGTCCTGCAAGTAAACCAAGAAGAATCTCTCCAGCGAAAATATTTCCATAAAGACGCAAACCGAGTGTTAATGTGTTTGCAAATTCTTCAATGATTTTCAGCGGCACTAAAAATGGGATTGGTCTTAAAAAGTCCTTCGTATATTCCTTGACACCCTTTACCTTGACACCATAATAATGGGTCAATCCCATGACCAAAATCGCTAGTGTCATTGTGATTGCAGGGTCTGCTGTTGGTGATTTCCACCACAAGTTGTGATCAACCGTAATCGAGAATGGCAGTCCAAGCATGTTTGAAACAAATATGTACATGAGCAATGTAACGCCAAGCGCTAGAAATGGGGCTCCTGTTTTCATGTCCATCGAACTACCTATGATATTTCGAACAAAATCAACAATCCATTCCATGAAGTTCTGCGCCTTTGTTGGACGAATTGACAGAACACGAGTAGTTAACACCGCAATTAAGAAAACGATAATACTAGCAATCGTGATCATGAGAATATTAGATAAATTGAACGTTAACCCTAAAAATTCTATCATTTTTGAACTGTGACCCAAAGAGTATTCACCTCTCTTCCATACTAGAACGTTTAAGTTGAATGAAGGAATCTATCATGATGACAGGATATATTGTCATTAACCCTATAATCACTCCTGCCAGATGAACTTCATCAGGGTAACGCCAAGCAATCGCTACTGCAAGAATTGCATTGGCCCACCTGGCTGTACTTCCCATTGAACGAATGGATTTCCCTTTTTTAACCGCCCGATCAAAAACATGCATTCTCCGTATAAGTAGGAATAAATTAAAGAAAGCAAAAATTGTGCCGATAATGAAACCAAGAAACAATGGTTTAAAACCAGGCATGGCATAGCCAAACACAAAAATTGCCAAAAGATACATCATGTATTTACTCTGTCTGCGGAAAATAGCATTTGGATCGTTCATTCATCATCTGGCTCCCGATGAAAAATATTGTAAAAAAGGTGATAAATGGTGATGAGAACTGCGTAGAAGACGCTTATGATAAGCTGCCCTGTTCGAAAAAAATCAATCACCCATCGGTCTAATTGTACAATTAGACTTGAAATCTTTAGATCTATGGGATTCTGCTTCATTCGCTGATGCAAACCCTGATGATTAAAGGGCTCACAATGAGGATTAGTAGAGTGCTACAGGCTATGAAAACCTTACCATAATACCCTCGTTTAGCATACAATAGCGTCTATGATGTGTCAATCGGTTGAAAGTTAAAAAACTTTTCTATACTGATAGAGCACACAAAATGTTCACAATTTCATCAAACTTTAGGAGAGATATGACATTCATTGAAAAAAACAGTTAATATTCAGTATACATTGATTCTCCTAAGATCGGTATCAATCGTTTGTCATATTTTCCAAAAAACCCACATGCACTTTAGCATGTGGGTTCTCAGACCTTATTTTGTTCCATACATACGATCGCCGGCATCTCCAAGACCTGGAATGATGTAACCTTTTTCGTTCAATTTCTCATCTAATGCCGCAATGTAGATATCCACATCTGGATGATGTTTCTGCATTTCTTCTACACCTTCAGGGGCAGCAATCAGGCACATGAAGCGAATGTTTTTCGCACCTCGTTTTTTCAAGCTGTTTAACGCTTCGACAGCTGAACCACCAGTTGCAAGCATTGGGTCTACTACGATAAAATCACGCTCTTCCACATCAGATGGGAGCTTCACATAATATTCAACAGGCTTTAATGTTTTCGGATCACGGTATAAACCGACATGTCCCACTTTTGCAGCTGGAATGAGTTTCAAAATCCCGTCTACCATTCCAAGACCTGCTCTTAAAATTGGCACAACACCGAGTTTTTTACCTGAAATGATATTTGATTTTGCTACTTGTACAGGTGTTTCTACTTCTACCTCTTCAAGCGGTAAGTCTCTCGTGATTTCAAATGCCATTAACGTTGCTACTTCATCCACTAGTTCTCTAAATTCTTTTGTTCCTGTATGAACGTCACGAATATATGTAAGTTTGTGCTGAATAAGCGGGTGATCAAATACATAAACCTTTGCCATTGCTTGCGACAACTCCTTTTCTGTCATCTTCCGGTGAACTTTGCACACTTCCTACAATTCTACATAAAAAGACATCATCTTTCAATATGATTCGCAAATCCTACAAAAAAAACCCATATGCCAGAAATAGGCAAATGGGTCTGTTTTTAATAATCTAATCCTTTATATAGAGGGAAACGATCTGTCAAATCTGACACACGCTTTTTCGCCTCTTCTAATTTCGCTTCATCTTCATGGTGTTTTAGAGCAAGCGCAATAATTGAACCGACTTCCTTCATCGCTTTCTTGTCGAAGCCGCGGCTTGTCACTGCAGCCGTCCCTACACGTACACCGCTAGTGACGAATGGTTTTTCTGGATCATAAGGGATTGCATTTTTATTAACTGTGATGCCGATTTCGTCAAGAACGTTTTCTGCAATTTTCCCTGTAATGCCAAGAGAGCGCAAGTCGATGAGAACAAGATGGTTATCCGTTCCACCAGATACAAGCTGAATGCCTTCAGATAAAAGTGTTTCAGCAAGTTGTTTTGCGTTATCAATGACGTTTTGTGCATATAGTTTGAAATCTTCGTTCAATACTTCACCGAAAGAAACAGCTTTTGCAGAGATGACATGCATCAGTGGCCCACCTTGGATACCAGGGAAGATGGATTTGTCGATCTTTTTACCAAACTCTTCACGGCATAAAATCATTCCTCCGCGAGGGCCGCGCAATGTTTTATGTGTAGTGGTTGTTACAAAGTCTGCGTAAGGAACTGGATTTGGATGAAGACCTGCTGCTACAAGACCCGCAATATGAGCCATGTCTACCATAAAGTATGCACCGACTTCATCAGCAATCTCACGGAACTTTTTGAAATCAATTTGACGAGGATATGCACTTGCACCAGCAACAATTAGTTTCGGTTTATGTTCACGTGCTTTTTGAAGTACATCTTGATAGTCAATAAGCTGCGTTTCTTTATCTACACCATAGTCTACAAAGTTGTACTGTACCCCGCTAAAGTTGACAGGGCTACCATGTGTTAAGTGTCCGCCATGTGACAAGTTCATACCTAGCACCGTATCGCCATGCTCAAGAATCGTAAAGTATACAGCCATATTTGCTTGAGCACCTGAATGAGGCTGTACGTTCACATACTCAGCGCCAAAAATTTTTTTTGCGCGCTCACGTGCGATATCTTCTACAACGTCTACATGTTCACAGCCGCCATAATAGCGTTTACCAGGGTAACCCTCAGCATATTTGTTTGTTAAGACCGAGCCCTGCGCTTCCATGACCGCTTCGCTTACGAAGTTTTCTGATGCAATTAATTCGATTTTGTCCTGCTGGCGTTTGCGCTCTAGTTGAATTGCTTTGAATACTTGTGCGTCTTGCTCAGGTAAATGTTTCATCAGCGAAATCCTCTCCAATCTATTTCCATTCGATGTTTTTACCATCTCATTGTACACGGTTTTTGAGTAAAATGTAAAAGTTTTTTTGGAAAAATGACTTCTTTTTTATGAAAAACCGAATATTCGAGTGATAGATCGCCTTCATCATTCAACATTATATTAGAAATATATTCGAGTTACGGTGTTGTATAAACCGCTCGTTCCCCGCCAATCAGTTTTGGTCTTGTTTTTGCAAAAGTGACATGCGCTTGTCCTAATTGATGGCGACTGATACGTACAGGTACTGCTACACGCTTTAAGTGCATCCCGATCAATGTATCTCCAATATCAATTCCTGCATGCGCTGCAATTGATTCAACTAACACTGGTTGCTCCATTTGCTGATAAGCATACGCAGCCATGGAGCCGCCCGCTTTGCGAACGGGCACAGCTTTCACAATCTCTAATTGCAACCGGCAGGCCATTTCTTCTTCGATGACAAGCGCACGATTCAAGTGCTCACAGCATTGGAAGGCAAGCTCAATGCCCGTCTCCTGTCTAAGTTGATCCAGCTCATTG
Organism: Bacillus sp. Bos-x628; assembly: GCF_040500475.1. GTDB lineage: Bacteria > Bacillota > Bacilli > Bacillales > Bacillaceae > Bacillus > Bacillus maqinnsis. The sequence goes on along the minus strand of NZ_CP159358.1, from coordinate 2,461,251 downwards.
TAGATCACCTCTGCGATCTGCTCACTCCCAGCTGTCCCGATATGCTCACCAGCTACTTCTGAAGTACTGCAACCAATCACTAGAATTTGCCCAGCCCGCAATTTGACTGTTTGATGAAATTCTTTTAACATTTCAAGCCAATCTTGACCAATGTTCATATTCAAGCGCTCCTTATAGGTGCTTTTCTTCATACTCAGTGATTTTGCCAATACGAATCGCATGACGTCCTGCTGCAAACTCTGTCGTCAGCCAAATGCGTGCGATCTCTCTTGCTAAACCTGGCCCAATGACACGCTCTCCCATCGCAAGAACATTCGTGTCATTGTGTTCTCTTGTAGCCTTCGCACTGAATGTATCATGTGCTAGTGCACAGCGGATGCCTTTCACTTTATTTGCCGAAATGCTCATGCCGATACCTGTCCCGCAAATTAAAATTCCACGATCGACTTCCCCGTTTGCGACCATATTGGCAACAGGAAATGCATAATCTGGATAGTCTACTGAACCTGATCCACATTCACAACCCATGTCAATGTATTCAATCTTCAATTCGTCCATCAACTGTTTGATTTCTTCACGAATATTCGTTCCGCCGTGATCGGATGCAATGGCTACTTTCATCGGGCAATTCCTCCTAATGGTGAGTTCATCTGAAATGTGTTCTGTTAAATTGATATTCACAGTTATATTTTAACCTCTGCCTACTCAATTGCAAACAAGACAGAAAAACTGTTAACGCAACGGTTTAACAGTTTGTTCATTTATGAGGGTTCTATATCCTTTTCCAACTTTTCAGCCAACTGATACAGCAAGTCTTCTAATTCATCACGTGTTTCCTGATAAGTGGAGAGGCTTCCTCCAAATGGGTCGGATACATCTCCATCTATCCCTGTCGCAAATTCCTTTAATGTGAATACCTTCCCTTCTGTATCCTCATATTGCTCCAAAATCAACTGTTTATGCTGGGAAGTCATTGTAAAAACATAATCCGCTTCTGAAATAAGTTCTTCTGTCAGTCTCGATGAAGAATGATTTAATGGAATACTTTTCTCAAATAATGCTTCGATCGCTTGGGGAGAAGCTTTTCCAGCATCAGATGCAAAAATGCCCGCTGATTTCACTTTTACCTGCAATCGTTTTTCGTCAGCAATTGAAGTAAAAAGGGCTTGGGCCATCGGACTTCTGCATGTATTACCAGTACAAACAAATAAGATATTCATGTTTTGCCCTCCTTTTCTTCTATTATATATGGAATTCATTCTAATTGTTATGTAAGAAGGTTGGCTATAGCGGAAATAATAATTTGACACCAAATGTTATTAAAATAATTCCACCAAGCGTCCCGCTGTATGAACCGACCCATGAACGAACCTGTTTACCAAGTAATAATCCAATCCATGTAAGCATCATACTAAAAAAACCAAATAATAAAATGGTCATCCACACCCTTGAGCCGTAAATTCCCAAGCTTAATCCGACCGAAAAGCTGTCTAAGCTGACACTGGTGGCAAAAAGTACAAGACCAGCCCCAACAGGAACAATAAATGGTTCATCCTGATGACTAATAGAAGCTATGATCATTTGCAAACCTAGTACTAAAAGCAGCGATCCACCGATATAGGTCGCAAGGAAACCTAGCCATCCAGATAAAAGCTGACCTGTCAGCATGCCAAAAAGCGGCATAAACATGTGAAATACACCAATCACAAGACCAATATAAATAATCTGGCGGGCTCTTAGTTGAATCATCCCCATGCCAAGTCCAACCGAAAAGGCATCCATGCCAAGTGCAAAAGCCATGATACTGAGAGTCAACAATTCGCCTATTTCGTACATGTAAATCCCCCTTGGACACGCATTCTCCTTTAACCTATGTTTGTCCAAGAAAGGTTAGAACTGTTTGACAACTAAGAGAGCGTACGCCCTCCTGCCGCTTTTTGCAAGCGGTTCATAATGGCTGAACCAACTCCTTGTTCTGCAAAAGCTTCTGAAATGATGAGGTCTATGTCTGTTTCATCAAATTGTCTGAGCACATGATATAAATTGGCAGCGATGGTTTCAGGCTTCTCCCTCCATCCACAGCTCAACACAACATCTGCTGAAAATAAGTGCTTCTTTTCCTCTGTTGTAAGAACACCTACTTTTTTACCAGCAGTCTGATAGGAAAAAATGTGATGCTGCATGTCTTCATCACTTCCATGAAAGATATACATATGTGCCTCAGGTGCATAATGTGTGTATTTCATGCCGGGTGATACAGGAACCTCGTCCTTTTTCGTTAACCCTGGGTCCACGTTAACTGTTCCTACCACTTCTTCCAAAGCCTCTTTTGTAATACCGCCTGGTCTTAAAATCACCGGAATCTCATCTAGGCATGATACAACAGTCGACTCAACACCTATACCAGTAGACCCACCATCGACAATACCGGCTATTCTTCCATCCAAGTCACTTGCGACATGGTCCGCTTGAGTTGGAGATGGCTTACCTGAGCGGTTGGCACTCGGTGCGGCAATCGGCAGACCAGCCGTTCGAATGAGTTCAAGCGCAACAGGATGATCAGGCATTCTCACACCCACTGTGGATAATCCAGCTGTGACATGCTTCGATAAAGTACCTGGCTTACAAGGAAGAATAATAGTTAGAGCCCCTGGCCAAAAAGCGTCCATCAGTGCTTTCGCTTTCTCGTTTGCTATTTGCGCAAATTCATGAAGCTGCTGAACCTCCGCAATGTGCACAATCAACGGATTGTCACTCGGACGTCCTTTCGCTTCATAAATTTTCAAGACTGCCTCTGTCTCTTTGGCATTTGCCCCTAGCCCATAAACAGTTTCTGTCGGGAAAGCGACAACTTCGTTTTGTTGCAGTAGCAGGGCTGCTTGTTCAATTTGTGGATAGTATGTGGATAAATCATTCTTTGAATCCACAGACCACCTTTTTGTATTTAACATCAGACAAACTCCTTCTAAAAAAGATATAACTGTTGATATATCTCAATTATCCTGTTGAAAGTATAAAAGATGGCGCTAAATAAAACAAGTGTTGTCCACAAATTGTGGACAACACTTGTTTATCAGTGGATAAGTATGTGTATAAGTCCTATGTTTTGTGACTAACTGCCCTTTTTTGCAGCACAACAGCTTGTTCTATCCCCAATGACTCTTTCGCATGCTCCGATAACCAAATGCTTTTTGGCATTTTCTTTAAAGGTGAGAAGCCCATTAATGCTAAAAATTCTTTAGAGGATGCATGATTCGCCACTACATAGAAAGTATCCACACCTCGTTTTTCTCCCAATGTTTGCACACTTTGAAATAAAGATACAATATGACCCTGACCGAGTTTATCTGATATAACGAGCGAGCGCAGTAGCCCTTCTTGTTCATTTAGCCGTTCAAGGCCTAAACAGCCCGCAAGTTGATGATCTGCATCTTCCATGACAACAAATTGTGTACGGTCCGCGATCGTCACGCCACCTTTGGCTTGTCCCTTTTCCAGAAAAGCATTGATAGCTGGAGCATCTTCTTCTGTGGCAATCCTTAATTGATAATACATGCTTTCACCTCTTTTTGTTCTCTTACTTCAACTCTATGAGGCAAAAACGGATTTATACCTTTTTCAAGAGAAAAGACTAGAGACCCATTCAAGAAGAAAGAATTTCACTTCACCAGTCTCGCCTTCATCTTCTTTGACCGCTTCATTGACGGACTCACTTGTTTGCACTGCTTGACCTTCATGATCACTTTCTGGAGAAGCAACGGCTTCTCCATTAGAAAAATCTAAAAAGCATAAAGGCGGGAATAACACACACCACCAGTTCGCTCCATCCCCTTCTCCCAAGGTGATCAAAATCGCTTCATACTCTCCGGCCGGATAGACAAAGTTTCCATATAGTTTCGTTGGAAAGGAAGCTTTTTGAAAACTGACCGATACAGATTGATTGATATTTTGTTCTTTCAATTTCTCTTTGGCCATTCGATTGATTTCTGGGAGCTTTGACCGAATGACACGTCTCGCTTGTTCAATCGATGTCAGGTCTTTGACCCATTCAGTTATGTTGGCGTTCACTTCATCTCGAATGCTTCTTTTCACATCTTGATCAGCCGAACGATTACTGTTTGCTAAAATACGTAACCGTATGGCTTCATCTGGTATCACGACTGGTTGATTGGCAGATGCTGTCGCCGTCTCCTCTTGACCTAGGTGTGCAAAAGCTCCGCATAATAATAGAAACATATAAAGACAGATCAACATTTTATTTTTTAACATGATGTGATTCCCCCTGCTTTTTCGCTTTGCTATAAACATTGTGTCCAGGAATCCCTTTTCATAAACAAGAAAATGAATTTTTTAATAGACTATGAGAGATAAATGAAAAAGCCGTTCCTTTTATGAACGACTTTGGGGGGATGATTGGTAGTCAGACGGATAAAGCCTTCCGTCCCAATCTCGGCTAATTTTCAAACCTGATTCCGTTTGAATGACAGTCATTTGTCCTTTTTTCTCGATTTCCTTTTTGATATTTCCTTTTTGATCGATAAATTGAATCATCATTTTATAGTCAAACTCAATTCTGTCATCGCTTTCATCTGAAGATGTAAACGTTATTTTTTTCAGCTTAATTTGACAATCTTGGTCCTTGGCTGCTTCTAATACACTTGGAAACATACTGTCTTGTGTATATTCCTGATATTCATGCTCTGTTAAATAAAACTTCAACTTCTCTTTCATTTCAGATAGGTCATCCGTTCGATTCACTGTGTATTGTGCTTTTTTATAGTTTTCCCCAAATGCTGCCGCCTCTTTTTTAAAGCTCGGTTTACCGCAAGCACTCACAATCAATAGTACACTGACGATGACCAACACCATCGTATACCTTCTATTCACACCATTCGCTCCTTCAATAGAAATTTATGTAAAAAATCATGATCAGAATGTTCACTCTTTTATATATACGTATCTCTTTTACCATTAGTTTCATTTTTACATAATAAAATAGTCCGACTTTATTTAGCCGGACTTTCCATTTGAATGTGTGCGCAAACAATTCGATCCTTTCCGTTGATATCTTGTACGATGCTCACATCTGCAGAAGGGAATGCTTGGACGAGAAGCGCTTGTACATCTTGTGCTTGCGTGTGTCCAATTTCAAATACGACAACAGCTTGCTTGTTTAATACTTTGTGGAGATCTCGGGTCAGACGCTGGTAAAACCACAGCCCGTCACGCCCATCAGTCAGTGCATTCTCTGGTTCATGCTTTGTCACAACATCAGACAGGTTGCCCATTTCTTCTACTGCAATATAGGGCGGATTGGAAATGAACAAATCCACCTTTATTCCTTGAGCAATCACAGGTTCAAGTAAGTCCCCGTGTAAAAAGTGAACGTCAGCACCAAGTGCTTGCTGGTTTCGTTTCGCTACCTCAAGCGCATCAAGTGAGATATCCGTCGCTGTCACAGTTAGAAGCTTATTTTCAAGCGCTAAAGTAATTGCAATGGCACCGCTTCCTGTGCCAACATCAACAACTGACAACTGCTGATCATGCGGAAATACATCATTCAGCATATTCAGTGCACAGAGAACGACTTCTTCCGTTTCAGGACGAGGAATGAGGACATGCTTGTTTACCTCAAAGGGGCGACCATAAAAGTATTCAAAGCCAATTAAATGTTGAACAGGCACCCCAAGTTCGTGCTGTTTGACAAAGTCACTGAACAGACGATCCTGTTCCTCTGGTAGCGGATCATGAAACCGTGCGAGGAGCTCACTTCTACTCAATCCGAGTATATGCATGAGAAGGATTTCAGATGCATTTTGGTCTCTGCCGGCTTCTGTTAACAAAGAAGAAGCCCATTTAAGGGCTTCAAAAATCGTTCGTTGATAATTATTTTTCATTTTGAAGCTTTCTTGATTGATCTTCAACAATTAATGCATCAATGACCTCATCAAGTTTACCCTCAAGTATTTGATCAAGCTTCTGAATCGTCAATCCAATTCGGTGGTCTGTTACACGGTTTTGCGGGAAGTTGTATGTACGGATACGCTCTGAACGATCCCCTGTTCCGACAGCAGATTTACGTGTTTGATCATATTCAGCTTGTGCTTCACGCTGGAATTTATCGTAAATTCTAGCACATAACACTTTCATTGCTTTCTCTTTGTTTTTGATTTGCGATTTCTCATCTTGACAGGAAACAACGACACCTGTTGGAAGGTGAGTTAATCGAACAGCTGACATTGTGGTATTAACACTTTGTCCGCCAGGCCCGCTTGATGCGAACGTATCTACACGAATATCTTTTTCATGGATATCAACTTCTACTTCCTCTGCCTCAGGTAAAACAGCAACTGTTGCAGTCGATGTATGAATACGGCCGCCTGATTCTGTTTCAGGAACACGCTGCACGCGGTGTGCGCCATTTTCAAATTTCAATTTGGAATAAGCGCCTTTCCCGTTGATCATGAAAATGATTTCTTTATATCCACCTGTGCCAGTTACACTTGTTTCCATAACTTCGGTTTTCCAGCCTTGCATTTCAGCATATCGACTGTACATACGGTAAAGGTTTACTGCAAAAAGAGCAGCCTCTTCTCCGCCCGCTGCACCACGAATCTCTACAATAACGTTTTTATCGTCATTTGGGTCTTTCGGGATCAACAAAATTTTCAGCTTGTCTTCCAAACGTTCTGTTTCTTCAGTGAGCTCTGAAATTTCTTCCTTGACCATGTCGCGCATGTCGGCATCCAGCTTCTCTTCTAACATAGCTTTCGCATCACTTAGCTGTTCATACGCCTCACGATATCGTCTATATACCTCAACAGTTTCTTGAATATCAGATTGTTCCTTTGAATATTCTCGAAGCTTCTTAGGGTCGTTCACCACTTCAGGATCACTTAAATATTCATTTAGCTTTTCATAGCGTTCTTCAATTGATTTTAAACGGTCTAACATGGTCTTCACCTCTGTTTTGTGCGTAACAGTCTAATTATAGTATAGCGGGATATGACAGTCAAAAAAATATCAATTTTTCACTAAAAACCACTTTCTTTGGCGAATGGTTACTTGTTTTGTCTAAGGTGAAGGAGCGAGTCCTCTCTCAAGAGAATGATACTTATAATCGAAAAAAGGGAGGGCTTTTGGTTTGAATACAAATGAGGTTGCAAAGGAAATTGGTGTCTCTTCAAAAACGATTCAGCGCTGGGTCAAACAACTCCATATCCCTGTCGCCCGGAACGAACTTGGGCATTATGAATTCTCTGAAGACAATGTGATGCTGCTCAAGCAAGTTAAACAGCAACTAAGTGATGGTGTGCTTCTGCAAGAGATTAGACTACCAATTGATGAAGAGACGGCCCATCAGCTCGCACCTGCCGCAGAATCTAAAATTTATACACAAAGAGTTGAAGCACTAGAACAGCAAGTAAAACAACTGCTTCAACAGCCATCACACGCCAATGCTTTTGAACATCGTTTAAACGAGCTTGAGCGGAAGCTTGCGAAAAAAGCCGATGAGGGTGTCTCTTATCAGCTATTACAGCATCGAAGGGAAATTGAAGATTTAACTGCACGGCTCGAACACCTGACTACTTCACTCAAACAACTATCCAAAGTAAAAGAAGAAAAGGAAACCGCACACTCTGAGATCAAAAAGAAACGTGTGCTTTTCCCTCTCTTTCAATCATTTCGCTAAGAAAGGCTGCCTAAAACAGGCAGCCTTTCTACTTTATTATACGGTCAGGGCAATAATAATTGGTAAGGTAATCAATGACAAGATCGCACTAATTACAAACGCGGATGCAGTTTCTGCTTCCTGCTTTTCAAATCTTGTAGCAATCATGGCCGCAACTGCTGAACCAGGGAAGGCAACAAGTAATACAGCTTTTGTGATTTCATCAGCTGAAAGACCTAGAAGAATGGCGATAAAATACATAAGTATAGGTTGTACAGCTACTTTTAGCAATGCGATACTAAATGCTGGTAGGCTTAATTTAATCTTACGGATACCAACAGTAACACCGACTGCAAATAGCGCAACCCCTGATGTAACGCTTCCGATTTCTTCTAACATGTCATGTCCAATTTCAGGAAGTTTAAATCCTAGAAGAACAAGAATGATACTTACAAGCGGCGCGAGTGCTAGCGGCTCTGACAAACCGTGCAAAATGGCCTTTGTTGTCATCTTTAAGAAGCTTTCGCCCTCTTTGACTTTACCTTTTGTTTTTTCACCGACAGTTGAAACAATAATCGCAATTGGATCAAGCAATGCATTTACAACTATTCCGGTAATCGCAATAGGAATTGCAACTTCTTGAGCCCCAAATATACTGCCTAAGACCGGAATCCCCATGAATGCAAAGGTCGGTTGAGCTGAGTTTAATGAGAATATAGAAGAATCTGTTAAATCATATTTAAAAACAAACTTTGTAACAAATAGGATAATGACATAAAAACCGAGAATCCCTAAAATGAGTGCAACGAAAAATGGGATTTGACTATAGAATTTATCTTTTGGGGTAGACAGAATGCTGGCGATAAAGTGCGCTGGCAAAGCATACTTTGTCACAAGTGTGCTTACACCTTTTGCAGATTTAACGTCATAGCTGCCGAAGTGCCCTGCGAACCAACCCAGCGCGATAACGAAAAAAATCGGTGCTAGGAGGACCAAAATATTTAAAAAGTCCATCTTACTTTTCCTCCTTAAATCCTCTTTACATGTTTCTTTTGATAGCGGTATTGTTTAGGTATTCTAAACAATACCGCACACTTACCTTATTATGCTCTTACAATTTTCTTATATTCAGGAATCCACATTGCATCTTTTACAGCTTGTTCGATATTATCTGGAGTCTTTCTTGCTACCCCATCTTCGATCGCTGCTTTAGCTACAGCAATCGCAACTTGAATTGAAACTTCTTGTAATTTATCAATACTTGGCAGTAGACCAGCACCTGGATGATCATAATCAACCATTTCCGCAATTGCATTTGCAGAAGCCACAAACATTCCTTTTGTGATGATTTTTGACTCCGTTACGATTGAACCAAGACCAAGACCTGGGAAGACAAACGCATTGTTTGATTGTCCAATTTCATGTTCGATTCCGTTGTATACAACGTTTTCAAATGGGCTACCTGTTGCAACAAGTGCACGACCGTCTGTCCATTTGAATATATCCTCTGGCACTGCCTCAGCAAGTGGTGTTGGGTTAGACATTGGCATAATAACAGGACGCTCTGTATGAGCTGCCATTTCTTTGATGATCTCTTCTGTGAAAGCTCCACCTTGACCTGACGTACCGATTAAAATTGTCGGCTTCACTTGGCGAACTGTTTCTGCAAAGGAAATTTGTCCTTTTTCGTCACGTGCCCAGCCATCTACTTCGTCAGATGAACGAAGATATGGTTTTTGGAAATCAAGCACTTCATCTTCAAATTGATCTGTTAATAGTCCTCTGTAATCTAATGTCCAGAATGCATTGTTCGCTTCTTCTTCAGTAAGACCTTCAAGTACCATTTTGTCACGCATTTGATCTGCGATTCCGATACCAGCTGAACCTGCTCCGAAGATCACAATACGGTGATCTTTCAATTGTGTACCAGTTTTCTTGACAGCTGCAAGAACTCCCGCTAAAGTAATGGCACCAGTACCTTGAATATCATCGTTAAATGTCAAGATGTTATCGTTGTATTTTTTCATGATGTTACGTGCATTTTTGTTACCAAGATCTTCCCAGTGTAGCAATGCTTTCGGGAAGAATTTGAGTGCTGTTTTCACATAAGCATCAATAAATTCTTCGTACTTTTCACCTTGTACTCGTTTGTGGTGATTTCCGATGTATAATGGATCATTCAATAATTTCTCGTTGTTTGTTCCAACATCTAATACGACCGGAATTACACGGCTTGGGTCAATACCTGCTGCTGCAGTGTAAACCGCTAATTTACCGATTGCAATGTTTATACCACCAACACCCCAGTCACCAATTCCTAGAATGCTCTCAGAGTCAGTTGCAACGATAAGGTCGATATCGCCAGCTGTTGCATGTAAGTTTTCAAATGCTTTCTCAATGCCATCAATGTTGTCGATTGAAAGATAGACACCATGAGGTCTTCTGTATTCATGGCTGTATTCTTGAATCGCTTCACCAACAGTTGGTGTGTATACAACAGGCAGCATTTCGCGAAGCTTGTCTGTTAACAGTTTGTAAAACAAGACTTCATTGCGGTTTTGTAAATCGCTTAAGTATACGTTTTGACGTAGACGGTCTGGCTGAGCAAGAAATTGCTTATATGCTCTTTCTGCTTGTTGTTCTAAAGTAAGTACAGTTGGAGGAAGCAAGCCTTCTAGTCCGAGTTCTTGTCTTTCTTCTTCTGAAAAAGCAACACCTTTGTTCAACGTTGGAATTGATAATACATCTTTACCTGTTAAAGTGGTTTCGAGGTAACCTTCTTTTGTTTTCTTCACGTTGTTCATCAAAACTACCCTCTTTCTAAAATATAAATAAGGTTAACTATTAATCCAAAGAACGATTAAGGAGAAAAATCCTTCATCAAAAAAATTATGACAAGAAATCGAACTTTTCGTTTAAATGCTTTACACTACAGTTAGTCATTTTATGCCTGCTTATGTTAAAACGCAAGCTTTGAAAATTAGATAATTTTTTCATATCGTTATTTAATTTATTTAAGTAAAAATGATGGGTGTTAAGCCAAAAACACGAAAAACAAAACACAGCGGCATTTTTTTTTAATTGTCAAGTGTTGTACCAACATCAAGTCTTGGTACTTCATGGTGATGTCTGCATCGTGCTTCATATGATTCCTGCGCACCTACTAGAATGATGGGATCATCATAGGATGCGGGTTTACCGTCGATCAAGCGTTGTGTTCTACTCGCTGGGGAGCCGCATACCGAACAAACTGCTTGAAGTTTTGTCACAAGCTCTGCACATGCCATTAAATGCGGAACAACACCAAATGGCTCTCCTCTGAAGTCTTGATCAAGGCCTGCAACAATGACTCGGTAGCCTTTATCAGCCAATTGAGTGACAATGTCAATGATTGTCTCATCAAAAAATTGCACCTCATCTATGCCAATGACATCGGTTTTTTCTGATATGTGCGTTATGATGTCTTTTGGTGAGGCAACTGCAATTGCATCTACTGAAGAACCGTTATGTGACACAACGGAACTTGTGCTATATCGGTTATCAATCATTGGTTTGAATATTTTAACTTCTTGTTTGGCAAAGACGGCTCTTTTAGCTCTCCGAATCAATTCCTCCGACTTTCCAGAAAACATACTACCACAGATGACTTCAAGCCAACCGCTTTGTTTCATCACATACATAAGGTCTTCTCCCCCATTATAAAATTCCATCAATCCACGTAAAAAAACAGGCAAGAACGGATTCCTGCCTGTTTATTGTATCTATTATTACTTAAGACCGTATTTTTTATTAAAGCGGTCAACACGTCCATCAGCAGAAGCGAATTTTTGACGGCCTGTATAGAAAGGATGGCACTCAGAGCAAATCTCGATGCGTACCTCTTCTTTTACTGATCCAGTTTCAAACTCATTTCCACAAGCGCATTTGACTGTAGCTTTTTTGTAGTTAGGATGAATTCCTGTTTTCATCTACTGTCATCTCCTTCCGCCCTGAATCCAATTCGGAAACAGAGTTATTATCTCAGAATAAATCTGAAACGCACATGATAAAATTATAACAGTGTGAGTCTATGATTGCAAATGGTTTTTTTTCAAGAATCTATCTTCTAGTTGCAGACATATTTGCTTGTTTCCATTCTTGCGTTAAGATATCAAAAAATTCTTGGTTTGTCTTCGTTTTTTTCATTTTACGCATGAATTTTTCAACGAAGTCAGGTGTATCAGACATGGATTTTCTCATGGCCCATAGACGATCAAGATGCTCTTTTGGAACAAGCAGCTCTTCTTTTCTTGTACCAGAACGGCGAATATCAATGGCAGGGAAAATTCTTCTTTCCGCAAGAGAGCGGTCCAGATGGAGTTCCATGTTCCCCGTTCCTTTAAACTCCTCATAGATCACATCATCCATACGTGATCCTGTTTCAACAAGTGCTGTTGCCAAAATGGTCAAGCTTCCGCCTTCCTCGATGTTACGCGCAGCACCAAAGAAACGTTTTGGACGATGGAAAGCAGCCGGATCAATCCCGCCAGAAAGCGTTCTTCCGCTTGGTGGAATGACAAGGTTATATGCACGAGCGAGCCTTGTAATGCTGTCCATTAAAATAATGACGTCTTTTTTATGCTCAACAAGACGCATCGCACGCTCTAATACAAGCTCTGCTACTTTAATGTGGTTTTCCGGTACTTCGTCAAAGGTTGAGCTAACAACATCCCCTGCAACAGAACGTTCGATATCTGTTACTTCCTCAGGGCGTTCGTCAATTAGAAGGACAATCAATTCTGCCTCAGGGTGATTTTCTGAAATGCTGTTTGCAATTTCTTTAAGCAAAATGGTTTTCCCTGCCTTCGGCGGCGCCACGATTAACCCGCGCTGTCCAAACCCAACCGGCGCCATCATATCCATAATTCTAGTGGACAGGTGATTAGGCTGTGTTTCAAGAACCATTTGGCGATCTGGGAATAGCGGTGTGAGTGCAGGAAAGTGAACACGTTCCTTAGCTGATTCTGGGTCGTCCCCATTTACCGCTTCAACATGAAGAAGTCCATAGTAGCGTTCATTCTCTTTTGGAGGGCGTACCTTTCCAGAAACCTTATCTCCATTTCGCAAATCAAAGCGTCTGATTTGTGAAGCAGAAATATAAATATCTTCAGAACTTGGGGAGTAGTTAATCGGTCTTAAAAAGCCAAACCCTTCAGACTGAATAATTTCAAGAACCCCTTCCATAAATAAGAGATCCTCTTGTTCAGCATTTGCCTTTAAAATGGCAAATATCAATTCTTTTTTTGTTAGTTTGCTGTAATAAGAGATTTTATACCGTTTTGCTAGCTCATACAGCTCTTTTAATTTCATATTTTCCAAAGATGAAATCGACACATCTTTCAAAATGGACACCACACTTTTCTAGTCAATGTATTTCTTTACAAAATCCATGAACATTGTATTTGATTAGCCTTTTTAATTCCGCTTTTTGTTGGAATGACCTCGCTCTTATGGTAACGCTCCCACTCGTTATATCGTGAAGATAGGAACAATGTGAAATAGAGCTTTGTCAACATAGAGAAGGGTAATGAGTATATCTCATGATGCGGCAGTATTTAAACTTGTTGAAGCTTAAAAGAAGTAAATTCGCAGAAAATTTCGCAGCACTCTTTAGTTTTACCTCATTTGCAGAGAATATTCAACTTTAAAAGGAAAATGATATTTATTTGACACCTATAGAAAAGCGGGTAATGATACCCGCTTTCTTACGGACGAATGACAAGATTCGGTTTTTTCTTTAAGCTGTGTCTGCCATCTACGAATCGAACAGTACCCGATTTCGCACGCATGACAACACTGTGCGTTGTTCCAACAGACCCTTTAAATTGTACACCTTTTAATAACTCGCCATCTGTCACTCCGGTAGCTGCAAAAATGGCGTCATCCCCTTTTACGAGATCTTCCATTCGTAAAACTTTTCCAACATCTAGACCCATTTTCTCACAGCGTCTCATCTCTTCTTCACTTTGAGGAAGAAGCTTACCATGAATTTCACCACCAAGTGCCTTTAATGCAACAGCAGAAAGGACACCCTCTGGCGCTCCACCTGAACCAAATAGAATATCAACACCTGTATGATCAAATGCTGTATTAATAGCACCTGCAACGTCACCATCGTCGATCAGTTTAATTCTTGCTCCTGCTTCTCTCAGCTCTGCAATAATTTTCTCGTGTCGATCTCTGTTTAGAATCGTTGCAACAACATCTTCAATATCTTTGTTTTTCGCTTTTGCAACAGCGCGAAGATTATCAATGACAGGTGCTTCAATATCGATACAGCCTACCGCTTCTGGACCAACTGCGATTTTATCCATGTACATATCAGGTGCATTCAGCAAGTTGCCATGATCAGCAACAGCGATAACAGCTAATGCATTCCAGCCGCCGCTTGCCACAATATTTGTTCCTTCCAGTGGGTCAACGGCTACGTCAACGCGAGGTCCATATCCGTTCCCAAGCTTTTCCCCGATATAAAGCATTGGTGCTTCGTCCATTTCTCCCTCGCCGATGACGACTGTTCCCTTCATTGGAATTGTGTCAAATACATCACGCATCGCACTAGTTGCAGCGTCATCCGCTTCGTCTTTCTTCCCTCTTCCCATCCAGCGGGCAGATTTCAACGCGGCTGCTTCTGTCACCCGTACTAGTTCCATTGATAAACTTCTTTCCATTTTTGTCCAAATCTCCTCTCACAGTCAAAGCCTTATGAATTTTGAAGTTCTTCTATTTCTCGGTCATTCAGCTTTTCACGCCAGATGGTTGCACCCAAGCCTTCAAGCTTCTCCTCAAGCATACTATATCCTCTGTCAATATGTTCAAGCCCTGTGATTTCAGTCACACCGTCTGCCATTAATCCTGCAACCACTAGACAAGCACCCGCTCTCAAATCACTCGCTTTTACTTTTGCACCTTGAAGCTGTGTTTGTCCTGTGATAATGGCAGATCTCCCCTCAACTTTCATGTTTGCACCCATTCGGCGCAATTCGTCAATGTGCTTAAAACGGGCAGAGTAGATCGTATCTGTGACCACACTTGTGCCTTTCGCTTTTGTTAACAGTGCCGTCATCGGCTGTTGGAGGTCAGTCGGAAAGCCTGGATACACAAGGGTTTTGATATCGACAGGCTTGAGTCCTTCATTTTTCCCAACAATCAGCATCTGATCGTTGCTCGTTTCAATTATGAACCCCATCTCTCTAAGTTTCGCCGTAATTGATTCTAAATGAGTTGGTATGACATTATCAAGTACAACTTCATCCCCCATCGCAGCACCAGCAATTAAAAATGTACCTGCTTCAATGCGGTCAGGGATGATTGAATGTTTGCAGCCGTGTAGAGATTCTACACCCTCAATACGAATGACATCTGTACCCGCCCCTTTGATTTTTGCTCCCATGCTTGCAAGTAGTGTAGCCACATCAATGATTTCAGGCTCCTTTGCGGCATTTTCTATGACTGTTTTTCCTTCAGCCAGCACGGCAGCAAGCATAATATTGATGGTCGCACCTACACTGACAACATCAAGATAAATGCGGGCTCCGACTAATTTTTCGGCACGTAAATAAATTGCACCCTGCTCGTTTGTCACTTCTGCCCCAAGTGCTTCAAAGCCTTTGATATGCTGATCAATCGGCCTAGGTCCTAGATGACATCCTCCTGGCAAACCAATGACAGCTTGTTTGAACCTGCCAAGCATAGCACCCATTAAATAATAGGACGCACGCAGTTTTTTCACTTTCCCATTTGGAAGCGGCATGCTAATCATATTTGCAGGATTGACAACCATTTCCCCCTTTTCAAATATGACCTTCCCACCGATTTCTTCTAAAAGATCTCTTAATGTGTAAATATCTGAAATATGCGGAAGGCCCTCAATTGTGACTGGGGAATCAGCGAGAATCGTGGCAGGAATCAGTGCAACAGCACTATTTTTTGCACCACTAATATGTACGGTTCCGCGAAGGGGATCACCGCCGGCAATGTTTAACTTTTCCATATTTATCTCCCTTCTTAAAGAAGATCACTGTTGGAGTTATATTGATTGTGGATGTCGCGCTTAAAAAGGTCTTGTCCAAAATTTAGCCAATATCTAAAGAAAGAATACAGGTTAAACGAAATTTGTCGGAAGAAAAATAATCGAAGCTTTGCGAGGCTGTGATGTTCTCTTCTTTGCACAAAACATTTCTTAGCGTTTTCGCAAGAAACTGCGGCAAACGGAAGACTTTTTCCGCCTGCCACAATCACTTATTTATTCCAATCTGCTAAAAATTGTTCAATGCCTGCATCCGTTAACGGGTGTTTTGTCAGTTGCTTAATGACTTTCAGTGGCATTGTGCCAATATGAGCACCTCTTAAAGCGGCTTCTGTCACATGCTGTGGGTGACGAATGGATGCAGCAATAATTTGTGTATCTAATCCATGAACATCAAAGATGGTTTTCACTTCGCTAATGAGATCAAGACCATTGTGACCAATGTCATCTAAACGACCAAGGAATGGAGAAACGTATGTCGCACCAGCTCTAGCTGCAAGCAATGCCTGATTCGCATTAAAGATCAAGGTAACGTTCGTTTTAATGCCAAGATCCGTTAAGGCTTTGACTGCCTTAAGACCGTCCGTTGTCATTGGAATTTTGACTGTAATGTTTGGGGCAATGGCAGCAAGCTCTTTACCTTCTTCAATCATTTCCTCTGCTTTTAAGGATATGACTTCAGCGCTGACAGAACCTGAAACCACATCAGTGATTTCACGGAGACGATCATGGAATGAGACGCCCTTTTCTTTCGCTACTAAACTAGGGTTTGTTGTTACACCTGCTAAAATACCAAGTTCATGTGCCTCTTTGATATCTGCAATATTAGCTGTGTCTACGAAAAATAACATAACAGTGCCACTCTCCTATCAATAAATTGTCTGACATGTAAATTTGTTTGCGCTTTCTCAAGATATGGAGAAAACCGCCTGTGACTCAGGCGGCTCTCGGTTCTCATCAAATTATGCTTGGTTAGAAGAACCAAATTCGCGCATTTTGCCGATAACAGTCGCTTTAATTGCGTCACGAGCTGGTCCAAGATATTTACGTGGATCATACTCTTCTGTTTTTGCAGCAAGTGTTTCGCGAACTGCTTTTGCAGAAGCAATTTGGTTTTCAGTGTTGACATTGATTTTTGCTGTACCAAGTGAGATTGCACGCTTGATATCAGCAGTTGGGATGCCTGTTCCGCCATGAAGAACAAGCGGAAGACCAGTTGTTTTTCCAATTTCTTCCATTTCAGCGAAACCAAGGTTTGGTTCACCTTTGTATGGACCATGCACAGAGCCTAGTGCAGGCGCAAGACAGTCAATGCCAGTACGTTCTACAAGCTCTTGACATTCTTTTGGATCAGCATAAATAACACCATCAGCGATCACGTCATCTTCTTGTCCGCCAACAGTTCCAAGCTCAGCTTCTACAGATACACCGTGGATATGTGCAAGTTCTACTACTTTTGCAGTTATTTCCACATTCTCTTCAAATGGATGGTGTGAAGCATCAATCATAACAGAAGTAAATCCTGCATGGATCGCTTTCGCACAAGATTCAAAGCTTGAACCGTGATCTAAATGAATCGCAACAGGAACTGTTACATTATATTCTTCAATTAACGCTTTCACCATAGCGACAACTGTTTTGAAGCCACCCATGTAGCGTCCTGCTCCTTCTGATACTCCTAAGATGACTGGAGACTTCTCAGCTTCAGCAGCTTGTAAAATCGCTTGCGTAAATTCTAAGTTATTTAAGTTAAACTGTCCGACAGCATAACCTTTTTCTTTTGCATCTTTCAACATTTCTGTCATTGAAACTAAAGGCATGATGAAAAATCCTCCCTATGTAGCTAATTTGCTTACTAAAAAAAGCTCTCCACCCTAGCATGACCAGAATTTCTCGTCATATGTACACTTAGATCGCTTTCTTCTTCTTATCTAGAATACCAATTATTCGACAAATCGGCAACAGAATGAATCGATTCAATCATTTCCATCTAACCATTTGTTTCAAGCGGCAAATATTCTTTTACAGCATCTCTGATTTCATCAATATCAAATGGTTTTGCAAAATGAGTAAGTGCGCCAAGTTCTTTTGACTCTTGGATCATGTCCAGTTCACCATACGCTGTCATAATGATGACGCGAATATCTTCATCAATTAATTTCATGCGTTTTAAAATCTCAATTCCATCCATTCCGGGTATTTTCATATCAAGCAGGACGAGGTTCGGTCTATGGTTTTTCACAATATCTAACGCCTGAAGTCCATTCGCTGCTTGGAAAGTTTGATAGCCTTCTTTATGAAACACTTCATTCAGCAATATTCTAATACCGTACTGATCGTCGACAATTAAAATTTTCTCATTCATCCGTTACACCCCATTGCTTTCATTTTTCGTCATAAAAAGAGCAGTTGTTAAATAATTCTGTTTGATTTTCACATTTCCTTTATTTATAATAGTTTACTTTACGACATTTTCTGAGATTTTCTGAGCATTTTTCCTAATATTCTCTTGAGATTCTATTATAAAATGATCTGACCGAAGGAGGAAATGAGTCTTGTTAAAAATTTTTACAACCCAGTTATCGGGTATTTTTTCACGTATTGGAGAAAAGGAAGCAGAATCTATTGAAGACGGTGCACGCCTTCTTGCCCAGGCCGTGGTGAGTGGACATTCTGTTTATTTTTACGGTAAGCACGAACTAGCGGCTGTGGCCATAGAAGCATCCGAAAGCAAGGAACCATTTCCGAGTGCCAACGTGCTTCCCCATGATCAAAAAGAACGTGCCTCACTCCATGCAGGTGACAGGGTGCTCCTTTTTTATTCCGATCCAGAAGACGAGGAAATTAAATCACTTGTCAAAGAGCTTTATGCACAAGGTATACCGATTGTAGGTGTGGGACCATCACAAACAGAACCGTCAACGATTGAGGAACATTGTGATGTCCACATTGATTTCCAGCTCAAAAAACCACTTGTACCTGCTGAGGATGGAACACGGTTCGGTTATCCTGCTTTGATGACATGCTTATACGTGTACCACGCACTTTCTTTTACTGTTAAAGAAATCATAGAAGAATACGAATAAAAAAACTGCCGAGAACATGATCATCTCGGCAGTTTTTTGTTTTATTTTGATTCGGCTGCTTGCAGTGAAGCACCTACGAAGTCTCTAAATAACGGCTGTGGTCTTGTTGGTCTTGAAGTGAATTCTGGGTGGAACTGAGAGGCAAGGAACCACGGATGATCCTTTAGCTCGATAATTTCAACAAGGCGTCCGTCTGGGCTTGTACCAGAGAAAACAAATCCTGCTGCTTCCATTTGTTGTCTGTATTCGTTGTTGAATTCATAGCGGTGACGGTGACGTTCGTATACCACTTCATCATTGTATGCAGCAAATGCTTTTGTCTCTTCACTTAATTTACAAGGGTATAGTCCAAGACGGAGTGTTCCGCCGAGATCTTCTACATCCTTTTGTTCTGGAAGAAGGTCGATAATTGGGAACTTCGTTTCTGGATCAATTTCCGCTGAATGTGCTCCCTCAAAACCTAACACATTTCTTGCATATTCGATAGACGCGACTTGCATACCTAAGCAAATACCGAAGAACGGCACTTTGTTTTCACGAGCATATTGTGTCGCAATGATTTTCCCTTCAACTCCGCGATCTCCGAAGCCGCCAGGTACGATAATACCGTCTGCATCATGTGCTAAATCAGCTATATTATCTGCTGTTACTTCTTCTGCATTAATCCATTTGATGTGGACATCGGCATCAAACGCATAACCTGCATGACGAAGTGATTCTACGACAGAGATATACGCATCCTGCAATTCAACATACTTTCCGACAAGGCCAATTGTTACTTGTTTTGAAAGGTTCTGTACTTTGTCTACAAGTGCCTTCCACTCAGTCATGTCCGCATCTTTGCAATCGAGCTTCATGTACTCACATACAAGCTTGTCCAATCCCTGCTTTTGCAAATCAAGCGGAATGGAATAGAGTGTATCTGCATCCTGACATTCAATGACGGCTTTTGTATCAATGTCACAAAATAGTGCAATTTTATCCTTCATATCTTGTGTCATTGGCATTTCTGTTCTCACAACAATGACGTTTGGCTGAATACCAAGACTGCGCAATTCTTTTACACTGTGCTGTGTCGGCTTTGTTTTGAGCTCACCTGCTGCACGGATATAAGGGACAAGGGTACAGTGAATATACATAACATTTTCACGACCAATATCACTCTTCATCTGACGAATCGCTTCAAGGAATGGAAGAGATTCAATATCTCCAACTGTACCACCGATCTCTGTAATCACGACATCTGCACCGGTTTCTTTACCTGCACGGTATACACGGTCTTTGATTTCATTTGTAATGTGGGGAATCACCTGAACCGTACCGCCTAAATAGTCACCGCGGCGCTCCTTCTTCAGAACAGTTGAATAGATTTTACCAGTCGTCACGTTGCTGTACTTATTTAAGTTAATATCAATAAAACGCTCGTAGTGACCTAAATCAAGGTCGGTTTCAGCACCATCATCTGTGACAAAAACCTCTCCGTGCTGGTATGGACTCATTGTCCCTGGGTCTACATTTATATAAGGATCGAATTTTTGAATGGTCACATCCAGCCCTCTGTTTTTCAAAAGGCGACCTAATGATGCAGCCGTGATCCCTTTTCCAAGTGAGGAAACCACTCCTCCTGTTACAAAAATATACTTTGTCATTTCGTATACTCCTCTCTTTTTTACCCTTGCATGACTAGACATGCACAGCTTCATCCAATTAAATTGTATCCCTAACTTTTTTGAAAAATAAGAAAGCTCCCTTTCAAATAAATGAAAGGGAGCGTAAATGAACGTATCTTGACGTACTCTTTTTTTAGAGAGCCCAAAATACATACTACATAGTTCGCTCTCGAAAGTCAAGACGGTTTTGTCCAGTTGTGACGGTCGGTTTATGAGGTTTATTTCTCTTCCTCTTCGTCCTCTAAATTATCTTCGTCAATTTCAGTTAAGTCGTCATCATCTTCATCGTCGTCGAATTCATCTAGCTCTTCATCGATTTCTTCATCATCTAACTCTAGATCTTCATCGTCGTCAAGAAGGTCAATATCTTCTTCAAGCTCGTCGATTTCTTCTTCTAAATCATCAAAGTCTTCTTCAATGACTGCAGCTTTTACTTTTTTCTTTTTCGCTTTTGTTTTAACGGCTGGCTGAACTTCTTCTTCGATTTGATCAACTGGATACCAGCTACGAAGTCCCCATCTCTGATCACCAAGCGAAATAAAACGACCATCTATATTTAAGTCTGTATAAAATTGAGCAAGTCGATCATTGAGATCAGATTTTTGTATCCCTTGCAAACGAACCATTTCATCTATTAACTCTGTAAACGTAATCGGTGTTTTACTGTCTCTGAAAATTTCATAAGCAAGTTCAACTAAAGACATTTGTTTGAGCTGTTCCTGTGAGTATTCTTTCAAACTCAAGGTCAGACACTCCCTTTCTATTACATGTATGTATCCATTTATCAGTGAAATAATAAGTATTTATACCTTATTCTGACGACAAACCATACCTCTCATTATAAACAAATGAGGGGAGTTTATGCCACCTTTATCGTAGTTAAATTTTGATTTTTTCTCATGAGGAGAATCGAGATGTCCATCATTTGTTCAGTTTTAGGTCGAATTGCATGTGAGAACACTTCAAATGTGCCTTTTTACTTGTCTTCTATCCAACCCCATTTCTGATAAATGATAACGAGTGTTTCAAGCCTCTTTATCTATTTTCAAGTGGAGTATAGTTGCTTCACATTTTGTTCACTTACATCAATTTGATGTGAAGTGACTAATTTTGAGAGGTTGATCGAATTAAATTAAGATGTGGATTGTTGGACCATCTACGAGTAAGGTGGTTAACCGAATCGCACCTAAAGGTAAGAAAATATACTTCATCCTCACCCTATTCACTTGATCGTATTTGGGATGGTTTGTCTTTATGCAGATATGCGGTTCAAAGCATCAGCACAGGATTTAAAGCACAATCAATTCTTTCTGATTACTATTCTTCTTTAAAAATTTGATTATGGAATCTTTTGTCTGTTTTGTGTTTGCCAAGAGTGGATGAAGTCGAAACAGCCAGTTACCTTTTCACCGTATTACTCAGCCCATAGAAACCGATTGAAATAGACCACCTTGATTGAGGTGGTCTGTGCTCATTTTCTAAATATCTAGCAGTTTCCTTGAGATAACAAGCCGCTGTATTTCCTGCGTTCCTTCATAGATTTGCGTGATTTTCGCATCACGCATGTAGCGTTCAACTGGATAATCCTTTGTATAGCCGTACCCGCCAAAGATCTGAACCGCTTCTGTTGTCACCTTCATGGCTGTATCACCAGCAAAGAGTTTGGACATGGCTGATTCCTTTCCATAAGGAAGGCCATTTGATTCAAGCCACGCCGCCTGATATGTGAGCAACCTTGCAGCCTCAATGGCTGTAGCCATATCTGCTAATTTGAAAGCGATACCTTGCAACTGAATGATTGGCTTTCCAAATTGTCGGCGCTCTTTTGCATAGGTAACCGCTGCATCGAGTGCACCTTGAGCAATCCCGACAGCCTGTGCAGCAATTCCATTTCTTCCACCGTCCAGCGTCATCATTGCGATTTTGAAGCCTTCCCCTTCTTGACCGAGGCGATTCTCTTCATGAAGACGACATTCTTCAAAAACAATTTCAGTCGTTGGAGAGGAACGTATACCAAGTTTACTTTCCTTTTTGCCAACGGAAAAACCTGGCGTCTCTTTTTCTACAATAAAGGCAGTGATATTCCGAGAGTTTGCCTCTGGGTCTGTCACTGCAAACACAATATAAAAATCTGCAATCCCACCATTTGTAATAAATATCTTCGCACCGTTTAATACGTATTCGTCTCCTACTTTCACCGCTGTTGTCTTCATACCGCCGGCATCCGATCCGGAACCACTTTCAGTCAGTGCATATGCCCCTACCTTTTGCCCCTCTGCCAGCGGCTTTAAGTACTTCTCCTTTTGCTCATCTGTTCCAAATGAATAGATGGGCCACGAGGCAAGTGATGTGTGTGCGGACAGTGTTACACCAGTGGAGGCGCATACCCTTGAGAGCTCCTCAATAGCAATCACATATGCCAAATAATCACTACCGATACCGCCAACTTCCTCTGGCCAAGGAATCCCTGTTAACCCAAGCTCCGCCATCTTACGAAAAATGGTTGGATCGTAAGTTTCTGTCTCGTCTCGCTCTGCTGCTGTTGGCTCTACTTCATTTTTTGCAAAGTCTCTCACCATTTTTTGTATCATTTCATGTTCATCGCTTAATTGGAACTGCATACGCGGCACCTCATTTCATTAGCTGTTTACAAATGACTAGCCTTTGAATTTCACTTGTTCCTTCATATATTTCACAAATCTTCGCATCACGAAAATAGCGTTCTGCCTTGTATCTGTTTGTATAACCCGCCATGCCAAGCAAATGGATGGCCTCTGTACTGATCTCGACCGCCGCTTTGGAAGCAAATAATTTTGCCATCGAAGCCTCCTTTGTGACCGGTCGATTCGCTTGTTTATAAGATGCGGCCTGATAGACAAGCAGCTTAGCCGCTTCCCATTTAGCCGCCATATCGCCAAGGCGAATGGTCGTCTCAATCCCGGCTGGATGCTGCTTTAGATAAGATACTGCCTCGGTCAATGCTGCTTCTGCAATGCCAAGACTTTGTGCTGCGATGCCGATTCTCCCCGCATTTAAGCTCGACATGGCAATTTGAAAGCCTTCTCCCTCAACGCCGAGCAACTGCTCCTTCGGGATGCGCACCCCATCAAAATGAAGCGTCACTGTTTTTGATCCATGAAGTCCCATCTTTTTCTCATCTTTTCCAACAGTAAATCCTGGCGTGCCTTTCTCAACAATGAAAGCCGATATATTCTTTTTAGTCGAAGAGGGGTCCGTCACTGCAAACACAAGGTACACATCTGCTTCTCCTCCACTTGTGATAAAAATCTTCGTCCCATTTAACACATAATGTTCGTCTGATCGCTCCGCCCTTAGCAGAATACTTGAAGCATCTGACCCAGCCGTAGGCTCTGTCAGACAGAATGCACCCAGCTTCTGCCCAGTAGCAAGCAACGGAACATATGACTCTTTTTGCCGGCTCGTGCCAAATGCTAAAATGGGCATTGTCACAACGGATGTATGAACTGAAACGATGACACCAATGGCCGCATTCACTTTAGACAGTTCGTGAATGGCAATAATATAGGTTGTAAAATCTGCTCCTAATCCATGATATGCGGAAGGGATTGGAATACCTAGGAAACCTTGCTTACTCATATCAGTTAAAAGTTTTCTAGGAAATCGGCCTTTTTCCATGTTCTCTATTTCAGGGAATACATATTGATGTGCAAACTCCGCTACCTGTTCTCTCCAAAGACGCTGTTTTTCTGTTAGTAAAACATCCATCTTGACTCCCCCTATGAGAGATCGTGGTATGTGTAAAAACCTCTCTTTGTCTTTTTGCCAAGCCAGCCCGCATTCACATATTTTTTAAGGAGTGGGCAAGGTCGATATTTACTATCCCCCAGCCCCTCGTGAAGAGTATTCATAATAAATAAACATGTATCAAGCCCGATTAAATCGGCGAGACGAAGCGGACCCATTGGATGATTCATGCCAAGTGTCATGATGCCATCAATACTTTCTGCATCTGCCACCCCTTCATAAAGGGCGTAAATGGCTTCATTAATCATCGGCATCAAAATACGATTTGAAATAAAACCCGGAAAGTCTTCTACTTCAATCGGTGTTTTGTCTAGTTTTTTGGCTGTTTCACAAACGATCTGATAGGTTTGATCATTTGTTTGCAACGCTCGGATCACCTCAACAAGCTTCATGACAGGGACAGGATTCATAAAGTGCATGCCAATGACTTGCTCTGGTCTTTTTGTGACTGCTGCTAATTCTGTGATCGACAAGGAAGAGGTATTGGTCGCAAATATCGCCTGATCCTCTGCATATTGATCAAGGGTTTCAAAAATTTGTTTTTTTACGATCATTTGCTCTGACGCAGCTTCAATCACCATATGAGCCTGCTTTACATCCTTTAAATCTGTGGAGACCGCAAGCCGTTGCGTGATCTCACGGACTGCTTGATGTGCCACTTTTCCTTTTTCCGCCCGCTTCGTCAGTTGTTTGGTCATGGAAGAAATGGCTCTATGGACCTGTTCTTCTGCTACATCATGGAGCAGGACGGTATAACCAGACTGTGCAAATACTTGTGCAATCCCTGTTCCCATTTGACCAGCACCGACGACCATGACGGTCTCTTCTGTACTCATGATCATAACCCCCTCCTCTTTTATTCCACCTGAATCATCAATGCATCCCCTTGACCGCCCCCACTGCAAATGGCTCCGATACCAATGCCGCCTCCTCTTTGTTTCAATGCATGAATTAAGGTCAGTATCATGCGCGTTCCACTTGCTCCGATCGGATGACCGAGTGCTACTGCCCCTCCGTTGATGTTTATTTTACGCCGGTCTAGCGCCAGTATTTTCTCACATGCCAAAACTACAGCAGAAAAGGCCTCATTGATTTCAAACAAATCAATATCCTCTAAACGTTTTCCTGTTTTCTGTAAGACCTTTTCGATTGCAAGAGCTGGGGTTTTCGGGAAATCCTTTGCCTCTAGTGCCACCTGTGCATGCCCAAGCACGACGGCCATTGGTTTTTCACCGTGATGTGCTGCATATGTGTCCTGCATTAAAAGGAGGGCACATGCACCATCATTGACACCAGGTGCGTTCCCAGCTGTGATTGTGCCGCTCGCATCAAAAACAGGCATGAGCTTTGATAATCTTTCATATGACGTATCACGCCGAGGTGATTCATCTGCTGCCATGAATTGATCCCCTTTTTTAGTCTTGACCGTGACTGGGGTGATTTCATTCTGGAAAAAACCGCTCCTATGAGCTTCGACAGCTCGCTCATGACTTCTGAGCGCCCATAGATCCTGTTCTTCTCGCGTAATCCCAAGTTCCTTCGCTGCATGACTTCCATATTCGCCCATATGAACACCTGTAAATGAACAGGTTAATCCATCTGAAATCATAGCGTCTTCCACAGCATCATCTCCCATTTTGTAGCCCCATCTTGCTTTTTTAAGAAGATAGGGTGCATGAGACATCGACTCCATTCCGCCTGCCACAATCACTTGTGCATCTCCAGCTCGAATGATTTGGTCGGCTACACTCACACTACGCATTCCAGAAGCACACACTTTATTGATCGTTTGCGTTGGAACTGACCATGGAATATCAGCATATCTTGCCGCTTGCCTTGAAGGAATTTGCCCTTGACCTCCTTGAAGCACACTTCCCATGATGATCTCATCTATCTCGTGAGAACCTGAGGCTTTTTCCAATGTAGACTTTATGGCCATCCCTCCTAATTCAGCGGCAGTGAAACTACTTAAAGATCCTCCCAGTTTTCCAAATGGCGTTCTCGCTCCAGCTACGATAACAGTTCTGCTCAATCGTTTCTC
Organism: Bacillus sp. Bos-x628; assembly: GCF_040500475.1. Lineage (GTDB taxonomy): Bacteria > Bacillota > Bacilli > Bacillales > Bacillaceae > Bacillus > Bacillus maqinnsis. The sequence continues at coordinate 2,434,928 of NZ_CP159358.1, read as the reverse complement.
CCTCCAATTTGTTACCGCTTACATTCAAGTCAAACCGTTTGTTATAGACACCTAGTACATGCCGACGAACATGGCATTCATCGGCATGTCATCTTTATGAAGCTTGTGTCTTGGTCTCACCAAATACTGATTTTTCAAGAATCTCAGCAACGTCAAATGTATCAACTTGCTCTTCTACTTCCTTCGCTTTTGTCCCATCCCCAAGCATCGTCAAACAATATGGGCAACCGGAGCTGATAATGGATGGTTTGACTTGCAAGGCCTGCTCGGTACGCGCTGTATTAATGCGAGTTCCTGTCTCCTCTTCCATCCACATTAAGCCTCCACCAGCACCACAGCACATCCCTGTTTCACGATGACGCTCCATCTCTTTCAGCGTCACACCAGGAATGGCTTTTAAAATATCTCTTGGTGGATCATATACCTCGTTATACCTGCCAAGATAGCAAGAATCGTGAAAGGTAATCACTTCATTCACTTCATGTACAGGCGTTAATTTTCCTTGTTTGACAAGTTCTGCAAGCAATTCTGTATGATGGTACACTTCTGCATCAAGCCCGAAGTCTGGATATTCATTTTTAAATACATTATAAGCGTGTGGATCAATCGTTACGATCTTCTTGACGCCATTTTTCTGAAATTCTTCAATGTTCTTCGTCGCGAGCTCTTGAAACAAAAATTCATTCCCAAGCCTTCTTGGTGTATCACCTGAGTTTTTCTCTTTATTGCCTAAGATGGCAAAGGAGACCCCTGCTTTATTGAGCAGTTTTGCAAAGGCGAGCGCAATCTTTTGGCTTCTATTGTCATACGCACCCATTGAGCCAACCCAGAATAAGTAGTCAAAAGTTTTATCTTCTTTTTTCAGTTCTTTCACTGTTGGCACATACACATCTTCTCTAAGATCACGCCAGTTTTCCCTTTCTTTCCGATTCAGCCCCCAAGGGTTTCCTTGACGCTCGATGCTCGTCATCGCACGCTGTGCATCTGCATCCATTTTCCCTTCTGTGAGTACAAGATATCTGCGCATATCAATAATTTTATCAACATGTTCATTCATGACAGGGCATTGATCTTCACAGTTCCGGCATGTCGTACAAGCCCATATCTCTTCTTCTGTCATCACCTCACCAATGAGAGACGGATGATATAGAATTCCTGCTGCTGATTCTTCCGCTCCAGCTCCTCTTGCCTGCATTGCCAATTGGTTACCTGTTGTCTGCCTGAAGGCAAGCTGCGGTACCCAAGGTGTCTTGGATGTAATAGCAGCTCCTTTATTCGTCAAATGGTCTCTTAATTTTAATATTAAATCCATTGGTGAGAGCATCTTACCTGTTCCAGTCGCCGGACACATATTTGTGCAGCGTCCACATTCAACACAAGCGTAAAGATCAATCAGTTGAGATTGTCTAAAATCCTCAATTTTCCCAACACCAAAGGTCTCTTGTGTCTCATCTTCAAAATCAATTTTTTTCAGCTTGCCTGGCGGGTCCAACCTGCTGACAAACACGTTAACTGGCCCTGCAATGAGGTGGGCATGTTTTGACTGCGGAACATAAACTAAAAAAGTAAGCAATATCAGAAGGTGCACCCACCATGCGATATAAAAAACAACGGCAGCGGTCATTGGTGACAGCCCACTGAACAAGAAGGCAATGCTTGAAGCAATTGGCTCGGTTGATGATAGTGAATGCCCATGCCAGATGATATTCATGCCATTTCCAAGTAATACAGTCAGCATCAAACCACCAATAAACAAAAGCACAAGACCTGACTTAAAGCCTCGTTTTAAGCGTACAAGCTTCTCCACATACCTTCTATGAAACGCCCAAACAACTGCTACTAAAATTAGGAGCGTGACGATCTCTTGGAAGAAAGTAAAGACACCATACAGTGAGCCTAACGGTAGCCCGCTATCTGGAACGAGCCCCTTCATAATAAAATCAAGAGCACCAAACTGAACAAGAATAAACCCATAGAAAAACAGCACATGTATGATACCGCTCTTTTTATCCTTTAACAGCTTCTTTTGCCCAAACACATTGACCCATACACGTTTGAAGCGTTTCTTTAAGTCCTTTTGAAACTCTTCCTTTTTGCCAAGGCGAATATACGCCGTACGTGTTCGAATGAGATAAATAAACAAATAAACAGCGTAAGCGGTCACCGCCGCAAATGCGATAAAATTAACAATTAAAAGGCTATCCATCTTGCCCTCCCCCTTTCATTCCCCAAAAACCTCTTTGTTCCGTTTCCATGTTGTACCTCTATCATAAATAATGAATGAGTATTCAGTCAATATTTTTTACACGTTTGGGTACACTAATGAAATATGCAAAAAAGGAGGAACCTTCATGATCGCATTGATCATCCTACTCATACTCATCGCATTGGCACTGCTTGTGATGTTAGATATTTATATAGCAAAAAAATATTTTTCTGCACACGCTTTTGAACGGTCCTTTGAACAAACGAGTGGCGATGCAGTCTTTTATCATGATGGGGAACCACTTTTTGATCAGTTACTCACTGATATTAAACAGGCCTCTTCTTCTATTCATATGATGTTCTTTATTGTAAAGAACGACAAGATCGGGCAAAGAGTTTTACAAGCACTAAAAGCCAAAGCGGAACAAGGGGTTTCTGTCTTTTTACTGACCGATCGGATAGGATCATACTCGTTTGATCAACAAACAATACAAATGCTGAAAAAAAGCGGTATTCAGTTCTACTTTTTAAATAAACCCCGTTTTCCGTTTTTTATTTATCGGCTAAATATGAGAAATCACCGCAAGATCACAGTTATTGATGGAAAAATAGGCTATATTGGCGGATTTAATATTGGAGATGAATATGTAGGCAAAAAAGGACGTTTCGGCATTTGGAAGGATTATCATTTGAGATTGACAGGACCAATTGTAGCAGACCTGCAGTATGTGTTCCTAAATGATTTGTTCCGTTCATCTGGCATCCAGCAGCTACAATACGAGATTTTTCCTACATTTGAACCGGGAACATTACCATGTACGACACGTGCGACTGCTGGCTTTTCGCTTGAACAATTATTACTTCATGATATTCAACATGCAAAGCAACAGGTGATCATTTGCACACCTTATTTTATTCCATCGAAACAACTTCTTCAGGCCCTGCTCGATGCACGAAAGCGAGGAGTAACAGTGGAAATCGTCATTCCAATGAAGGCAGATCATCCTCTTGTCAAAGAAGCAGGTTTTCATTATCTAAAAAATCTGATTGAAACTGGCTGTCTCGTTTATCGTTTTTATAAAGGCTTCTATCATGCAAAAGCGATGCTGATTGATCAAAATCGCTGCATGATCAGTACAGCAAATTTTGATAAGCGTAGCTTGTTTTTAAATGAGGAAGTAGATGTGGTCATTGATGATGCCGACTTTACTGCACACGTAGAGGAAAAGATTCGGGAGCACATGGAAGTGTCTGAGCTTATGACAGAGGAGAAATTGACACAGCGTCCGCTTTTGTCACGTCCGCTGGAATGGGTTGGCGCCATGTTCTCGTACTTTTTATAAAGGAGATGACATATGCGTTATCGCTTTGGTTATGTATCTAATGCGGTCACATTATGGGACGCTTCTCCTGCTAAGTCGCTGACCTTCGCAAGATACAGCAAGTTGTCAAAAGAGGACAGGCAGGAGGCGTTATTACGTACAACAAAAGCTAATCTCGTGAATACGTTAAGGACCCTTTATTTCGCCATTGCCCATGATATCCCGCTTTACCGTTTTTCAAGTTCGATCGTTCCATTGGCAACTCACCCAGAAGTTCGTTGGGACTTTGTTACCCCCTTTCGCAAAGAGTTTCTTGAAATCGGTCAATTGGTCAAAAGGCACGGATTAAGAGTTAGCTTTCATCCAAATCAATTCACACTTTTTACAAGCCCGAACCCTTCCATTACAGCAAATGCAGTGATGGATATGACATATCATTATCACATGCTCGAGGCAATGGAGCTTGAAGAGGATGGCTATATGAACATTCACGTTGGCGGTGCATACGGAGATAAGGAATCCGCACTTCTCCGTTTTGATGAAAATATTAAACAACTTCCGGCTCATATCAAAGCGAGAATGACGCTGGAGAACGATGACAAAACGTACACATCGTTAGAGACGCTCACTGTATGTGAAAAGCACCATATTCCATTTGTTTTTGATTACCATCATCACGTGGCCAATAAAGATGATGATGCCGTGCTTGAAGACATCCTGCCAAGAATGTTCGACACTTGGACGAGCACTGGCATTCCGCCTAAAATCCACTTATCTTCACCTAAGTCTGAAAAAACGATACGCAGTCATGCAGATTTCGTGGATGTGTCCTTTGTCATGCCACTTTTTGAAGCATTAAAACCTTACGGACTCGATGTTGACTTTATGATTGAGGCGAAGTTAAAAGATCAAGCATTGCTCCGTCTTGTTGAAGAGCTGTCTGCGATAAGAGGCAACAAGCGAACAGGCGGAGGAACCATTAAGTGGAAATCATAGAGAAAGGTTTATCCCTATGCAAACAAGGGTAACAAAGCTATTGTGAAAAAGTAATTTTCAGGAGGATATGAAGGTGTCTCAAATCTACTCAATCCGAATTACTGCTAAAGCATTGAATTTACATAAGCTTATTTCTCTTTATGAAAAATGCCACAAGGCTCACCCATTTAGAATCAGATGACTTAATCGTGGTAGAAGGAAAAAAGGCTGAAGATCTACTTAGACCATTTAGTATGATAAAAGAAGAGCAGCACAGACGCTGCTCTTCTTCGAGCGTAAAGACCCATTTTATCCTCCTTCTGTAAACGCCTATGCCTCTTCATTCAATCAAATCCTTCCTAATCAAGTTTTTTCTATCCTGACAAGAAAAGCCCTTCTTCTGATATTATCCCCTCTAAGTAGACAGTGTAAAAAGCCCATTTTTTTGAACCAAATCTTGATGACGACCTTGTTCTTGAATGCCGTTTTCTATGACCACAATGATACAATTTGCAATTTTTATCATTGCAAGTCGATAAGCGATGTCGTCTGGTCGGCTGCCAAATGTGCTAACGTTGTTTCATCAAAGATGAGAACTGAAGAGAATGCCATTGATTTCGTGTTCACGCCATCATGGTGATCTCTCCATCATCACGATCATAAAAATGCGGCGGAAGACGTCAGATGGTGGACGACTCCATTGACCGACATCATTTTTATAGAAAAGGAGTTTCGTTTTACAAAAACGAATAATTTCTTCCAATGACACGTTTCACAACACACCTGAAAACAATCGGGCAAAAGATTCCTTTAAACGTTCCTTCAAGCCTCTTTTATAAAAATGAACCGGCCCCATCTGCTCACATTCCTTCATATCTTCTTCATAATGTGCTATCAATTGTGCAATCGGTTTCTCCGCAGCCATAAACACATTGACCTCAAAATTGAGCTGAAAGCTTCTCATATCGACATTCGCTGTGCCAACAGAGGCCAGCTCTCCATCTGCAATCATGACCTTTTGATGCATAAAGCCTTTCTGATAGTGATACACTTTAATGCCTTCTTTTAAAAGCTCTGGGAAATATGATCGTGTGGCGTACTGCGTCAAGAAGCCGTCATTCGTCTCCGGCACCATCACACGCACATCGACACCTCTTGTGGCAGCGATTTTTAGTGCTGTCCGAATCGACTCATTTGGCACAAAGTAAGGTGTGGCAATCCAAACAAACTTCTTGGCATTGGAAATGAGTGCATCATATAAATCACTCATACTTTCCTTCATATCAGGACCGGTTGGTACAACTTGAATGACGTCCTCTCCTGTGACAGGATGCGGTGTATGATACTTCGGGTCATCGATTAACACTTCATCTGATACGTACTCCCAATCCAACATAAAAATAGAGTGAAGAGTCTGAACAGCTTCACCCTTCAATATCGTATGCGTGTCACGCCAAAAGCCGATACTTTCATCTCGCCCTACATATTCTTTCCCAACATTTAATCCGCCGACAAACCCAGTCTTTCCATCAATCACAACGATTTTCCGGTGATTTCGGAAGTTGATTTTTTGATTAAAAAATCCATATTTCAACGGCAAAAATGGAGCCACTTTTACACCAGCCTGCTTCAATCGTTGAATATCTTTGCGTGAAAAACGAATACTGCCCACCGCATCATAAATAAAGCGAACCTCAACGCCTTCTTTCACCTTATCTATGAGAATCTTCATCATCTGATGACCGAGGAAATCAGATTTAAACTTGTAGTATTCAAGATGAATGAACGTTTCAGCCTTTTTTATTTCTTCAAACATTCGCCGAAATGTTTCTTCTCCATTTTTTAAAATCTCCATATCACTATTCGTATTCACATGCATGCCTGTCGCCTTTTCTGTATAGTGAAAAAAAGCACGCTGGCTATCTGTTAAACGCGTTTCATCCGGCCGACTCTCCAATTCAGATATTCTACGTAACTTCTCACGGTTATACATTCTCTTTGATTTAAACAAGTGCCCTTTTACATAGAGCTGTCCTGAAAACAAATAAAACAGATACCCAATGATCGGGAAAAAGATCAGCACATACATCCATAACAGCGTGTGCTGTGATGTGCGATTCTCTAGCATCAGTGACACGACGCTAAATAAAATAATCGCAACATAAAAAGTAGCATACAACTGGCTGCTCCATGCTGGTATCGGCAGCCAAAACACAGCATATGCGCCCAATATCATGAAATATAAAAATAAAAATTCCAGTCTCCTCTTTTCCACCGTTTTCCGCCTCATTCGTTTCCGTCTTTTTCTCTTTTATACCCTGTTTACAGCTTGACTCAAACGCAGATTGTCGTTTAAGCTTTCTTCTATCATTGACAGGTCGACAGAATTTGATGCTTGCAGTGGATGGTCGAATGAAAAACACATGCATTAGCGAAAAACAGACAATATGATTTTTTGACACAAGCAACATGATCGTTCATTACTAAAAACAAGACCCGCTCTTTTTCCTAAGCGGGTCTTGTTCATGTTACATTTTTTCAGGAGCGGATACACCGATCAATTTTAATGCATTGTATAGGGTAATTTGTGTTGCCTTCATTAATGTCAGACGTGCAATTGTTTTTGTTTCGTCTTCTACATCAATGACTTTCTCAGCATTGTAGAAGCTATGAAGCGCAGATGCCAAGTCGTTAATATAATTTGTCACGCGGTGCGGAATACGCTTTTCAGCTGCTTCTGCCACAACCTCTGGAAAACTGCCAATGATTTTCAGAAGATCATATTCTTTTTCCGACTGGATGTAAGAAAGATCTGCTTTTTCAAGGCTCGGCTCAAAGCCTTTTTCTTCACCTTGACGCAACATACTGCAAATTCTCGCATGTGCATATTGTGCATAATACACTGGGTTTTCATTAGACGTTGAAATCGCTAAGTCTAGATCAAAGTCCATATGTGTCGCCGCGCTTCTCATTGCAAAGAAATAACGAGTCGCATCTAATCCGACTTCCTCAATAAGATCACGCATGGTGACAGCCTTCCCTGTACGCTTGCTCATCTTCATCTTTTCACCATTTTTGTATAGGTGAACGAGCTGAATGATCTCCACTTCAAGTTTGTCCGCTGGATATCCAAGCGCTTGAATCGCCGCCTTCATTCGAGGGATATAGCCGTGGTGGTCTGCTCCCCAAATGTTAATCAGTTGGTCAAAACCTCTGTCTAGCTTGTCCTTATGATATGCGATATCTGGAAGCAAATAGGTGAAGCTGCCATCTTTTTTTATCAAGACGCGATCTTTGTCATCGCCAAAATCAGTCGAACGAAACCAAGTCGCACCCTCTGATTCATAGATATAGCCTTTTTCACGAAGCGTTTTAAGTGCGGGCTCAATTTTGTCGTTTTCATATAAGGATGTTTCTGAATACCATACATCAAACGGAACTCTGAAATTCTCTAGGTCTACACGTAGTTTCTCTAATTCATATTTTAAACCGTACTCACGAAAGAACTTCATTCGTTCTTCTTCTGGCTCATGCACGAAACGATCACCAAATTCATCGGCAATCTTTTGACCAATTCCTTTAATGTCTTCCCCTCTGTAGCCATCCTCTGGCATTTCCTTTTCAAGACCAAGCGCCTCGAAGTAACGTGCCTCTACAGATAACGCCAAGTTGTTTATCTGATTGCCCGCATCATTGATATAGTATTCACGGCTCACGTCATAGCCTGCTTTAGCGAGGATATTACAAAGAGAATCACCTACGGCTGCCCCGCGTGCATGTCCTAGGTGAAGGTCTCCAGTTGGATTTGCAGAAACAAACTCAACTTGGATTTTTTGTCCGCCCCCTGTATTTGTTTCTCCATAAGCGTCTTTTGCTTCAAGTACAGCTGGGATTAATTTTGTTAAATATTGATTGTTCATATAAAAGTTAATAAAGCCTGGTCCGGCAATATCAAGCTTTTCAATAGATGCTTTTCCTTTATCAAAGGCCGCCACAATGTCTTCTGCAATTTGACGTGGTGCTTTCTTTGCGATCCTTGCAAGCTGCATTGCCATATTGGTGGAATAGTCTCCGTGCGCCTTCTCCTTCGGCACTTCTAGCAAGACATCAGGCACCTGACTTTCTGTGGCAAGTCCTGCCTTGACGACTGCTGCAATTATCTCTTTCTTTAACGCATCTTTGACCTGTTCTGCGATATTCATGAACGTAAATCCTCCTTATACGAAATAGATAATGTATGTAAATGCTTTTGATTTTCACCTGTCAGCATATCGTACGTAATGTGCAATAACCCATTTTCCTCATCAAGTTCGATGCCATGTGTGTGCATATCAAGCTGAAGTGTGCCAAATGGCATTTTGTAATGTGTCACTGTCGTTTCTCCAATGAGAAAACGTTGCTTCATATGAATAGCACCTGATCTCATGACAAAAATCTCTTTTTCACTCATTTTCACAACGGTTTTCACTTTACCCATTTCATGTTCTTCATAGTAAGTGAGATACGTTTTGTCATTTATCTCTTGATACGTTCCAGTTGTTCGGAATTCAATTGTTTCAGCTTGCTCCGTCTCTGGTCTCATCACTGACTTTACATGAATTGAAATCTCGTTTTGTGTCATTTTGCACTTCCTTTGCTAAGACCCGTTTAACTAAAATAGTATACCATATTCACGATCGCCTATCATACCATCATCTCTAAACTTCACTTGGAATAAACGTTGTTTGAATGAGCTATTTCACTGTAAAAAAAGGAAAAGAGAAAATGAAGCTGATGAACAGAATAAATCCAATGATCAACCAAGCTAAAAAAAGAGCTTGTCCAAATTAAATGGCAAGCTCTTATATCACGATTTATTTCACAAACCCGAGCAGCATTTCGCGAAGAAGCTTGCTCGCTGTATTGGCTGTTTGGTCGGAGTGATCGTATACAGGCGCAACCTCCACAAGGTCTGCACCGACAACGTTCACATCAGAACCAGCAATGGCATGAATAGACGCAAGCAATTCCTTAGAAGTAATTCCGCCAGCATCAACTGTTCCTGTACCAGGCGCATGTGCTGGATCAAGTACGTCAATGTCAATGGTCACATAAACTGGACGACCTTTTAGTTTCGGCAATACTTCCTTCAATGGCTCCAGCACTTCAAATTTAGATATGTGCATGCCGGCTTTTTTTGCCCATTCGAACTCTTCTTTCATACCAGAACGGATACCGAAAGAGAACACATTTTCAGGACCGATCAGCTCTGCTACTTTACGAATCGGTGTAGAATGTGATAGCGGCTCACCTTCATATTCCTCACGCAGATCCGTATGAGCATCCATATGAATAATCGCTAAATCTGGATATTTCTTATGCATGGCACGGAAGACAGGCCAAGAGACTAGATGCTCCCCGCCCATTCCTAATGGAAATTTGCCCTTTTCTAAAATACTGTCGACGTACACTTCAATTAAATCTAAGCTTTTTTGTGCGTTACCAAATGGAAGTGGAATATCTCCTGCATCAAAGAATGGTACTTCATGCAACTGACGATCTAAATAAGGACTGTATTCTTCTAAACCAATGGATACTTCTCGAATGCGGTTCGGACCAAAACGTGAACCTGGGCGATAGCTCACTGTCCAATCCATCGGCATGCCATATAAAATCACTTTTGCATCTTCCCATGTTGGATGACTTCCAATAAATACTTTTCCTGAATAAGCCTCGTCAAATCTCATGCAAAGATTCCTCCTTTTAGCTTTCAAAAAATGCGCAAACAGTCATTTGCGCATCCCTAGTTTCACTTGATTATTTGATTAAGTCGCTCACAAATTTCGGCAGAACGAACGCCGCTTTGTGCAATTCTTTCGTATAATATTTCGTATCAATATCGAAGAAACGGCTGTCCTCCACCGCAAGTGGATCATATTTCTTCGAACCCATCGTAAATGTCCAAAGCCCGCTCGGATACGTTGGGATGTTTGCAAGATAAAGCTTTGTAATCGGGAAGATTTCTTTCACATCACGCTGTACATTCGTAATCAATTCTGGTGTGAACCAAGGGTTGTCCGTTTGTGCAACGAAAATGCCGTCTTCTTTTAATGCTTTTGAAATTCCTGCGTAAAATCCTTTGGAGAACAAATGAACCGCTGGTCCTACTGGTTCAGTAGAGTCCACCATAATGACATCATACTCATTGTCAGCTTCTGCAATGTGCATAAAACCGTCTCCCACTTTGACATCGACACGAGGATCATCGAGCTTGCCAGCAATTGAAGGAAGATATTTCTTCGAGTAGTCGATCACTTTGCCATCAATATCAACAAGTGTCGCTTTTTTCACACTTGGATGTTTGAGGATTTCACGAATGACACCGCCGTCTCCCCCACCTACGACTAGTACATTTTCAGGGTTTGGATGAGTGAAAAGAGGAACATGCGCCACCATCTCATGGTATACAAACTCATCCTTCTCTGACGTCATCACCATGCCATCTAAAAACAGCATATTGCCAAACTCTTCTGTTTCCACCACCTCTAAATGTTGATAGTCTGTTTGCTCCGTATGAAGGGTTTTATTGACCTTCAATGTAATGCCAAAATTCTTCGTTTGCTTTTCTGTATACCAAAGCTCGCTCATTGTTCATCTTCCTCTCATCCAATAATAAACAAACATCTATTGTTAGCGCCTGTAACGGCTATTACATATCGCGATTGTCCAAGAAGAAAGTATAGTGGATTCATAACAAATTGTAAAGAACCACATGACATATCTTCATTTTTCCATCATGCCAATGCATTCGCTTGTTTAAAACAGTTTTCTTTGTTCCATACTGATAAAAAACGGCAAAATGGGGGCTTTGCATGGACACAATCATGAGTAATAAAAGAATCCGCATGACCATGAAAACGATTCGAGCATGCTTTTTTATTGGCCTGCTCGCCTTTCTATTTGCAGGAACTGTCTTTTTGACAATCCTTTTACTGGCAAAATGGCAAGGTGCTCCTTCTGTGCAAGTTCCTCAATCCACGACCATTTATGCAGCAGACGGCTCGAAGCTTGGAGAAACCAATTTTGGAGAAAAACGGTATTGGGTTCCATTGAAAGAGATGTCTCCTTACATGAGACAAGCAGTTGTTGCCGTTGAAGATAAAACTTTTTATCAGCATCATGGGTTTGATATCAAACGGATGGCAGGTGCTGCGGTGGCTGATATCCGTGCCATGGCAAAGGTCCAAGGTGCCAGCACGATCACCCAGCAATACGCGCGCAACCTTTATTTAGATCACGATAAAACATGGAAGCGAAAGTGGAATGAAGCATTTTACACGATTCGCTTAGAGCAAAACTATACAAAAGATGAAATTTTAGAAGGCTATTTGAACACCATCTATTACGGTCACGGTGCGTATGGTGTGGAAGCCGCTTCTCGACTTTATTTCGGAAAAAAAGCAAAGGATTTGACTTTAGCCGAATCCGCCCTGCTCGCCGGAATCCCAAAAGGTCCTTCCCTCTATTCTCCTTATGTCAATCAGGAGAAAGCCCATTCAAGAAAAATGATGATCCTGAAACAAATGCAAGAAGATGGGATGATCTCAAAGAAAGCAGCCGCTGATGCGGCTCAAGAAAAACTGTCTTATCGTCCTTTGCAAAAACAGCCATTGCAAGCAAAACAAGCACCGTATTTTTATGATGATGTGATCAGAGAGCTGAAACAAAACCTTCACTTAACAGAGGAACAGATTGAAACCTATGGACTTCATATTCAAACAACACTGGACCCTGCTTTGCAAAAAATCGCTGAGAACACAATGAAAGACACCATAAATCCTCATTCAGACATCCAGATTGGCTTCACAGCTATTCATCCCCAGACAGGGCATGTGCTTGCCCTAGTTGGCGGAAGAGATTATAAGAAAAGCCCATTCAATCGGGTCACACAAGCTAAAAGACAGCCTGGTTCAACGATGAAACCATTGCTCTATTACATTGCAGTGCAAAATGGATTTACACCAGCGACAGTGATGCGAAGTGAGGAAACTGTATTTGAACTCGACGATCAAGGAAACGATGCTACCTATTCGCCAAGCAACTATCACGGCTATTACGCCAATGACGGCATTACAATGCTTCAAGCCTTGGCTCTTTCTGATAATATATATGCCGTCAAAACCCATCTGTTTTTAGGGATGGAACAGCTTGTACGTGCTGGCAAAACATTTGGCATCCATGAAAAACTGGATCAAGTCCCTTCTCTTGCTCTAGGTACGTCACCTGTTAAGCCCATTGAAATGACAAATGCGTATGCTATGCTTGTAAACGGGGGCAAACGGGTGAAACCAACTTTTATCACCAAAGTAACGGATGCAAAAGGCAACGTACTCTTTGAGGAAAAACAAAAAAGAGAGCAAGTGCTTGATGAAAAAGCGGCATTTGTCATAACAGACATGATGACAGGCATGTTCAATGATCAACTAAACGGGTATACGAGTGTCACCGGTCGCACGATCATGAAGGAACTCACACGAACATATGGCGGGAAATCTGGGACAACTGGAGCCGATAGCTGGATGATTGGTTTTTCCCCGCAGCTCGTCACAGGGGTGTGGACTGGATATGATAAAGGACGCACTATTGACTCTGTTGAAGAAACCGCCTATGCGAAAAAAATCTGGGCAGATTTTATGGAATCAGCCCTTGAAGATCAACCAGCCTCCTCCTTTATGCCGCCGGACGGAGTGAAAGGCGTGTATATCAACCCAAAAACCGGTGATATCGCAGGCCCCGGATGTGAATCAAAAGTATTCACTTATTTTATAGAAGGAACTGAACCGACAGGGGTATGTAATGGCGCCGAGAAAAAGGCAGTGGAGCAAGATCCGTCTCAAGATCAAAAGCCAAGAAAATGGTGGGAAAAATGGTTGAACCGATAAATAAAAAAAGACATGAAAAAACCCGAGATGAACAAATCTCGGGATTCTCCATGTCCTAGCTTTAACACCAGTTTACTCAAAAAACAGCTAGAATGGGTAGCCTTCCAGCCATTCTTCACAAAAAATTCACAATTAATCAGCGACGGCGAGCCCTTTTTTCAATTCATCTGTTGATGCTTCCCAAAGAGCTTCATTATGTGTCTTTAAGAAATTAGCGAGTACCTTCTTGGACGAATCATCCATATGGTCCACGATGATTTTACGTTTCATTGATTTATCCATTAAATTCACATGTTCTGGGAGCGACTTATATCCGCGGCGAATCGAACGGTCGACCGTCATTTCACATGCTGTCACCCCTGCGTAATAAGGACCCACTTCCCTGCGGTCAATGGTCACCCACACGAGCCAATATGGTTTTCCATTTGGAACCTCTTCTTTATTTTTCAAAAATTTAATTCCTTTTTCTACTGCACTTCTTGCATGCATCGCACCGATATCAATGAAAGCTTCCTTCTCCTTCACATCAATAATGACGGGTGAGATGTTATCAAGGCTGAGCGCACCTGCCCCAAAACCTCCATGCCCGTCAGTTGCATCTGTTTTTTTAATGATATTAAAACCAATTGGTTTCTTTTTTTTACCTTCCATTCATCTGACCTCCTAAAGCAGCGGCTTGAAAATGATATTAAACCAATTAATTATTTGATCTCTCATACTGATCAGCGGGCCAAAAATAAACTGACCAAGGGGCGTAATGACGAATATCAGGAAAATAATGATCCCATATTGTTCAAATTGCGTCATCTTTGCCCGAATGCTCGGACTGACGACATCCTCAATAATCCGATATCCATCAAGCGGCGGAAGTGGTAATAAGTTAAATAAAAACAAAATAAGGTTCAAGTTAATAAATATTAGAAAAAAATAATCCACACCCGGCTCAAAATGAATGACCCACTCTCCCCCAAATTTCTGAAGAAGGATATACATAAAAAAGCCAATGAACGCTAAAAACAGGTTACTTAGCGGTCCGGCAATAGATACACAAATCCCAGCTAATCGAGGATGTTTAAAATGATAACGATTCACCGGTATTGGTCTTGCCCAGCCAAACCCAGCGACAAATATCAAGATCGTCCCGAATACATCAAGGTGCTTCAGAGGATTTAATGTCAATCTCCCCTGATTTTTAGCTGTCGGGTCTCCAAAACGATAAGCAACAGATGCATGTGCCAGCTCGTGCATCGTGAACGCAACAACAAGCGTAATGGCGACAAATGGAATGAGTGCTAATGGATAAACAAACAATTGGTCCAAAAACATAAATCCCTCTTTCTTTCTATACAATGATTTACTTCATTCAGTATACTATAAGAACTCCCTTAAACTAAAGGGAAGCGTAACATTGAAGGAAAAAGGAGGATTGAATATGCCGATTGTCACCGTACAAATGCTTGAAGGAAGAACAGATGAACAAAAAAGAGCACTTGTGGAAAAAGTAACAGCTGCAGTTGTGGAAACAACAGGCGCAGGAGCAGAAAAAGTCTCTGTCATTATTGAAGAAATGAAAAAAGAACACTATGCCGTAGCAGGAAAACGAATGAGCGACCAGTAAGCATATAAAAGGACAAACCCCTCGTGTTTGAGTGTTTGTCCTTTTTGTTTCTTATCTTATCTATACCAAGCTTTATTACGATTCACTTGATTTTTATGTGCAGCATCAAAAAAATCGACTGTGTAAGAATAATCATAATTCATTAAGCAAACAATACCACTTCCTTGAGGGTCATGAGGTAAACCAAAGTTATGACCATATTCGTGAGTAGCTGCTTTCGCTGTATTCGCTGTTCCTTGATCAAGGTTAACGGCAAATGCACTTCCGCTCGGAGCACTATTATATACATAAGCGATACCGCCAGCATCAAAGTTTGGATTTGCTGTAAATCCTGTCACAAAGTCATACCCTCTGCCATCAAAGCTACGCTGAAGGTTTGAAAGAATTTGATCAGCGTTAGACCCAGAAGACGTCCAAGACCCTACCGCTTGTACAACAAAATCGACATCGTGGTCACGATTAAATGTGACATCCGCTTGCTCAATGATGCTGGCAATACGTGTTTGCCAATCGCTATATTTCGCACGATACTGTGCATCTGCTACCGCATAGACTGTCACTTTTTGACTGCCTGTGCTTGCTTTCGTTGAAATAGAATCTCCTGTATTCGCCTTAAAGGTTCTTGATCCAACCTGCTTACCAGATTCATCTAAAACCTTTGTCGTTACATCACGCTCAATTGAAGGAGCTGTCATCAAATCTTTAAAATCGTTTGCCTTTGGCAACCCATCACTGATATGTGTTTCAAATGGCGCATGATGATGATCATGATCATGACCTGCACTCGTTAATGGTGCTGAAGCAGAACTTACCCCCGGTAACAAACTACCTACCAATAAAAATGACAAAAAGACTGATCGTTTTCTCATTCCTATCCCTCCTTTGTTTTTAACAAGGTTATATATTCACTGAAAATTCACCATTTTCCTTCTATTCAGTCAAAAACAGGAAGTTAGATTCACAAGAATGTAGTCTAATGACGCCATATTCACTAATTTTTCAGATATTTTGGCACACATTTCATTAGAAAATAGCGCTTTTGGCATGGGTCCTCACAAACAAAAAACGCCCGAATTCTGTCGGGCGTTTTGGCAAAACTAGCACAATTCTCTTAATTGATCAATATAATTAAGTGCGGCTTCAAATTCTTCGTCCGTATACCGCTGCTTCCTTTTAATTGTGAAGACCTTTTCCTTCACCTCATCTTGAGACAAGTCATCAAAGTATAAAATCGTCGAGACGAGCTCAAGAAAACGGGACGATTGCTGATTCATCTGCTGAGTAATCCCCTTTACGTCAGGCATGTCCACTTCACACTGCTCGAGAAACTCCTTCCCATTATCCGTTAGCGAATAGCGATATTGATAGTATCCGCCCTTTTTTTCCTTCATTTCGTCCAAGAATCCAAGGTTACACAGCTCTTCAATCCTAAGCGTCAACTCCTCTGAATACGGGCCATAAAAATGAAAATCGTATTTCTCATAAAAAGGCAAGTCTAACTTTTTTGCTATGTAAATCATTTTTTGCAGCTTCTTCCGTCCAACGATTTCTCCTGATTCAGAGAATACCTTCATCAACTTTGCATGTTCTTTCAACAAATTCCCGACATCTCCTTTTTCAATACTTCCTTATCCCAATCCAAGCAGCTTCATGATCGCCTTCTTTTCTTCAGCTTTTTCCGACATATCTACAATTAAGTCCATCGGGAAATAAAGTTTGTGATCGGTTCTTCGTTTACCGGAAATGGCGTCGACAATATCTGACTGTCTCGACAGTTCTTTAATATGTCCACTCTGTGTCATGAGGTGAATCGGCAGTCTCTCTTCTTCTTCCCCCGGTCTGTAGAAGTCATAAGGTAAGTCAGAGGAAGAGTCGACCACTAAATAATAATCTGGATCAATGCCTGCCTCTTTGAACAAGGCAGTCAACTTAAAAAACTTCGTCATTTCTTCGTTTGGATTAAACTCTGTATATTGGAATAAACGGCGGTTCATAAAACGGCGACACAAATCAGCGAGCACGTGGTCCTCTTCATCTTCCCACGCTTGAAAATAAAACAAGACAATGGATTCATCCAGCTTAATATAATCCTCTGTTGTGACATTCCCCTCAAAAATCGAGTAAAAATGAACAGGGGCATGTGTAAACATATAGCCGGTTTCATGCAGCTCTTTCGCTCGATGAAGGATTTTCGTTAAAATGACTTCCGCACTGCGTGTAACTGGATGGAAGTATACTTGCCAATACATTTGATAGCGGCTCATAATGTAATCCTCTACGGCATGCATCCCACTCTGCTTCATCACAATTTGATCTTCTCTCGGACGCATTACCCGCAAAATACGTTCCATATCAAAATGACCATAGCTGACGCCTGTGTAGTAAGCATCACGCTGTAAGTAGTCCATCCTGTCAGCATCAATTTGACTGGAAATCAAACTGACCACCTGTTTGTTTTGATACGTTTTTGCAATCACTTCAGCCACATGCTTCGGAAAATCGTCACTAACTCGGCTCAACACTTCATTCACTTCAGTTTTTCCTAGTATAATATCTCTTGTAAACGATTCATGATCTAAGTGGAAGACCTTTTCAAAGGAATGAGAAAACGGACCATGTCCGAGATCATGAAGCAAAGCTGCGCTCAGCACAAGCTCACGTTCCCCTTCATCCCATTCAGGGCGCCCTTTAAACACATCATCTACAATCCGTCTCACAATCTCGTATACACCGAGTGAATGATTAAACCGGCTGTGTTCTGCACCATGAAACGTCAAATAAGTTGTTCCTAGCTGTTTTATTCGTCTAAGGCGCTGAAATTCTCGTGTTCCTATTAAATCCCATATTAATGCGTCCCGTACGTGGACATAGCGGTGCACAGGATCTTTAAATACTTTTTCTTCAGATAATTTCCCTTTTGGATACGCCATCGTTTCGTCCCTCTTTTTTAAGACGTGTTTCTATTATATCGGGAAAATTCCCCCGATAACATCCTTGAATTTGTTGGAGAATGTGTTCTCGTTGATCAAACGGACGGAAAAAGCCCGCCCTGACAGGGACGGACCTTTTTTTGAACGACTGAATACATTCAGTGACATTTATTTGACTTTCTTTTGAATCTTTTCGAGTAATTCATCTTCTGTTGGTGCTGATAATGGGCGATTGTTCACAAACGCAAATGCCTTTTTTCGTCCTGGACCACAATAGGATTGACAACCAATCTCAATTTTCGCATCAGGATCAACCGATTTGAGTCGGGGCAATAACGTCTTTAGGTTCGTCGCATCACAATCGTCACATACGCGAAACTCATTAGCCATTGTCTTACGCTTCCTTTCAATGATAAAACTTCGTTCTATATGAAACAGTTGGACAAGCAATCGTTAAGAATATACCACCCAACATTGTACCTCGAAGCGGCTGGACTTGCAAGACACATTCTGTTACCTAACATGTTCATATAAAAGCTAGTATTTTCCACTATCCTTTTAGCAAACTTGTATAAACCATCATGAACTTGGCTAATCTAATATCATCAAATCATTTGGGGGTTTAAACAATGTCAAAACAAAGACAAGATGCCTGGTCAGAGGAAAATGATCTCCTTCTGGCAGAAACCGTCTTACGTCATGTTAGAGAGGGCAGCACACAGTTGAATGCCTTTGAAGAAGTAGGAGATAAGCTCAATCGCACCTCGGCGGCATGCGGGTTTAGATGGAATGCCGTTGTCAGACATCAATATGAAAAAGCATTGGCACTGGCCAAAAAACAACGAAAACAACGAATGCGCGCACTCGGCAATGGACAGCCTGCGAAGAAACGCTTACTATATCAACCGCAAGTAGAGGACACAATCACAAATGAGGAATTATCTCAAGAACTGAAACCAACGCAAAAAGAAACATTTGCACCTGCGGCTGAAACAGCAGAACAGCTCAAGTTTGTAGATCAAAGCTACAATGAAGAGTTAGCTAGTTTGTCACATTTATTGTCACAGTCATCCCACGTCAAGGAGAAAAAAACGGAAGCTCCTCCTGTCAAGCAGCGCGAGGAACTAACAATAGAAGATATCATTCATTTCTTACGCCGCTATGAAGGCGAGGGACAACAATCTTCTGCCTTGCGTATGGAAAACAGCCGGTTAAAACGTGAAAACAGTGAACTTTCAAATAAAGTCGCGCAATTAGAAGCCGAAGTGAAAAAGCTTGAAAAGGATCAGCTCACCATTCAAGAAGATTATGAAACACTCGTAAAAATTATGAACCGTGCAAGAAAACTAGTTTTATTTGAGGATGACGATAATGCCGCACCAACCTTTAAAATGGATCGCAACGGCAACCTTGAAAAAATGGCCGAATAACAAAAAGTGCTCCCCACCTGCGGGAAGCACTTTTTTAAATATCCAAGAACAGCATCACACTAAAAAGGACATTGATCAGAAAAACGAACATAAAGATATACTTCACCTGTCTCACCTGAAAAACACCAAAGATAAAAATATAAAGTCCTGCGATTCCAAGTGTCAATACAGGCTGAAGAAACGGTACGAAAAGCGAAATGCCATAGCCGGCTCCAATCATGATAGGGAGCCAAAGTAAATAAAGGTAACTGCCGTTTTTTGATTTCAAGATACGACTCCTTCCGGCTTCACCATACTAGATGTTTCATCCTGTCGCTCTCTATTTACTATTTACGATTGTTTGTCAAAGTAAAGCGCAATACTAGCTAAAAGGTTCAGAACAAAAATGAGTAAGAAAAAATAGTTGACCCACTTGTTTTGAACAGAAGAAAATATAAACAAATACAAACCAACAAGACCAAATGTCAATACAGGAAATAAAAAATCATGAGACATTGACACAAGACAACCCATTGCTAGTATAACTGGCACACCTAAAAGATAGTTGGTCGATTTCAAACTCATCTCTCCTTACAACATAAAAAAGGTGTCAAATAAGACTCCACGAAGGCTGCACTGATTATTAGAACAACAACAAAGACCGCACACATAGTGATCTGTTTAACTCCTATCTTTAAAGCATGTTCTCGATTCGTAAAACATAAATCCCAGACCATCTTTATGCTCATAAAACCGATTGAACCACTCAAAAGCAGTGCAGGAATTTCAAAAAGTCCATGTGGAAAAAGAAGACAGAACACTCGAGTAAAAGATACACCAATATTTTTTCATTTTATCTTCCCATACATGAAGCATTATATATCACAAAATTTCCATTTCCAACATTTTTCTTGAAAATTTTACCCACTTTTTATGATATAAATCAAATAAAAAAGCTTGCAGAAAAAACCTTTCTCTACAAGCTAAATACCTTCTCATTCCGCTCGATCATACGCATCATGTTTTTCTCAAACTCTAACTGTTCCTCTGGGGTTAGACCGGAAGCTGTCAGCTGATCACTGAATTTTTTTAGCTCCTCTAGCAAAAGACGCATGAGAAGCATACAGTCAATCGGTTCACCTATTAATTCAGATAAGGATGCCATCGTATCAGGCTGAATATCTGGATATGCGGCTTTCACTTCTTGTCGTTTATCCTTTAATGCCGCCTCATAAAACCGGAGAATCAAATCTGCTCGCTCCCTGCCGCTTCCATCTGCACACAAATAGATTTGCACAGCAACCCCCCCGCGCAACCTGCGCTGAGAAATACCTGCGAATTTCTTCCCGTCAATACTCAAATCGTAACTTCCTGGGCAATAAGAACCGACAATCTCATAAGCTTTAATATCAACCTGATACATCGCAAGCATACGACGGATCAACGTCACCATCGCATCATACCCGCGGTCGATATCTATGCCTTTCTTTTGTTCTGCAAAAATTAAGGAAATATTCAATACGCCTTCATCCAGAACCACAGCAAGTCCGCCTGAATTCCGCACGATTACACGATAACCCTCTTCTTTAAGTAGTCTCACGCCGTCTTGAAGGAAGGGAAGTCTGGTATCCTGAATCCCAAGCACAATCGTATTGTGATGCACCCAAGAGCGCGCCGTCGCTGGCGATAAGCCTTTTCCAACCGACGTACAAAGCGTATCATCCATGGCAAAAGATTGCTTCGCATCCACATAAGGACCCAGACTCGACTGGTCAATGATTCGCCATGTTGGCTGCGTCAGTAACTCAATAGGTTCATTTTTCATCTCCTACATATCCTCTCGTTCATAAACTGTGTTTATTATAACATGGGAGGAATGTATGAAAAACAAGTGACATGCCAAAGGGTGTTGTTTGGTATATTTTAAAAAAGCTCTGTGACATTGGAGAAATGACCTCAAATTTTGAGCCGAGAATCAAAACAGCCAGTTGCCAAAAGTCCCTTTCGGTATGAATATTGTTTTCCAACAAATTGATGAAACGGGTTGATTTTTCACCATTATGATACCATTTATTCTATATTTTTACTTGTGTTTAATTCTTAATACCTAGCTTGTCTTGTCCATGATTTCTTTTGTTGGAGTGCCTGGTAAACATTTGTACATACTCTTCTTTTACACTTTCTGGGTAACTGACTCTTGTGCCCATACAGTAACACCTCCAAACTGTTTTTAGGTATGCTATACCTGAATTTCAACTTAGAGGTGTTTTTATTTGTCTCACTTTATAGGGTCAGTTTCCATATCACAAGGTTTTTAATAATAGTTATTTATACCTTAGAATAATTGAACTAACACAACCTTTCTTGTCAAAGACAGATTCTACATGCCCCCATGAATAATCATAAGGTTCTTTTCCTAAAACAGTTAACAACCACTGGTCATGACTTTTTTTCTTTGCAATTTCAATATCTTCTGATAAATTATCCCAATATAGTCCATTTATGAATTCTGATAAATGTACCTCTCTAAGTTTTCCATTATCAAAAAATAATGTTAATAAGAATTCCTTTCATTGGCGTAAGTGGTTGGCATCTGATACGATATCAGAGATAATTGATCCCTTTATCGCCACGAGCTTTGTCATTCTCGTTAGTTTTTTAATTATGTTATGCCAAAACCATCCCAGCTATTAAATAAGTAAAGCAAAAAACCTTGAAAGACATTTAGCCAATCAAGGTTTAGATTTATTTAATTAGTCAAATTTCAAACTTTTTCTCTTGAAAATACTACTAAAAATAATTATTTAACGATGTCTGCACCTATTATTTCTCCATTAGTTATATCAAGATAAAACCTTCTACCATAAAAATCAATTACACTGACTTTATTATCTTTTTCGCTAAAACCAACATAAGGGAATTTTCTATTTCCTATAAATTCGGTTTTAGGTTCTTTTATTTTCCATAATATGTCGCAATTATAATTGATTGCATACACATTATTTAAAGACCCATCAATTTCCAAAAGTATAAGAATTATTTGATTTAAAATTTTTACTTCTTGAATATTTTTATCGAAGGAGACCTCTTTTTCTCCTATAATTAATTTATTTTCATCAATCTCTATTTTATTCATTTTTTCACACCTATTCGTCTTTCATTACCAAATTCACCGATGTACTGACCCATTAAATCAAATTGACTCCCTCCACCTTTATGTCCAAATAGAGGGTTCACGATACCATTTCTTATTACAGTGTCCTTTTCCAGTTTTAAATCTGCTATATATTTCGGTTGATAAGGTAAAGCAAATTTTTCTTGTATTTCTTTGGGATTTAGGTCTTTAATGTCCTCTAGCTTCATGAACCAGCCCCCATACATTTTAGAGTTCTCTCCATCGTAAACTCTTACAAAAGTAGTAGGCTTTGTTAACTTTAGTTCTTTTACAATTGTCCCCGGTTTATATGGAGGTTGATTATATCCCATTTCATCATTCCACCATTTATTAACTTCCTCTGCAGATACCTCTCTTTCCACCTTAGCGTTTTCTAATTTCGGTTGTTGATTTCTATCTAATGTATTCCCCTTCTCCACCCTCTTAACCATCTTCCCGCCTTTATCAACTTTGAAAAATACCTTCCCAACCTTCGCTAATTTCATGATGGGCATGATGGAGACTGCGGATAGGGCTTGGTCTGTGCTGCTAATGTTTTGGCTCGTTTCGGGGTCTTTGCCGGTGACGGCTCGGTAGCCGTCGTAGATGCCGCTGTATTCTAGGATGATGTTTTCGGCGGCTGAGATGACTTCGCCGTCTAAGATGCGTTTGGCGTTTCCATGGCTTCGGCTTTCTGGGATGTTGTCGACTTCTTCGATTTTTACTTCGCCGTTTACGATATACGTTCGGATGATTTGTTTATTGGCGTAAACGGTATACCGCCCGCCAATGTAATCAATGTCTGATGGGTCTGTGACCACTTCATCTGCGATATCGAATTCTTTGAGCTTTTTGATGCCTTTTACATTGTATAGTTTACCATTTACCACCCTGATGTCTCCATGAATCCGGTTTTTTCCGATCACGGCTTCTTTTTGCAATGGGGTAAGCGATGGGGCGTTTGCTTTTCCTTCTCTGTTGATGTTTTGGCGGGTCTCATTGCGAACAACCGCATCCACATTCGCTTGCTCTTTTTCATTCAGCTTCCTCAGCATAATCATCATTGGGGGTTCGTCAGGATTGTCTATTTTTTCATTCAATTCACTGATCGTACTGCTCACTTTTTCTGCTTTTCCATCTTTGAAAATAGAGCCTTTTTGATAGCTGGTGATCTCAATTTTTGGACCAGTGAACATGGTGCTTAGGGTGTCTATGTATTGCTTCATTGTGTGAAGGGAGCTTTCTGTTTCATGTAAACCACTCGTTTGTTTCCTGTCAAATGCATGAAGCAGTCCAATGGTTTTTGAGGTCTCAAGCCATGCTTTTTGGTAGCTTTCTTGGAAAGCAGATTCATCTACATGTGGCAAATGCACAATATGGCTGACCCTGCCGAGGGCTTGATTTACATCTGATACGATATCAGAAATGGTCCGTTCAGCTTTTTTTAACCCTTGGTCAAGCTCGTGTTCAATAAATGATTGAGAGATAAAGCCATTCGGGTTTGATTCAAGTGCATGGAGAGCCTGCTTTGTCTTTTTTAGCGCACAGGTGTATTCTTCAATGACGACCTGAAAGAATTGCAAAAAGGGGATATGACACTCTTCGTAAAACGCTTGAATGGCTTCACCAGCCTCGCCCTTTAGTGCGCCATCTAGTGAGATGATTTGATTGATTTGTATTTCAAGGGATTTGATGTTTTGTGATTGTTGATTTAACGCATCAAGCGTCTTGTCAATTCCGTTTGTCAGCGCATAGGCGTCAAGGGTTTTCATTTCGTTCTCCTTTACTTTCTTTTACTGGCAGACGCAAGCGCTTTATCGGTTTCAATCATGGTGTCGACGGCTTGTTCTGTTTGTACAAGCTGTTTCTGAAGAATTTCTATATATGATGTAATTAATTCATTCAACTGCTGATTGATCACTTCGATTTTGTCTGTTGTTGAGAGCTGGTTTTTCCCTTTGATGGTTTTTGGAAGTGATGATTTCATTTGAGAGGCTGCCTGTTCGGCATTGTTCAATGCTCGTTTGACATGACTGGCATCTATTTTGATTTCTCCGCTCATATTAATTACCTCTTTTTTCTTCCATTTGTTTTTGCTTCTCTTTCTCTATTTTACTTTCGACTGATCGAATCTCATTCTCTAAGGATTGGATACCTGATATTAGGTCATTCATTTTGTCATCAATTTGATTCAATAGATTATTGAGCTGTGTACTCTTTATCTCTTGACTGGCAGATGTCATCTCATCCCGAAGGTCATCAAATGTATCTGCTAACCTTCCAAACCATGTATGTGATGTAAGATCCGGTTGAGTGATTATATGATTAGCATCCGACAGGAATGCTTTTGCCGCTTTTACTTCTTTGCGGCACATTTTGAGTTCTATGATTTGCTCTTTTTTCAAGGATATATCTGCCTTTAACGAATACAAAGCCGTTGTATATTCTATCATCATTGCTCCAGATATTGTCATACACCTCTATTCCTCCATTATCCTTACCTATTCTACCATTTTTTAGCGTATGAGAGATGGAACTGAACACGAATTCAATGAAAATGAATCATATGTATTGGGTTTTTATACCTATTAATGGTGTATTTTCTTTTATTAATCTAGGTGACACACGTCTATTCTCCCTGTATTTTCAGGCATAAAAAAACAGTTAGTTTCAAATTTTCTCGAAACTAACTGTTTTTACAGGTTTTTTGACCTCTATATTATATCGCTTGAGCCGCTGTGATCAGCGCAAGGTTGTAAACATCTTCAGCATTACAGCCTCTTGAAAGATCATTTACTGGTTGATTTAAGCCTTGTAAAATTGGACCTACAGCTTCAAAGTTACCTAAGCGCTGTGCAATTTTGTAGCCAATATTTCCAGCTTCTAGGCTTGGGAAAACAAATACGTTTGCGTCCCCTTTGATGACAGAGTCTGGTGCTTTTTTCGCTGCAACAGACGGAACGAAAGCTGCATCGAATTGGAATTCTCCATCAAGTACAAGCTCAGGTGCTTTTTCTTTTGCGATGCGAACCGCTTCTGATACTTTTTCTGTTTCGTCAGATTTAGCTGAGCCTTTTGTTGAGAAGCTAAGCATCGCCACACGCGGTTCAATGTCAAACATTTTCGCTGTGTTGGCACTTTCGATCGCAATCTCAGCAAGATCTTGGCTATCTGGTGCAATGTTGATGGCACAATCAGCAAACACATATTGCTCTTCGCCGCGAGCCATGATGAAGACGCCAGATGTTTTCTTCACGCCTTCTTTAGTTTTAATGATTTGAAGTGCTGGGCGCACTGTGTCAGCAGTTGAATGTGCTGCACCGCTCACAAGACCGTCTGCAAGACCTTTATACACAAGCATTGTACCGAAATAGTTTTCATCAAGTAATGCTTTTCTCGCCTGTTCTTCTGTTGCTTTTCCTTTACGTCTTTCAACGAAAGCTTGGACAAGCTCTTCAAAATCTTCATATGTATGAGGATCATACACGTCAACACCATTCAGTGTAAGACCTAATTCTTTTGCTTTTGCTTCGACTTCCTGCTTTTTACCGATCACAATCGGCTGTAATACTTTACCATCTGCAAGTTTGTGAACCGCTGTTAAAATGCGTTCGTCCATTCCCTCAGGAAAAACGATCTTTACTCCTTTACCTGCAACCTTTTCCTGAACTGTTGAAAAAATATCTGCCACTTATATACCCTCCTTGATTTTACAAAAAAAGCGTTCTCTTTTAAGCATACTCTTCTTCCACATAAATTCAAACTACCAACTTACATTATAGCGCTTACAATTTAAATTCTTATTTTTCAAACTAATTTAATCAATTTCCATAAAAGCTGTTTTTGTCGTTCAAGTTTTGATCACATCTCCATTTGGACAATCTATGTTATAGTTGGAACAGATGGAAAACTGTAAATAGGAGTGAAAGAAATGAGCGAACAACATACAACAAATGAAGCAGCTCAAACACTAGACGGGTGGTATGCGCTGCATGATTTTAGAACCATTGACTGGACAGCTTGGAAGCTGCTGACAAGTGATGAGCACCAAGCGATTCTTCATGAGTTCACAGGTCTATTAGAAAAATGGAAAACAGCTGAGCATGATAAAGCTGGAAGCCAAACAATCTATAGTATTGTCGGCCAAAAAGCAGATATTATGCTCATGATTTTGCGTCCAACCATGGAAGAACTGGGTGAAATTGAACTTGAATTCAACAAGACACGACTAGCAGAGTTTACGATCCCAGCTTATTCGTACGTTTCAGTTGTTGAGCTCAGCAACTACTTAGCAGGAGGCGGAGATGGCGGAGATCCTTACGAGAACCCTCATGTACGTGCGCGTCTATACCCAGAGCTTCCTTCTTCTCAATACGTGTGCTTCTATCCAATGGATAAAAGACGTTCTGGCAATGACAACTGGTACATGCTCTCTATGGATGAACGTAAATCCCTGATGAGAAGCCATGGCTTAATTGGCAGAAGCTATGCTGGAAAAGTGAAACAGATCATTACAGGCTCTGTCGGTTTTGATGATTACGAATGGGGCGTCACACTTTTCTCTGACGATGTCCTTCAGTTCAAAAAACTAGTGTATGAAATGCGTTTTGATGAAGTCAGTGCACGCTACGGCGAATTTGGTTCCTTCTTTGTCGGTAACCGATTAGCAAACGAGCAGCTGGCGTCTTATTTTCATGTTTGATAAGCTCTGAAGGCTTCGGGTCCATCCGAAGCCTTTTTATGTAATCGTTTAGATAGGTGATCTCATCATGAGAACTTCCCTATTGCCATTTTTGCATTAACGTTTTACCGCACAATGATGCTGGCACATGAAGCGTCGACACTCGCATCTACATTAAGTCATTCTGCCTTTACTAGCGGGAATGCCGGCGGTGCATCACTTGGCCATCTCACCATTGAGATCACCCATTTACTGTGTTTAGTGGTCGGACTTTCTTTCTTTTTAATTGGAACCATTATGTGCGCTGCTGCACCTAATTTGGCGGTGTTTTTTGCTGGTCGAGCCATATCTGGGCTGGCGACTGGTGTATTTGTGCCAACGGCTTATGCTCTTGTGGGCGACAGGGTTCCTTACCAATATCGAGGCAAAGTGATGGGACTCATTGTGTCGAGCTGGTCTCTTTCTCTTGTCCTTGGTGTACCAATCGGAGCCTTTATCGGTCAAAATCTGAACTGGCGCTGGACGTTTTGGATTTTCGCTATCATGAGTCTTGTTGTCCTGCTGCTCGTCATCCTTGAATCACGAAAACAAGTGACCAAATCAGATACATCTGTCGCCGAATCTAGGGAGAAAACAGGCTCGTTATGGCATGCATTGAACATTGAACGAGTACCGGCCTATCTGACAGTGACATTCTGTAATATGCTTGGATTTTATGGCATGTACTCATTTTTAGGAACCTATTTGCAAAGTCTGTTTGAGGGAGGACAATCATCAGCAGGACTCCTCATCATGGTATATGGCATTGGCTTTTCAATGAGCGTCTTTACTGGTAAGCTAGCAGATTTTTTTGGAAAAACACGGTCTCTATTTATGGTCCTCGGTGGAATGACGATTGTTTTAGCCTTACTTCCCTATGCGCCTTTTTCATGGATATTCTTGATTTTTGCGCTATTGATTTGGGGTGCTATGCAAAGTTTATCGGTCACATTGCTGAGCACAATTTTGAGTGAATGTTCTCAAACGTACCGCGGGAAGATCATGGCTTTTTATAGCCTTGCCTCCAATCTTGCGGTCATGCTCGGTTCAGCACTTATGGGACTAGTCTATGTTCACTTTGGATATCATACAGTCGGGCTTCTTTGTGCGCTGATTACCTTTGTAGGTTTTATCATTAGCTTAAGCAGTTACAAGCGCGAGCTTTCACGTTCTGTTCATCAATCAAACCATCGCTCAAGAAACACCTAGATTCATTTCACTTCATAGTCAGGAGTCAAATCAACATGAACAAGACCTTTCTCCTGCGAAAGGTCCTTTCTCTCTTATTTAAACGTCGTTTCCCAATTAAATCCGATCGTCTCATCATTCCAAGCGATTCTCTTTTCATCTGGGTTTTTCGGGTCATAGGATTCTGTTGTAAAATAAACAATTTGCAGCGGCGTCTCTCCTAGTACACGATAGCCATGTGCGACACCCTTTGGAATGAGAAGTAGCATCGGATTGTCTTCACCCATATAATAAACATCCGTTTGACCATTTGTGGCTGATCCCTCTCGCAAATCGTATAAAACAACCTGTGCATGCCCTGCTGGAAAAAACCACACGTCATCTTGTTTTTCGTGATAATGGAACGCTTTAATCACACCTGGATAGCTTTTTGACCATGAAGCCTGCCCAAAGCGCTTGAGCATCGGTTCATCATCTCGAATGAGTTCTGCGAAAAAGCCTCGATCATCGCAATGCTTGATTAGTTTTTTGATTTGCACACCATCAATCATGTTGATGCCATCTCCCTTCTTTCTGCAAATACTCTTGAAGTGCCTCCTTCCAATGTCTCGGCTGCCAGCCTGTGGCCTCAATCGCTTGAAGGTCTAACACAGAATACGCTGGACGAGGTGTTTGGAAGCCATACTCCTCGGTGGAAATCGGTTCAATGGTTGTAGATCGTCCGCTCCTTGCAACAATTTCTTTTGCAAATTCAAACCAAGAGCAGCTCTCCCGATTACTGACATGATAAATGCCAGATGCCTGATCAAATAAATGAATCAAAGCCTCTGCTACATCCTTTGTATAGGTTGGAGAGCCAAACTGATCATTCACTACGCGTACATGATCTTTTGTTTCAGCCAGCCGAAGTATGGTATTTACAAAATTGTGTCCTCCATGTCCATACAGCCATGAGGTACGTATGATTTTCACTTCGTCTGACACAAGCCGAATCAATTCCTCTCCAAGCTTTTTGCTCTTTCCATATATGGTTTGGGGATCAGCTTGATCATCAACCTGATAAGGAGCGCCCTTTTGACCATCAAAGACATAATCTGTACTGACGTGTAATACATCTGCCCCCACCTGCTTTGCTTCCAAAGCTGTGTAGTATGCACCAATCCCGTTGACGAGATAGGCTTTTTCTGTTTCTGTTTCACATTGATCAACTGATGTATATGCAGCCGCACTGACGACAATGTCGGGTCGGTAATGTCTCATTGCATGTCTAACCGCTTGTTGATCAGTGATATTGAGCATACTCCTTGTTAATGAAATAACGCTCATATCTTTTTCCTTAAGCTGTTTGCTCAATTCCTTCCCTAATTGACCGCCTGCACCGGTGATTAAAACCTTCATCCGTCACCCTTCTTCGCTCTGATCGAATTTGGCACGATACCAACTGATCGTTTTTTCAATACCTTTTTCAAATGAAGTAGCTTGTGCCCAGCCGAGCTCTTTTTTTAGCTTACTGGCATCAATCGCATAGCGTCTGTCATGCCCTTTTCGATCTTGAATAAACGAAATTTGGTCATGACTGATACCGAGGCTTGTTAGAATGGTTTTCGTTAAGTCGAGATTCGTCTTCTCGTTGCCGCCGCCAATATTGTACACCTCTCCGGCTGTCCCTTTTTCCAATATCAGTTTCACGGCCCTAGCATGATCCTTCACATACAGCCAATCACGAATCTGCTGGCCGTCTCCATAAATCGGAATTTTTTCTCCATTTAATGCTTTTCGTACAATGGTTGGTATTAGTTTCTCTTCGTGCTGATAAGGCCCATAGTTGTTGCTGCATCGCGTAATCATTGCGGGTAATTGATGTGTGTGGATATAAGATTTCACAAGCAGGTCGGAACTCGCCTTACTTGCTGAATAAGGATTATTCGGTGAGAGTGGTGTTTGTTCTGTGAAAGCAGGGTCATTCAGCTCCAGATCTCCGTACACTTCATCTGTTGAAATATGGATCAGTTTTTTCGCTTTTCCTTTTAAGACAGCTTCTAAAATACGATACGTGCCAAGGACATTTGTTTGGATAAAAGGTTCTGCCGACTCAATACTGCGATCGACATGCGACTCTGCTGCAAAATGGATGATCGCATCATAGGTTTCATCAAAGACTTGATTCAACTCATGCTCCTGTGTGATGTCTCCTTGAATAAAACGAAAATGAGACAATGCTGATAATGAATCCATCTCATCTGGATGACTGGCATAGGTTAATTTATCAAATACTGTGAGCCGGACATCTGATTCCTGAAGCATTAGCTTCACGAAATTCAGACCAATAAATCCTGCTCCGCCTGTAATTAAATAAGACTTCGTCATACGTATCCCTCTTATTCTTCTTTTTTCTTAATGGTTTTAAACATTTTCATAGATGCCAGGTGCAGGGACTCATGTGTTCCCGCATCAATCCACCACCCATTTAACATATCATAGGTCAGTTGGCTATTTGAGATATAGAGATTATTCACGTCTGTAATTTCTAATTCGCCTCGGTCTGACGGCGAAATTTTTTCAATATATTGAAAGACTTCTTGGTCATAAAAATAAATGCCTGTGACACAATACGATGAACGCGGATGCTCCGGCTTTTCCTCTATTGATAAAATACGATGATGCACTTCATCAATTTCTGCAATGCCAAATCGCTTCGGATCTTCCACTTCTTTTAGGAGCACCTTTGCCCCGCTCTCTTGTTTTTTAAAAGCTTCAACAAAAGGAATTAACGAATCCTCAAATACATTATCACCGAGCATAAGCACAAACTTTTCACCTGTCACAAATGGCTTTGCATAGGATAAACCGTCAGAAATGCCCGACGCTTCCGGCTGTACTTGATAGACAATGTTCATTCCGAGTTCTTGATCACCTTTAAGCAACTTTTGAAACTGCGGGATTTGTTCTTCCTGTGAAATGAGCATGACGTCTAATATACCTGCCTCTTTCAGCTTGAACAATGACCAATAGATCATCGGATATGGGCCAACCGGCAACAAGTGTTTATTGATAATATTGGTTAATGGCGCTAGGCGCGATCCCTTTCCGCCTGCTAAAATAACTCCTTTCATCACTACACATCCTTATGTTCTTTTTGGTGATGATTCATGAGGTTTATAAGAATGTTTTTGACTCGTTTAATTCCTTTTCCATCAATCAGTGTACGTCCATTGAGATGAATGCTTTTACGAAGAAAGTAGCTGTTAGACAGTTTCTGAACAGCTTGTAAAATGTCCTTCTCATCAACACGATCACCTAATCCAAGATGAAAACACGCTCCCTTTTTCGCAAAACGGCTAGCCGTAACCGCTTGATGGTCTACTTGCGAGAGCACAATGCAAGGAACCCCGATACAAACAGCCTCATATAAAGTCATGCCACCTGCAACCAGTGCCAAATCGGCTTCCCAAAGGCGTGTTGATAATTGATCTGTATGGCGAATAAACTGAATATGTTCTGTCTCTTCTTGTTCATTTGTTTGAGAAGCACTTCCTGAAACTGCTAGAATATTTAAATGATTTGTGGATATGAGTGCAGATACAACCTTTGACAATAAACCACGTGGATCACTGCCCCCAAGGCTAATGACAACCTTTTTGCATTCTTTTCGAACCTCATACGTGTCTTTCAATTTACATATCTCATGATCTAACAATAAATAAGACGTTCCACTGAAATGTTCTGTGCCGTTCACTTGGATATGCTGTTGCTCAAGACCACCATAAATGCCATTCACCACTACATCAGCAAGTTGACAGGCTTCTTCTCTCTTTTCCTCAAATAAGACCAGCCTTACAGAGCCACAAGAAGCCTTGATCATTTGAAGGGTCTTAAGGTCGTATTCAAGTACATCAATGAGCAAAAGATTTGGTCCAATCACTCCTATTGCTTGCTGTAACTCAAAAAGAGCATTTGCTTCCTGAACCTTGACAACGTGCCACTCTGGATGCGAAAGCATTTCCACACATACTTGCTCGTTTGTATAGAAAAAGAGTTGGTTCCCTTCTTGCAGTAGTTCCTTTGCTAAACGTTTCATTCTGACGACATGCCCCATACCTCGTAAAAATCCACCATATACAACAATCATGATTTTTTTGTTCATTCAGCATCCTTCTGTCTGACAAACTGGTTTAAACGAACAATCTCTGGGTCCTGTTCACAGATTAATATTAGCTCAGCGCACGACACAGAAACTGAACCACCTGCTTTCTCAAACAAACGGGTCGCAAATACATAGTCTTCTTCAGTGTCAATTGTGAATCGATAAGTAGGATATGCAAGTTCTTTGGGCGGTGTGAATAATTGGTGGTGAAATTGCTCCGGATGCTTCCTAATATACAGCGTGACATGTTCACGCTCCGCCTGAGTGAGTGGAAATTTGTCGATTTCATTTAAAATAGGGGCATAAATCATTTCCCCGGAAATACCGAGTGGTGTACCGCTCGTGTATGTGTAATCAGCATGCTCCTGCATATGTTTTTCAATCATTTTCGACAAAAGTGTCGGATCTATGAATGGGTTATCCCCTGTCAAACGTACAACCGTATGCGGTTCAAACTGACGTACAATGTGCGAAAATCGGTGTAATACGTCTGTCTCACTGCCTCGAAAAACTTTGTAGCCTTTTGACATACAATAATGGGCTAGCCGGTCATCTTCTGCCTCTACCGTTGTTGCAATGATAAGGTTTTGCGTTTTTTTATTGTAATGACCTGATTGCTTTACCCGCTCAACAATCAAATCAATAAGTGCCATGCCGCCTATAGATTTCATCACCTTTTTTGGCAGTCTCGTAGACCCCATCCTAGCTTGTATCACAAACAGCACATCAGTCATCATCTTGGGACTCCTGCGTAAGCACGTCTTTCCACGAAACCCCTGAATGAGCTGGAATATCTCTCGTCGCTTTTGCTCCAAGTAATACTGTCATGTATCGCGGGTGCAGTCCTTGGCTTTTTTGTCCTGGGCGCAAAACCGCTAGATTTTCTAGTGTAAGTGTCTCTCCCTTTGTGATGTCCTTTGTTGTAAAAATCCCTCGATACGCAAAATTGCGAATTTGACCTTCAATAGCTGTTGTCCTTTTAAAAGAGCTACCAAGTAGCTCCTCTGACACAGAACAAGTGCTTGTCGTTGTTTGACTGCGCTGTTTCTCCGCTACTCGAATGTGCTGAACCATTTCTTTTAATTCTTCAGGGCTCAGCGCAAAAGAATGATCTGCTCCAGGTAAAGTTTTATCAATCGTAAAATGTTTTTCGATAATCGCAGCCCCAAGCTGCACTGCCGCAACAGGTGCTTCAGTTGGATGCTCACTATGATCGGAAAAGCCAATGACTGCCTCAGGAAAAGCCAAAGTTAAGGTTTGAAGTACACGAAGGTTTGTGTATTCCTTTGGGGCTGGGTACTTCGCTACACAATGCATAATAGCTACTTGTTTATTTTGCTGGCTGGTAATCGTTTCATATGCTTCATGAACATCTGCAATCGTTGCCCCAGCTGTAGAGAAAATAATGGGCTTTTGATATGCAGCTATGTGACGCAGAAGGGGTACATGATTGATTTCATAGGATGCCAGTTTAAAAGCGAACGGATTTGTTTGATTCAAAACGTCCGCAGATTCTTCGTCACACACTGTACTTAAAAAAATAAGCCCCTTTTCTTGACAGTGTTTTAATAAGACTGGCAGCCAATCTGGCGGCAGCTCCATTTGTTCCACCAAAGTAAAAATAGAGACTTCTTCTCCTTTGGCTGTTTTATATAAGCCAGGTTCTCTTTGATACATCCGATCTGCCTGAAACATTTGAAATTTCACAGCATCGGCACCCGCCTCTTTCGCCACATCTATCAAAGCAAGCGCCTGATCCAGTTTTCCGTCATGGTTAATCCCTGCCTCTGCAATAATAAAGACAGGTGCATCATCACCCACTTTGCGCTCCCCAATGTAAAAATGTGCCATCTTACCCCTCCCCTTTTTTTGGCCATACATGATAATACAGAAAAGCATTCATTGTCTTAAATCCCATCTTCTCGTATAGCTGTATGGCTGAGATGTTATGAAGCTGTGTTCCAGCAGAAATGAAATGATGCCCTCTGTCATAAGATAACTTCATTATCTCTACAAACAGTCTTTTTCCAATTCCTCTCCCTCGAACATCCGGTCTAATGGCAAAAAGCTCAAGCGCCATCTCATCGCCCTTTGTCATCCCTTGAATCAAACCAACTACTTCACCATTCAACTTTGCCACTAGATTGATATCTGCGCGTCCATATAAATTATTTCTCATCCATTCCTGATAAAAATACTGGACAACCCTTTGGTCTAAAAAAGGGTCTAAGGCATACCTGCTTTTCATAAATGCTTGATGACCTAGTGAAGCTGCCGAATCATACTCGTTTTCATCAGGTACACCGAATTCCAAATCATGATCTAATGTCACCTCGATTCGA